>CAZOHT010000016.1:0-71669 GCA_964579825.1 uncultured Anaerolineaceae bacterium
TCTACGCTACGCGCGCGCCCCGCGCCCCGCAGGCGCGCCCCGCGCCCCGCAGGCGCGCCCCGCGCCCCGCAGGCGGCGCCCCCGCGCCCCGGAGGCGGCGCCCCGCGCCCCGCAGCGCGCCCCCGCGCCCCGGAGGCGGCGCCCCGCGCCCCGCAGCGCGCCCCCGCGCCCCGCAGCGCGCCCCGGACCGGCCGGACCGGCCGGGATGCCCGATCGGATCGGTCCGGTCGCCGGCGGCGCCCCCGGCTCGAGGTCCGGGCCGTCGCGGACCCGGTCGGCCGGAGTAGCAGAATCATGGAGCGAAGCGAACCGAATCACCTGGCGCGCCGGACTCGAGGATTCCGGCCCAGCTGGGCATCAGCTTGCGTCGGCGGACCGGCCGCGCCTGGTCTGCGCGCCTGGTCGGCCGTCGCGCGCCTGGTCGCCGGAACCTGGCCCTCCCCGGCCGCGCCTGGTCGCCCCGGTCAGAGAAATACCTTGACAATGTATCCTCAGTGTAGTACCTTCCAAGTGACAACGGAGGACGGTATGGCCCTGGTGGTGAGAATCAAGAACGGCGAGCCGGGAGCGAAGACGGTCCGAAACCTCGGATGGCTCCTGCGGCACGCCGGCGAGGTCGAGGACCTAGTCGTCCTGCGGCAGCCGCACGGAGCGGGTCACGCGGCGCTCCTGGTCGCGCGCATGGAGGACGGCGGGTCGTTTGTCACGCGGTTCGCGGACCTCTCCGTCCTCTTCGACTGGCTCACGCGCCGCAGGGACCTGTTCGCGGTCCACTTCATCGACCTGCAGGGCCGGACCTGGTCCGGGACGACCGGGTCGCGCGCGTGGGCTGATGCGTCGGCGTCTCTCGCCTACGCCCGCCTGACGTACTGCTATCACGCCTGGATCGTGAACCTCTGGCAGTCGGCGCTCCCCCGGATGGGTCAGGACCTCACGGAGTCCACGATCGTCCGGCGGGCCGGCGACACGGTCGCCGTCTGGAACTAGTTCAGCCTGAAACCGAAACCGAAACGGCATGGAATCGAAACCGAAGGGGGATGGGATGAGCGACAGAAAGACGATCGGCGACGGCGACTACATCTTGCGGGACGGCGCGGCCTGGTTCACGGTCGGGGGATTCTCAGTCCGCCTCGCGAAGACGGACGAGGGCGTTGTGTGCGACGTGTACGCGGAGGGCGTGGAGGACGGCGACCCGATCGCGTCCTGCTACGCCTTCGACTCTGAGGTCGAGGAGGCCAAGGAGGAGGCGAGGCGGATCGGCCAGTGAAGTCAGAGGGTGCGAAGTGAATCGTCCTAGAGTCAGAATCGAAGGGGAGTGGATGATGAGCAAAGCGAAGACCTGGCGGGTGTCATGGGACAACGGGCACGCGTGCGATACGTTCCCGCAGACGTTCGCGACCCGGCGCGAGGCCGAAGCGTTCGCGCGCGAGTGGAAGCGGGAGATGGTCGCGATCGAGCCGACGCCGTCGGCGCGGCGCGAGGCGCGCGAGGACTACCAGTGGGAGGTCGAAGAGGTCGACTAGCCTCGTTTCCTGCGGTTCCCGTTCGCTGGCGCGCGAGCGGGAATCGAAGGGTGCGAAGCGGATCGACATGGATTCGGGAATCGAGGGAGGGTGCAATGAGCAAGAACAAGATGATGGGCTGGCCGGAGATCAAGGCGCACCTGGTCGCGGAGTGCGGCGGGAATCCGGAGTCCGACGGCTCCGTCATCATGGAGACGGGGAGCGGGCGCCTGTACGGGGCGGTCGAGGAGGGCAACGGTGTCGTCTACCTGCGGCCCGTCACCGACCTCCCGGACTATCCGTCGGTCGCGGTGTCGATGCCGGCGAGCTCGAGGAAACTCGAGGCCGCGCTTCGGGCCGCTCGCGCGCTGGCGGATTGCTTCCCCGGCCAGATGAGCGGACGAATCCCGGAGAAGCGGACCTGGCGGGTCACGCGCAAGATCAGGGAGATCGCCGACGTGGAGGCAAGGACGGCCGAGGAGGCGGTGCGGCTGGCCGACGACGCAAACGACTTCGAGATCTCCGACATCGAAACCGTCGGGGCGGTGCCGGTGAAGTAGCCTCGCATCGGCTGCGGTTCCCGCTCGATTCTGGACGGTTTCGGAATCGAACGGGGATCGGAGGCGGCGAGATGGCTCGAGTGATGGTCGCGCGTAACGTCGAAGTCAGGATGGTGCAGGCCGACTGTCCGGCGTGCGGGTCGGCCCTGGTCGATGCCGGGTCCGGGTCGTTTCTCCTGGACGTGCTGAAACAGCCGTTCTGGTGCGGTTGCTGCGGCGCGACCGTCCGACTGCCGAAGCGATTCGGCACGGTTTCTGGATCGACCAGGGGTGGTCAGAGAGACGCTTGACAACGAATCCGAAACGGAGTAGCCTTCGGATCGGGAGTGGGAGCCATGAAGAAGAAGCAGACGCCGCAGGGGAATCCGAAGCTGGCCGTGGCGTATCTCCGGGTCAGCACTGATGAGCAGAACCTGGGGCCGGACGCGCAGCGCGCGGCCATCTCCAGTTGGGCGGCGGCGCAGGGCGTCACCATCCTGGAGTGGCGCGAGGAGCGGGTGAGCGGCGGCGCCGCGCTCGAGGACCGCGAGGAGTTGATCGCGGCGATCAACCTGCTGGCTCCTCTGGGCGCCGGCCTCCTGGTGGCGGCCAAGCGGGACCGGATCGCGAGGGATGCCGTCCTGGCCGTGAGCATCGAGCGCATGGTGCAGGGTGAGGGCGCGCGGCTGGTCACGTCGGACGGTGTCACGTCGGACGACACGCCGGAGGGGCGCCTGGTCCGGGGCATCCTCGACCTCTTCGCCGAGTACGAGCGCAGCCTGATCAGGGCGCGCACGAGGGCGGCCCTGCGGGTCAAGAAGGCGCGCGGCGAGAGGGTGTCGCGGTTCGCGCCGGTCGGGACGAGGATCGAGGGCGGGATGATCGTGCCGGACGAGGTCGCTGGCGCCGCTGTCGGGCTGGCCCGCGAGCTCCGGGCCGGCGGGTCCTCCTGGTCGGAGATCGCCCTCCACATGGACGTGTCGGTGAGCGCGGCCCGGCGCCTGGTCGCGGCGTCGGAATCGGTTCAGTAGGAATCTGGAATCGAAGGGGGATGCGATGAACTGCGAACTCTGCCGGGTCAAACTGGACGAGCGGGACTGCTGCCCGGAGTGCGGCACCTATCACGGCGAGCCGTGCGGATCGTGCGGGGCGCGGGGCTATCACGCCTTCGATTGCACGGAGCAGTCCGTCTGCCTGGCCGGCAACCCGACGACGGGCGACCGGCCGTGCGGCGACCCGGAGTGCGTCTGCGCGCCGTCCTACCTGCCGGACGAGGACGGCTACCCGATCGCTTTGGACTTCGTCCCGCACGTCGCGCTCTGGATGTAGTTCGACCTGTTTTCTGAATCGAGGAGGGGACGATGAGAATCGAGTTCGTTCAGCGGGACAACGCACCGGAGCGGCTAGTGACGGAGGCGGAGATCGTGTTCGAGGAGGGACCGCTCGAGGGCATGAAGCTGGTCGGGTTCAGCCTCTGGCGCTCGCCGGAGGGCGAGGTCTACGTCACCTTCCCGTCCAGGGCCTTCGGGTCCGGCCAGGACCGACGGTTCTTCGACTTCCTGCGGCCGGTCGAGCCCGGCACGGTCGAGGCGAAGCGGGTCAAGGCGTGGATCGTGGACGCCTACCATCAGCACGCCGGCGCCGACGCGGACCCGGTCGAGGCCTGACATGAACAGGACGGAGTGGGCGCAGTCGAAGGCGGCCGAGCGGGTCGAGATCCTGAAGATGATCGAAAGCGGAATGTCCCATGCTGAGATCGGCCGGAACCTCGGCGTCTCCCGCCAGGCCGTCTACCTCCGGCTGCAGTCCGTGCCAGGGTATAAGAAGGCCGTGCGGAAGCGGACGCCCCGGCGCAAGTGTGAGGCGTGCGGCAGGCGGTTCACCCCGAAGCGGGTCTGGGGGCGGTTCTGCTCTCAGTCCTGCCAGAAGGGGGAGTGGCAGCGGGAGCTCGCGCGGTCCCGGAAGGAGGCGCAGTGAAGGTGAGGGAGTTAAAGGAGCGGCTGGCGACGGCCGACCTCGAGGCGGTCGTGCAGATCCACGTCTGGTGCGAAGAGGGCGAGGCGTGGCACGGCAAGCCGCTCGAGGTGGTCGAGGTCCACAACGACGCGCCCCGGATCGGGACCGACCCGGGCCAGGTCGTGGAGCTCCGGTGATAACGATCTCGCGCGACGGCGAGTCTGCCCTGGTGCGGCACGAAGGCCTCACGTCTGAGTTCTTCGTCCGCTACCGTCGGGCCGTCAACGCCGGCGGCGCGAGGTTCGATGCGGCACGCCGGGCGAGTGTCTTCCCGCTCGCCCGGGTGCCGGCCGTTCTTGATGCCCTCCGGGCCGAAGGGCTCGAGGCCGACCTGGACCCGGACGTGCGGGAGCGCGTCGAGGTCGAGGCCGACCCCGGGCGGGAGGCCGCGCGCGAGGCGGTCGCCCGGCTGAACCGGATCGCCCTGAATCTGGAGTCGAAGGGCCTAGCACTCGCGGAGTACCAGAAGTCGGGAGTCCCGTGGCTGGCAGCCAGGCAGAAGGCCCTGCTCACGGACGAGCCGGGGCTGGGCAAGACCTGTCAGGCGCTGCTCGCGATGGGCGACAGCTTCCGTTGCGTCGTGACCTGCCCGGCCACGCTGAAGGAGAACTGGAAAGTCGAGGCCCTCCTGAAGTGGCGGCCGGAGGCGAGGGTCACGGTCCTGTCGGGGCGCGGGTCCTTCCGTTGGCCCGAGGCCAGCGAGATCGTCATCACGAACTACGACATCCTGCCGGGCGAGCTCAAGAAGCACGGCAACGGACAGCGCGTCGACCCGAAGACCATCCCGGCCATCCCGCCAGGCCCGCCCCTCTACTTCATCGTGGACGAGGCGCACTTCTGCAAGGGGCGGTCGGCGCGCGCGAAGCGGGTCCGGGCGCTCGTCTCCCTGGTCCTCGCGGCCGGCGGCCGGGCGTGGGGGCTGACCGGGACGGAGTTGATGAACAGGTCGGACGAGCTCTGGTCGATCCTCCGGGTCTTCCACCTCGAGCAGGACGCCTTCGGCAACTGGGACACGTTCGTCCGCATGATGAGGGGGCGCGCTACGCGCTTCGGGTACGAGTGGGGGACTCCTGACCCTCAGGTTGCCGAGCGGCTGCGCCTGGTGTCGCTGAAGCGGCTGAAGGGCGACGTCCTGACCCAGCTGCCGCCGAAGAGATACCAACTCGTTCCGGTCGAAATCGACAGCAAAACCCGGTCGTTCTGTGACGAGCTGGTCGCGATGCTCGAGGAGCGGGGCATCGATGTCGCCCGGCTGGAGTCGGCGCTGCAGATCAGCCGCGCCCGGCTGGAACTGAGCGTGTGGTCCCGGGCCATGACGGCCCTGGCTGCGGCGAAGACCGGCGCCGCGCTCGAGATCGTGGAGTCCTACGAGGAGGCGGGGGAGCCGTTGATCGTCTTCAGCGCTCACCGCGCGCCCGTCGACCTGATTGCGTCCCGCCCGGGGTGGGCCGCCATCACAGGAGACACCCCGGTGGCCGAGCGCCAGCGCGTTCGCGATCGATTCCAAGCCGGCGAGCTCAAGGGCATCGCCGGGACGATCGACGCGATGGGCTTCGGCCTGACCCTGACACGGAGCGCCAACGTGCTCCGGATTGACCGAGACGAGGTGCCAGCAAACAACACCCAGGCGGAGGACAGAGCGCATCGCATCGGGCAAGTGCGCGGCGTCCTCGTCATCGATCTCGTGGCGAACCACCCCCTAGACCAGAGGCTGACTCAGATCCTGACCCGAAAGGACAGCCTCATCGAGCAGACGTCCCGGGCCAGTGCAAGGACCGCAGAAGAGACGGCCGCCGAGGTGGCCGACCTCCTTGCGTTGACGGGGCGTTGACAATGGGACCGACTCAGGAGTATGGTCGGTCTGGGGTGCCCCCGGGGTGGGGGTTGTCCCTGTGGGGGGACGTGATGGGAAAGCCGAGGCCGTCGAAGGAGGTTGCGGGGAGGCCGGTGGTCGAGATGTCCTACGGGATGACTCAGTGCCTCTACTGCAAGCGGACGTTCGAGAAGAAGCGCGCCTGGGCGAAGTACGACACGAACTACTGCCGGATGATGCACTGGCACCTGATCAACAGGCGCAAGACCGAGCCGGGCCAGATCGTCAGGGTGGACGGAGAGACGCTGTCTCGTCCGGTCCTGGCGATCGACCCCAGGCTCGACCGCGAGGCCGAGATGAGCATCTCGGCGCTCGGGTCATGGGGAAAGCGGAAGGGTGCGGCTCACAAGTAGACTGATCGTACTGGTCGGGGCCATCCTCGCGGGTGGCCCCTCCCTTCAGCCCGTAGACGCATCACAGACTCGTTCTGTACGGAGTCTGAACCGAACGACCGTGGTTCGCGCCACGGCGTACTGCGCCTGCAGCCGATGCACCAGGGGCCTGGGGAAGACGAAGGCCGGCACCACCCCGGTGTCCGGCTTCACCCTCGCGGCCGATCCGAAGGTGTTCCCGATCGGCACGATCCTCCTCGTGGAGGGCCGGGAGATGATGGTTCACGACACCGGGTCGGCCATCAGGGGACACCACATCGACATCTACTACGACCGCCACCAGGACGCGCTCCGCTGGGGATCGCGCTTCATCACGGTGACGATCATCCACACACCACGGAGGTCGCGATGAAGAAGTGTCCGCGCTGCAAGTCGGAGTTCCGCCCGGTCAAGAAGGATCAGAAGTACTGCAGCAAGTTCTGCGGGAGGGCGGCGATCGCGTCCGTCCGTAGGGTGAAGCAGATCCCGAGGGATCGGGAGTGCGAGCAGTGCGGCAACACGTTCACGACGAAGTTCCCGCACGCGCGCTACTGCTCCGCAGAGTGCCGGACGGCGGCCGTGGCGGACCGGATGGCGCAGGACTCCCAGAACCCACGGACCGTCGCGATCGAGAGGCTGCGCGGCGCGCTCGTCATGGTGGAGCGGGCCAGGACGGAACTGCTCGAGGTCGACCCGGTGGCGCTCTCTCGGATCGAGTCGAAGGAGGACGCCTGCCGGGTCATCGACCAGGCATGTGAGCGACACCGGAAGGACGCGGTAGAGATCGCCGACAACGTGACGGCCAACCGGGCCGCCAGGTTCCTGAGCGGCTGTCCGGAGGTCAGGCGGCTGCTGTCGAACTGGTCCGTCCTGGTAGGGCTGACCGAGTTCGACGCCGACGCGATCTGGGCCAAGATGAAAGGCGACCCCCGTCCGGTCGAGATCGCGCCAGAGGAGCCGGCTCACCGCTCGTCGCTCATCTTCGACGCCCCAGTCACCGACCCGTTCGATGACGACGAGGACTTCTGAGCAAATGCGTCTACATCGAGTTGACAACACGGGTGTCGAGGACGTACATTCAAGAGCGATGAGATACGGGTCGCTCTTCGCGGGGGTGGGGGGATTCGATCTGGGCCTCCAGCGCGTCGGAATGGAGTGCGCGTGGATGGTCGAGTCGGACGCATCCTGCCAGCGTGTCCTGCGAGAGCGTTTCCCGGGGGTTCCGATCTTCAACGACGTGTCTACGTTTGGGCTGGAGGCGGTATGCACCTCTCTCCACGCTACGACGGGGCCAACGCCCTGTACGAGCGGGGGCTGTCGTTGCAGCAAGTCGCGCGGGAATACGGGATCACCCGGCAAGCGATGTACGACATCCTCAAGCGGCGTGGTTGCCGCTTCCGACCCGGGCTGCGGTACGGCCGCGCGAACCACTTCCACAGGGGCGGATCGAGGGCCGTGCGATCAGCCCAGCGGGCCGTCGAGCTCGCCATCCGATATGGCCGGATCGCACCACAGCCTTGCGAGCGGTGCGGCCATCTCGGAACGATGCGGGACGGCCGGGTCGATGTCCAGGCCCACCACGACGACTATTCCCGCCCCCTCGATGTCCGCTGGCTCTTCCAGCCGCATCATCACGAATGGCACCGCAACAACCGCCCGAAAGGAGGTGATGCCCTGTGAAGCCTGCGACCGCTGTGCAATTGACGTTCTGGTCGGAGGCTTCCCGTGACCGTGCCAGGACATCAGCCAGGCCGGACGTCGTGCGGGACTGGGTGGAGAGCGTTCGGGCCTCTGGTGGGAGTTCCACCGGATCATCGGGGAGTTCCGCCCGAGGTGGGTCGTCATCGAAAACGTCCCCGGACTGCTGTCGTCGGGAGGAAGACGGGACATGGGTGCCATCCTCGGGGCGCTGGCGGACCTCGGGTATGGGTACGCCTACCGAGTGTTGGACTCTCAGTACTTCGGACTGGCCCAGCGACGGAAGCGCGTGTTCATTGTCGGAAACGCTCGAGACTGGGCCGGTCCCGCAGAAGTACTTCTTGAGCCCGAAGGCCGCGCAGGGAATCCTCCGGCGCGCGGAGCGGCGAGGGAAGAAGTTGCCAAGCCACTTGGAGGCGCTGCTCAGAGTGGTGGCTTCCGGACAACCGACGTAGAGACGGGGGCGCTCGTTCCGGCCGTGGCGTGGTGCCCGCAGGAGCGCGACGCGAAGGGGGCGGACAGTGACACCAAGGAGGGGCATCTCATTCCCGCCCTCGCCGACCCACTCACCCACATCTCCCCGCTCCGGTCCTACACCAACGAAGGGTCGAACAACTTCAAGCTGCGGAACTGCATTCCGTTCGACACCACCCAGATCACCCACCCCGACAACCGCAGCAGATGTGAGCCGGGCGCTCCGTCCCACACCCTCCCGAAGGATGGGCACCCGCCGGCGGTGGCATTCGTTCAGAACCAGCGCGAGGAGGTGAGGGAGGTCAGGATCGCGATGGCCCTCCAGGCCGAACCTGGGTCGCATCAGGACGTGAGGGTGGTGTCGACTCCGGCGGTGGCGTTCTCCTGCAAGGACTCAGCGCAGGACGCGGCCGACGAGGTGTCGCCCACCCTCCGCTCGATGAACAACGAGGGCGGCAACGCGAACGGCGGGGGACGGGTGGCGGTGGCGTTCGCGGAGCGCGGGACCAATGTGTCGTGCAACGATGGAGATCTCGCGGCGACGATGAAGACGAACCTCAACAATCCCGGAGGGCGTCAACTACTCGGGTCGTCCGTCGGCATCCGCCGCCTCACCCCCACCGAATGTAACAGGCTGCAGGGTTTCCCTGACGGCTGGGACAACGTGAAGGGTTCGTCCGACTCTTCCAGGTATCGGCAGATGGGAAATGCCGTCAGCGTCCCGGTCATAGAGTGGATCGGGCGCCGGATTGTGAGGATCGATGCGCGCTGAGGCGTCTACGATGCGTCACGCTCGGGCCAGGGAGTCCTTCATTCCCGTGGACGAGCTCCCATCGGACCTGACGAAGGCCCCGACCTGGCTGATCGAGGACGTGAAGCTGAAGGGCGTCATCTCCTCGATCATCGTGGCCGACCACGGCGACGACGGCTACGTCGTGGTGGACGGGCGCCGGAGGCTGGCGGCGGCCCGCGCAGCTGGGCTGCAGACCATCCCGGCCCGGGTCTTCGACGGGGAGGAGATCGGCGAGGTCGTCCCGGAGTTGGCCGTCAGCCTGAACGCGCTCCGGGCGACCAACTGGGTGACGTCCTACGAGTCCGTCTACAAGCTGGCGATGTCCGGCCTGGACATCGAGACGATCGGCCAGCGCACGGCCCTGACCGTCCCGACGGTGAAGTCGTTGCTCGCCATCACGACCGCCCACCCGACCGTCCTGAAGGCCATGCACAACGGGGCGATCAGGTACTCGGTCGTCCGGATGCTGGCGAAGTGCAGCCGGGAGATGCAGGAAAAGTTGGTGAACGACGTCCTGTTCGTGAAGGGCACGATCACCGCGAAGGACGTGAGCGCGATATGGCCCGACCTCAAGCAGGGAGAGTTCCCGGAGGCGTGGATGGTGCGGGCCATCGGCGCGGTCGAGGAACTGCTGGCTAGCGCGCCGAGCGGCGCCGGATTCCTGATGGCTCGGGAGGCGCTCGGAGACGTGATCGGGTTGCTGCGGCACTACGAATCGGAGGAGGCATAGATGCTGGAGTCGATGACGGACAAGGAGTTCGAGGCGGCGCTCGAGGGATCGAAGGCGAGGCAGCGGCGGATCGCGGCCATCGTGGAGAAGGCGTTCGTGAAGGGCGTCCACTACGGGTCGGCCACCGGGGACGACGGGAAGAAACCCACCCTCCTGAAGCCGGGCGCGGAGGAGGCACTGCTCATCTGGGGCCTGGTCGCCGACTTCACGCCGGACGCGAAGTACGGGGACGGCGTCACGGCCCCCCACTACGGCGTGACGATGCGGTGCGAGCTCCGCAACAACCAGGAGCGGATCGTGTCGGTCGGCTACGGGGCCGCGAACACGATGGAGAAGAAGTGGCGTTACCGCCGCGACTGGAAGTCGAAGGAGCGGGTCGTCAACGAGGACCCCCTCGACCTCGAGAACAACGCGACGAAGTACGCCGAGAAGCGGGCGCTGATGGACGCGGTCCTGCGCCTCGGGTTCAGCGCCTACTTCACCCAGGATCTGGAGGAGGCGGGGGACGGAGGCGACGACCTCTTCGGGAAGGCGAAGGCGGCCCCCGAGTCCAAGCCGGAGCCGAAGGCCCAGCCGGAGCCGAAGGCCGACCCGTTCCGGGACGAGCCGAAGCCGAACAGCCCCGAGGACCTCGGGGTCCACAAGGAGGAGCCGGAGGTCGAGCCCCCGGCCGACGCCAAGCCGTCACTGCAGGACCGGGTCAAGGCGGTCTGCAAGCGGATCTCGGACGCGACCGGCGACCCGTTCGCCAAGGTCCTGTTCGACGTCTCGTCGTTCACCTCGGGGAAGGACACGGTCGGGCTGACGCCGCAGCGGCTCGCGGGCGCCAGCGAGAAGTGGCTGCGGTCGACCCTGACCAAGGCCGAGAAGCGCGAGAAGGAACTGAAGCTGGCCGCCGCCGCCCCGTCGGGGCCGCCGGCGTTCTGAGGAGGGGATGATGAAGAAGGACACGAAGAAGACGGTCCGGATCACGGCCACGATCACCTACGCCATCGACAACGAGGCGGCGCGCGACCTCGTCGGCCGCGACGACCTGGATCTCGCGAAGCCGGCCGACCTCAAGCGCGCCCTCAAGGAGGAGGTCGAGAACGCCAAGCGCGCGATCGAGGTGAAGTGCGGCGAACTGGCCCCGTTCGGAGCCAAGATCAAGATCAAGATCGTCGGCGAGATCGTGGGGGCGAAGTGACCACCGCCCTCGTCAAGGCCTTCAGTTCGGAGGCGGCCGAGATGATCCTGGGCGACGAGCGCCCGGCCCTCATCAAGCTCGCCTCCGGGCTGGAGGAGTTCGTCGGCCGGGCGAAGCAGTTCGAGATCGCGAACGACGCCGACTCCCTGGAGGCGACCAACATGCTGGTCGCCGCGAAGACGGCGTGGAAGCAGATCGAGGACGACCGCGAGCGCCGGAAGGCCCCGGCGCTGAACGAGTGCCGGGCGATCGACAACCTGTACCGCCCGGCCACCGACTCCTTCAAGCAGATCGAGAAGATCGTGAAGGAGAAGATCAGCACGTTCCTCCGGCGCAAGCAGGAGGAGGCGGCCCGGAAGCTTGAGGCCGCGACCCTGGCGCGCGAGCAGGCCGAGCAGGCCCGCCGGGCCGCGCTCGAGGCCGGCAACAAGAAGGACGTCGCGAAGGCCTCGATGGCCCTGATCGAGGCGGACCGGGCCATGCCGCTGGAGAACGTGGTGTCGGGGGTCCGCGCCGACCTCGGGACCGCGAGCGTCCGGTTCAAGAAGGTCGCGAAGCTCATCGACATCACCCAGGTCCCGCGCGACTACCTCGAGCAGGCCGTCCTCGCCGACGACTCCGCGCTGCTCAAGCTGGCGATCGAGGCCTACAAGGTCAACCGAGCCGTCCCGGGCGTCGAGGTGACGGAGGAGCAGATCCTGGCCGTTCGCGCAGGGTTCTGATGCATCAGCCACGCATCACACACGGGAGGGGGTCCTGTGAAGATCATCATCGGGAAGTACGAGATCGATCTGGACAAGCTGGTCGAGGCGGGGATGGCGCGGGTCTTGGACGACGGCGCCGCACCCGTACTGGTCCCCAAGCCGAGGCCGAAGCCGGCCCCGAAGCCGAACTGGGTCGCCAGCGCGCTGAAGATCTGGGAGTCGAAGTGGGGCGAGGGGAGCGCGAACGGGCTGGGATTCGGGCGGGTCGGCCAGGCCATGAAGCGCCTGGTCGAGGCGCACGGTGAGACGTCCGTCCTGCTCGCCTGGACCCGGTACGTCGCGGAGGAGCGCGAGCAGTTCCAGTCCCCGGAGGCGTTCGTCCGGCGCTTCTCCATGTACAGCTCCCGGCCGGAGGCCCCGAGGCAGAAGTCGGTCCGCGAGCTCCTCGCCGAGCAGGCGGACCAGGAGGCGGTGGCGGGTCTGAAGTGAGCCTCGCCGCCGAGTGCGCCATCCTTGGCGCCATCCTGATCAACCCGGCGCTGATCAGCGAGGTCGCGGTCTCCGTTCGACCGGGCGACTTCACCGGCCCGGCGCACGGCCGGATCTTCTCGGCCATGCTGAAGGCTCAGTCGAAGGGATCGATCGATCCGGTCACGGTTCGGATCGAAGACCCATCGATCCCGGCCGAGCAGATTGCCGGCCTGATGGACGGCGTCCCCCGGATCACAGGGGTGGAGGCCTGGTGCCAGATCGTCCGGAACGCCGCCATCCTGCGCGAGCTCAGGATGGCCGGCGAGCGGATCGCACGGACCGGGGAGATCCCGGCCGAGGAGGGGATCACGGAGGCCTACCGGACCCTGACGGCCGCGTCGATGAGGGCCTCGTCCCGGGCGCTCCGGTCCCCCGAGGAGGTGGCGAAGGCGACCTTCGTTGAGATGGAGATGATGGCCCAGGCGAAGGAGGGGATCGTCGGCCTCGCGACCGGCATCACCGAGTTCGACATGGCGACCAGGGGGCTGAGGCCTGGCAAGCTCTACGTCTTCGCTGGAAGGCCGGCAGCGGGGAAGACAGCCGCCGCCATGACGATCGCCGACAACGTGTCGGACGCCGGGGGTGGGGTGCAGTTCTTCTCCCTCGAGATGCGCGCGGAGGAACTGACCGAGAGGCGGTTCCAGAAGCGGTCGCGCGTCTCCCTGTGGGGGCTGCGGACCGGCCCGGCCTACGACGATCAGTGGGCGAAGATCACAAGGGTGACGGACGGGATCTCGACCGAACCGTTCTTCATCGATGACAGTCCGGATGTCCCCCTGGCGTACATCCGGGCCATATCGCACCAGGCCAAGACGGCCCGGGGGATCGACCTCATCGTGGTCGACTACCTCCAGCTGGTGAAGGGGTCGGGTCGGAAGGAAGACGGCCGCCAGCAGGAGGTCGCCGAGGTGGCCCGGGGGCTGAAGAACCTGGCCCGGGAACTCGACCTTCCGGTCGTGGCCCTCAGCCAACTGAACCGCGAGTCGGAGCACGCCAAGGAGAAGCGGCCGACGATGTCGCAACTCCGCGAGAGCGGGGAGATCGAGAACGCGGCCGACGTCATCGTCCTGCTCCATCGCCCGTGGGTCTACAACCAGAACGCCAACCCCGAGGAGGCGCAGTGGATCATCGCGAAGCATCGGGGCGGGCCGACCACGACGATCGACGTGAAGTACCAAGCGACACTCACGACGTTCACGAATCCGGGACTCTGAGGGAGGGGATGATGTACTTCGCACGAAGCCTGGCCTGGATCACGACCTACACGGGGAAGAAGTTCCACCTCCTCGACCCGGACCCGGTGGACGTCTGCCTCGAGGACATCGCCCACGCGCTGTCGATGATGTGCCGGTTCAACGGCCATCTGCGCCGGTTTTACTCGATTGGCGAACATTCGCTCCACGTCAGCGCCATCTGCTCGAGGGAGAACGCGCTGGCGGGCCTCCTGCACGACGGGTCCGAGGCCTACATCGCCGACATCGTGAAGCCACTGAAGGACACGGACGAGTTCGCCTTCTACCGGGAGGTCGAGAGCAGGGTTCAGGGCGCGGTCTACGCGGCCTTCGGCCTGCCTGGCTTCGTGCCCGACGAGGTAAAGGAGATCGACTACCACATGGCCGGGGCGGAGGCGCTGGCGCTCTTCACGGAGGCGCCCGAGTGGGCGTTCGAGCGGCGGCACATGCCGGTCACGATCTGCGCCATGCCCCCGACCGAAGCGGAGGCGTTGTTCATGCGGCGCGCGCAGCAGCTGTCGCGTCCACGATGAGCGACTTTGCGGCCGAATGCGTCTACAACGAGTTGCGCAACAGATAGAGGAGGCCTACCTTGAATGGCATGGGAGAGGTGAAGACGGGTCCGGTGACGCGCGAGGAGTTGCTCGAGATGCACGAGTGCCTGTGCGCCAAGGGACGGGAGCTGATGATCCGGAAGAACCAGGACTACGGGGCCGACGCGGACCCGTTCCGGAACTTCCGCTTCGCCGGCCTCCCGGGGTTCCCGGTCCGGATGGGCGACAAGGTGGCCCGCCTGATGACGTTCGCCGAGAAGGGCTCCCTGATGGTGAAGGACGAGTCGGTCGAGGACACGGCGATCGACCTCATCAACTACTCCGTCCTCCTGCTCGGCTACATCGAGGACGCCAGACGGAGGGCGACCAAGTGACCAAGCGTCGGGTCCGCTCCACCACCATGCGGGCCGACTCCTGGAAGGTCCTGCACGAGGCGATCGAGACGGCCTGCGCGCGCCTTCCGCGCCGCCTCGATAAGGCCGGGATGCACGCCCTCAGCCAGATGGTCGATGACCCGAAGGCCCAGAGCCTCATCGCCGACACCGTGATCGGCGAGATCTGCGAGTGGTTCAGGTTCGACGAGGAGGGGGAATGATCGAGTTCGAGCAGTTCAAGAAGATCCCCCGGCTGAACCGGGACTGCACCGTTTCTGAGAAAATTGATGGCACCAACGCCCAGATCGTGATCCCGGAGGAGGCCGACCCGCTCCTAGCGGGGAGCCGCAACCGCTGGATCACGCCGGAGGCCGACAACTTCGGCTTCGCGCGCTGGGTGGCCGAGAACGCCAGCGCGCTCCGCGACACCCTCGGGCCGGGACGGTTCTACGGGGAGTGGTGGGGTCCGGGCATCCAGCGCGGCTACGGCCTCGCGCGCAGGCGGTTCAGTCTCTTCAACCCGAAGTGGCGGGCCGTCATCGAGACCAGGCGGGCGCAGGGCCTCCCGGTCCCCGAGGACCTCGATGTCGTCCCGGTCCTCTACGAGGGGCCGTTCCTGACCCGCGAGGTGGAGGCCGCCCTGTTCGAGCTCCGGCTGCACGGGAGCCACGCCTCGCCCGGGTTCATGCGGCCCGAGGGGGTGGTGATCTTCCATCACGCCGGAGGGTACTACTTCAAATCAACGATCGAGAACGACGAGAAGCCGAAGGGGGGGGACCGATGAAGGAGTTCCGCATCAGGAGGGTGGAGGCCCGCCACGTCTTCGTCTACCTGGAGGACGACTTCGATCTGGACGACGCCGTCGAGCGCGCGGCCCGGCTCTTCGACTCCGTCCCGTCCATCCCGGAGTCCGTCTCCTACGAGGCCCGGGAGGTGATCAGGTGAACGACCTTCCCGACGCCAAGCGCCTCGACCTGATCGCCCGCGCCTTCCGGGACTGCGAGCCGCACGTCTCGGTCGAGGAGGTGACCGAGCAGTTCCGGTACGAGACCCTCCGCTACCCGACGACCGCCGAGGTTGAGGCCGCGATCAAGCGGAACGCCAAGTGACCACCTACACGACGGGGCCGTGGGTGCGAACCATCTACCACTCGCCTGCGGGGGAGTCGTTCGACATCTTCACCCCTGCCGGGGGGCTCGTGTGCAACGTGGCGCACGAGGCCAACGCCCGGCTGATCGCTGCGGCGCCGGACCTGCTGGAGGCGGCGAAGTTGGCCCTCGAGTTTCTGGACGATAACAGGCTTTCCGAGTGCGCCTGTGCGAACGACCTGGCGCAAGCCATCGCCAAAGCGGAGGGCAAGTGACCGACTTCACCTGGTCGAACTCCAAGCACAAGTCTTTCGAGGACTGCCGCCGCGCCTGGTACTGGAACTACTACGGCTTCCAGACCAACCCCCAGGCCAAGAAGCTGAAGTACCTGACCAACGTCCTGTTCTGGGGCGGCAACCTCGTCCATAACGCCCTCGAGCGATACCTCAAGGATCTGCAGGCGGGCGAGAACCCGATCACGACGCCGGAGGCGATCGACGCCTTCATCCGCAACGTCACCCACGTCGTGGCCCGGAACGACTGGCAGATGTCGGAGGCCAACCGTGGCCGCTTCCGCCTGTTCGAGCATCACTACGGCGTCCCGGTCAGCCAGGAGGACAAGAAGGTCCTGATCGGGTTGGTCGCGACGTGCCTGAAGAACTTCTTCGCCAGCGAGATGCACGCCGAGATCGCGAATGGCGACATCGAGTTCCTGACGATCGAGGACCTCTTCAAGTTCGAGGTCGAGGGGATCACCGTCACCGGGAAGATGGACCTCGCGTACCGCCGGCGCTCCGACGGCCGGGTCATCATCGTGGACTGGAAGACGGCCAAGAACCCCGACAGCTGGACCGCCATCAACAAGGTCCAGGTCGCGGTCTACGCCCTCTACGCCTTCCAGGCGGGCTGGGCCGAGAAGGTCGACCAGATCGACACCGTCCTGGCCTATCTCGCCATCCCGGAGTGGAAGAAGCGCGTCCTGACGCTCGAGGACTTCTGCGAGGCCAAGGACTTCGTGAAGAAGAGCGGCACCGCGATGCTCCAGATGGTGGGCGACGAGCCGAACATCGAGGACTTCCCGCAGTGCGGCGTGAACTGGAAGTGCAAGCGGTGCTTCTTCCGCGAGATGTGCTTCCCCAAGTGGGACGGTCGGTGACCGAGAAGATCGTGAGGGCGCGGGAGCTGCGACTCTGGCAGCGGTTCCGCACCCTCCACAGCGACCGGCGAGGGTTCGTCATGCGGACCCGCATCGAGGAGGGCGTGATCGCCCCCTACTGCATGATCGCCGGACGCGACGGAGTCGTGAAGGCGTTCCTACATCCCAAGGTGAAGGTCGTGATTCAGGAGGAGGACTGAGATGGCCGTGTTTCAGAAGGTCGCGGCGCTGTGGAAGCGCAAGAACGGGACGTACAGCGGGGAGCTGGACCTCGGCGGCGAGATCAAGCTGCCCGTCTACATCGGTCAGGTCGTGAAGCAGGGCGAGAAGTCCCCGGAGATCGCCCTCATCATCACCGGCCTGTTCAAGGTCGAGGACTCCGAGAAGGGCATCGTCGCCAAGTCGAAGCTCTTCGCGCCCCCGGGTGCCCCGGAGCGTTCGATCCTCGTGTTCCGCAACAAGAAGGAGAAGGACTCCCACCCGGACCTCCGGGTCACCCTCGTCACCGACGACGGCGCCACCCCCGCCGCCGAAGGCGACGCCCCTCCGTTCTAGACACCAGCGGGCAGGGCGGGGCCTGAACCCCCACAGGCCCCGCCCGCCACGGATTCCAGGGGTGGAGACAGCATGGAAGGACGCGAGGTCTCGGTGACGCTGACGTGGTACGAGGCGCGGCTCGCCGCCGGGGTGGGCCTCGAGCGCCAGGTGGCGGCGATGCGGGACGGCCGCCCCGACAAGCACGGGTTCTCCGGCTCAGGCTGGGAGGTTCACCTACACGGCGCCGGCGCCGAGATGGCGTTCGCGAAGGCCTCCGGGAAGTACTGGGACGGGAGCGTCGATGTCTTCAGGGTGCCGGACGTGGGCGACATCCACGTTCGCTCCCGCTCCGGAGACGGCCCGCGAGAAGACCTGATCATCAGGTCCGAAGACGACCCGGACGCGCCCTACGTCCTGGTCGTCGGCCGGATGCCGCAGTACGTCGTGGTTGGCTGGCTGATGGGCCGGGACGCGCGGCGCCAGGAGTGGGTCAAGGACTACGGCGGCAGGCCGCCGGCGTGGTTCGTTCCTCGAGCCGAAATGCTCTCGTTCCCGATCACGGCATGGCGTGGCGGGGCTGGGCATGGCGAGGCGGGGCAGGGGTCGTTCGACGCAAACGCATTGTAGACCCATGAGCATGAGAGCCAGGCCGTTGACACTCAGGCAGGCGAACGCCTTCGTGGAGGCGCTGCACCGTCACCACAAGCCGTCGAGGGGGCACCGCTTCTCGATCGGCTGCGAGGTGGGCGGGCGCCTGGTCGGCGCCGTCATCGTGGGCCGCCCGGTCTCGCGCGGCTGTGACCCGTGGCGGACTGCGGAGGTGGCCCGGCTCGTCACCGATGGGACAAAGAACGCCTGCTCGTTCCTCTACTCGGCGGCGGCGCGCGCCTGCTCCGAGATGGGCTTCGACAAGATCCAGACCTACATCCTCGACACGGAGCCCGGGACGTCGCTGCGTGCGGCCGGGTGGTCGCTCGCTGGCGTCACGGCGGGGGGGGCTGGAAGCACACGGCCGGGCCTCGGCGTGACGACCAACCGACGTGCCCGAAGCAACGGTGGGAGAAGGCCCTGAGATGAGCTTCCCCAAGCCGAAGAAGCGACCGAAGCGAAAGCGCGACCGCCGCCCCAGTCGTCGTCGCACGACCCGCCGCGACTGCGACCGTCTCTGGTCGAAACTGATCAAGAGGGACGGGGTCTGCTACGGCCTGAAGGTGTTCCCCCGTCACGTCTGCAAGGGGCCGCTCCAGGCGGCGCACGGGTTCTCGAGGCGGTACGCTGGCACGCGGCACGACCTCCGCAACGGGTTCCCGCTCTGCGCGGCCCTGCATGTCCGGTACACCTACGACCCCATCCGATGGGACAACCTGCTTCGGAAGTGGTGGGGGCTCGAGCTCTACGAGGAACTGAAGGCCCTGGCCCTCCAGGTCACGAAGCCGGACTATGGAGAGGTGCTCGCGCGGTCGGCGTCCGGAACCAGAGCTCGCGCGTGATGCGGACGCGCCCGATCTTCGATGAGTGGACGGCAGTCATCGAGGTCGAGCACGACGACGAGATCTTGTCCGAGGAGCAACTGCACCAGGTCCTCGTCGCCGCCGGACAGCAGGTCGGGATCGGCGACTGGCGACCGCGCTTCGGGCGATTCTCGGTCGTGACGCTGTAGTTCGCGGCTTGTCGAGGCTTGGTTTGCCTTGGCGTGGTACGGCTGGGCCTGGCAAGGGTCGTTCATCGGACCCGGCTCGCGAGGCAACTCGCGGGTCGGTTCGGATGCGCGGCTCGGCGCGGCATGGCAAGGCTTGGCGCGGCGCGGTACGGCGCGGCAGGGTCCGGCGGGGCTGGGCGCGGCATGGCATGGGTTCGTTCGGCATCATCAACTCAGGGCGTGGCATGGCGGGGCTCGGCTTGGCGCGGCGCGGCGCGGCTGGGCATGGGTCGTTTCGCACTCAATCCGGGGCCGCGTGGATTCGCGCGGCCCTGACGCATCGTAGACGCATGGTACACTAGAGTGATGAGGCTCGGCGGGGCTGGGCGAGGTCGGGCGAGGTGAGGCCTGGCAAGGCATGGTTCGTATGAAGCAACCAACGAGTCGGGCGGCATACGAGGCGGGACTGGCCTGGATTCTCCGGGCCGAGAAGGGGTTCGTCAACAACCCTCGAGACCCGGGCGGTGCCACCAACATGGGCATCAGCCTGCGGACGATCGTCAACCTGAGGGACGTGGACGGACAACTACAGTTCGATGTCGATGGCGACGGCGACGTGGATGCTCGCGATGTCGAGCTCTTGGCCGCACGTCCCGACTTGGTCGAGGAGCACTACCACACCGAGTACTGGCGGCCAGCAGGCTGCGACCTCATCGTGTGGCCTCACAGCCTGTTCGTCTTCGACTGCGCGGTTCACAGTGGGCCAAGGGTCGCGATCGTAACGGCGCAACGCGCGCTCCGCGTGAGCGCCGACGGGAAGGTGGGGCCGGAGACTGCGACGGCCGCAGCGCGAATGGACCCAGCTGAGTTCGCGGCCCGGTTCGTAGCGGAGCGCGTCGAACTGTTCCGGGCGATCGTCGCCCGGAGGCCCGACCAGGCCGAGTTCTTCCGGGGCTGGGTGGCACGCCAGGTCCACCTCGTGGCCGAAGCCATCATCGTTCGCCCCCGATGACGCGGCGCTGGATCTCGACTGTGCGGGACGGCTCCCTGCTGGCGATCTGCAGGATGTGCAAGAGGGAAACGCATGACAGGCGGGACCTCGACCGATGCCCGGCTGGCTGTGAACGAAAAGAGGAGAAGCTGAATGTCGAAGCGAAGAAGCGTCGTCCACAGGCTCGCGCTGGCACTCTGTTTGGGTAGCCTCGCGCTCGTCGTTGCCTGCACGCCGAAGCGCCCGCCCGTCGTCAAGCCGACGCCGCCGCCTCCGGTCGTGACGGACGGCACGCCGGCGAAGGGCACGCCGGTCGCGCCGGAGCGCCTCCTGCGGCCCGCGCCGGGCGCGCGCGTCGCGATCGGTGGCGTCCAGTTCGACGCCTTCATGGCCGTGCCCTGCTGCAACACCTTCCGGATCGACGGGGTGGAGCAGAACAGCCGGTGGCCGATGGCGTCCGAGAGGTGGATGGACTACACGGGCCAGTACGGCGCGAACATGTTCCACTTCCGCCTCGGACCGTTCATCGCCTCCGAGGAGGTCGAGGTCGAGTGGGTGGACGTGGGCGGCGCCTACATCCCGGGTACGCTCGACTGGAATCCGAAGTTCTGGCAGAAGGTCCGTGACCTCACCTGCCACGCCCACAAGATGGGTGCGCTGGTCGAGGTCGTGCCGATCGACACCTGGGCCTGCAAGTACAGCCAGGCCGGCAACACCTACATGCCGTGGCCGAAGGCCGCGATCGACGCCTGCGGGCGCCGTCCGGAGGCCGAGGCCGAGCGGTTCATCCGCAAGGCCGTCGAGGAGCTCGGGTGCTTCGGCAACGTGATCTGGTCGACCGACGTCGAGGGCGGCAACGTCCAGGGGCGGACCCCGGAGTGGTTCCTCTGGGTCCAGAGCGTGATCCGCGACGAGGAGCAGAAGAGCGGCTGCGGGTTCGTTCACATGGTCGGGACGAACAGCCGCATCCCCGAGGTCGAGGGCCGGGTCGACTACGTCCAGACGCACGAGCGGACGACCTTGAGCTCGCCGATCGCCGGTAGGTGGACGATCAACAACGAGCGCAACCCGGAGTTCCCGCCGGACGTGGAGGCCGGGAACTTCGCTGTCGCCCGTGGCGTCGGGCTGGCCTGGGCGTTCTGGCGGGCCGGGATGGAGGATGACGCCTTCACGGCCACCCTCGAGAAGTTCAGGGAGGTGGCGCGCGGCGCCGCCCCGCCCCCGCAGCCCGGCGGGTGCTTCGCGCCCGGCCCGGACGACGAGCGGTGGATCACCAACCCTCCGCCACTGACTCCGGCACAGCGCCCGACCCAACTGACTGCGGCCATCAACGCCGCGAAGGAGGCGGTCGGTGATCGGTGCGGCCAGAACATCCAGGAGTCCCTGGCCCTCGTCGCCGGCAGACTGCGCGAGCAGGGCCTGTGCGCCTCCGGGCCGTGGGTCGACGCCGTCGTGGTCCGGGCGCCGGACGGGCTGTGGGAGGAACACCACGTCGTCGCCTACACCGACAAGTGCTTCACCCAGACCCGCAACGGCTACAAGGGTGCGTGGCGGTACGGAGGTGACAAGTGAGGCTCCGCCTGGCCGTCTACTTCGCGGTCATCCTCGTACTCGGCGTCGCGGCGTTCGGCGGGTCCACCGGGAAGGCGCCCGAGCCGACCGTCCATCGCTACAAGGTGGTCTTCGGCGACGGCAACGCGGGGACATTCGACGGGACCTCGATCAAGTCGAACGGGTTCTGTGTCGAGATCCAACTGAACGGCCGGCTCGACACCATCGTGTGTGGGGCGCGGTACGTCACGGAGATGATCCCCGGCGCGGAGCCCGCCCCCGAGCCGCCCGCCTCCGACAGGGGGGCCTCGAGATGAGCTCCAGCATGGGAACGTACAGCACGACGAAGTTCGACCCGGCGTCCGTCTCGCGCCAGATCGACTCGATGATCGCGGCCATCCCGCCGCACCAACGGGTCGCGATCGTGGTGTCGGCCGACCTCCCGACGAAGAAGGGGAGCGCCGCCCTGATGATCCGGGTCGGCGACCACTTCGCCTTCGTGGCCCGGGGCAGCAAGACGGTCGGCGGCGGGGTCGACGGGGACGTGAGTGCCCGCATCTCCTTCCTGGTCGGTCCCCGGCAGTTGTCCGGCGACCAGGAGGAACTGACGCGCGCCGAGGTCGTCTCGCTCTTCCGAGAGCGGGGCAACGGGTGGCTGCAGTCGCACATCAAGACCTGGCTGGCCCTCCACGACTTCGACGTGTACCTCGACCCTGGTGGGTGGCTGGCGTGACCAGGAAGGAGTGGGACGAGGAGCTCGCCAAGCCATGCTGGCTGTGGAAGGCGACGCGCAAGAACAACGGGTACGGTGTCATGCATCAGGGTGGTCGGCTCCTCCACGCGCACCGGGTCATCTACGAAATGATGCGAGGCCCGATACCTGCCGGGTTGGTCCTAGACCATATCTGTCGGCAGAGGGGCTGTGTCAACCCGGGCCATCTGCGCGCCGTGACGAACCACGAAAACATGCTCGCTCCCGGGTCGCGCAACTTCATCGTCGCCCACATCGCCAAGACGCACTGCCCGAAGGGCCACCCATACAGCGAGGACAACACGCGGCACAGGCCACGTCAGGGTCGACTCTGCCGGACATGCCACCGCAATAGGGAGTCCATTCGGCGGGCCGTGCGTCGCGCCGGGGTGGGCGCAGCATGAACAGGAGAGAGTGGGACGCGCTCGTGGAGCGTAGGATCGCCGCCCATCTCCGTGAGTATCCCGGTCGCGGCGCCGCTGCGGCCATGCGGTGGGCGAACGAGACGATGGTGAAGGACTACGGGCTGCGGCCCGCAGAGACCAAGCCCCAGAGCGACGAGGCCCGCGCTCCGTGGTGGCTGCGGATTGGCGTGGGCCTCGCAGGAGGAGACATGGCGAACGTGTTGAAGGTCGTGCTGAGATTCGGGCCGCTCGTCGCGGCGGCGGCGCTCGGGCTGGCGGCGGTCCTCGAGCCGATCATCCCCGGCTACACCGGGATCGTGACCCAGGTCCTGAGCTTCCTCGGGATCGTCGGCGTGAGCGCGGACGCGGAGGTCGTGCAGGCCCTCGCCACCTTCGTGGCCGGCATCACGGCCCTCGTCGGGGTGGTCCGGAAGACCTGGGCGCTCATCCAGCCGAAGTACTTCCCGCCGAAACCGACGGCGTAGTCCGTTCCGGTTCGTCCCCTGTTCCGCCGCGCGCGGAACGGGGGCTGTTGCGGGCCATCTGGCGATGACCTGGGTCTCATACGCCCGGAGACTGTGTTCGATTCACAGGCCCGCTACCAACCCGAGGAGAGTCATGGCGAAGACCGCGAGAGAGATCAAGGGCCACACGAAGAACTCGAACCGTGGCACCCAGAGGGGCGCGATTCAGATCGAGGAGTCGGTCAAGAAGTACGGCTTCGGCCGCTCGATCGTGGTGGACAAGAACGACATCACCGTGGCTGGCAATCATCTGCTGGACGAGGCCCACAAGCGCAACGCCAAGATCCGGGTGGTGGAGACCGACGGTAGTGAGCTGGTCGTCGTGAAGCGTGTGGACCTCGACCTCGACAGCGAGATGGACAAGCGCGCGGTCGAGTACGCGATCGTTGACAACCGCAGTTCACAGGTTGGCCTCGAGTGGGACATCGACCAGCTCCGCGAGGAGATCGGGGCGGGCGCCGACCTCTCGGCGTTCTTCCGCCCCGACGAACTGGTCGAGGAGATGGAGAAGCAGGCGCAGGCCGGAGCCGGCGGCGGCACCTACACCGTGAAGCTGGTCTTCACGAAGGAGCAGTCGGAGGAGTTCGGCCTCCTGGTCGAGGCCCTCGGCCGGAACAAGCTCGAGCTCGCCGAGATCGTCCTCGACGCCCTGCGGGTCGCGAGCGAGAAGTAGTGCCCACGTTCTTCACCGCCGATTTGCATTTCAACCATTCTGGCGTGTTGCGCTACTGCAACCGGCCGTGGAAGACCGTGAAGGAGATGAACGAGGCCCTTGTCGAGAGGTGGAACGCGACCGTGCGCCGGGAGTCGGACATCGTCTGGGTCCTGGGCGACTTCGCGTTCAAGCATCCGGACGGTGACGACATCGCGCAGATCTTCCACCGGCTGCGCGGAGTGAAGCATCTGGTGATTGGGAATCACGACGAGCGCAACCCCCAGGTCCTCCGGCTCCCGTGGGAGCGTCAGGAGAAGCTGGTCACATTCCGTGACCAGGGTCGGCGGGCGGAGCTGTCGCACTACCCTCTCGAGACCTGGAAGGGCGGCCACTACGGCTCGCTGATGCTCCACGGGCACTGCCACGGGAGCCTGAAGCGCGTCATCCCGCACCGCTTCGACGTGGGGGTGGATGTCTTCCCGGACGGCCCGGTCGATTTCGAGACCCTCTGGGAGACGGCATCCCGCCAGACCTACGCCCCGCAGGACTCTCACGGAGAATCGTCTTGACCTACCGGGTTGCGATCGTCGGCTCGAGGGGGTTCCCGGACGAGAAGATGGTCAGGCGGTACATCCAGCGGCTGCCCCTCGACACCGTCATCATCTCGGGCGGCGCCCGGGGTCCGGACAGCTGGGCGGTCGGGGAGGCCCAGCGGAGGGGGATGGAGACGGTCGTATTCACCCCGGACTGGGACGCCCACGGGAAGGCGGCCGGGCCGATCCGGAACGCCCAGATCACGGACAACTGCGACTGGCTGGTGGCATTCTGGGACGGGAAGTCTAGGGGCACCCGGAACACCATCCAGCGGTGCCTGAAAGGCGACATCCCACACGCCCTGATCGTCTGGAAGCCCCGCCAGGGCGTCTACGAGCTCCAGACGACCGTGGACCCGTCTGTGATCCGTCTACAACGCCTGGACGAATCCTGAGCCATTCCAGCCCTACTCCTAGAGGTTCGGAAGGGCGTCCTCGGTCAGGGTGACCTGGGTGTCGGTGAAGGTGTTGAACTGCTTCACCACCTTCCAGTTCGAGTCCGGCCAGCAGAACAGGGCGTCGGGCTTGGTGTCGTCCGGGACCACGATCAGGGGGTAGGACCCGCCCTCCGTGACGTGGTAGACCCGGTCCCGGAACGTCCCGAAGATGGCGTCCGATGACAGTCCGAAGTCCATCCGGACGGACCGCCGGGGCCAGCGGTTGCGCCGCCAGACGGACCGGGTGCCGCCCGGGGTCTCGTGAATCATGTCGCCCGGCCGGCCGTAGGCCACCTCCCAGCCGAACTTCTGGTTCTCGACCGTCCAGGCCTGCCCCAGGACAACCTCCCCGAGCCACGGCGCCACCGTAGGGGCGACGGCCGGCTGGACCCGGAACCGCAGGTACGGGTAGTAGGACTTCGTGCCGTGGATGTAGTAGGGTGTTTGGCCGGCGACGAAGAAGTCGGTGCGGGCGATGGCCGAGGCCCACGACGCCGAGTGCCAGTAGTCGGCCCCGGCCTGCTGGACGTCGATGTCAGCGTGCGCCCCAAACCCGTGGCCGAAGACCCCGACGAAGTCGAAGCCGGGGACGAGCAGGACCTCGTCGGCGTAGAACGTCTGGGCGTTCGCTGCACCTGTGACCTCGATCCTGAGGGTGACGTCCGGCGCCCCCAGCGACGAGCTCGAGGAGAAGTCCTCGACCTGGAACGTGATCGGAGTGATCGCCGCGATCGTGGCGGTCGCGCGGGTCATCGCGTAGGCCGCAGAGGCCTGCCAGGCCGATGCCGACGTCAGGTAGTTGCCGGTGTTCAGGTTGCGGACGGAGATCCGGGCGAGGTTCGTGCCGTCGCTGCGGAGCGCACCCCAGAGCTGGAAGTACTCGCCCGGGTGGACCGTCACGTCCTGGTAGAACCCGCCGCCGATCGCCGACGTCACGCCCTTCAGGCTCTTCGTGCCCTTGAGGAATAGGCCCGCTCCCGCCTCGCTCGTCAGGGTGCAGCTGGACGCCGTCCACCCGGTCGTCCCCTGCTCGGCGTCCCCGTTCACGACGATGTTCGTGGTGAAGTCGAACGAGTAGTCCGTCCCGAGGTCCGACCACCGCAGCGGCGTGGCGGGCTGGCCGTTGCAGACGTTCGCGTAGGCGTAGGACGAGTCGAGCGTCCCGGCGCCGCCCACCTTCGGCGTGGCCGTCGGGGTCGCGCCGTAGGACGCGCCACGCCCCACGATGTTCATCAGCCGACCGGAGACGATTCTCAGAGCCATCTATCCTCCTCAGGACACCGCGACAGGGAGTCCGAGGTTCTTGCCGGTGGAGTTGTGGAGGCGCGCGACCTCGGTGTTGTTCGGGCAGGAGTAGCGGATCTCCATGTCGGCGAGGTAGCCGTCGGCGTAGTAGTGGGGGGCATCGGACGACCCGATGGCGCCGCTCGCCGGCACCTTGCGCCCGAGCGCGACGTACCCGCCGCTCGCCGCCTGGCGGCAGTAGGCTGCGGCCGTCCCGGCCGTGCCCTTCACGCCGTTGACGAAGATGTCGAGCGTCCTGACCGCGAGGCCGAGCTCCGCGCTCGCCCCGATCCACCGGGCCGCGAGCTTCACCGCCTGGAAGTAGCGGGGGATCGTCGCGCCGGAGGTGGCGAACTCCGCTGCCGTCCCGCTCAACGCCCCGCCGTAGTAGCGGGCGAACACCCACTTCCCGGTGGTCGAGTTCGTGCGGTAGTAGTACAGGACCTCGTAGTCGTCGTTGGTCGGACTGAGCTTGGAGGAGGCGATGTACTTGTACGACCCGTCCGCGAGGTCCTCGTGGTCCCACCGTGGGATGAAGACGGTCGAGAAGAACCCACGGTCGGCGTACCAGATCCGCCCTGAGTCCTCGTTCTTCAGGTCGATGATGTCGGCCTTCTGATGGGTCGCAGCCGACGTGATGGCGAGCCAGTCCCGACGGATCACCGGAGCGCCAAGACCCGTCGATGCGCCGGTCGACAGGATGGTTGCGCCGAAGAGGTCCACCTCTCCAGAGTTGACCTGGATGTAGCCCGGGAAGAGCGTGAGAGTCTGGCCGCCGGAGCCGCCTACCGTGATGTCCTGCGACCAGTACTCGAGGTGGCTCGACCCGTGCCTGACCAGGCTGGCCCCGGCGACCGCAAGACCGGCATTCGTCTTGTTGAAGACGGTGGGGGCTGCCCAGGCCGACGTGGACTGGTTCCAGTCGGTCGATGCGGTGGTCCGGCGGAGCGCGTATGAGAAGTTCGTCGGGTCGCCCGTGACGGCCTTGAAGAGGAGCCCGACCCGGACCCTCCAGGTCGTTGGGAACCCCGACTGGCCCTGGCTAAAGTAGCCGTAGTTGCTGGCCCATGGGTTTCCGGACTGAATGCGCGCCGCCCTCCGGTAGCTCGCCACGTCGAAGAGGAACGAGGAGTCCTGCTTGATGATGCAGTTCCCGGCCCCGGCCTCGCTCCACGTCCAACTGGTGAAGGCGGTCGTATCTCCCGTCGCGAGGCTCGCCCCGTCCGCCCCGCTCCCCGCCGAGAAGGTGTTCCGCAGCAGATACCAGACGCCGTCCCCCGTCGATGGCGTGTAGCCCGTGTACTCTCCGCCCATCACGGACAGGCCGTAGGGCGAGATCCTCCACTTGTTGGTGTTGGCGTCGCGGAAGGCGTAGTCGTTCGGGCGCCGCAGCCATCCGACCTGATTGCGGTCCACTTGGTAGCCGCCGCCCATGTCGAGGCGCGGCACTCCGTTCCAGTCGTCCGTCGCGCCGATGTCCGTCCGCCACGTCGACCAGAAGGTGCAGTAGGACTCGCGGCCGTCCTCGAGCACGAGCGTGACGGTCTTGGCCGCCACGTTCTCTTCCTTGCTCAGGACGTAGACGGGCAGGCGCTCCCAGTCCTTCATGCTCTGGCCGGAGCCGAGTCCGTCGGCGGTCGGGACGAGCTTGTGGTTGACCCAGGCCGGAGAGAGGACGTCGAGGTCGCCGAGCTCGACCGGAACCGTGACCTGGATCGTGCGGGCCGGGCGCGACTCGCGCCGGAGGATGCGGGACATCAGGCCGCGAGCGATGTCAGTTCCGGCATCGACCGGCGTGGCCGTCAGTTCGATCCACAGCGCAGCGATGTCGAGCGTGTGGGCGTAGGACCCACCGTTCGAGTGCGGGATGTGGCTGGCGTCCTTGTTCTTGAAGCCGCCGAAGATCTGGCCGGAGACGAGGTCGGCGACTTGCCATGCGGTCGACGTGTTCGGGTTGGTCGCCCAGGTCCCGAGCGTGTAGACGCCGAACGTGCCGGTTGGCGCCTGAGTGTTGCGGTTCGCGTAGTTCGTGATCGTGACGGTCGAGCCGGAGTAGTCGGTCGACGCGATGTTCACGATCCCGGTGATCTGCGGCTCTGCGGTCCAGAAGTTCCCACCCGCCCAGGAGTACCGGGCGTAGCACTTCAGTGCGAGGCTCGAGATCGTGACTGCGGTCGGCCCATCCTCGAACGAGAAGAGGCTCTTCCCGGTGTTGATGGCGGTCGATGTGATCTTGGAGTAGACGGTGTGGTAGTTCGTCTCGTCCAGCGTGGCCGCGACCTCATCGAGGTATCCGAACAGCGACCCGGCGCCCTCGACGGTCCCGCCCCATGTCCCGGCCGCAGTGTGCGTCCCGTACCCCTGCGACCCCGTCCAGGTGAACGAGTTGTCTCCGTTCGGCTTGATGTTGACGGTGGTGGCCGGCATCTAGTTCACCCTCGCTGGGCCGTTCTCCATCGTGACCGACGAGGAGATCTTCTCGTCCTGGTTCAGGTCCTGCACGTCGAGCGCGTTCCACCGCTTGCTCTGACTCACGTCCTGAAGGTAGGCCGCCGAGATCCTCTGGACAAGGTTCTGGGTGTCCATTCGGGTCTGAAGGGTCTGCCCGAGCTCGTCATCCGCTTCCTGGATGGTGTCGAATGCCGACCCGGTACCGTAACCCGGGTGCTCGACCGGCAGGACCCGGAGCGCCAGCTTGCCCGTGTTGTTCCAGTACATCCGGAAGATCTGCCAGGTGTCGAGCCACGTCGCGATGACCTTGCCGCACTCCTTCTGGTCGGCGCTGTTCCCGAGGTAGAGGCTCCCGTCGAGGCGGTACTGGTCGGCGAATGCGGACGCCGTGTCCCACGACGCGCTATCGATCGGAGAGGAGGACTCGAGCAACCAGGCCCCGGAGCGCCAGTCACCGTACAGGAAGTTCGTGATGGCGTGGCGCAGTTGTGCCACCGGGTTGGTGATGACAGCCCCGGTCGAGGCCCCGGTGTCGGTCAGCCCCTTGACGTCCGCCGTCACGACGGCAGTGGCCGCCGGGATGTTCCCGGCCGTGAACGTGATGGTCGTCCAGGTCTTCCCGCCGTAGGACGCGCCCTGCTGGACCGTGTAGTGGGTGGTCAGGGTCTTCAGTACGCCATCGACCGTGACCCGATCAACCGCCCCGCACACGCCCAGGCTGACGACGTAGACGCCGGTCGTGCTGGCGACGAAGCTTCCGGGCGGGCACCTCACGAACCCCTTCCCGGAGTGGTTCTGGGAGTCGTGGACGCCGTAGGCAATCGGCGCGTACACGCCCTTCGACACGTCCGGGATCGAGGGCCACTCGCCGGTCAGGAGCGGGACCTTCGGGGCGAACCCGTCCATCCAGAAGTCGTCCGGCCTGATCCGGATGCGCCACCCAGCCCGCACCGCCTCCCAGCCGTCCACGACACCGGCCGAGACGACGTGCCACGACGCCTCGGCGAGGTTCGGGAAGGCGTAGTAGTTGGTGACGGGCGAGCGCCGGACATCGTAGGCGCCCTCGAGCTTCCGGCACAGCGTCCGGGTCGTGTCCTTGATCAGTACGTTGGTCTCGACCTTCTGGATGGCAGAGGCGGAGCGGGTCTGCACACCACGCCCTGCGGTCGCGAACTCCTCGATGTCCGGCAGGCAGTTCAGGAACGGACCGTCCGAGTAGTAGGTGGGGGAGGCGTCACCGTTCCAGTGGATCTTCGTGACGCCGACAAGCCGCTCCCGCTGCGACCTCGGCTTGGCGAGCTCGGCCCTGAAGGCGGTCGGGTAGAGGCCCATCAGCGGACCGCCCTGCGGATCGTATCCACCAGGGAGCCCTGACCCAGCCTGATTGCGGACTCGATCTCGGCCACGGTGAAGCGGCGCATCTCGTCGCGCGTCTCCCTCGAGGCCATCGGGTTCTCGTTGATCGCGACGTTGGGCGCGACCGCCACGTTGACGACTCGCTGTTCGGCGAGGGCCGTGACGGCTGCGGTGAGCTGCTCGATCTGGGCTGGCACGGAGGCCGGGCCGGTGTAGACACCGCCCGACCCGCCGCCCTCGGCCCCGCCGCCGCCATCTTCGGGGCCATCCTCATCCCACGGCCCGCCCATCCCGCTCCGGGCGGACCGGAACTTGACCTTCTTGCCTTTCGGCCAGATCGCGACGTGCTCGCCCTCGTGCGCCTGGATGACCGTGTCCTGGTCGAGCCTCTCCGGCCCGAACCCGGCCGCCGCCGTGTAGTCGGGCGGCTCCTCGCGCGGCGTTTCCGCCTTCCCGTGGTTCGTGGGACGCCCGGTGGAGGTCGTGGACGTCCCGCCCTCGACGGCCGCGCGGATGCGACGGAGTTCCTCCAACTGCTGCATCATCGGACTGGCGAGGATCTCGACCCCGTTGGCCTTCGCCTCATCGAGGAGGGCCTGGAGGTCGGCGCTGACACCGTCACCGGAGGCGATGGCCGCATCCAACTGCGCCTGGAGGAGCGGCTGGATCGCCTGGAAGCCGGCCTTCGTGGCGTCGGCCGGCGCCATCCCGGCCGCGATTGCTGCCTGCTCCGCTTGGTTCTGGAGCTCGCCGGCCATGCTGGAGGCGTTCGCCATCAGCGAGGCGTCGGCGTACCCGGCCTGGGTCATCCCGGTGACGACCTGGCCCATCGCCGACGCGGCGTTGGCCGATTGGGCGAAGGCCGAGTCGCTGGAGAGGCCCATCAGTTGTCCAACACTACCGAGGCCCAGCGCGTTCGCGTCGATCCCGGCGTCCTTCAGTCCCTCCATCATCTTGTCCCAGACGTCGCGCATCGTGGCGGTCGCTTCGATGAACCCCTTCTCCTTGACCGTCTTCCAGAAGACGGCACTGAAGGTGGCGGCGCCCGCCTTCGCCAGTGTCGGGTTGGCGAACATGTTGACCGGGTTCTCGATCCCAGCCTTCTCTGCGGCCTCCTTGTCGATGTAGAAGGCGTTGACCAGGCCCCGCACACCCTCCTGCGCGATGCCAAGCCCAGCCGCGACCTTCGCCATCGCCTCGCTGCGCTTCTGCAGTTCGTTCAGAGCCTTCTCGAGCTCCTTCGGCTTCTTGCTGTCGAGGGCCTTCTGGAGGTTGATGCCGTACTTCTCAGCCTCCTTCTTCGCGGCGTCGAGGGAGCCGAACTGATCAACGAGAGACTTCTTCATCTCGTCCATCATTTGCTTCTGCTTCTTCTTCGCCCCCAAGAAGCCGGCGATGCCGCCGATGACCGCGCCGACGCCGGCGCCGATCGGTCCGAATGCGGACCCGGCCGCCGCCCCGGCCCCGGCGCCCTGCATGGCTCCGGCTGCGGCGTTCGTTCCGTCCTCGTTCTGGAGGAGTCCGCCGACCATGCTCACGGCCTGGCCGGCAAGCCCCAGCTTGGCGTTCAGCTTCTGCTTGTCGGACATCCCCGACCACTTGCCGCCCACCTTGCCGATCTCCAGCGACTCGAACTGCCGTCCGAGGTTCTCGACCACCTCCAGCGACTGCCCGAACTTGCCGCCGACCATTCCGGCCAGGAGTGAAACGCCCTCGAGCGCCGCCCTCCACCCGATGCCCTCTTCCTTCGCCCCCTTCATCTGCTTCCGGACGGAGTCCATGATCGACTCGATCTGGGCCGCAGGGAGTTGCGCCGCCTCAAGCCGCCGCTTGATGTCGTCCGCGTCCTCGCCGCGCGCCGAGGCTTCCAGCGCCATCTTTTCCAGTGGAAAGAATCCGAAGCCGTCCCCACCGTAGGTTCCGGAGGCGACGGGCTTGGCCCCAGCCCCGAAGGACTTCTCGCCCTCCGTGGAGAGGCCGTGCCCAACACCGAATGCCGGACCGGACATCCGGTTCATGTCGGCCCGGCTCTCGTCCTCGGCCTGAATCAGCTTGAGCCAGGGGCTGTTCTTCCGCTTCTCCTCGGCGGCACGCTTCTTCTCGGCCGCCGCCCGCTTCTCCTCCTCCTTGATCTGCTCCTTGGTCTGGCCCTGCGCCAGGGCCTCCTGGAACTCGGGGTCGTCGGCGAACTCGGCCATGACCTTCGGGGCGAACTGCTGCATCGCCGACGGGCCGTACTTGTCGAGGTAGGACTTGGCGGCGTTCTTCCGGTCGATCGCCGAGACCTTGTCCTGGGTCTTCTTGATGAAGTCGCGCGCCGCCGCCTCGGCCTTCGCGTTGTCCGCAACGACACCGAGGTCGTTCTTCACGTTTCCGAGGATGCCCCCGGCGTTCATGGTTGCGATGTCCCAGATGTACTTCCCGGCGCTCGTTCCGGTGTTCTTCCCGCCGCCCTGATTGGCGATCCTGTCTGCGAGGTTGAGGGCGTTGCTCAGGGGTGCGTACAGTCTGCCCGCCACCGCCAGCATCGCCCTGAGCGACGTGTTGACCGTGTCCAGCCAGCTCACGAACCCGGACAGGGCGCCCGGGACGCCAGCCAGCCACCGGAAGGACTGGGCGAACTCCTCGATGCCGGTCTTGTTCCGCTTCAGCCACTCCGTGAGCTCCTGCATCACCGGGATGGCCGTGGCGAGGATCTCCTTCATCACCGGCAGGAAGGCCGTCCCGAGCTCGATCGACGCCCGCTCAAACTGGTTTCGGAGGAGCTCGACCTGCTTGGCGGTCGTCCCGAACATGATGTCGGACTTCTGGTTGAGGGCGGCGCCGTCCTCCATCGCCTGGATTGCCAGCGTGTAGGCCTGCTGGAGGTCCTTGAGGTTCGTGGTCATCGACAGGATGGCGCCAACCACTCGGATGTTCTTCATGCCGAGCTTGTCGAGGACGACAGCCTGCTTCTCCCCGGCAGCCTGGATGCCAGCGAAGACCCGGAAGATCGCACCCATCTTGTCTTCACGCCAGGCGGCGACCATCTGGTCCGAACTCAGCCGGGCAACCTGAGCGAACGCCGCGAGCTTCGACCCACCCGTGGCAACCACCTTAGAGAGCTCGAACGCGATCCGGCCCACGGCCGTACCGAACGACTCGACGCGCTGACCGGACGACATGCCGACCGCGCCCATCGCGATCATCTGCTGGGCCGTCAGGCCAGCCTGGCTACCCATCGCCTGCATCTGGAGCATCGTCCGCATCAGGTCGTTGGTGTTGGTGTTGTAGGCGTCACCAACGGCCACGATGCTCGAGGCGAGGTTCCGGTAGTCGGACACTGGGATCTTGTTGACGTACCCGATGCGGGCCATCATCATGGCGGCCTTGTCGCCGGACATCTCGAACGTCTCCGACATCCGGGCCACGACGTCCGTGAACTCCTTGATGTCGGGGGCCGCGATACCCATCTGGCCGCCGACCGACGCGATCCGGGCCAGCTCCTTGGCGGCGACGGGAATCTCGGTAGACAGGTCGAGGATCTCCTCCCGGAGGGTCTCCATCTCCTCGGCGGTGCCCTGGACGGTCCGCCGCGCGCCAGCCCACGCGAGCTCGAACTCCATCGCCTTGTCGGCGATCGTCGTGAGCGCGCCGATGAACGGTCCGGCAATGACGTTGAAGGCGTAGACGGACGCGCGCCACGCCAGGAACATCCCGGTCGCGACCTTGGCGGCAGAGCTGACGGCGTTCCAGGCGGAACTCATCTGCGCGCCGAAGCTCACGCTCTGCTGTGCCGTCTGGTTCAGCCCGCCCATCGCGGCAGCGGCCTGCTGGGCCGTGATCGCCACCTGAGACAGCGACGTGCTCATCTGCCGGGCCGAGTTGGACAACTGACCATAGGAGCTCGACGCCCCACTCATCGACCCGGAGATGCCGGCCGCCGCTCGGGCTGCCTGGGCACAGGCCTCCGACACGCCCTTCAGCGCGCCGGATGCCTGCTGCATCGTGCTGGTGAAGCCTCCAGCGTCGGCTCGGAACCGGACAACAACTTCGCCGGTCGTCGTGGTCATCGCCATCGTCGGCTACCTCGGTTGCTGGAGACGCGGAATCGCCATGCGGCGCTCGCGCTCGCGGATCTGCTCCGGCGTCAGGCCGGGCGGGTGGGCGCCGCGCCCACGCTTGACCTCGGGGGGCAAGTCAGCGTCCTCCGGGAAGGCGCCCGGCATCTGGCGGAAGAGCGAGATCGGGGTGACCTCCGACCCCTCGGAGATGTAGGGCGCGAGGAGTTGGTAGATCTCCCACGCGCGCTGGGTGTGGATGCGGTTCTCCCTGGCCCTGTAGGCGGTCAGGAGATCGGCGGTCTCGGCCGGTGTGAGAGCCCAGAACTGAGCAGGCAGGAGGGAGAGCGCAGTCAGCGCCAGAGTGTAGGCGGCCTCCACGCGCTCCCCCCAGGTCCACGGGACTACTCGCTCAGGGGTTCGACCGTGACCGCCGGCGCTTCCCCCTCGGGGGTCTCCTCGGCCGGCTCGTCCTTCTTCTTCGGACGGCCGATCACCCCGGACTCCACGAGGGCGCCCATGAGCTCGGTGGCGAGGGTGTTGATGTCGCCGCCGTCCGCGAGGAAGTTCTCGAACCGCTTCTTCACGGTCTCGATGTCGAGGCCAGGCTCCTCGTGGAGCATCCCGGCCCAGGCCAGGTGCGTGAAGAACTTCGCACCGACCACTCCGTTGATGGCCTCGAGAACCGACTTCCCGTAGGCCTCCTCGAACTCGCAGGCGGCCGACCAGGTGAACCGAATCCGACGCGCGCGATCGATGGTGACGGTGCGCGCGTGGCGCGGGGACTGCATCGTGGGGGGCATCTCAATCTCCTCTCCGGTGTGGAGGTGGGGAACGACAGGGGGTGGCCGGAGACCCGCCGGCCACCCCCCACGGCATCCGCAGGGGGACGGCCCGGATCGTGGATGGATGAGTCCACGACCCGGCTAGGATGCGACTACGCCGTGGCGCGGCTCAGGACGGAGGCGGCGCGGAACTTCGCGCTCACCTTCTGCAGCGTCCCGACCCCGCCGCTGATCGGCTCGTAGGACTCGAGGAACACGCTGCCCGTGTACTCGGGGTTGGTGCTGTTCTTCGCCGCCGCGTCAGGCCGCAGGATCACCGCGACGGCGCCGGCCGAGGTCAGCGCCCAGAGCGTGGGGTCGACCGAGCCGGAGGCATAGTCTTGGTAGAGAGTCGCCTCCAGGGACCAGTCGGTCAGCCCCGCGACGTAGCGGTGCTCGGTGTTCGACATGGCCGTCGACTCGAGCATGTCCTTCTTGAAGTCGAGCTTGATGGACTCGACGTGGTCGCTGAGGTTGACGCCGTTCACGGTCAGGTGACTGTTGTAGAAGTTACTGACTGCCAAGGGTTTACCCTGCCTTTCCTACGCGGCCTCGGCCGCAAGCTCGCGACGTTCACTGAGGTAGTCCGCAGCGCGCCGGAGGGTTGTGGTGTCGTCAAAGGCCTTGCCGAGCATGAGATTGCAGCTGCGGCAGAGAAGACCACGGACGACACCCGTCGCGTGGTCATGGTCGACATCGAGTGGTCCGGGCTGAGACTTGCGACAGATGGCGCAGGCGCCACCCTGGCTGGCGAAGAGGCGTTCGTAGTCGCCGAGGTCGAAGCGGAGTCCGGCCCGAAGCCAGCGAGACTGCCGCGTCTTCATGTTGCCGGTGACCAGGTGGCGGGCACACGTCCACGCACCGGGCCGTGGTGGCTGCTGACAGAAAGAGCAAAGCCCGGCCTTGCGCCGAGCCCGCTTGATCTCCATGCTCTGAGCGCGTCGGCACGCCTTGCAGGCGGACTGGAAGTCGTGGAACTCATTCCTCGGCTTCGCTGTTCCGCACTTGCGACACGTCTTCATGCCGTCTACCACTCGTCTACCTGATGCCTGCGGACACGGCGGCCTTGAAGCTCGTTCCGGTAAACGTCCAGGAGACGTACCAGTAGGTGTCGGCGATGGTGCCGATCGCCGTCTCGCCGAACTGCGACCCGACGGCCGTCGCGGCCGTGAACGCGATCCTCGACGTCGGGGTCGTGGTGTTGTTGGTGTCGTTGCTGTTCAGGGTGACCGACAGCGTCGTCCCCGTGAACTGCAGGACGTGGAGGCAGGCGATCACCTTCTGGGTCGCGCCGACCGCGCCCAACTGGACGATCGCTCCGTTCCCGCTGGCGCCGGAGCGCGTGGCCGTCGGCTCTACGAGCAGCGCGCCCCGCGTGATCTGGTGGGACGCGCCGATCTTGAAGCTGAACGTCCCGAGTCCGGTCGGGGTGAGGGTCGGCGAGTAGTCGCCCGCGAAGCCGCGTCCGAGGTACGCGACCGAACCCTCGGCCCCGTAGGCGATGGTGAAGGGGCGGGCCACCGAGTTGGCGGCGAGCATCTCGCTCGCCAGCTGGTAGTCCACCGCCTTCGGTGTCGAGGCATCATCGAACTGGATGAAGCCATTGGCCTCGGCCTCGAAATTCGTCATGCCCCTGGTGAAGCGGTGCTCGGTGTTCCCGAAGACCGTCTTCTCGAGCATGTCGGCCCCGAGGGTGACCTTCACCTCGTTCATGTCGCCCGAGTAGTTGTAGGACCCGAAGACGATCTTCGCGTCATTCATCATCGCTACTGCCATGACGGGGTCTCCTTACTTCTCGCCCACGATGCGGAGGGGCTTCGGGTCAGCCTTCGGCGCGGCGACCGAGATCGCCCCGATCTGGGTGAAGAACGCGAGCTTCTCGGCGGGGAGGTCGGCGTCGAAGTCGGCGTCGCCGGGCATGATCCAGCGTCCGTCGATCTCGATCGGGCAGGCGCCGATCATCTTGAAGCGGGGCATGTCAGTCTCCTTCGTTGAGGAAAAGGCCGCAGCGGGCGCAGTGAAGCCTGGCGGGCTTGCCCATCACCGGGGCGGGCTGGACGAACCCCTCCGGGTGTTGGCACTTCCCGTCCACCTCGGCTGGCGCGGGCGGCGGTGGACGCATCTCCTCGAGCGAGGCCTCGATGGCGGCGATGCCGGCCACCGTGAGCTCCACCTGGGAGCGCAGGATCTTGAGGTTGCGGAGGAGCTCGGCGGACGTCATCCTCGCTCCTTCTGAACCGCATACGCGGACGTGATCAGCCATCGCTTGTTGCGGTCCTGGCTGTCCCGGGACGGTGTGGTGAGGGCGTCGATGTCGTACTGGCGTCCACCGAGGGTCGTGTGCAGGCCGTCGAGCTTCTGGTGGACCGCCTCGGCCACGGCGCGCGCCGCGACGTAGTCCTCCTGCGGACCACGGACCAGGACCTCGAGCACGGCCCGCTCCCGGATCGGCGCGGAGAGGGATGCGCCCATCGCGCGAATCGGCCCCTTCCCGGGGAGCTCGATCAGCGTGATGACGGTGTCCGGGGTGGTCGGGTACTCTCCGATGCAGACCGAGTAGGTGAGTCCGTCCTGGGTGAACGGGCCGTAGGTCGCGAGGTGGCCGGCGAGATCCTGCAGAAGCATCAGATCCCCGCTCCGAAAAGCGTCTCGATGATCGAGTCGCGGAGGCGGCCCGGGAAATCCTGCATCTGGAGCGCGACCGGGATCTCCAGGTATTTCCAGCTGCCGAAGTCGTGCGGCCGGTCGATCTCATGGACCGGGACGGCGTACTCGGAACCGGAGTGCCCACCGCGCGAACGGCGCTCGGCCAGGGACGGCCCGAAGCCCACGTCCACAGCAACCACGGACCCCCAGTACATCGGAGGCGTCGAGAACCCGCTGTCGGAGAGCGCGCCCGTGTCGACCGGGACGTACCGCTCCTTCGCCATGTCGATGATGACCTGGCCCTCCATCGCCATGAGCCGGCCGATCGTCGGGTAGACCTTGACGCCGGCGGCCTTGAAGCGAGCCACCACCTCGGCCAGGCCGGAGATCTCGACGGTCGCGCGGACCCCGACACCGGAAGTGCGGGGCGTCTTCGGGCTCTTGTACCCGCTGACGTCCGTGCCGAAGATCGATCCGGAGACGCTCACGAGACGTAGACCTCGCTGTGGTGGAAGCCGTCCTTGTCGGCGTGGCGCACGACCCAGAGCGGCGTCACAACCTGTGGCTCGTAGCCGACCGGCAGGGTGATCTGGTCGTGGTTCCCGACCGGCGTCTCGACGTAGATGGTGCGGCGCGACTGCGCTTCCGTCCCGCCCTCCCAGCGCCAGACCTTCACGTCGTCCCGGATGTAGCAGGCGTGCGACTCCGTCGCGCCGAAGGTCGGCTTGCCCGCGCTATCCCGAGACACGAGCCGCTTCACCCCGATGGTGTGGATGAAGTACTCGCGAAAGTCCGACTGAAGGGCCACTGCTACTCCTTGTGCCCGCAGGGTTCGGCCAGGCACGGCCTGGAGTCGAGCCTCTCCTTCAGCGTCTCGATCTCCGACGCACGCGACGTGAGCTGCTCCACCCTGGACAGGATCTGCGCCAGCGATGTCTCGATCGCCCCGTCACGCTCCGCGATCACGGTCGTCCTCTGCCTCACCTCGCCCACTCCGTCGAGGACTCGGAGCAGGACCGCGAGCATCCACTCGCGCTCCTTCTCGGATGCCCCCAGGCGCTGCTCGTGGTCGTCCACCTTCTGCATGACGATCCCCAGGTCCGACTCGACCGCCTCGACACGGAGGGCGAGTTCTTCGATGGTGGGCGTGTCGGTCATTTGTCGGCTCCGAGATCGGGTGGCGCGGCGAACTTGTCGGTGGCGCGCGCCCACCTGAGGGTCTCTTGCTCCCTCTCGTAGCGTTCCGTCTTCACTCGCTCATCCAGACGCGCCCACCGCTCGCGCTGCTCGACATGCTCCTCGCGAAGCTGGTCGACGGCGCGAAAGGCTGCGGTGGCCTGGCGCAAGGCCTCCTGGGCGATCCCGACGACGGGCGCCATCTCGGCCCTAAGCTTCGACACCTCACCGACGATGTCGGCCTTCAAGGCCTTCCCGTCCTCGGCGCCACGCTTCGCGAGCTCAGACGTCCGGATGATGAACGTCACGACGGCCACGAGGATGCTGCCGATCGTGAGTTGCTCGCCGAGCGTGAGAGTCATTCGCCGCCCTCAGCCGGAGGCTCGTAGTCCATCATCCCGACCTCGAAGGTCGGCTGGCTGACGGCCGTGTCGTCCTTGCGAGTCTCGACGTCCGTGACCGTCACGCCGCCAGCGAACGGGGCACAGGTGGCCCGGCGCTGGCCCTCGATGCGAAGCCGTCGGGCGAGGTCGAGGAAGTGGCCGGACCGGGTCTTCGCCTCGTACCAGAGGTCCCCGACCCGGGTGGTGATATCGCGGGCGTACTTGCCGGCGAGCATGTGGGCGGCCATCGCGCCCCTGAAGTAGAGGCGGGCCTCGTTGGCGCAGATCATCGTGTAGACCCGATCCTCGAGCAGAGGGTTCGACGCATCCATGTCGCCCACCAGGGCGCGGACCGCGTCGGCCTCATCGATGTCGGGATTGCCGCCCCAGGGCATGTCCTACCTCTTCTTCTTGCGGTGGGAGCGAGCGTGGGCGCCGAGGTTGAGCTTCGTCTTGAAGGAGCGCCCGCACTCCCGGCACTCGAGGTATCCGTCAGGGACGGGCGGGGGCGGCGTGGGCTGGACGAACTGCACGGTCGCCATCCCGACGCGGATCAGCTGCCGGAGGCGCTTCGGGTCCGCAGTCTTCGGAAGCGGCAGGCCACCCGGCAGGTAGTGTCGTCCGTCGAAGAGGATCGGCTTGAGCGGCAGAACGCGATCACGGGTCGGGTCGAACTCGTGGCTGAGAACGGTCACATCCATCGGGGTCTCTCCTGCGAAGGTGTGCCCCGCCCGGGAGTCATCCCCCCGGGCGGGGTGCGACGTCACCCGATGGACTAGGCGACCACCGAGCCGAAGAACGCCGCGCAGTCGGACGCGACCACCTTCAGGCCGACGGTCATCTGGCCCTCGATGCGGTCGGAGTCGAGCTGCTCCAGGCGGTACTTCTTGATCCGCTGGCCCTGCGCGCCGTTGCCGAAGCGCGAGGTCCACGCGAACGTGTAGCCGGCCGACGGGGACATCATCGACGGGCTGGAGGGGGCGTACAGGAGCAGGGCCGACTTCGCGGCCATGAACCCGAAGGACGCCGTCTGCCCCTCCTTCGCCGAGTTGTAGACGAGGCGGGGCACGAGGACCTGGTCGAGGCCGAGCAGGCTGGCGAAGAGCTCCAGCGTCGCGACGCCCTTCTGCACGTACTTGATGCGGTCGATGATGTCCGGGTGATCCAGGAGGGCCTTCTCCACGAACGGGCCGATGACCAGCTTGTTGGGCCGGTAGCCGGTCGCGTTCTCGATGGAGTAGATCGCGGCGCGGATGTCCTCGATCGGGTTGGACGCGGCGTCGTTCCACTGCTTGAACTGGTTGGTGGACGGGGTGCCGGAGACGCCCGCCTGGTCGGCCTGGCCGGTCCAGACGCCCGACTTGAAGAACGTGTCGAGCCACAGCTTCTCCCGCTTGAGGATCAGCTGCATCCCGATGTACTCGGAGGCCGCCGCGTCGAGGTCGAGCTCGGCGTCGGCGTTGTCCCGGATGGGGTCCGGGATGTCCTTCTTGATCGCGTACTCCTTGCACTCGTAGGTGTCGGTCGAGACGCTGAACCCGCCGCCCTCGGCCTCGGTCCCGGGCGCGCGCTCGGCGGCCTCGATGCGCGAGAAGTCATCGCGGACCCACTTGTAGTAGGTGTCGGTCTTGTGCGACACCGGGACGACCGGGAAGACCTTGGTCGCCACGGAGCGGCTCTCGTCCTGCATGTACGCGACGAGGATGTTCGACAGCGGCTGGTTGACGTGAACGTCGCCCTGAGTCGGCTTCATGTTCGTGGTTCCTCTATCAGTCTAGGATTCGTTGCTAGGCGAAGGTCGTGGGGACCGCGCCGAAGGGGAGCGCCAGGAACTCGGTGACGTCCCCGGACGCGGAGTTCGCGGTGCCCAGCTTCACGCCGAGCACGGTGCTCGAGCTCGTGGCGCCGGCCGTGGCCGTCTTGAGCTTGCCGTTCGCGTCGCACGCGACGAGGGCGCCGGGGGCGACTGCCGCCGCCGTCACCGCCTTGAGCTTCGCGCCGGGGACGAGGGGGGCGACCGAGCACACCTGACCCTGCGCCGTGGGCTTGTCGTAGAGGACGCCGACGGCCGGGTCACCGACGCCCGCCAGGGCGACCTGACCGTTGCTGTCGATCTTGACGAAGTAGTACTGCTTGGTGCTGAGGTCCGCCGACGCGACGAGCGTCACCAGGCCGGTCGGGGTGTTGTCGAGAGCCATGTCTTCTCCTATCGCTCTGCGCCCCTACCGGGCCTCGAGCTTCTCCTGTTCGTAGGACTTGTAGAGGTCCTTGTTCGTCTTCCAGACCTCCGCCAACGCCTTCGCCTTGCTGATCCCGCGCTCCTTCGCCAGCTTCTCGGCGAGGGCCTCGGCCCGCTCCAGCGCGGTGCCGGTCAGCGCGACCGCCACGGACGCCGTCGCCGGGAGGACGTTCGTCTCGATGAGCGCCGCGCACTTCGCGAGCAGCATCTCGACGTACTCCGCGAGCGGGGCGTCGAGCTCCGCCAGCGCGACCAGGCGGTCGGCCAGTTCGTCGGCCTTCGCCGGGATCGACTTCATCACGGACTCGATCTTCGTGGTGGCGTCCTTCACCTTGACGATGCGCCGGGTCTCACGGAGCGACTTCTCGAGCTCCGCGACCCGGATGTTCGCCTTCTCGACCTCGGTCGCCTCGGCCTTCTGGACCGGCTCCGGCTCGGGGGCGGGCTCGACGGCCGCCTGGACTGGCGCGACCTCGACGGCGGGGGGCGGCTCGACCACCGGCTCCGGCTCGACGGCGGGGGCCGCCTCGACCACCGGCTCGGGGGCGGCCTCGGCCACCGGCTCGATCTTCTCTTCGGGCACGCTTTCCTCCTTGGGCGCGGTCTTGTAGAAGGGCGCGCCGCAGCTCTTGCAGAACTTGTCCTCGTCCGCGACCTTCTGCGCGCAGATGCGGCACTCGACCGTGGACGCCTTGACGACCGTGTTGATCCGATCCATCTGTCCCCTCGCCTTCGTGATCTTGATCGTCGCTGGCGGGCAAGCCGGGTCCGCGACGAGACTCACCTCATTGATCGTGAGGTCGATGAACTTCCGCTTCGCTCTCACTCTTCGATCTCCTCGTAGCTGCCGGCGCCGCCGATCGAGAATGCCGGGAGGGCACCAGACTCGACTGCGGCCCAGACGTCGGGATCGTCCACGCGCATCCCGATCCAGATGCCGGCGCCCTTGAAGGTCGTCTCGACGCCCATCGCCGCGAGCTTCTCGGCGTCGATGAAGGCCGCCTCGATCAACGTGGCGACGCCCATCTTCTGGTGCTCGAGCCCGCCCTCGCGATGGCGCGCGACGTAGTCGTAGCTCGCGCGCTCCAGAACGTCTGCCGGGATCACGTCACCATGAAGGTCGATGACCGTCTTGCCGTCTTCGGTCGCGGCCAGGTTGGCCCAGCCGAAAACCATCCGGCGCTTCGGATCGGCCTTCGTGATTCGGATCAGCACGAGAACGTCTCCATGCCATGCCAAGCCGCGCCCAACCTCGCCACACCAGGCCGTGCCGCGCCACGCCTTGTCCTGCTGATCCCGATCACTCGATCTCCAAAACGAAGAGCGCCCGGGAGCCAGGGCCATGAAGTGGCCTCAGACTGCCGGGCGCCGGTTCGGCGGTCCCTGCTAGTTGCCGTGCGGGCAACCGATGATCTAACTCTAGTTTACCACGCGCCTACGATGCGATGCATCCAGAAATGAGGAACCCCGGCGACCAGGGGTGGGAGGGGGAGGGGGGCCTGGCCGCCGGGGGTACGGAGTGGAACCGGGTCGCCGCGTGTTGTTCGGGCGGCTGCGACGAGGCCGCCATACGTCTAGTGTACCACGCGACTACAATGCGTCACGGCCAGCGATTGCGACAGCCACGAGGAGCACGAAGCAGAGGGCCGCGACGAGCGCCATCGACCACGGCACCCAGATGGGGGCGAAGACGACCCACCAGGAGACGCCGATCGACCCAGAGAGCTTGGCGATGACGAGGCCGGTGACCAGGCCCCACTGGAGGACGAAGGGGATGTGCTTCATGCCGTAGAAGGTAGGCGCGGACGTCGTGGTGTCAACTCGACGCTGCCGGATTGGTCAGCAATCCGACGGGTCGCGGCCGGAGTGAGTCCACCGCAGATCGACACCCCCAGGACATGATGCGAAGCATGGTTCGCCGACGATCTCTGCAGCGCACTTGGTGTCGAGTTGGGACTGGGTCAGCTTGCCGGTCACTGATCGCGGGAGCCTGACTCCGGTCGCCGGGCAGATGAGCGTCAGGCCCGCGTCCGCGATGGCTGGCGGCGGCGGGCACGGCTCCACCCTTAGGGTCGCCATCGTGGGCGAGATCTTGGTGTATGTCTGCCTCGTCCATGTCCAGGGGTGTTCCCGGTGCCACCGCAGCCCACGCACGCAATGGAACTGGGGTCGATTGCGAAGCGCCCTCGCGATCGAGCCCCAGACATGTGGGGCGTGCGTCTGGTCGATGACCTCGGGTCGCACTGATGGTGGCGGCCCGGACGACGGGGCGCCAAGGATGGCGAGCGCCTCCTGGTCCGCCTCTAGGACGGCGCCAGAGTCAAGGCAGATGATCAGGTTGCCATGCAATGGGGGGGCTCCCACTTGAACGAGGCTGACACAATGTCACACGTCGTCACAAGAGGCAAGGGGCCGATGGAGAAGGGGTATAGTCGCCGCGAAATGCGCTTCCTGTCTGTGCGGATTGATGACGAGCTCGCCCGAGATCTCGACAGGGTCGCAACGCTCGTGAGGGAGCGGTACGCCCACTCACACGTCAGTACGTCAGCCGTCGCGAGGCGGTCGCTGGCGATCGGGCTGAGGCGCATGGAGCGCGAGATGGTGGAGCAGATCGCCGAGAACGGGCGCAAGAAGAAGCGGTGACTGGCGTCCCCGGCGGGATTTGAACCCGCGATCTCCGGCGTGAAAGGCCGGCGTCCTGGGCCACTAGACGACGGGGACGAGTCGCGATCCTACCACGGCCATGTGAAGGTGGCAGTTCGATGTCGAGTTGCCAGTTTGACCCTATGACCCTACGCGGTGGTGGCGATGACCCTGGGCCGACCCTGCCGCCGCCCTATGGAATCCGCCGCCCAGAAATCCTCAGCAAGGATCGCGAGATACGGGTCGGCTCGACCCTGGACCGCCACCTTGAAAGTCTGAATGGGCCTCCAGCGTATGTCGTGCGTCTACAACGCATCGAGGCAAGCGTTGCACATTCTGCAAGGGTTCGCGAACGCAGTGAGGGGGCAGGGTGGTGCAGGATGGTGCAGGTTGTGCGGCCCCCGACCCTACACTGCCCCTATGGGTTCACCACACTTTGAGTTGACACCCAGGATCATTTCTGAGAGGGTCAGGTGGGAGGTGGCCGATGCCGAGGGTGGCACTCACGGACAAGATGATCGCGGGGCTGACCAGTGAGGGCAAGGTCCAGCGGGACCTCTACGACGCCGTCGTGCCGGGCCTGATCCTCCGCGTGACAGCGGAGGGGACGAAGGTCTGGACGATCAGGTACTCCGTCGGGAAGGAGCGCAAGCGCGCCACGCTCGGGCGGCACCCGGCGATCGGCCTGGCGGTCGCGCGCGACAAGGCGACCATCCTGATGCGGCAGGCCGTGGAGGGCGAGGACCCGATGGCGTCGGACGGGACGGTCGGCACGCTGCTCGACGTGTCGAAGGAGTTCCGCCGCATCTACATCCCGATCCTCGCCGACACCACACAGAAGGAGTGGCGGCGCATCATCCTGGGAACGATCGAACCCAAGTTGGGAACGATGGACCTCGAGCGCCCGGCGACCGCGCGCAAGCAACTGCGCTCCGTCCTCGACGGCCTCGCATCGCGGCACGCGGCCCGGACGGTCTACGCGATCGTCCGGCGGATGCTTCGGTGGGCCGGGCAGCGCGACCTCATCGTGCCCGGGACCGGCGCGCAGATCTTCAGCGACTTCGCGCGGCCCGAGATCGGGTCGGCCAGGAGGACGAGGACTCTCAGCTGGGACGAGACGAGGGCGATCCTCGCGGCCGTCCGGAAGGAGCCGTTTCTGCTGCGGGGGCTCTGGCGGCTCGCGTGGCTGACCGGGCAGCGGCGGTCGGAGGTCCTGAGCGCGGAGTGGTCGGGCGTCGACCTCAAGGAGAAGACGTGGACCCTCGCCGTGAAGTCGTCGCGCCGGCAGCGCGTCGAGGGGAAGACGTTGGGCGGCCGGACCCACACCCTCCCGCTCTCCGACCAGGCCGTCGAGCTCCTGCGCGAGCTCCGCATCGTGGCCGGCGAGTCGCCGTGGGTCTTCCCGGGCGAGGGGGAGATGGGACATGTCTGGGGGGTTGGGAAGTCGATCGAGCGGGTGAGGGCGGCATCCCAGATTCGCGAATTCAGAATCCACGACATCAGGAGGACCGTCGCCAGCAGACTCGCGGAGCTCGGGGTCGGGCAGCCGGCCATCTCGTCCATCCTCGCCCATAGCGCGAGCGACTCCGGGGCCGCCACCGTCACCAGCGAGGTCTACGTCCACTACCGCTACCTGAGGGAGATGCGCGACGGACTGCAACGCTGGGCCGACGTGCTGGACGAAAAAACGGGGCGGTGACCCGCCCCGTCGGTACGCCCATGCCGAGCCTTGCCACGCCATGCCCCGCCCAACCAGGCCTGGCCCCGCCTACCGTATCGCCTCAACCCACTGCAGAACCTCGAACTCCAGCCACCCGATCCGCCCCGGCGACAGGCGGCGGCGAGCCGGAAACCTGCCGTCGCGCTCGAGTCGCCGGATCGTGTCCCTACTGATGCCGGCAACCATGACGACCTCGCGCTCCGAGAGGAACCTCACCGGAACGCCTCCATGCCCTGCCTCGCCATGCCATGCCCCGCCGTGCCCCGCCCTGCCCCGCCTCGCTTGCGTCCGGCCACGATGTCGCAGCAGTGCGAGTACGAGATCCTGAGCCGCCTCGCCACGTCTGCTCGGGTCTCGCCCTGCTCGATGACCAGGTTCCGGACGGCCCGCACCTGGTAGTCAGAGAGCGGAAGGCCCCGACCGCGAGGCCGCCAGCGCGCGAACCAGTCGTTGCGCGGCAGGCGCAGCCGGTCGTACTCGCGGCGACGAGCCGTCTGCACCCTCATCGCACCGACCTCCGCTTCCGCTTCTTGTTGAAGAGCCTCGGCTTCGGGATGAAGCTGTCGAACCCGGCGCCGGATAGCCGGTCGAGCGCCGCCTGACGCGCGGCCAGGTCGTCGGACTTCAGGATGGCCCCGAGGGCGCGACCGATGTAGAACGGGCCGAGGTCGGCGTCGAACCGGGCGTTGTCGATCTCGGTCTCGACCCTCTCAGCGAGTTCCAAGGTCGACCTCGATGAGCGCCCGGAAGATCAGCCACGACCCGAGGACGAGGAGCGCGGCGGAGATCAGTTCGAGCATGGCCTCACCGTCATGTCGAGCTCGTGCTCGAACGTGTCGCGCTCCTGCCGGAGGCGCTGGTTCTCGAGCAGGAGGACATCGATGAGGACATAGAGGTTCCTGTTCGTCTGACGGTACTCCGACCAGTTCGCGAGTGCGGCCTGGAGGGTGTGGCGGGTGGTCGAGAGTTCGCCGACCAGCGACAGGATGGCGAGCTCGGCCTCGTTCGGCTGCGGTTGAGGGTGGGACGACATGGCCTACGCCTTGCCCCTGCGGATCGCCTTGCGGGCTGCCCGGCGGGTCGAGAACTTCCCGGACCTCATGGCCGCGTCGGTCGCCTCCGTCATCTTCACCTTGTAGGCGCAGAGCGTCGGGTTGGGGTGCTTGTGCTGTGACTTGGAGTCGGCGATGACTTCGGCGAGCGGGGTCTCGGTCACTGGATCATCCTCCTCATGGCGGTTGCGAGGTCTCTCTTCAGGACGGTGATGGCGAGCGGGTGAAGGTCGATTCGGCGAGCGGCCACGACTGTGGCGACGGCTGGATCGCTGAGGATGTCGTGCAACACGGAGAGGACGCCGTAGCCGTCCATCCCGCAGTCGGACCACTCGAGGGAACGCTTCCACGCCGGGCTGGCCTGAAGCGCAAGGACCACCGGCTTGTCGTGGACCAGGAGCTTCATCCAGGCCCTCGCCTCTTTGGCCTCAGGTCCGTCTGCGATCTCCGGAATCCACTGTCCCACAGCCGGAGAGTACGCCCGTTCGCACCTGTTTGTCAACGAGGCGTAGATGCATTTCATGCACTATACGCCACGGCAATGTCGTGGTGCGAATGATCTATCCGGACCCCACGCGCCAGCTCTCCTCGATCACCGCGATGACCTTGCGGGGGCCGGTGGAGTCACAGTGGATCTCGATCCGGACGGACCCCGGGATGCCGTGGAGTTGACGCAACGCGGCAAGGACCCTCCGGCGGACGTCCTCAGCGATGTCGGTGGCGGGGTCCTTGGGCGGGGTCATACGACCTCCAGAAAACAGCGACAGCGCGGGTGGCCGGGCGGAGCTTCTACGAGCTCGTTCGCATCCCACGTCGAGCCGAGCGGCTTCACGACTCCATCGAGCGGGCCGCAGAAGTCGCACACGCGCTCGTCCCGGGCCGTCACCCACATGACCATCGTGCCGTCCTCGCCCGTGCGCCTACGGAGGCGCTCGAGCGACCAGAGCTGCCCCCCGGAGATGGCGTAGGTCGTGGCGGTGGCGGCGGCGATCTCCAGGCGGTCGGCCTCGGCGATCTCGATGGCCCGGAGGCTCGAGGCCTCGATGGCCGCCTCGCTCATCCCGGCGTCGCGCTGGGCCTTCTCGCGCGCCTGGATCGCAGCTGCACTCCGGTCGAGCGTCCAGAGGAGGCCGAGGACCGACCCGGCCAGGATCCCTGGCGGGACGCCGTCGTTCGTCCCCCGGCGGTAGACGCCGACCACCGTCTCCTGAGCGCGCGCGATGATCCCGGTGGCGGCCCGGGTCGCGATGTCGGAGATCTCCTCCGCGACGCCGGCGCCGGTCGGGTCGTAGGCGTCGTCCTCCGAGAGGGCGGACTCCTCGAACGAGTCCCTGACGTGCCGGGCGATGAGGGCGACGAGCGCGGCCAGCATGAGGTCGTCATCGAGGCGCGTCTCGCGGATGAGCGCCCCGGTGTCGTGCCACTGGACGGCGCGCTCGACGGCGTCCTGGTCGATGTCGTCGGCCCAGTCCGCGAGGAAGTCCCCGAGGTCGTCCTGGAGCTCGCCCTCGAGCTCGCGCTGCCTGGCCTCGGTCAGCATCAGACCCCCACGTTCGGGCGGACGACGAGGTTGCCGGAGATGTAGACGATCTGGTCGAGAGACACCGGGACCGTCCGGCGGACCTCGTAGGCCCAGGTCTCAGGCTTCGTCGGCGTCGAGAGTGCGAGCGCGGTTCGGGTCAGCTTGAACCTGGTCTTCCCTGCGGTCGGGTCGGAGTGCCCGCCCGGCGCGTTGACGAGCGGGCCGATCTTCAGCGTGCCCTCGCGCTTGTCTCTGGCGATGAACGTGACGGTCTCGTTGCTCAGGTTCACGGCCGTCCCGGTCGAGGCGTCGGTGAGCGTGACCTCGATCAGGTTGTCGGTCTCCGACCAGACCGAGAGGTTGACGATGGAACCGAGGATGTCGACGCTGCTCATTGCACTCTCCTGACGGACCCGGACGGCTGGTAGATCGAGGCGACCGACCCTGCCGGGCCGGTCACCGCTCGCGCCGATCCTCCGGGGATCGAGATGCCCTGCGGGATGTAGGCGACGACCACGTACTCATCGGGCGGGATCGAGGGGCTGACGCTCGCGCTGACCGACGAGCTTGCGCTCGGCGAGACGGACGACGACGGGCTGATGGATGAAGACGGGCTGATGGATGGGGACGTACTGGACGACGGACTGACGCTCGGGGACTGGCTGGACGAGGGACTGACGCTGGCGCTGGCGCTCGAGGAAACCGAACTCGACGGCGACACGGACGGGCTGGTAGACGAGGACGGCGAGACTGAGGCGCTCGCGGATGCCGAGGCCGATGCGGACGCGCTCCTCGATTCAGACGCCGACGGTGAGGTAGACGCGCTCGCCGAGGACGAGGGCGACACGCTCGCGGAGGGCGAGACGCTGGGGCTGACGCTGGAACTGGGGGAAGCGGACCGCGACGGGCTGGGCGAGACGGACGACGAGCCGGGGCTGGGGCTGGGGGACAGGCTGGACGACGGCGACACGCTCGCGCTGACGCTGGCCGACGGAGAGAGCGATGCCGACGGCGAGACGCTGGGACTCTGGGACGACGAGGGCGAGAGGCTCGCGGACGGAGACGTGGACGGGGAGTTGGACGACGACGGACTGGTGGACGCGGACGGGCTGACCGACGGGGACGTACTGGAACTCGGCGAGACGGAGGCGCTCGGCGAAGTGGACGCGCTCGCGGAGCTCGACGGGCTGGTCGAGGCGCTGGGCGAGACGGACGGGCTGACGGACGAGGACGGGGACGCGGACCTGGACGGGCTGGGACTGACGGACGAGGACCCCAGGCTGGGCGAGGGCGAGACGCTGGACGAGGGCGAGGTGGACGCCGACGCGCTCGCGGACGGGGACAGGCTCGCGCTCGGCGAGGTCGAGAGCGAGGCCGAGGGCGACGGCGAGGGGCTGACAGAGGACGACGGGGACGGACTCGCCGAGAACTCTCCGAAGTAGATCGGGCCGATCTTGCTGCCGTAGTTCAGTAGTGAGCAGTCGACCAGCAACGGATACGTCGGTGAGGCGCCGAAGGTGTGCCTCAGCTCTCCGTTCTGGTAGAGCCGAACCTCGTCGTCGGCCTCAAGGCGGAACGTGTCTCCCGCACTCCAGGGGTAACCAGTAAGTCCTCCGCCGCTCAGGCTCCCGTTCTCGTAGACCCTTGTTTGATACCCAACGTAGTGGAGATAGACAGCGAAGTCGATGTCACCGAGCGACTGGTCGGTATCGCCGTTGCTGAGGCCGAACACGACTCCGGTCGAGTCGCCCTCGTTGATCGGCAAGGTCCACTCGACGTAGCCCGACCCGGTCAGAGTCGCAACGGACACGGCCCCAGCATCGTGGGAGCCGCTCGTCGGTTCGGTCCTTACCAGTACTTCTCCACCATCGGTCGTCGCGCAGCCGACGATACTCGTCCACGCGGTCATACCGGCGGATGGGGAAGGGCTGGCGGACAGGGACGAACTGACGCTCGCGCTCGGCGAGACGGAGGCGCTCGCGCTGGAGGAGGGCGAGGTCGAAGCCGAAGGGCTGACCGAAGGACTGACGGACGACGACGGGGAGGCCGACTTCGACGGCGATGGGGAGACGCTGCTCGACCCGAGGCTGGGCGACGGGGAGATGGAGGACGACGGTGAGACGGACTGGGAGACGCTGGCCGACGGGGAGGTCGAGGACGACGGGGAAGTGGACGCCGACACCGACGACGATGGCGACGTCGAGGACGAAGGACTGGTCGACGGGCTGACGCTGGAGGACGGCGAGGTGCTGGACGACGGGCTGGTCGAGGCTGAGGCGCTGCCCGACGGACTCGTACTCGCACTGGGCGAAACGGACGGGGACGCGCTCGCGCTGGGGGACGTCGAAGCGCTCGGCGACCGCGAGATCGAGGACGACGGCGAAACGCTCGGGCTGACCGACGACGAGGGCGAGAGGCTCGCGGATGGCGATACGGACGGCGACTGCGAGGATGACGGCGAGGTCGAAGCGGACGGTGAGACGGACGGCGAGGCGCTACTGCTCGGGCTGACGGATGCCGACGGGGAGGGCGACTTAGAGACAGACGAAGACGGCGAGGTTGACGCCGACGGACTGACCGATGCCGACGCGCTGCTGCTCGGCGAGGCGGACGCCGAGGCGCTGCGCGACACCGACGCCGACGGAGAGGTGCTGGGCGATGCGGAGGACGAGGGCGAGGTGCTGGCGCTCGGGGAGACGGACGAGCTGACGGAAGCCGAAGGCGACTGGGAGGCGCTTGGGCTCGGGCTCACCGAGGAGGAGCCCAGGCTGGGAGAGGGGCTGATGCTGCTCGAAGGGCTGACCGATGGCGAGGCGGAGGACGATGGGCTGAGGGACGCGGACGGCGACACCGAAGGGGACGTAGAGGAGGAAGGGCTCGTGCTCGCTGACGGGCTGACGCTCTTGGACGCCGACGACGAGGGCGAGACGCTTGCCGAAGGTGAGGCGGACAGCGAAACCGAGCTACTCGGGCTGACGGAGGCGCTCGGAGAGACGGACCGGGACTGACTGCTTGACGGCGACGTACTCGCGGAAGGGCTGAGCGACGGGGATGCGCTGCTGCTCGGCGACAACGACGCCGAGGGCGACACGCTGGGCGACACCGACGCGGACGGCGACGTGCTCGCCGAGGGCGATACCGATGGCGATGAGCTGCTCGACGGGCTGACGCTCGCGCTCGGAGAGACGGACGGGGAGACGCTACTGCTCGGGGAGGGGCTTGCCGACGGGCTCAGCGAGATCGAAGATGAGGGACTCGCGCTTCCGGACGGGGACCTCGACGCCGACCCGCCGGCGCACTGCTCGAGGGGGTCGGTGACCGTGATCGTCCCCATCTTGATGAGGTCGTCGCCGCCGCCGGTCGGCGTGCCCTTGACGTAGACCTCCTTCAGGCCTCGCGGGCACGACAGGATGACGGCAGCGTTGAACGGCCCAGCCTGCGACTCCGAGATCCCAAAACTGCCGTAGTCCCCTAGCGAGAGGATCATGTCCACTGCGAGGACAAGCGCTGCCGGCATCGGGTCATAGGTGAACGCAATGAACAGCCCGGTGTCGAGCGTGAACTCAGCGGCGGCGGACGGGGAGGCGCTGGAGCTGGGGCTCAGCGAAGACGACGGCGACACCGAGGGCGATGCGCTCGAGCTGGGTGAAGTCGAGGCCGACGGACTCAGGCTCGCAGACGCCGACGACGAGGGCGAGAGTGAGGCGCTCGGCGAGAGGCTGGGTGACTGCGAAGCCGAGGGCGAGAGGCTGGCGCTCGGAGACAGGCTCGGAGACTGCGACGAGCTGGGGCTGAGGGATGCGGACGGGGAGATGCTGGGGCTCGCCGATGCGGAAGGGCTGAGGGACGACGACGGTGACTGGCTTGGCGAGACGGACGGCGACGTCGAGGCGCTCGCGCTGGACGATGGCGACGTCGAGGCGGACGGGGAGACGGACGGCGAGACCGACGACGAGCCTACGGCGGATGCGTCGACGTGCCGCACCACGAACGCGACCACGCTGCCCGTCTCGCTCGCCCCAATGGTGTGTGTCGCAGCCGAGATGGACTCGCTGTCGCTCGTCTCCGAGTCGCGAGTCAGGAGCGACCCGCCCATCGCGCCTCGGTCCACGTTAGACGGGAGGCTCCACCCGCTCGCGGCGGCGGTCACGCGAGTCACGTCGTTGCCGACCCACGCGCACAGCCGCCCGCCACCGTCCGTTGCCCCTGCCGTGAAAGCAGGAGTGTCGATGGTCGTCCCGGCCACGGTATCGTTTGACGTGGCGCTCGCGCCGATGGGGGTCGTCGGGTCGAACTCGCCTACTGGCACCCTGACGACACAGGCCGTCCACTGCTCTGATGCGCTCGGCGTGACGGTGACGGTTCCGGAAGCGTTCGCCCCGGTAGCCTTCCACCACCACACTGAGACACGCTGTGCCGTCCCGCCGAAGCTCCCGGAGATCGTGTTCGCGGTCTCGCCGTTCGGACCGCCCGGCAGCGTCCCGTGCGTCACGTCGGCGTCGGACGCCAGGCAGCAGATGATCAGGTCGCCGTCGGCCTGCGCGGGCCGCGAGATGGCCCACGAGGTCGAGGCGGTGTTGTTGCCGCTCTCGGTGCAGTCCCCCGCCTCGATCGTCGGCGGCGGCGCCACGCTCGGAGAGACGCTGGCGCTCGGGCTGAGCGATGCCGACGGGGAGAGCGACGCAGAGCCAGAGTCGGCGTTCGCAAGCCCGACGAGAAACGCCATGTATCCGGCCGTCCCGCCGCCCTGCGCCCCTGTCCCGGTGACCGTCCCGGTGCTCCCGGCCGCCTGGGCGGCGCGATCCGCTAGCGCGATCGACGGAAAACCGCCGCTCCACGCGTCCTGTCTCTCCGTGTAGTCGGTCGGAGGCTCGTAGGTTTGCGAGCCGGATGACTGCCAGTCGGCGGCGCCGACCCAGACGAGGTCGCACGTTACCGACGTCGTTATCCCGGTGGCCGGGATGTTGATCGGAGATGAGGCGCCGGTGCTGCTACTCGTACCGCTCGACTGGTTGACCGGCGTGCCATTGTCGATGCCGCTGTAGGCAGCCACGACTGCAGCGCACGAACTGCCGCCGCCAGAGATCGTGAAGGTGTAGTTGGAGGGCGGGGTGCCGCTCTCCACCTTCACCCCGCACGCGGTCCTCGCGTTGTCGACCGTGCAGGCTTGCGGTGAGGATGCGAGTGCGGTCGCCCCCGAGGGCAGCCCTATGGTTTCTGACGTGCTGTCGTCGCTGAGGGCGCAGACAACGACATCGCCAGTCGCAACTCCGCTCGGGGCGGGCACGTTGATCGACGTGACCGCGACCGAGCTGACTGCCTGTTGCGAGCTGCGATAGGCCATGAGCTACGGTGCGCTCTCCGCTCGTACCGTAATCGCGGTCGTCATTGCCGCAAAGACGTCTGCGCTCATCGACGCCTTGCTCACTGCCACCTTCCCAGCGGCAGTCCTCGGGATACCAAAGCGAAAGCGCGCCTCGGCGATAGGCGTGCCGTACTTGTCCGTCTGCCCGCTCACCCACGGAACGGTGAACTCGGCCGGCGGACCGTCATCCCAGGCGAGACGGAGCACGAATAGTGGGGACGCAGTCGGCCAGCCCACGACCGTCAGAACGGCCTCGACATAGTCGGCCGAAGCCGCCGAAAACCCGCCCTGGATCGAGTACGGACCATAGGTGCCGGGCGGATAGGTGGCCTGGGGAACCGTGATCGAGCGCGGCATTTGTCAGAGTCCTCCCAACCACTCGGCGAAGCGGCCCCGCGTCACGCCCCACCCGGGGACCTCGGCGGCCTCGATCCAGCCACGGCAGTTGCGCTTGTCCCGGAACTGCTCCTGCGACCACCGCGACTCGGTGAGGTTGAACCCGTGGCGGATGTCCACGTTGGGACCGAACGACACCCACGCCTCCGACTTGAGGTCATCGACGCGCTCGGCCCGCCCGTGCGTCCCGGGCTCGAAGCCCATGCGCCGCGAGAAGCCCTCGACCTCGACGCGCCTCACCCTCTCGCGGTAGTGAGCGAGGAGGATGTCCCGGTACGCGCACAGGCCAGAGGTCTGCTTACAGTCGTAGTGCAGGGCACGCCCGGTGGAAGCGTCCACCTTCCAGACGTTGACGTTGTAGTAGACCTTGCCGCGATCGGGCGGTATGAAGTCGAAGTGGGACGGGTGGTACAGCACGTCATGTTCTGCGAGGAACGCGACATCGGCGTCGAGGGCCTCCAGCCCCGCGAGGATCTGGCGAAACATCGTCAGGTAGCCCCGCTCGTACTTCGCCAGCACGATGTTCGACCCGAGGCAGCAGACCGGCGCGAGGGTCGCGGCCACGATGCGGTGCCCGTTCGCGGCCCGCTTCAACTGGCGGCGGCACGCGCTCAGGATCTTCTCGTCGCCCCGGCAGTCGGAGTAGTAGACGATGCCCTTCGTCGGTGCGCTTACAGGTCGAGTTCGTCCTTCTTCCGACTGTTGCGATGGAGGGCCAACCAGAGCAGCAGGGCCAGATGGAGTATCGCCAAGCTGACCACGAGAGCCTGCAGGAACAGCATCCTCCACCTCCCATCCAGGGACCGGGGCGAAGTGCTCGACCAGCCACGACAGCGGGCGCACCTGGCCGGGCCACTTGTTCCCCATCCACAGCGAGCGGCTGTGCTTGCGGGCGCGGTCCACCTCCTTGCCCGACAGCGGGTAGGGGAAACCGAAATCCCCTCCCTGCGTGCGAAACATGTGCGCGAACCACGTCCGCCGGTTCGTCACCATCCGCCCGCCCGAGAGCCACGACTTGCACCCGACTTCGGTGCCCATGTTTCCCCAGCTGCCGTGCGCCTCGTCCATCCCGCCGAGCGCCCAGTAGCGCGCGCGGGACATGAAGAAGCACGCGCCGAGGCAGGACATCGTCTCGGGGAAGTCGGTCCCCTGCGCCTCGGGCCTGCGGGAGTAGTCGCCCCAGTACTGGAAGTGCAGGTCGCGGTCGAAGCGCCACGTCGTCGTGGTCACGCCTCGACGGGGCTTCCAGACCATCTCGCGCTCGACCTCGCCTCCGCACTTCGGGCACCCCGGGACGCGCTTGCCGTCGACCTCGACGGTCGGCGTCGGTCCCTGGTACTGGCGGAAGTCACACGCCTTGTGCTTCGCTTCGGAGCACACCCAGTCGAAGACGTGGAGATTCTTTTGCGCGGGAACCTGCGTCACGTCCTCGCCCAGCTCCTTCGCCGCCTCGATGAGTGCGACGTCGAATCCGTCCGCGACAGAGCAGTGCGCGTCGAGCTTCATCACGAACCGCGCCTGCGACAGCCGCGCCGCTTCGTTCGTCGCCGCCCGCTGGCCGACGCTCTCCGGGTGATAGACCACCGTCACGCGCTCGTGCTTCTCGAGCGGCGGGTCGGGCCACGCCCCATCGAGGATCACGATGACCTCGGTGTCGGCCTTCGCGTGCGCGAGGACATCTTCCACGGTGCGGCGAAGGAACATCTCGTTGCGCGCCGGGATGAGGACGGAGAGGTCCATCAGACCACCCAGAGGAAGGACCGATGCTGGTCGCGGATCTCGCCCTCGACCTTCTCCTTGCGCCCGAGGACGAACCACGGCTTGACCTGGTAGGCGGCGGTCCAGGCGTCCACCACCTCCTTCGCCTTGTTGTCGAAACCGTTGCGGTAGCGGGCGTAGTCGTGGCCCGAGATGATCCCGCCCGGACGGATCTTCGGGAGCCACTCGGCGATGTCGTTCGTCGCCGCCTGGAAGCTGTGGTGCCCGTCGATGTAGACGAAGTCCACCGAGGCGTCCGGCAGGCTGCGGGCCACGTCCACCGAGAAGCCCTTGACGACGGTGCTGCGCTCGCCGAACGCTGCGAGCTTCGCGCGAGCGGTCGCCTCGTACCTGTCGAAAACTCCCTGTGGGCGAGCGTCCCTGTACCCGTCGCGCACGAGCCACGGGTCCACGCTGCGGAGGTGAAGGCGCGGGTTCTCGCGCAGCAGTTCCTCGGAGTAGTCGCCCTCCTTCACCCCGATCTCGACGCCTTGGGTGAAGCCGAGCTCGCCGAAGATCCGCGCGAGGCACGTCCGCCCGAAGCCGGGCACCTCGACGGGCATGTGCCTCGGGTAGCCCTTCAGGCCGAACCGCTTCAGGAGGTAGTCGAGGGTGTTCAAGCGAACGCCTTTCTGGCCCGTGCGAAGGCCTCATCCAAGTCCGACGGCCAAGTGGGGACGGGCATGAACTTCTCGACCAGCCACCTGAGGTCGCGCTTGCGTTCGGCCCACTTGTCGAGCATCCAGTAGCGCATGGCGAAGTCCGCGCCGGCGTCCTGCTCCTGTTTCGAGATCCAGTAGCCGCGCCCGTGCTTCTTGCCCTTGTGGAGGTGGGCGTACCACGTCTTCTTGTTGACGCGCAGGCGCCCGCCGCCGAGCCAGGTCTTGAGTCCAAGTTCCTGCATCTCCTGGATAAAGGACCCGTAACTCGCGAAGTCCATTGGACTTATGCGGCGCTCCCAGTGCTTGCGCGACATGAACCAGCAGGACCCCTGCGAGGACATCTCGTCGTCCACCAGGACGTCCTCGCGCCCCCTGCTGCGCTCGCGCCACGGCGAGCCATGCAGGCCGAGGTACGGGTTCTCCTTCGCCAGCGGGTAGGACAGGAAGTGGTAGTCGATCGGGATCTTCCCGGTGTCCTGGATACACCAGTTGTCGGCGTCGAGCGCGTACCGGCGCGGCACCACGATCCAGTCGTCGTCGCAGTCGGCCTTCAGGACCTCGTCGAAGCCTTCGCCCACCATGCAGTGGGCGTCGATCTTCATCAGGTAGTCGCCCTTGGCGATAGCGGCGGCAGAGTTGATCGCGGGCCGCATCCCCTGCGCCTTGCCCTTGTGGATGACGTGGAGGCGCGGGTCCGCCGGGAGCGAGTGGTCCCAGTACCCCTCGAGGACGACGAGTAGCTCCACCGGGCCGGACGCCCTGGACAGCACGTCAACGACGGTGTTCCGCAGGAACTTTTCATTGCGGGACGGGATCACGATGGAAACCAGGCTCACAGCCATGCCCCGTTCTTTCCCCTGGGGCGGCCGATCGCCGATGCCCGGATCTTCGCCTTGTGCTCCTCCGTCTTTGGGGCACACCCAAAACGATTCCCGCGTAGACGAAGGCTCATCCGCAGCTTGAACTCCTCGGTGTGCGGGGTGCCCCTACGCCCTTTCGCCGACTCGCTCAATCTCCGTCTGTGTTCCTGGGTGAGCGGGACACCCTTGCGTGGACTGGGCCGGCCAGTCATAGCCGCACTGAGGAGTGCGCGAGTGGCGGCAGACTTTGGCGCGCGGGCCGGGTGCGACCTGCCGGTGTTTGAGGCGCCGATTTTGGCCCGCGTCTCCGGCGAGCATGGAACGCCGAGATTCCACGGCCTGCGTCCCATGTTGGCGGCGCTGATCTTCGCGCGCGTGGCCTCGTGAACCGAATGCCGCGCGTTGCCCCCGGACGTCAGGTTGTACCCGGATGGCTTCAGCGTGCGGTGTCTGAGGATCAGGTCACGCTCAAGCTCATCAAGCGCGTCCGGAGTCTCCGCAGTGCCAACCGTCTCGACCAGAAACGAGTCGGCACCATGTTTCCTGATCGCGCGGGCCAGCATCGTGTCGTAACGCTTGGCGTCACTGCAGTGCTGAAGCCAGCGTTGGGATGCCGACGCCTTCGTCTGCCCGACGTACCTCTTCCCGTTCACACGGTTCGTAACGAGATAGACAACGCCGTAGGTCTTCACAGCCGCTCCGCGCGCCCGGCCGCGACCGCGTCGGTCATGGCCGCGATCCACCGATTGACGTTGATCTCCTCGCGGTCACCCAGGTGGGTGGTCAGGACGGCCGGGTCGACCACCATCCGGACCTTCCAGAGGAGGCGCCGGAAGAGTGCGAAGTCGGGCGTCGTCCAGTGGTCGTCCGTCGCGAATGGGTGGGGGATCTGCGCCATGAGCTCGAGCGCCGAGCGGCGGATTAGGAGGCAGTTCATCGACGCCGCGTCGACGGCGTAGGGCGCAGCCTCGGTGTCGATCTCGGCGACGAAGCGGAACCGCTCCTCGCCGGCGACCGCCGTCTCGTTCGGGTCGGACTCCCGCAGCCTCTCAGCGTCCTCCTCGGTCAGCACGGTGAAGTGCGCGACCATCGGGTAGTGCGGTGCCTTCCGCATGAACGTGATGCCGGTCGCGATGTCGACTGTGGGGTCGTCCTCGAGGATCTTGACCAGGCGGACCACGGTCTCCTTCGGGAGGACACAGTCGTCCTCGGTCCAAAAGAGAGCCTCGACGTCAGGGTTCGCGACGGCCTTCGTCAGGATGCGCTCGCACGCCAGTTGGTGCGGCACCCTGGTCGTCCCGATCACGTCGACCCACGGGTTCGTCCGGGCCGCCAGGAGAGTCGCGGCCATGTGGGAGATGGCGACCTTCGGGGTGGAGTCGAGATACGGACAGGCGAACGCAAGCCTCACCGCGCCCTCCGGCTACGACGCGCCTTCGATGCGTTCTTCGCCGGCTTCTTCTTGGGCTTCGGACCCATGTCCTTGCCCTCGTTGCCGGTGGGGCCGGCATCCTCGTCCTCGTCCTTCTCGTCGTCCTTCTCTTCCGAGTCGGCGGCCACATCCTCCGGCCCCCGCTCGAACTCCGGGTCGATCTGCGGTAGGTCGGCGACCTCGCGGAGCGAGGCCTCGAGCTTCGGGTCGGGCGTCAGGAGGCCGGCGACCGCGAGGTTGCGCGCGAAGACGCCCAGGTTCTTCAAGTCCGCGTTCTCCGGGGAGGCGGGGACCAGGCGGGACGGGTTCTTCGCGTCCCACCCGTTCAGTCGGTAGATGCGGGGGATCTCGTGGCGGTTGATCTGGTCGGCCACGATCCCCAGGATCGCCTCGAGCGCCTTCGCGATCAGCGAGCTCTTGTCCTTCGACAGCGCGAACGACCCGCCGCCGGACTGGCCCAGCATCATAAAGTCGGCCAGGAGGGCCATCACGGCCCGGGTCTCGTACCGCTCCACGATGGCGCCGGGCTGGAGCTGCTTCATCCCTGCGGAGGTCAGCAGCTTGAACTCGTACATCGGGTGGCCCTGGCCGTCCGGGTCGTAGGCCAGCGGGAAGATGACGCCGGCCTGGCTGTTCTGGCGGACGCCCGTCACCACCTTCTTGATGGCCTCGAGCATCGCCTTGTCCTCGTCGGTCGCGTTCGGGTCGAGGAGCTCGGGGGGCACCCCAGCGAACGGGATGCCGGCGAGGTCGCGCTCGACGCCGATCGCCTCAAGCTCCATCGTCCGCTTCGCGAAGACCCACGGCAGGTAGGCGTTGATGAGGAGCGACCGTCCCTCCGGGTTGCCGCCCGCCTCGCGGGTCTTGAAGTGGAGGGCCTTCGTCATCGGGATGACGCGCAGCTTGTAGTCGGGCGGCGCCGCCTGCTCGAGGCCGACGAGCGAACCCGAGTCCCCATCCGACCACAGCCACTTGCTGACCGTGTTGGGGTCCACGAAGACCCAGCGGCGCCAGCCGACGAGGCCGTCGGTGTAGCGCGAGACGTAGCGCGGGTCCTTCTCCTCGGGGCCGCGCCTGATCTTGTAGACGACCTCCGCGAACGAGAATCCGTTCACGATCATCTGGATCGCCTCGGAGACGGTGTCGCCCCAGGAGATCTCCATGTCGTTCCGCATCCCGTCGATCGTCTCGGCGCGCCTCGCCTCGGCCGGCGTCTTGTCTCCGGGCTCGACGCGCCACTTCACCTTGCGGAGGATCGACTCGATGGCGTAGAGCGCCGCACCGATGACGGCCGAGTGGTCGCGCATCTCCGCGAACGCGCGGAACATCGCGGGGCGAGAACGGAGGTCGCGGATGGACGACGTCACGATCAGGTGGTCGCCGCCGAAACCGGCTCGGACGCTCATGTCCGGCAGCCTCATGGACACGCGCTTGGACTGGGACACGGGCGGGCCTCCTCACTCTATTCTAGCATCCGTCTACGATGCGATGCGTCCCGGAAGACGCTGACGCTGCCGGATTTGGCCCGATTCAGTCGAACGGGGACCAGGCACGCGGCATCGCGACGGTGATGGGCGCCGCGTTGCGGCTGATCTTGCCCCTGCCCATGAGGTGGTGAAGCCCCCAGACGAGAGCGTCAAGGCGGTCCGGACTCTTCCGCGAGTTGACCGGGTCCCAGGTGGTGAGCTGATCCTCGAGCGCGCGCAGTCGGCCAACATGCCAGATCCGCCGCTGCTCGTAGAGCGATGCGATAGGCTCCGCGCGCGTCTGCTTCCCGCGCGACGCGCGGACGAGCGTGACCGGCACCGACGGGTCGATCGTCTTCAGCGTGTGAGAGACCAGGTCTCCACCGTTGTTCGCCTCGGCCACGATCCGGTCCGCCTTGTAGTCGTGGAACGCATCGATCACCCGGCGCCCCCAGGCCTCCGGGGAAGTGGGCTGGCCGGCGCGCGCGCCAGCGAGCGACAGGTCGGCTAGGACGTAGCCGTTGATCCGCGCGATCCGCTTCGCTGCGGAGCTCACGCCGATCCGCATGTCGTCCTGGGATCTGCCTGGCGCCGGGCCGACTCCGACCGCGATGATCCCAACCTCGTCAACACCACCGACGTTCGGGTCGACGGCGATCACGACGTTGCGAAGGTCCGGGACCTCCGACTCGTCGCAGTACTGGAACATCGAGCTCTTCCACAGCGCGCCCGGGGCGTCGAGCAGGATCGCGCCCTCGAGTTCCTGCTGCCCGAGCCTCGTCCCCTCCAGGTCGCCGATGATCGTGTGAAAGAACTCCTCCGAGAGGTTGGAGGCGTTCTCGTTCGTGTGCCCGTAGACGACGTGCGTCTTCGGGTCGCGCTTGTAGCCCGCGACCCCGACGAGCTGCTTGATGATCTCGGTGGGCCGTGGCGTCGTCGCGATGACCATCCGGTTCCGAAATCCGTCAGGCCACCCCGGGCGAGCGGGGAGCCGGAGGCCGAGCTTCAGGTTCTGCAGCATCGCGTTGCCCGGCCTGACGACCTCGTCCTCCGTGGCCCGGGGCCAGGCCGCGAACTCGTCCATCAACACGAGGTGCGACTGCGGACCGCGCGCGCGGTTCGGCTCGTCCGCCGAAAGGATCAGGATGTGCGACCCGTCCTCCCAGCTGCCCTGGTTCGTCGCCGGCTTGTAGGTGAACCTGTTCCACGGCTTCTGGGTGGCGATCAGCCCGCTCTCACCCTCCGACACGACCTTCCGCGCGTCGCCAGCGGTGGGGGAGACGATGATGATCCGGATGCCCGGGTAACGGTCGGCCGCGTCGTGAGCGGACTCAGAGAGGAACCTGGTCTTGCTCAACCCCACCCACGGCCGCACAGGATGACCAGCGTCGACCAGAGCCCCTTGCACTGGCACGCCGGGTCCTCGCAGACCGTGGGTGGAACCTGCTTTCGTCTTGCCCAGAACCCGAAGAAGTCGTAGTAGAGGCGGTGCGCCTCCTCCTCGGGGAGCGACGACAGGAACTCCGCGCGCGTCGCCTCCGGCAGGAGGGCGAGTTGCTCCGCTGGCGACATCTCCTCGAGCGGGAGGCCGGTCGAACTCGGAAGCTCGATCGCCGGGACGACTTCCGAGCTCACTTCGCCTCGTTCTTGTCCGCGAGTTGCTTGATCCGCTGCGCGAACATGTCCCGGGTGTCGGCCATCGATCCGACGTGATCGACCCGGCCCTCGATCTCGACCTTCTTGGCCGGCAGCCCGTAGGCCTTCGTGAACAGGAAGCTGGCCGCCGCCAGGTCGCCGACCATCGCGCGGCGCAGGACCCCGTCGAGGATCGTCCGCTTGTTCACCCTCGGCTCGCGCCCCTCCTTCTGGGCGAGCGCGATCTCCGCAGGGTGGATCTCCTCGAGGATCTCCCGGGCCATGTCGGCCATCGACTCACCCTTCGGCGGGCGACCCTTCGGGTTGCCGCTCTGTCCGGGCCTGAACAGCCACGGCTTCGTCTCCGACGGGTGCTTCAGCGGAGGCTCGGGAGGGAGGACCTCGACATCGACGGAGCTCATCGGCTCGTACAGGTGATCGTGGGGGACTGCCACGGCAACGGATCACCGGCGGTGGTGGTCGGGCTGATCCACACCGGGCCGGGCTGGTACGGGTAGGGCGTGTACCACGGGGTCCAGGGCCGGGTGCTCCGGCCGCAGTGGGGACAGTACCCGCAGTTCGGGCAGGGCGACTGCTTCTCACTCATACTACCAGTCTATCACCCGTCTACGATGCGAGGCGTCCGAGAGACTGCGGAGGGGGGCTGTTTTTCAGGCGGGAGGGGTCGCGGCGTGGTACAGCTTCCGGCGACGCCTGTCCTCCTTGGCCTTGTCGCGGAGGACGTTCCCGGCCAGCGATGTGAGCCGATCGAGTTCTCGCTTCACGTCGTACTTTTTCTTGTCCTTGAACAGCGCGTCGACGTGCGGAGCGGCCTCGGAGACCGTCATCGAATTCGCGATGGCGTAGTACCTGATGGCGGCGGCAACCCGCTTCGGGGTGGCCTGGAAGTGGTCCCGAGCGGTCCGGAACCGAACCCGGAGGTTGGTGTCGTTGTTCTTCGTTCGCATGAAGACGTGCGAGCGGGGGATGACGTGGACCCCGGAACAGCGCGGACAGGCAAGGATGAGCCAGTCCGGCGGCGCGGTCTTCGTCAGGAGGACGTACTCCTGCGCGTCCTTCGCCCAGTCGAACCTTCGCAGCCCCCGGCACCGCCTGCCGATGTACTTCTCGACCTCATCCATCCCCATCCCGCCCGCTCCCTTCTCTCACGGAATAACGCTCTTGCCTCGGGCCTCCCTCTGGAGTACAGGGGGGGGTTCCACCAGCCTCCCAAGCCCAGCCCCGGTGACGTCCCCGAGTCCAGCCCCGGACCAGCCCGAGCGCGAGCCCAGCCTGGTAGCGGTGAAGCAAGAACCGAAACGTGATGAAGTGGTGTCAGGTTGACGTCCCTGCCCGTACTCCGTCGGTCGGCCCACCCCGGTAGTAAGCACGCGCCGAACGGATGTGGCGCCAGACAACTCCGAGGCGACAATGAGTCTACGGTGCGTTGATGTGTGGTGTCAAGAAAAATCTGCGCCCGGCCCAAAGAGTTTACATCCTTTACATTCCTTACAACTCCGTTACATCTCGCTTCCGGGTCTAATGCGTCTACGCCCCGTTGACAGCGAGTCGATCCCGGCGTAAGTTGGGGTCGAGGTGGCCTGATGCCCGACGAGCTCAACGAGGAGTACTGGACGGCTCTCGAGCAGGGAACGCTCTGCGAGTACGAGTGGTCGGACATCCAGAACGACGCCGTCGGCGACCCCGACGACTCAGCTGTCATGTACCGCCGGTCGATCGGGTGGTACTGGGGCATCAAGGACGACGAGCGCGGGACGACGGTCGTGACGTTCGCGCTGACCGGCGACCCGAAGGGCCGTCACCAGCAGTCCGGGTGGGACTGCCTCCCCGTCGAGTGCGTCCACTCCGTGGAGATCCTGAAGCGGCCGAAGCGTCGCCGCCAGAAGAGATCGCCGGGCGAGAAGCCTGTCGTGCCGTCGGCAATTCCGCCGGCGGAAGCCGAGGGGGTGCTGCAAGAAGCGAACGACATGCGGCACGAGGCCGGGGGAGGTGAACCCCCGGCCTCATCTTCCAGGAGGGAGAAGAAATGAGCCTCGCGACGTGGAAGAAGGAGTTCTACCCGGGGACGGCTGCGGGCGCGGCGCGCAGGGGGGCGGTGGCGGCCGTCGAGCACTCACTCCTGAAGTGGACGGGCGCGCTGCCGAAGAACACGAAGAAGCACGGGGTCAAGTTCTCGGCCGACGGCATCGCCGAGCCTGGGGCGGCATGGGCGGACGAGAAGTCCATGCTCTTCTTCGGGGGAGGGTCGTGCGCCCTGTGCCAGCGGTACTACAAGGAGAACGACTACGACTGCAGTCGGTGCCCGCTCGCCGCCCTGAAGATGGCCTGCGGGGAAGCGCCCGACAACCCCTACGACGCATCGATGTTCGGCCCCGAGGGGCCGGACGCCCGCCCGATGATCAGGGCACTGAAGAAGGCCCTCGCCCTCGTCCGGCGCGAGAAGGAGAAGAAGAAGTGATCGAACTGACCATCCAGCTGGACCAGAAGGCCGGGAGGGTGTCGACGCGCTGCCACCCACCCATGAACCCGCTTCAGATCCTGGCGGTGTGCCGGGTCGTGGAGAACCAGATCATCGGCGGGACGATGCAGGAGCTCGACGCCGGCGCCATCATCCCGGTGTCGGCCCTCGACGTCCTCGACGCGAGGGCGAAGCGGTGATCCGCCTGACGACGGTGGACGGGAACGAGGTGTGGATCGCGGCCGACAGGATCGTGATGATGCGTCAGGTCCCGACGGGCGCCCGCCTCCTGGTCGACGGCCAGGGGTGGATCGAGGTGAACGTCGCGCCCGACACGATCTCCGACTGGATCAGGCGCCGATGATCGCCCCGACCTACTACATCGACCTCTCGACGGAGAACTGCATCGTCTGCCTGAAGCCGTTGTCGCCCGCGACGGCCGACTACTCGGGGCACGTCGTCGCGAAGGACTGCTTCGACACGCGGCTCGGCATCACGGCCGGTCGCCACCCGAGGTGCGAGTTCCCACCGCAGGACCCCGACGGGTGCTACGGCCCCTGGAGGCCGGAGTACGGAGTCGTCCTGGGCGACCACTGGGGTGGCGAATGAAACTCCTCCTCAACGCCGGTTTCGGCGAGCCGATCGGCCGCGCCGACCTCGAGCTCGCCGACTGGCTGGGCTTCGACGGGGTCCGGCAGGACGTCCCGGCAAACGCCCTCCACCTGGTGGACGAGATCGCGTCCTTCCGCTCGACACTCTTCCCGATCTTCTTGATCGGGGGCGGGCAGATGGCCGTCCCCGACTCCGAGATCGTCGCGACGGCCGGCGACGTCGCGGTCAGGGCGAAGCGCCTCGGACTGCGGTGCGCGATCGAGATCGGCAACGAGCCGAACATCGCGCCCGGGTGGTCGGCCGAGAGGTTCGCGACTCTCCTGAGAAACGCGGCCGACGAGGTCGCGGCCCTCAACTACAACGCGATCGTCATCTCCGGGGGAATCTCGAACACGTCGCCGGAGGCCGTCTCCTACCTGCGCCGCGCGATCGACATCCTGGACAACGGAGGGATCTTCCCGATCGAGATCGGCTACCACACTTACCGCTGGAGTCCAGACGAACCCCGGAAGGGGTGGAAGACCCGCGACGACGAGTTCAAGGCCCTGCACGAGGTCGCTGGTCCCCGGGGGATCTGGAACACGGAGTCGGGCTGGCACACCGCGAAGGAGAAGAGGGGACCGCTCGGGATGTGCTCGAGGAGACTGACGGACCGTCAGGTCGCGGAGTTCGTGAAGAGCGAGATCCGGATCAACCGGCAGTGGGGAGCGGAGTCCTACACGCTGTACCAGCTGAACGACGGCCCGCGCGACGAGGCCCCCGACCGCTACGGCATCCGCCGCCTGGACGGCCGGCTGAAGCCGGTCGCGATGGAGATCGTGGCGGCGACCTCGACAGGGTCTTGACGGATCGTCAACGGATATGGTAGGGTCCGGTCGGAGGTGGGAGATGGAGTGGGACGAGAAGGCCCGGACGCGGTTGCTCGGCCTGGCGGCCTGGTTCGACGCGCTGAACCACCAGCATCCCGGGGTGGGGCACGACCAGAACGCGGAGGCGATCCGGCTCGCCGTGGAGCGGGCCGACCTCCTTGAGAGCCTCAGCGCGCAGAAGGTGAACTGAGCGTGCGGGTTTCGGGGCAAAACGACAGAAAGGGATTCTGTTTTTGCCCCAAATCGCATCTACGATGCGTGGCAGAACCGGAGGCGGCACGATGACGAAGCGGGTGCCGATGCCCGACCACCGGGCCTGCCCGGCCTGCCGTCGGACCTGGGCGCACGGGGAGGTCGTGGCGGTCGGTGCGGCCGTCGATGCCCGCGAGGCCGAACGCCAGCGGTGCGCGGCCATCGCGAAGATGGTCGAGGTCAGGTTTCCGAAGGGGCCGGGCCGCGAGGCGGCCAGGTGGATCTGGGACGAGATCGTCGGGAAGGGGGAGGTGAAAAGTGACGTTGCCTGACTGGGACCGCGAGGCGGTGGAGGACCGGCGAGAGCCCGAGACGGAGGAGTACTACGAGAAGCAGGGGAGGTTCGGGGAGGACCTCCGCCCCCGGACCCAGGACGGCGGTCTGCTCGTCCAGTCCCAGGCCCAGCCGACGCCCGGCCCGTGGGAGGCCCGGGATCAGAGCGTGACCGGCCCCCGGGGGGTCTCGATCGCCTACTGCGGGCAGTCGATGGTGGCCGGGCTGGACGGCTCGTACTGCATCGACCTCGAGGAGTCGAGGCTGAACGCCAAGTTGGTGGCGGCGGCGCCGGACATGCTCGCGGCGCTGGTGGCGATCAGGGCGGCCTTCCGGGCCGGGAACGGGATGTTCGTGGCCCAGGTCATGGCAGGGGCCGCCATCAAGAAGGCGGTGGGGCGGTGACCGGCGGGATGTTCGACGGCCTGGGGAGGGTCCTGGGATGCTGCCTCGGCATCCTGCTCCTCTTCGTCTTCCTCCTGGGCGCCGCCACCGCGTCGTGCGTCCGGGCCTGCCCGGTCCGGGTGGAGGTGGTGAGGTGAGTGACGACATACTGCCCGAGGACCAGGTCCACATGGAGGACTGCACCTGCGAGCACAAGCCCGAGGAGCACGGGTGGGGCGAGTGCGACGTGGAGGGTTGCCCGTGCGAAGGGGGGTGGACGGAATGAGCGCCCCCCTCAGCCGTCACCTCGACACCATGCAGTCCCGGGTCGAGGCCCTCGAGATGCTCCGGCAACTCTGCTACGACGCCGGCATCCTGACCCAGGCCATCGAGGCCGAGCGCGAGCTCCGCAAGGGCTTCGGGGGGATGGGAGTGAACATCCTCCAGGAGTCAGCTGGCCGGAAGTGGCACGCGGCCATGCAGACCCGCAAGTCCCTCGACCGCGCCCGCGCCTTCCTCGAGAGGGAGCTGTGATGCTGATCGTCAGGGCGCACAACGTCTTCACGGACCACAAGGACATGGCCGACTACGACGTCGCGGTCCTGATCAACCAGACCCCGATCTGGGTCGGCCGGATCGAGGAGCACTACCGCCCCGACGGCGCGGAGACCCTCCTCGAGCGCATCGCCACCCAGATGAGGGAGGAGAGGAAGATCCCATGAGCAGAAGCATGAGCGTCCTGGCCGAGGCCGACGAACTCCGCGCCTACCGCAAGGACCACAATTTGGACGGCCCGACCGCTGCGCCGCACTCCCCCAGGGAGCAGGACTCAGGAGACGCGACCAATCCGGGGTCGCACCCCGGCCGTCTGCCGAGGAGCACGTCGGCCGTCCGACCGTACCGCGAGGAGAAGGTCCGGGGCTGGCGCCTCCTCGTCGTCTGGGGCCTGGCCCTCGCCCTGAACATCATCCTCTGGGCCGCCGCCTGGTTCGCGGCGAAGGCCATCCTCATGGTGTGGCCGTGACCGACGAAGACACCCCGGAGGAGATTGCTGAGGAGCGGATCACCAACCTCATGCGGGAACTGGATGAGTGCAAGGCCAAGCTCGTGGAGATGAGTGCCCCGACCGGCGACTGGACCGACGAGGCGAAGGCGAGGCTGGAGGAGGAGGAGAAGCGGCTGCGCTTGAAGGCTGCGAACCTGCAAGAGCGTCATGGCGCGTGGTCACTGATGGCGAAGCAGGAACTGGTGGTTGCTGACGACATCCGCGCTGCGTTGGAGATGATCGAGCGGCGAGGTGAGCGGTTGGCCCAGTGGGAGCGGGAAGAGGTGACCCGTGCCGCCAACTGCTGCGGTCAGGAGGAGCGAGCCGAAGCCGCCGAGGCCAAGCTCGCGGAGGCGGAAGCCGAGCACCCGACCGGGGTGTGCTTGGAGCGAGGGCTGCGAGCCGAGCGCGACAAGCTGCGGCGCGATCTCGACCGGAAGGATCACGAGGTCTCGGACCTAAAGGCCGAGTCGGCGGGGCGGGACGCTCACTTGTCCGTCATCGCCAAGGAGCTTGGCGTAGAGGGCCGAGTGGCGGCAGTTCATGCGGTGCGCGGGCTCAAGGCCGAGGTGTCGCGGCTAACCGAGATGGTGGGTCGGCTGAAGAAGGACCGTGATGTCTTCCGCGCCGCCCTGCGAGGAGGTGGGGAGTGAGCTTCGATCAACTGTGGGCCGAATGCGAAAGGCTACAGGCGCGGGTGGACTCGCTCCGCGAGGAGAACGCCCGCCTGACCCGCGAGCGAGACGAGGCGTGGGCGGAGGCGGCACGACAGGCTTTGCTGGTGCAGCGGTATGAGCCAGCCTATCTCGGCTTACCACATGTGGTCCGCGAGCGAGACGAGGCGGTCATCCACCTAGGCCAGTACGGGCGGGACGTGGTGAAGGAGAACGCTGCGCTACGGGCCGAGGGAGTGAGCACGCGCACGGAGTTGATCCGGTTGCGGGACAAGGTCGAGATGCTACTCAACCAGAACCGGGAGATAGCCGCAAGCAACGCCGACCATGTTCGGTGGCACCGCGAGAAAGAGGCCGAGATCGATCGGCTGCGAGAGGCGCTTACGTTCTACAGCGACACGCGCCGATATCAGGGCGCGAACCAGCCCTATCGAGACGGAGACGATCCATTCACGCCCACAGGCTCGCCGTTCTTGATCGACGTGATGAGGGATGCGGGCACTATCGCTCGCGCTGCCCTGCGAGGAGGTGGGAAGTGAAGAAGCCGGAGCCGGTGAACTATGACCGCGCTGCTTACCGAGCCGACTGGACGCAGGTTGCGCTGAACGGTGGCCCACCGTGCTTCCACATGGAAGAGGGCGAGGTGGACCGCTTCTGCTTACGGGCCGAGCGGTGGGCCGGGCACACCGACAAGGACGAATACCCGGAACATCGGTTCGTCTCGCTTGCTGCTCTTCGTCCTGGTCGTCATCGCCTTCACAGCCCTGATCGCCTGGCTCGTCGGGCCACCGTTCGACTGAGCGCCTAGCAGCCCCCAGGAGGCCACGGGAGGCTCAGGGGTGCCCCCAGGGCCGTACCGCCCGTCCCCGTACCGCCAGCGCGTCAGCAACGCATCGTAGGGGGCATCCTCGGGGCGGCGCCCGGCCACCGTACCGCTCCTCCTGGCGGACCTCCGACATCCGGATGTTGGGGCGGGCACCTGGCTCGAGCCGCAGGATCTGCGCGATCCTCCGTACCGCGCAAGCTCTGCGCCACCAGGGGCGCAGCAGCTGCGCGAGCTCCGGGCCGATCGCCGGCGCGGCCTCGAGCCTCGCGTTATCAATGAGTTAGCCTTGCCGCATCTCCCCGGATGCGACAAGGCAGGGCAGGGCAGGGCAGGGGAGACGCGCCCCGCAGGGCAGGGCAGGGCAGGGGAGACGCACACCGCGCGCTAGCCTTGCGCGCTATCGCGCCACGATCCGAACCACGATCGGGGAGCGAACAGGGAGCGAACGCGCGCGCACGGTAGGCGCGCAAGAGGGTAGATTCTCGCCGATCCCTAGAAACACCTTGACAATGCATCGTCGACGCCGCATTATGTCTTTGTGAGAGGCAAGGCAATGAGCGAAACGCGAAACACGGACCGGCGAGTCTACATCCTCACGGTCCGGCAGGATGGCTTTGTGATCTACGAATCCGCGCACGCCACGGATAAGGACGCGCGCAGGATGGCGCGCGCCATCGTGGGAGACGCGCGCACGGTCGTCTATACCATCGACGCGCAATAGGAGACAAGACAATGATCAATCCATGGCAAGAGATTCTAGACGGCGGATCATGGTCACCTTATCCGTGGGTTTTTCTCACGGACGATGGCTCTACCCTTTGCGAGGCTTGCGCGCATGAGAATCGTCCCGAAGTGACGGACGGGGGAGAGGTTTTTGAGGGTAGCCTCTACTGTGACGAATGCGGGCGCGAGATCGTCGGCGCCTACGCCGAAGCGGAGAAGAGCGAGTGACACCCTCTCACGCAAAAGCAAACGGCCACATTCTCTGGGCGGGTCTCTCCCTGCTAGACGGCGCTCCGATCGTCGCGATCGCCGTCGGCGAGGATTCCGCATCCACCAATGCGAAAACGGGCGGAATGCTGCAAACCTACATCCTACGCGCCGACCTTGAACCGATCGATGCGGCGCGCTCTGGAGCGGACGCTAGCATTTGCGGCGACTGCCCCCTCCGGTCGCCGAACGCTGCAGAGTATGACGGACGCGCGATCGGCAATCTGAGCGGACGGGCCTGCTACGTCAATCTAGGTCAAGGTCCGACGGGAGTCTATCGCGCGTGGACGCGTGGACTCTATCCTTTCGCGAACGATCGCGCGCGCGTCGGCGACGGCAAGCGCGTTCGCGTCGGAACCTACGGCGACCCCGCAGCCGTTCCGTCGCACGTTTGGCGCGCCCTGCTCTCGCGCGCGGCCGGGTGGACCGGATACACTCACCAACCCGACCGCGCGCCGGATCTTAGGGGCGTCTGCATGGCGAGTGCGCGCTCCGTCGCCGACGCGCGACGCTTACAGGATGCCGGATGGCGTACCTTTACGGCTCTCCCGATCGGCTCTGCCATTCCTGCCGGATCGATTCTCTGCCCTAGCGTCTCGCGCGGAATCAAATGCGAAGACTGCCTCTTGTGCGACGGAGCGCGCGAAGGACGGCACGGAGTGAAGTCTATCGCGATTCTCGCGCACGGTTCCGGCGCGGCCAATCTGAAAGGGTAAGACAATGCGCTACTACAGAGAAGACGACGATTCAGGCGCGGCCGTTTGCGAGTCCTGCGCGCTCGATACCAAATGGTTTTGCGGTGTGCCGGTGGACTCTGTGGCCGTTTGCTCATGGTGTGGCCGTTCCACTGATGCCCCGGAATGCGGCCACGGCCTGCCCCCGCTCGCGTGGCGCGAGTTTGGCCGTAGGGTCGGACGGACAACCTACGGGATTCTCGCCGACGCCTTGCGCGCGATACCGTGCGCGTCCGATTCATCCTATGGAAACGACACGGACCCCAGCCTTTCCGGTTGGGGCGGTAGCGTTTGGCTCTGGACTGCATACGTCACGGATTCGGCGAGCGAATGTTCAGAGCGCTTGGATCATCCGTCCCCATGGTTCGTGCTTTCCGTGACAGATCGTGAGATCGAAACGGCGGACGGACCGGCCTACGTCCACGGCGATGACATACAGGACCGTCTAGGCGTCGCGCGCGAGTTTGAGTCTGTCGCCGACCTTGCGCGCGCGGTCGCCGGTCTGGCGGAGGAGAGAATCCTATCCATCGCGCGCGACCTTGCGTCCGAAGAGTAGCGCGGCCGTAGGCTAGACCATGAGCGCGCGTCCGCTCATGGTTCAGTCTATGTCTACGCTACGCGCGCGCCCCGCGCCCCGCAGGCGCGCCCCGCGCCCCGCAGGCGGCGCCCCGCGCCCCGCAGGCGCGCCCCGCGCCCCGCAGGCGGCGCCCCGCGCCCC
>CAZOHT010000017.1:0-71309 GCA_964579825.1 uncultured Anaerolineaceae bacterium
TTCGGGCAGGTGGAGTTCGCCAGCGAGCACTGGTTCCGGCTCGCCGCGACCACCCTCGCATCGGTGACCCGCGCCGCCGGCCTCGCGACGCCCGCCAAGCCCCGTGACGCGCACATCCGGCGGATCGACCTCGTGGCGATCAACGAGCGGATGGCCAGCCTCATCCTCGTCCTGCGCGAGGGTTCCATCAAGCAGGCGCTCGTCACGTTCAGCGAGGACGATGCGATCGACCAGCCGACCCTCAACGCGGCCGCCGGTCTGCTCAACGAACGGATCGCCGACCTGACCGCGTCCAAGGCGGAGATCCACCTCGCGACCCTCGACGACAGCGACCGGATCCAGGCCGTCGCCGCCCGCGTGGGCGAACGGATCGTCAAGGTCCTGCGCGAGTACGACGCCGCGGCCATCGAGGAAGTCTTCAGCGACGGCCTCCTCAACGTGATGGAAGCCCCGGAGTTCGCCCAGAGCGACAAGCTCCGACGCGTCTTCTCGGCGCTCGAGAACCGCGCCTACCTGGGCGAACTGGTCGGCACCGTCGCCGGTTCCGGGACCATCCAGATCTACATCGGCCACGAGAACGCGCCGGCCGACATGAGCGAGGTCTCGCTGGTCCTGGCGCCGTACGGTCGGCCGGGCCAGGCGACCGGCGTCGTCGGTGTCCTCGGGCCGACCCGGATGAGCTACGCCCAGGCGATCGGCACGGTCCGGTTCGTGTCCGGTCTCATGAACGAGCTGGTGGACCACCTCTATGCCTGAGCGACCCCGCCGGACCCGCTCGCAGGAGCGCATCGACGAGATCGATGTCTCGCCGACCGCGCTGCTGGCCGTCATCGAGACCCTGACCGCCGAGCGCGACGCCGCGAAGGCGGAGGCCGAGGGGTACCTGACCGCCCTCCAGCGCGAGCGCGCCGAGTTCCTCAACTACAAGCGGCGCACCGCCGAGGAGCGCGACCGCGATCTCGGGCTGGCCGCCGAAGACCTGATCCGCAAAGTCCTCAACCTGGCCGACGACTTCGACCGCGCGATCGATGCCCGTCCGGAGTCGATCGCCGAGGACCCCTGGTTCGAGGGCATCGCCGCGATCGATCGCAAGCTGCGGATCCTGCTCGAGAGCGAAGGGGTGACCTCCATCGACGCGATGGTCGGCACGCCGTTCGATCCTCGCGAGCACGAAGCCATCGCCACGGTCGCCGACACCGGCCGCCCGGAAGGCGAGATCGTCGAGACCGCGCGTCGGGGCTATCGACTGCGCGACCGCGTCCTGCGGCCGGCGCTCGTCGTCGTCGCCGCGGCACCCACCACCAACGACACCGATCCCACCGCACCCCTGCACTGAACAAGGAGCCACCTGACCCATGGGCAAGATCATCGGCATCGACCTCGGCACCACGAACTCCGTCGTGGCGGTCATGGAGGGCGGCGAGCCGACCGTCATCGCATCCGCCGAGGGCGGCCGGACCGTCCCGTCGGTCGTCGCCTTCACCAAGACCGGGGAGCGACTCGTCGGCCAGCTGGCCAAGCGCCAGGCCGTCACCAACCCGGGCAACACCGTCTACTCGATCAAGCGCTTCATGGGTCGTCGGTTCGACGACACCGAGGTCAAGCGCTCGAAGGGCCTCGTCCCGTACTCGATCGAGAAGGACCCCAAGAGCGACGGCATCGGCGTGAAGCTCGCGGACGGCAAGACGTACACGCCGCCCGAGATCAGCGCGATGATCCTGCAGAAGCTCAAGACCGACGCCGAGGCGTACCTGGGTGAGAAGATCACCGAGGCGGTCATCACCGTCCCGGCGTACTTCGACGACACGCAGCGCCAGGCGACCAAGGACGCGGGGCGGATCGCGGGTCTCGACGTCAAGCGGATCATCAACGAGCCCACGGCGTCCGCGCTGGCGTACGGCCTGGACAAGAAGGGCGACGAGAAGATCGCCGTCTACGACCTCGGTGGTGGCACCTTCGACATCTCCATCCTGGAGCTCGGTGAAGGCGTCTTCGAGGTCAAGGCGACCAACGGCGACACCCACCTGGGTGGCGACGACTTCGACCAGCGCATCATCGATTGGCTTCTGGCCGAGTTCAAGAAGGACCAGGGCATCGACCTGGCCAAGGACCAGCAGGCCCTGCAGCGCCTCAAGGAAGCCGCCGAGAAGGCGAAGATCGAGCTGTCGACGACCGCGTCGACCGAGATCAACCTCCCGTACGTCACCGCTGACGCCACCGGCCCGAAGCACCTCGTGGTCACGCTGACCCGAGCCAAGCTCGACGACCTGGTCGCGGACCTCATCGCCAAGACCAAGGGCCCGGTCGTCGCCGCGCTCAAGGACGCGGGCCTCAAGGCCGGCGACATCGACGAGGTCATCCTCGTCGGTGGCATGACCCGGATGCCGGCCGTCGTCGAGGCGGTCAAGGCGATGTTCAGCGGCAAGGAGCCGCACAAGGGCGTCAATCCGGACGAGGTCGTGGCCATCGGGGCCGCGATCCAGGCCGGCGTGCTTGCCGGCGACGTCAAGGACGTCCTGCTGCTCGACGTGACGCCGCTGTCGCTCGGCATCGAGACGCTGGGCGGCGTCATGACCAAGCTGATCGACCGCAACACGACCATCCCGACGTCGAAGTCGCAGGTCTTCTCGACCGCGAGCGACTCCCAGTCGCAGGTGGAGATCCACGTCCTCCAGGGCGAGCGCGACTTCGCCGCGGACAACAAGACGCTCGGCCGGTTCATCCTCGACGGGATCCCGCCGGCGCCGCGCGGCATCCCACAGATCGAGGTCACGTTCGACATCGATGCCAACGGCATCCTCGACGTGAAGGCCAAGGACCGGGCGACCGGCAAGGAACAGCAGGTCCGGATCACGGCCTCGTCCATGCTCGACAAGAGCGCCGTGGACCAGATGGTCCGCGATGCGCAGGAGCACGCCGAGGAGGACAGGCAGCGGCGCGAGGAGGTCGAGACCCGCAACCAGGCCGAAGCCCTCGCGTTCCAGGCCGAGCGGGTCCTCAAGGACCTCGGCGACAAGGTCCCGTCCGAGGACAAGCTCGAAGTCGAGAACCAGGTCGCGTCACTGCGCGAAGCGCTCAAGGGCAGCGACATGGAGATCGTGAAGACCGGGATGACCGCGCTGGCCGAGACCCTCAACAAGATCGGTGCGGCCGCCTACCAGGCGTCCGCGGCCGAAGCGGCCGCCGGTGCCGGTGACGGTACGGGCGCCTCGGATGGCGCGGGCGACGGTTCCGCCGATGGTGCCGGCTCCGCGGATGGCGCCGCGACCGACGACGAGACGGTCGAGGGCGAGTTCAAGGAGGTCTAGCCTCCACGACCCCCACGGTCTGCGCGATCACGAACGGCCCGCCGGTTCCCGGCGGGCCGCATCGATTCCCGGGCACTGGTCGAGGCTCACCCCGGCTTGCGCACGACGCCATCACGTGCGCACCCCGGCCGGCGCGCGCCACCGGGGGCCGCGCGATCCGGTTCTTGTCAGATGCTGCCCACGCCCTCACGTGCCGGCATGTTCCAGTCATCTGATGGCCGGGACGGGCAGCTGACCGGCACTTCGGCTTCAGAAGCCGGATCCGCGGCCGGTCCGGCGGTTCACAGCGGTCTCGTGCTGCCCACCGCAGCATCTGACAGGAAGAAGAGGCCGCGGATCGGTTCGGTCGGTCGCCGCAGCCACGGTCGCACGACCTCGTTCCGTGCCGGGAACGCCGTCGCGAACGTCATCGCATGGTCCGCCACGCGTCGTCGGGGCGTGCTGGACTCGGGAAGGACGAGCAGCCGCGACACGGTTCGCACGGTCCAGCCCTTTGACCTGGCCAGCTCGGGCGCGACGCGCACCTTCCGGTCGAGCGTCATGAGCATCCCGCCGACGTCCGGGACGACCGTCTTGACCTCGACGACGAGTAGGGCTCCGGGATCAGGATGGTACGCGAGGATGTCGATCGATCCTCGTTCGCCGAAGTGGTTGAACGACACCTCCATGTCGACGACCCATCCCGACGCCACGAGCATCGCGACGACACCGTCGACGAGGCGAGCGTGGGCCCGGTCCCGCAGGCGATCCAGGCCCTCACCGTGGTACTGCACGCGGACGACGAGGTAACCGCCTGTCGCGTCCACGACCCGCTTGACCGTCGCAAGCGCGAACCGATCGGCCCGGCCGCACTCGATCTGCGAGACGACCCAGCGCGAGATCTTCGCCTCGCTCGCAAGCCGCGCCTGGGTCCAGCCCCGGCGCTTGCGGAGCAGCCGGACATCGGCGCCGATACGGATGGGATCCATCCGCCCAGTCTGTGGAGCCGCGCTCGTCTGCGACTTACGTGGGCGGCAGCAGCACGTCGAACTCGACGGACGGGGCGAGCAGGACCGAGTGGGGGTTCGCGTCTCTCGTCGTCGCGTCCAGGCCATGGATCCGCGGCCGCGGCCGTGCGAGCGCCTCGGCCGCGGAGAGCGCCATCGTCAGCCCAGGAAGAGGCTCGCGTCCGGGGCGACCGCGCCAACGATGAGCACGAGCAGGTAGGCCGCCAGCAGCAGCAGGCCCGCCCGCATGTGCAGCTGCACGTTGACGCCCATGATCGCCATGAGTCCGTACGGGTTGTCGTAGTTCGGCCGGAGACCGCGCGAGACCCGGATGGCCATCGGGATGGTCAGAAGCATCGCCAATGCGGGGATCGGCAGGATCCCGGCCACGACACCCGCGATCAGGGCGACGTACGCCGCGGCGGCGGCCACGTTGTACCCGGTGATGACGGTCGTCTCCGAGAAGCGCACGGGGAGCGTCCGCTTGCCGACCCGGGCGTCGCCGCGTCGATCGGGGATCTCGTTGACGTAGAGGATCAGCGCGACGAGCAGCGCGATCGGGATCGACGCCACGAACGGTTCCCAGGCGAGCGTCCCGCCGGTCTGGACGACGTACGCGCCCAGCAGCATGAGCGGCCCGAACCCGATCGCGACGGCGATCTCCCCCAATCCCCGGTACACGAACTTGAGCGGCGGCGCCGTGTAGCCGAGGCTCACGATGAACCCGGCGATCCCGATGACCAGCAGCGCCGTGGACCCGTGGGTCGCCAGCAGGATGAGGCCGATGATCCCGGCCAGGACGTAGAACACGGTCGCCAGCGTCGCCATCTGGCGCAGGCTGACGAGGCCGTACTGGATGACCCGCGACCCGCCGCTGAACTGGGTCGGAGTGACATTCGCGTCGTCCGCACCCTGGACGGTGTCGAAGACGTCATTGGCGACATTGAGTCCGAGCTGGACGAAGGACGCCCCGACGATCGTCAGGAGCGCGGCGACGAGGTCGAACTTCCCGTGGCTCGCGGCGATCAGGATGCCGAGGACGACCGGGATGATCGTCGCGGTGAGGAACGGCAAGCGGGTCGTCCGCAGGGTCAGGAACCCGAACGACAGCTTCGGCTTGACGGGTGTCCCACGCTCGGCCGACAAGGCATCGAAGTAGCGGCGTGACTGGCCGACCGAGCGCTCGGAGTACTCGAAGAACGGGACCTCGGCCTCGTCCCAGCCCCAGGCCCGACGCCCGGTCATGGTCAGGACATCCCCGGTCCGGCTGGCGGGCCCCCAGACCGTCACGTGACGTCGCTCGTCGTAGCCGTAGCCTGGCTGCGGCCGGATGTGCGAGCCGGTGAGCGAGATGACCCGGTCCGTAGGCACGGTCGGGACGTCCATCCCGGCCGGGGCATCGAACGTGGCGGTCAGGTCGGTCGGATGGATCGTGGCCTGGACCGCGACGCTGACCGGGTAGCCGGCATCGTCCACCCAGGTCGCGACGTGGAACGGGTAGGTGGCCAGCTTGTCGAGGCCGACCCGCGGGGTCAGGGACGGCGTGCGGCCGTCCGTCGAGTCGCTGGCGGATCGGGCGGCGGCGCTGGACTGCGGGGCTTCGCTGGCAGGCATCACGCGGCCTCCCCGGCAACGGCGGTCACGACCGGTGCGTGGTGCGCATCCCCATCGGACCAGTACAGGACGCGGCGCGGCGTCACTTCGATGAGCGCCCGCTCGAAGAAGAGCGGCAGCGCGACGCGAGCCTTGAGGAAGTAGACGATGGACGGCTCCTTGGCCTCCCAGATCGGCAGGAGGCGCTCCCAGCCACCATGTGGATCCTCCTCGATGACCCGCGCATCGCCCTGGATCGTCGCGCGGTCGAGCGAACCGTCGGTCGCGACCGGGTCGGTGATCGAGACCGAGACCTTCGGGTTGCCCTTGATGTGCTCGAGTTTGCGGCTGAACAGGGTCGAGGAGGTGAGATAGATCCGCTCGCCGTCCCAGAGGGGGATGAGCGGATACGTGACGGGCGTGCCGTGTCCGTCGACGACGGTCAGCTCGGCCACGAGCGCCTTGTCGAGCAAGGCGGAGACGGGATCGGGAACGGTGGCCATGTCGGGCTCCTGTGTGGCGGCCGGTCGCTTCGCGTGCCCGGACTCGCGTCGTGTCGCATCCTAGCACGTTGTGCTACTCCGGTGTAGCAGGTTTCGTGGTAGATACGTGCGCGGCGACGGATCGGATGGGTCGCCGGCGCTCGGGCTTGCCGGCAACGACGTGGGATGGGAGGCTCACGTCATGGACCCGACCACCGAACCGACCCCCTCCGGTCGCGGGACCGGCACCGGCAACGCCGCCTCACCGGCTGAGGTCGGCGCGATGTTCGACCGGATCGCGCGCGTGTACGACCCGATGAACCTCGTCATCTCCGCGTTCCAGGAGCCACGCTGGCGAGCGCGTGCGGTGGCATCGAGCGGCGCACGGCCGGGGGACCGGATCCTGGACGTGGCCACCGGTACCGGCAAGGTCGCGGCGGCTCTCTCCGCGAGGGTCCAGCCTGACGGATCCGTCCTGGCCGTGGACATCTCGCCCCGGATGATCGACGTCGCCCGGAAGCGCTTCGCGGACCGTGGCGGCCTGGACTTCGTCGTCGGCGACGCCCTGGACCTGCCGACCGAGGACGGGACGTTCGACGCGGCCACCATCGCCTTCGGGATGCGCAACCTGCCCGACTACCGGACGGGCTTCGCGGAGATGGTTCGGTCGGTGAAGCCTGGCGGCACGGTCGTCTGCCTGGAGATCGCCCGACCCGAGAGCCGCGCGGCGCGCGCCCTGCAGTTCTGGTTCGACCGGGTCGTACCGGTCCTGGGCCAGCTGGCTGGGCAGGGCGAGGCCTACGCCTACCTCGTCCGCAGCGTGAAGGGCTATCCCGGCCCGGAGCGGATCGCCGAGATCATGCGGGAGGCGGGCCTGCGGGATGTGCGTTGGCAGGCGCTGTCCGGCGGGATCGTGACGCTCCACGTCGGGACCGTCGCGGATCGTTGAGCTCGTCCGCCCACCCGTCGCCATGGCTCACGAGGTACCATGCCCACCCATGCCCGACACCCTCGTGTCGCCGGCCGTGTCCGCCCCCGACACCTCGGCGACCACCTCGCTCATCCGTGCCCGCGGACTGACCAAGCGGTTCGGCGAGTTCACCGCGGTGGACGCCGTCGACTTCGACGTCGCGCCCGGTGAATCGTTCGGGTTCCTCGGCCCGAACGGCGCCGGCAAGACCTCGACCATGCGGATGATCGGGTGCGTCTCGCCGATCACGGGCGGTTCGCTCCGGATCATGGACATGGATCCGGCGACCGACGGACCTCGCATCCGGGCACGCCTCGGCGTGGTGCCGCAGCAGGACACGCTGGACACGGAGCTCACGGTCCGCGAGAACCTGATCATCTACGGCCGCTACTTCGGGCTATCGCGGGCTGAGGTCGGCAGGCGCGCCGACGAACTGCTCGAGTTCGCCCAGCTGACCGAGCGGGCCGGCGACCAGGTGGAACCACTGTCGGGCGGGATGAAGCGCCGCCTGACCATCGCCCGGTCGCTGATCAACGAGCCGACGATCCTGCTCCTCGACGAGCCGACGACCGGCCTCGACCCGCAGGCCCGACACCTCCTGTGGGACCGGCTCTACCGGCTCAAGCAGCGCGGCGTGACGCTCGTCCTGACGACGCACTACATGGACGAGGCGGAGCAGCTGTGCGACCGGCTGGTCGTCATGGACAAGGCGAAGATCGTCGCCGAGGGCAGCCCGCGGTCCCTGATCGAGCAGTACTCGACCCGTGAGGTCGCGGAACTTCGCTTCCTGCCGGACGTCGCCGAGACGCTCCACGGTCGCTTCGACGCCATCGCGCAGCGGACCGAGTTCCTGCCCGACCGGATCCTGCTCTACGCCGACGATGGTGAGGAGGCCGCGGTGGCGGTCCACGCGATGGGCCTCAAGCCGGAGGCCGTCCTCGTCCGCCGGTCGTCGCTGGAGGACGTCTTCCTGCGCCTGACCGGCCGCTCCCTCATCGAATAGCCACGGACCCGTCGAGCCCTCGATGACCGCCGTCGCCCGAACCCCGTCCGCTCCCGCCCCCCGGTCAGCCCCGGGCTCGACGATCGCGCGCGTCTTCGAACATCGGCTGCTCGCCTACAAGCGGACCTTCCGTTCGACGATCTTCACTTCGTTCGTGACGCCGGCGCTGTTCCTCGCGGCGATGGGCCTGGGCCTCGGCTCGTACGTGGACGACGGCAGCAGCGCGTCGCTCGGCGGGATCAGCTATCTCGTGTTCCTGGCGCCCGGCTTGTTGGCCGCGGCGGCGATGAACTCGTCCGCCTTCGAGGCGACCTTCCCGGTCATGAGCGGGCTGCTCTGGAGCCGGATCTTCCATGCGATGTACGCCTCGCCGATCTCGCCGCGCGACATCGCCCTGGGCAATCTCCTGTTCATCGCCGCGCGACTCCTGCTCATCTGCACGGTCTTCACGATCGTCATCGTCCTGTTCGGGGCCGCCGAATCGCCGCTCATCGTGCTGGCCATCCCGGCCGCGGTCCTGACCGGCATGGCCTTCGCGGCGCCGATCGCCGCGTTCTCCGCCACCCAGAAGACACCGATCAAGTTCAACGCGCTGTTCCGGTTCGTCATCACGCCGCTGTTCCTGTTCTCCGGCACGTTCTTCCCGGTCTCGTCGCTGCCGCAGGCGCTGCAGGTCCTCGCCTGGTTGACGCCGCTCTACCACGGCGTCAACCTGACTCGTGGCCTGTCGCTCGGCACGATCACGGCGGATCCGATGGCCGCCCTGGTGGACGTCCTGTTCCTGTCGGCCTTCGTCATCGTCGGGACGTGGTTCGCGATCCGAACGATCGGGGCGAGGCTGGTGCGCGGATGACGGCGTTGCGCATCACGCCGACGTTCATGTTCGGCAGCCGCCGCTCGGCCAAGCTCATCGAGCGGAACCTGTACGTCTACAAGCACGGCTGGCTGGTGATCTTCAGCGGCTTCTTTGAGCCGCTGTTCTACCTGCTCGGCATCGGCTTCGGGATCGGGGCGTTGGTCGGGCCGGTCATCGGACCCGGCGGCCAGGAGATCACCTATCAGCAGTTCGTGGCCCCGGCGCTGCTCGCCAGCTCGGCGATGAACGGGGCGATCCAGGAAGCCACGTTCAACTTCTTCTTCAAGTTGAACTACAACAAGACGTTCGCCTCGATCCTGTCCACGCCGCTCTCGCCCGGTGACATCGCGATGGGCGAGCTCGGCTGGGCGCTCATCCGTGGCGGTCTCTACGCCATCGGCTTCATGGTCGTCATCGCGGTCCTGGGCCTGATCGTCTCACCGTGGGTCATCCTCGCGTTCCCGGCCGCGCTCCTGGTCGGCTTCGCGTTCGGCGCGGTCGGCATGGCCTGCACGTCGTTCATGCGCTCGTGGCAGGACTTCGATCTCATCAACATCGTCGTCCTGCCGATGTTCCTGTTCTCGGCCACGTTCTACCCGATCACCGCCTACCCGCCGGCCCTGCAAGCGCTCGTCTCGATCACGCCGCTCTATCAGGGCGTGGAGCTGATCCGCGCGCTGTCGGTGGGCTACGTGTCGCCGGCCCTCCTCGTCAACGTCGTCTACCTTGCGGTCATGGGCCTCATCGGCCTCGTCATCACCTCACGTCGGCTCGACAAGCTCCTGCTCAAGTAGGCCACGACCCGATGGTGGAGCGCGCATGACGGACCTGGTCGCCCTCGCCCAGCTGTCCGCCGAGGTCGTCGCGTGCCGCCGTTGCCCACGCCTGGTCGAGTGGCGGGAGCGGGTCGCCGTGGAGAAGGTGGCGCGCTTCCGCGACGAGCCGTACTGGGGGAAGCCGCTGCCGGGCTTCGGGGATCCGGCGGGCCGCATCCTGATCATCGGTCTCGCGCCGGCGGCCCACGGCGGCAACCGCACCGGGCGGGTGTTCACCGGTGACAAGTCCGGCGACTTCCTGTGGGCGGCGCTCCACGGGGCCGGCCTGGCGGACCGGCCGTCCTCGCGACGGGCCGATGACGGCCTCACCCTGACCGACGCGTACATCGCCGCCGCGGTCCGCTGCGCGCCGCCGCTCAACAAGCCGACCAACGACGAGCGCGATGCCTGCGCCCCGTTCCTCGCCCGGGAGATCGCGTTGCTGACGGACCTGCGCGTGATCCTGGCGCTCGGTACGTTCGGCTGGGACGCGGCGCTGAGGGCGCTCCGGACCCTCGGGCATCCGGCGTCACCCAAGCCCCGCTTCGGGCACGGCGTGTCGTACGAGGTCGGCCCGTATCGGCTGATGGGCTCGTATCACCCGAGCCAGCAGAACACGTTCACCGGCCGGCTGACCGTGACCATGTTCGACGAGGCCATCGCGCAGGCCGTCGCGCTCGCCGGCTGATCGCGGCGTACGATCGCGACCCCTGAGCTTGGAGGCATGGTGGACGACGGATCGGGACCCGTGGAACGACATGACGTGGTGGTCATCGGCGGCGGCATCGCCGGGCTGTCCGCGACCTGGCGTCTGCGCGACCGCGATGTCGTCCTGCTCGAAGCGTCGGACCGGCTGGGGGGTCGCGTCCGATCGGAGCCGTACGGCGACTACTGGCTGAACTACGGCGCGCACCTGTTCCCGGCACCGGGGTCGCTGGTCGATACGATGGCGCGTGAGGTCGAGCTCGAGATGGTCCCGGTGTGGGGCGGGATGATGGGCCTCGCCGTCGGCGATACCCGGCTGACGAGCGGCCGGATCGAGTCGTACCCGTTGCGTCTCCCGCTGTCGCTGCGCGACAAGGCGGCGTTCGCGATCAAGGGCCTCCAGATCCAGCGGGCCGTCGCCAGCTACCAGCGCACCGCCAGGCCGGGCCCGGACGACACGCCCGCCATGGTCCGCGACCGCGTCCTCGGGTTCCTCGACGACCGCACGTTCGCGGACTTCCTCGGCTCGATGCCGGCGGCCGTCGAGGGGATCTTCTCGACGGCCTCGCACCGCGCGACGGCGGAACTCGATGAGATCTCGGCGGGTGGTGGCATCGGCCTGTTCGCCCTCGTGTGGGGAGGCAAGAAGTCGCTCATCGCACGGAACCTGCTGGGTGGCACGGGCCGGCTCCCGGCTGCGCTCGGGACCGCGCTGGGGGACGCGGCGCGGACGCACGCCAGGGCCGAGGCGATCCGGCCCGACGGCGACGGCCACGTCGTCGAGTACCTCGACCATGGGTCGCCGCGCCGTGTCCGGGCCCGCCACGTCATCGTCGCGGCCCAGGCGCCGTTCGCGTCCGGCCTCATCGCCCAGATCGCTCCGGCGGCCTCCGAGGCGCTCGGGCGGATGTCGTACGGCGCGTTCCTGAGCGTGGCCGTCGCCACGACGGAGACCACGACGATGCCGTGGGACGACGTCTACGCCATGGCGACACCCGGCCGGGTCTTCGACATGTTCACGAACCAGGGCCATGCCCTCCGGACACCGGGTCCGCGACGACCGGGCGGCAGCCTCATGCTGTTCGCCGGCGCGCAGGCCGCCGCGGCGCTGCTGACCGAGTCCGACGACACGATCGTCGACCGCTTCGTCCGCGACCTCGTCGGGCTCTACCCGGAGGCGCGCGGGATCGTCGGCGACGCGCGCGTCCAGCGCTGGCCGATGGGCAACGTGTATGCCAAGCCCGGTCGACAGCGGCTGCAGGCCGCGATCGAGGGCCCACTCGGGCCGCTCGCGAACGTCCACCTGGCGGGCGACTACTTCGCCGAACTCGGCAATCTCGAGATGGCGGCGCGCACCGGCGCGGCTGCGGCCGACCGGGTGGCGTCGATGCTCGACTCGAGCGGCAGTCCAGGATCCACACCAGCGGAGGCGGTCCCATGACAGGTCCCCAGCGATTCGACGGCGTCCTTCCCGCGCTCATCACGCCGTTCACGCCCGACGGGAGCGAGGTCGACCTGACCGCCCTGCGGGCGGTCATCGAGCGCTGCATCGACGCCGGCGTCGGCGGCCTCGTCCCCAACGGCAGCACCGGTGAGTTCACGGCGCTCACCGCCGACGAGCGGCGGGCCGTCGTGGAGGTCACGGTCGAGACGGCGGCCGGGCGAGTCCCGACGGTCGCCGCCACGGGTGCCCTGACGACCGCCGAGACCGTCGAGCTGAGCGCCCACGCGGAACGGGCCGGCGCCGCGGGCGTGATGATCGTGCCGCCGTTCTACGGGGCCCCGACCTGGCCCGAACTCCTGGCCCACATCTCGGCCGTCGCGGACCGGGTCTCGATCCCGATCATGTACTACAACATCCCGAGTATCACGGGCGTGACCCTGACCGCCGAACGTGCGGCCGACCTCGCTCGCGTCGGCGTGTCGTCCCTCAAGGACACCGGCGGCGACGCGGTCCTCCAGACCGAATTGATGCAGCGGGAAGGCGACGTCCCGGTCCTGCTCAACGGCTGGGACACGCTCACGTTCGCTGCGCTGGCCGCCGGTTCGCGCGGCGTGGTCTGGGGCGCGGCGTCGTTCATGCCGGCCGAGTGCGTCCTCCTGCATCGCCTGCTCATCGCGGACCTGGACCTGGCGGCGGCGCGCGACCTGTGGTCGCGCCTGTGGCCGATCTGTGCGTTCCTCGAGTCCACGAGCTATGCGGCAGCCGTCAAGTCGGCCTGCCGCGCGGTCGGGCTGACGACCGGGCCGGTCCGCGGGCCGCTGCTGGACCTGTCGACCGAGGATGCCGGCCGGCTGGCCAGGCTGCTCGAGGCCGCCGGTGTGATCGGCGCAGTCGAGATCCGTGCCTAGGGCGATCGCCGTCCGGCGATCCCCATCTCGCGAGAGACATCGTCGGTCGGTGCCGTCGGCCGACCTCCCGTATCCTTCGTGACCGATGGCCACCGCAGAGCGCGACTACTACGAGGTCCTGGGGGTCGAACGTGGCGCGTCCGACGCGGAGCTGAAGCGCGCCTTTCGCAAGCTCGCCCAGCAGTGGCACCCGGACGTCAACTCGACGCCGGAGGCGCAGGAGCGGTTCAAGGAGATCAACCAGGCGTACCAGGTGCTCTCGGATCCGCAGCAGCGCCAGCGCTACGACATGTTCGGCGCGGCCGGCGTCAACGGAGCCGGTGGGGCGGGGGGCGCCGGGTTCGAAGGCGGTTTCGGGGGCTTCAGCGACATCTTCGATGCGTTCTTCGGCGGGGCCGGCAGCGCGAGTTCGGCCCGGCGTGGCCGCCCCCAGCCCGGCGCGGACCTGCGCTACGACCTGCGCCTGACCTTCGAGGAGGCGATCAACGGCACGGAGAAGGAGATCGAGTTCCCGGTCCTCCTGCGCTGCGCCACCTGCAAGGGGAGTGGCGCCAAGGAAGGCGTGGAGCCGGTCACGTGCCCGCAGTGCGATGGTCGCGGCGAGATCCGCAGCGTCCGCCAGACGATGCTCGGCCAGATGGTCAACGTCAGCGCCTGCCCGCGCTGCAAGGGCGAGGGCAAGATCATCGAGTCGGCGTGTCCCACCTGCAAGGGCGAGGGCCGCACCGAGCAGCGTCGCACGCTGCGCGTCACCATCCCGCCGGGGATCGACGAGGGCCACCAGATCCGCCTGTCGAACGAGGGCGAAGTCGGGGCTCGAGGCGGTCCCGCCGGCAGCCTGTACGTGGCCGTCCACGTCGCGCCGCACACGTCCCTCAAGCGAGACGGGACGGAGCTGTACTTCGAGGCGGACGTGTCCATCGCCCAGGCGGCGCTCGGGACGCGGATCATGGTCCCGACGGTGGACGGCACCGAAGAGGTCGAGATCAAGCCCGGGACCCAGCCCGAGACCGAGATCCGATTGCGCGGCAAGGGCGTCCCGCACCTGCGCCGGTCGGGGTCGCGCGGCGACCTGCACGTGCTGGTCAACGTCGTCGTGCCGACCAAGCTGACGAAGCGCCAGAAGGAACTGCTGTCCGCGTATGCGGACGAATCGGGCGAGATCACCCACGCGACCGGGAGCTTCTTCGACAAGGTCCGTGACGCCCTCGGCTGACGGGGGCGCAGGCGGCACGATCCCGACCACCGCAGGCGCGTGGCTGGAACTGTCGGTCGTGGTCGACGTGGAGGCGGTCGAGGCGGTCAGCGAGATCCTGGGCCGCTACGCCCCGGCCGGCACGTCCGTGGAGCCGGCGTTCGACCTCGTAGACGAGGGCCTCGGCGCTCGCGTGGACCCGACACGGCCGGCCACCGTCCGGGCGTACGTGCCGGCCGGCGACCCCGCCGCGGCGGAGTCGGTCGTGGCGGACGTGGCCTCGGCGCTCGGGCACCTGCAGGCCTTCGGGCTTCGGCCGATCGGTGATGTCCGGACCCGGCTCGTGGAGGAGGCCGACTGGGCCGATGCCTGGAAGGCGTACTTCCCGGTGCTTCGGGTCGGCCGCCGGATCGTCATCCGGCCCACCTGGCGGCGGCACCGGCGGCAGCCGGACGACGTGGTCCTGGCCCTGGATCCCGGGATGGCCTTCGGGACGGGCCTCCATCCCACGACGCGGCTGTGCCTGGCGGCCCTGGAGGTCGTGGCGGACCGTGGCGACCTGGCGGGGACACGGGTGCTGGACGTCGGTTGCGGGTCCGGGATCCTGGCCATCGCGGCGGTCAAGCTCGGCGCGGCGTCGGCGTTCGGCGTCGACACGGACCCGGTCGCCGAGGAGGCGACCCGCCTCAACGCCCGCCGCAACCGGCTCGTCCGGCGCATCCGGGCCCGGGCGGGAAGCCTGCCGAGTGGCGAGCCCGGCTTCGACATCGTGCTCGCCAACCTGATCGCCGGCGTGCTCGTGCCGCTGGCCGCGCCGCTGCGGGACGAGCTGCGCCCCGGAGGTGTCCTGCTGGCGTCCGGGATCTTCCATGACCGCGAGGCGGCCGTCGTCGCGGCGTTCGAGGCGGCCGGGCTGGCGATCGCGGTGCGGACCACCGAGGGGGACTGGGTGGCGCTCGAGGCCCGGCGGCCGGGCTGAACGGCCGGTCACCCTACAATCCGTCTCGATGCCGTCGAACCTGTTCCCGATCCTGCTGATCGCCCACATCATGCTGGCGGTCTGCCTGGTCCTGCCGTCGATCCTGCTGCCGTTCACCCTGCGGACGCGACGGGCCACCGTCGACTCGGACAGCCGCGTGGTCCAGGGCCTGCTGTATGCCCAGACGCACGGCACGATCGTCATCGGGGCCGGGCTGGCGATCACCGGCCTGGGGCTCGTGGCGTCGCTCGGATCCGGGATGTTCCAGCAGCCATGGCTGGTCCTCGCGCTGACGATCTACTTCGCGAACCTCGCGCTGGCGTTCTTCATCCAGCGCCCCAACCTGCGGCGTCTGGTCGGCGTCACGGCCGCCACGGACGACCGGGTCTGGAAGGAACGCGCCAAGCGCCAGCGCTACGTCTCCTACCTGATGGCCGGGTTGGTCGGGACGATCGGGTTCCTGATGAGCACCAAGCCGGTCCTGTGGTGATGGAGGTGTCCTGTGGCTGACGCGTCGACTTGCCTGTTCTGCCGGATCGTCGCCGGCGACCTGCCGTCCGACAGGGTCCACGAAGACGATCTCGTCGTCGCCATCCGCGACATCGAACCGGAGGCGCCGACCCACCTGCTCATCCTGCCGCGGGAACACATCCGCTCGGCCGCGGACCTGGGTGAGGCGCATGGCGTCCTCCTCGGCCGGATGTTCGCCGTGGCCGCGAACCTCGCCCGGACGGACGGCGTCGCGGATGCCGGGTACCGCCTCGTCACGAACGTCGGGGACCAGGGGGGTCAGTCCGTCCATCACCTCCACATCCACCTGCTGGGTGGGCGGCCGATGGGCTGGCCGCCCGGATGAGGCGCGTCGGACCGGCGGGCTCGCTCGTGCTGGCGGGCGCGCTCCTCGGTCTGGTCGGAGGGGTCGCCGCCTGTTCGCCGAGCGATGGCGCTGCGGTCACGTACCCCGTCGGGTCGGTCGGACCGGACCGAACGGTGTCGCCCGCCGTCGTCCAGACCCGCGGCCAGATCGCCGAGGCGCTGGGCGGCAGGAACCTCATCCTCACGGACACGATCTCGCCCTACCGGCCGCCCGAGTCGGCGATGCTGGCGTCGGCGCCGCGGGCGGTCTACCAGGTCACGCTTCCGGCGGACCCTGACGGCGGGTACATCGTGGTCTACGAGTTCAGCGACACGGCACAGGCCGCCATGGCCGCCGCCGAGCAGCAGGCCTACCTGGCGACCGGTCCGGGACGCGTCCAGTCCCCGCAGGGCACGGTCCACACGATCCGCCAGGTCGGGACGACGGTCGTGTACCACGCGTGGCAACCAGCCGCCTCCACGAACGACCCGGGCTCGATCGAGATCCAGGCGGCCCTCGAGACGCTGGGCGTCGGGTACGCGGTCCCCGGGTAGTCGGAGCTCGGTCGCTCGGACCTACGGCGCCTGGACGGGGAGTGCCGCCTCCACGTCGGCCCAGGCGCGCACGAGGGGTCGCTTCACCTTGAGCGTGTGGGTGCGAGGGAAGTCCTCGTCGGGCCACAGTCGCCAGCCGGCGATCCGCTGGTTCGGTCCCAGCGTCGCATTCGCGGACTTCACGGCGGCGTCGAGTCGCGCCCGGATGGCGGCCGGGTCGGGCGTGCCACCAGGCGGTGTGCCGGCCAGCACGATGGCTTCGATTCGTCCGGGCTTCGTCTCGAGGACCACGGAGTCGCGGATGCCCGCGATCCGAAGGGCGTTCTCGAGATCCTCGGGATAGACGTTGAATCCGTTCGGCAGGACGATGATGTCCTTCATCCGACCGGACAGGATCAGTCGGCCCTCATCGTCGAGATGACCGATGTCGCCGGTCTTGTACCAGCCGTCCTCGGTGAAGGCGGCTGCCGTCGCCTCGGGGTTGCGCCAGTAGCCCTTGAACAGCGGCCGGCCCTTGAACTGGACCTCGCCCTCGGAGGAGAGGCGCATCTGGATGCCGGCGGGCGGCCGGCCGACCGTACCCAGCCCGTGGTCCTTGAGCGTGGTGCAGCTGCCGGTGCCGGTCTCGGTGGCGCCGTAGCCCTGCATGACGATGACGCCGAGATCCTCCCAACCCTGCTGGAGCGCCGGCGGCAGGAACGCCCCGCTCGATACGAAGAGACGCAGATGGCCACCGAGCTGGCCGTGGACGCTGCCGAAGATGCGCCGCCGGACGCCCATCGGGAGATGGCGGGCGATGCCGCGGAGGCGATCGAAGGCAGCCGTCCTGCCGCGTTTCTCGACCTCGCGCGTCACCGCGCTCCAGAACAGGTCCAGGACCTGCGGGACGACGACCATCGAGGTGACCTTGTGGTCGCGCAGGGCATCGAAGATGACGCGCGGGTTCCGGCTGCGCACGTACAGGACGTCGGCACCGACACTGAGCGCATAGAAGAGACCGACCGCCTGCTCCAGGAGGTGGGAGAGGGGAAGCAGCGACACGATCCGATGTTCGAGGTGCGGCATGACCGCGTGGAACGACTCGATCGAGGCCAGGATGTTGTCGTGGGCCAGCATCACGCCCTTCGGCGTCCCGGTCGTGCCGGAGGTGAAGACGAGCTGGAAGATGTCGTCGGGGGTCGGGGGCTCCCAGGCGGCCTGGATGGACTCCCAGTCCGCCGGGAAGCGGGGGTCGTCCGGGTCCGGCTCCGCGCACAGGGCGTCCAGCGTCGTCGTCGGGAAGTGCTCGAGGCGGGCTTCCCTGGGGTCCGGCGCGTCGCGACCCGTGCCCAGGATGAGGTGGCGCGCCTCGCTCGTGCGGACGATCGCCTCGACGGCCTCGGTCGACATCCGGAGGTCGAGGGGCACGTAGATGAGTCGAGCCCGCATGGCCCCGAAGTAGGCGGCGGCGAGCTCCGGCATGGACGGAGACCAGGTGAGGATGCGGTCTCCCGGCTCCAGGCCGAGCGACCGAAGGCGCCAGGCGGCCAACCGGCCGCGCCGCTCGAGCTCGCGGAAGCTCCAGTCACTCGTGGAGCCATCGTCCGCGCGCAGGCTCAGGGCGGGCTTGTCGCCATATCGGGCCACGGCCTCGTCGAGCAGGTCCAGCAGGGTTGACGGCATCGGACCCCAACTGTAGACCTACGCTGACTCGGGCCGATCGTTGTTTGAACCGAGTTTCCACGCCCAGTGTCATTGCGAGAGAGATGTCCCGAAGGGCATGACCGCGTGATGGGGAGCGCCGTGGATCGACGGCTCATCGAACAGGCACAGGCTGGCGATCGACAGGCCTTCACGGAGTTGGCCGAGCTGGTCAGCGATCGTCTGTTTGCCCTGGCCCTTCGCGTGGTCCGCGATCGTGACATGGCCGGCGATGTCCTCCAGACATCTCTCGTCCATATCTGGCGCGAGCTGCCGAGCCTTCGCGAGGTCGACCGGTTCGAGGCCTGGTCATATCGCGTCGTGATCAATGCCTGTCGCAACGCGGCGCGTACGGCGAGGCGATCCCTGGTGACACTCGAGCTCTCGCCATCCGACGCCGTGATCGGCGACGCACAGTCAGCGATCGCCCGGCGGGATGAACTCGAACGAGCCTTCAGCAAGCTCACCCATGACCAGCGGGCAGTGCTCGTCCTCCTCTACTACCAGGACCTGCCGGTGGCCAAGGCGGCCGCCGTTCTCGGGGTATCCCCGGGGACGGTCAAGTCTCGGGCGCACCACGCACGCGAGTCCCTGCGAGCGGTGCTTGCTGCCGAAGCGCGGACCAGCCCTCCAGAAGGACGCCCGGCATGATCGACGCCGACATCGAACTCACGCTGCGCGGCTGGTTCGCGGACGGCGACGACCGCGCACCATCCACGGTCGTGCAGGCGGCCCTGTCCGAGGTGGCGACGACGCCGCAGCGCCACGGCTTCCGCTCGAGGATCCTGCGCTTGCGATTTGCGCCGCCGCCGCAACGTTTGGCGGCGGCACTCGCGATCGCCATCCTCGCCGTGCTTGGTGCGGCTGTGGCGATCGGCGCAGGCGCCGCCTTCCTTCGAGTGACGCAGCCTCCAGAGCCACGTCCCGCCATCATCGGGCCGTCGCCATCGCCGTCGCCTTCCATCGCGGCGCCGCCCGAACCATCGTCAAGTCCACCACCCGCCTCGCCACAGGGACACCTCTTCGATACCCAGCTGCCAGTGTCGCTCGCGTTGGATGTCCTCCCAGGTTGGTACGTGACCGATCAGGACCCTGGACTCGTGCAGCTCGCGGGGCCAGCGATCCATCCGTGGCGCCGCCCGACGCTATTCGTGACGCTCGCTGGTCCGCTCTACTCGGATCCGTGCAGCGACACCAAGGGCACTCGTGCGGTCGGCCCGACCGTGCTGGATCTCGCGTCGGCGCTCGCTGCGACTCCGGGCGTGATGATCGAGGGTCCGGATCCGATCGCTGTCGACGGTCATGAGGGACTCAGACTCACGCTCACCGCGCCACCGTCACCCACCGACTGTCCGGCTCTCGACCTGTGGGGTGGACCGAACAACCACTGGCTCGTCGCGGGCGAGCAGAACACGCTATGGATCCTTGACGTGGATGGCCACCGCATCGTCATCTCAGCCGAGGTCTTCGAGAACAGCCCGGCGGGGACTGCCGACGAGCAGGAAGCGATGGTCGCGTCGATCCGTTTGCTCGGCAAGTAGGCGTTCGTGGGTCCGACCGAGCCAACATCGACGCGTGGATCAGATGCGGATCGGACGCTCGTTGCGAGCCCCTAGGGACACGCCACGGGGAGTGGCATCAGCCGTTGCATCACCGGGCGTCAGCGCGTCAGCAGAGCGATCCGGCCCGACGTTCCACCTGATGTCAGGTTCCGGGGACATCTAGGTGGACTGGCCGGCCGCGGATCGTGCGTATCCCACCGGGGGTGGGATCCGGGCGAGTCTCGGCCAGCTTGGGCCGGGCGCAGCGAGCTTGATCGCCTCGGGCAGGGCGGGTCGGGGGGGAGCAAGCGTGGGCAAGCTCGCGAGACTCGCGCCCCGGGACCGAGTCCGAGCCGCCGGCTCGAGTCTGGGCTTCCGACCTCCCCGAACCGGCCCCGAGGGGGCCATCCGTACCGTTTGACCGGCTCTGAGGCTCGCGGTATGCTCCGCCGGCTCTGGCGGGGGACCGTCCGAGTGGCGTCACGGGCCGGTTGGCCGCGAGCCCGACGCGAACAGACACGACCCCAGGCCTGGGGAGGTGAACCGGGATTGGCAGAAGTCCGAGTGGGTGAGAACGAGACGTTCGAAAGCGCCCTGCGTCGCTTCAACAAGAAGATCCAGCAGAGCGGCATCCTCGCCGAGGCTCGCCGACGCGAGCACTACGAGAAGCCCTCTGTGAAGCGCAAGCGCAAGGAAGCCAAGCGCAAGAAGAACGCCCGAACGCAGGTCGGCTGAGAGGCGGCCCGCGTGACGGGCCCCGAATCAACCCCTGCATCCCCTGCGGGTGCGACGACGGCGAAACCGAATCATCGGCCGATCCGTCTACCCGAGGTGCCAGATCCGGTGTCCCTTCAAGAGCAGATCCAGACCGACATCGCCGTCGCCATGCGGAGCGGTGACGCGCTGCGTCGCGACGTCCTTCGCATGGCGTCGAGTGCCGCCTACAACGTCGAGAAGAAGCAGGGTCGTGCCCTGACCGACGACGAGATGCTGGGCGTGCTGACGCGCGAGGTGAAGACGCGACGCGAATCCGTGGTCGCGTACGAGGGAGCGGGTCGCCAGGATCTGGCCGACAAGGAAGCCACCGAGATCGAGATCCTCAGCGAGTACCTGCCCCAGGCCCTCACCGAGGACCAGCTCACGGCGCTCGTCGCGGATGGGATCGCGGCCACCGGTGCCACGTCCGCCCGCGACATGGGCAAGGTCATGGGATGGCTGTCCCCGAAGACCAAGGGCCGGGCGGACGGCAAGCACGTCAGCGAACTCGTCGTCCAGGCGCTGGCCCGGGCGGACCTCGCCGCCCACGATGGCGGGACCCACTGACGTCATGCTGACGTCTCGGTCGGCCACGATCTCCCGCTTCACGCGCAGTGACGCGACGCGACTCGCCATCGCGTCGGTGATCCTGGTCCTGACCCTCACCGCGATCCTCGGCGCCGACTTCCTGCCCAAGGAGACGACGACCCTCGCCGCCGGCGACATCGCGCCGACCGACATCGTCGCGCCGGCCGCCATCGAGTTCGAAAGCGACGTCCAGACCGCCGCCGCTCGCGCCGATGCCCGCGCGGGCGTCGACCCGCAGTACGACTTCACCAGCGAGAAGGCGATCGCGATCGCCGCCGAGCAGGCCCTCGCATTCGAGCGCAAGGTCTCGCCGATCGACACGCTCTTCGCCGCGGAGATGACACCTGAAGAGCGTTCCGCCCTGCTGCTGACCGTGATGCCGTCGCTCACGGACGCATCAAGCACGACGCTCGCCGGCCTCGATGGCGACGGTTGGGCCGCCGTTCGCGCCGAAGCGGCCCGCGTCCTCGACGGGATCCTGCGTACGGAACTCCTCGACACCGAGGTCGCCGCGACCAAGACTCGCCTGACCGGGCTGATGGCCGGTGGCCTCGATGCCGCCCAGCGGATGCTCGCCGCGGAACTGGTCCGCGACCTGGTCGTCCCGAACTCCTCGTTCAGTCAGCTCCTCACCGATCAGGAAAAGGATCGAGCCGAGGCTGCCGTCGTGCCGATCGTGGTCGAGATCGCCCAGCGCGAAGTCATCGTCCGGAACGGGACGCTGTTGACCGCGGCCGACATCGAGAAGATCGACGCGCTCGGCCTTGGCGTGGCAGGTCCCAGCCCCAATGTCTTCGTCGGCTGGTTCCTGCTGTCGGTCCTGGTGGTCGGGATGCTGCTTGCGTGGGTGTGGCGTTTCCGCCCGGGCCTCTGGCACCGAGACAACGTCCTGTTCCTGATCGGGCTCCTGGTCGTCGGGGCGACGCTGGCGCTGAAGGTCACCGCGGGCCGATCCATCCTGCAGTACTTCCTGCCGACGGCGGCGATCGGCATGCTCCTGGCCATCCTGCTGGATGCCTCGCTGGCGACCATCGTCATCGCGATCATCGCGGTCATCGGCGGGGCGGTGAACGGCGGTTCGCTCGAGTTCGCGACGTACACCTTCCTGGGCGGCGTGGCCGGCATCATCGCGGTCCGCAAGGGCGACCGCTTGCAGGTCTTCGTCCAGGCCGCGGTCGCCGTGTTCATCGTCAACGCGATGGTCGTGACGGTCTTCTCGCTGCTCGGGACGCGCGACGTCCAGGGGCTGCTGGAGCTGTGGTTCGCGTCGGCGGCCAGCGCGGCCGGGTCCGGCGTCGCGGCGGTCGGCCTGTTCGCGGTCCTTGGGTCGGTGTTCGGCATCCTGACCGTGTTCCAGCTCCTGGAGCTGGCCAATCCGTCCCAGCCGTTGCTGCGCCGGCTGCTCGTGGAGACGCCCGGCACGTACCACCACTCGCTCATGGTGGGCAACCTTGCGGAGCGCGCGGCCGAGGCGATCGGCGGCGATCCGCTCGTCACCCGTGTGGCGGCCTACTACCACGACGTCGGCAAGCTGGCGAACCCACTCGCGTTCATCGAGAACCAGGCCGGAGGCGAGAACATCCACGACGAGCTCGATCCGGAGGTGAGCGCCCAGATCGTCAAGCAGCACGTCGCCGATGGCATCGACTTCGCCTACAAGGCCAAGCTGCCCAAGGCGCTCATCGCCTACATCCCGCAGCACCACGGGACGGCGATCATGAGCTACTTCTACGCTCGGGCGAGGGAGCTGGCCGCGGCGCCGTACGGAGGGACGGGCACGGCCGAAGGCGCCAGGGCCGCCGCGGCCGTCGACGAGCGCAAGTTCCGTCACGCCGGCCCGAAGCCCCAGTCCCGCGAGGCGGCGCTGATCATGCTCGCGGACGGCGTCGAGGCGTCCGTTCGCTCGCTCACGTCGCGCGACGAGCCGGCGATCCGGGCGATGGTCACGCGGATCATGGAGGAGCGCGTGAACGACGATCAGTTCGACGAGTGCGACCTGACCCTGCGCGACCTCGAGGCGATCCGCGAGGCGTTCGTCGGGCAGCTCCTGGGCATGTACCACACCCGGATCGCCTATCCACAGAGCGAGGTCGTGGACCTGGAGTCGCGTCGCGCGGCCGGCGGAGGCGGCGCCGCGGCCTCGTGATCGTGGCGACCACGCCGTGATTCGCGTGACCACGCCGTGATCGAGGTGACCACGCCGTGACCCGGTCGATCTTCATGCCCCCGTGGCGGGTCGATGTGACCGTTCGCGACGGCGTGTCGCTACCCGCCTCCATGGCCGGCTTGAGCCGGATGGTGGCAGCGGCCCTGGACGCGGCGGGCGCCCCGGCACCCGGCTCGGTGGGTCTCATCCTGACCGACGACGCCGAGCTGGCCGGGCTCAACGCCACGCACATGGGCAAGGACGGTCCGACCGACGTCCTCTCGTTCCCGCTGCTGCCGCCCGGGTCGTTCCCGCCGCACGAGGGGGCGACCGACCACCCGCCATCCGCGAGCGACGGGTTCCGGCTGCCGCCCGGGCGCCGACAGCACATCGGGGACATCGTCATCTCGGTGGAGCGAGCGGTGGAGCAAGCCACCGCAGGCTTGGGAGGCCAGACGGGCAACGTCCGTTGGGCCGCGATGGACGAACTGCGCCTGCTCACGGTCCACGGCACCCTGCACCTCTGCGGGTGGGACCACGCCGAGCCCGAGGAGGAAGCGGCCATGCGCGCCCTGGAACAGCGCCTGCTGATGCGATGATGTCGGCTTGACCGACGCCGTCCGACTCGAGCCCATCACCGAGGACAACCTGAAGGCCGTCTTCGAGCTGCAGCTCGCCCCGGGCCAGGAGGCGTTCGTGGCACCCAACCCCTGGTCATTGGCGCAGGCGTTCGTGGAGTCGGCCATCGCGTGGCCGCGAGCGATCGTCGCTGGCGAGTCGGTCGTGGGCTTCCTGATGCTGGAGATCGATCCGGACGAGGAGGATGGCCGACCGTTCTGGCTCTGGCGACTGATGCTCGCCGCCGACCGGCAACGCCGGGGCTACGGGACGGCCGCCGTGCGGCTCGCCATCGAGGAGGTCAGGGCGCGCGGCGGCTCCGAGCTGTACACGAGCTGGGTCCCGGGCGAGGGCAGTCCCGGCCCGTTCTACGAGCGCCTCGGGTTCGTGCCGACCGGCGAGCTGGATGACGACGAGATCGTCGCGCGGCTGACCCTGACGGCCTGATCCGGCCGGCCTCGGGCACCGCGGACGCGCGGCCGGACTCGCCCCGGGGTACCATCCACCGAGGCCCTCCCGGACGGGATCGGGCCCTGTTCGGCTGTCTGCGGAGGGTTGGGTGAAGCTGGTCGTGGGTCTCGGCAACCCCGGTTCGCAGTACGCCGGCACCCGCCACAACATCGGCTGGATGGTCGTGGACCGGCTGGCCGACCGTGCCGGTTGGGCCGGCCGTGGCCGCCAGCGCGACGCGTCGAACGTCGTCGGCGGGCGCTATCGCGGGCTGGACCTGACCCTGGTCAAGCCACTCACGTACATGAACGAGTCCGGCCTGGCGGTCCGCAAGGCGCTGGCCCGCGACCACGCTCCCCTGCAGGATCTGCTCATCGTGGCGGACGACTTCGCGCTGCCGTTCGGCAAGCTGCGATTCCGCGAGGGTGGCAGCCACGGCGGCCACAACGGCCTGCGCTCGATCGTGGACGAACTGGGCACCGAGAAGTTCAGCCGCCTGCGGATCGGGATCGGCGAGCCCGGCCGGGACGTCATCGACCATGTCCTGTCCAAGTTCGAGCCCGACGAGCGCGCCCGGCTGGACGAGCTGCTGGACGCCGCCGCCGATGCGGTCGAGGCCTGGGCGCGGGTCGGCACGAGCAAGGCCGCCAACACGTTCAACAAGTTCGAGTTACGGGCCGCGGACGCGGACCGGACGGCCGCGCCCGGCGCGGTGGACGGACCCGCGGGACCGGACGGGATCCGCCGGACGAAGACCGGCTGGCGCCGGATCCTGCCCGGCAAGCCGATCGACGAGTGACGACCCCGCCGCTCCGGGGCAAGCGCGGCCGCGACCGGCGGATCGGCGAGCGCGTCGCAGCCGACTTCGCCGGGCGCCACGCCGCACCGACCGACGACGACGCGATCGATTTCGATGTCGCCGAGGTGGACGCCGAGGTCGACGATCACCTCCGCGCCGAAGCGCGCACCGAGGCGGAACAGGCGGAGCGCGAGGCTCGGGCCCGGGCGATCGAAACCCGACGGGCCGCGACCGCTGTGGCCGCCGGCGCGGCGCTCGCCAAGAAGGGGACGGGTCATCGACTGCCAGACCTGTCCGGCCTGCCGCCGCTCCTCGTCCGGACGGGCTCCTTCGAGAGCCTGCGGGAGCGACTCGGCCCGAACGCCGGGGAGGCCGTCAAGCCGGATCGCGGTCGACACGCCGGTCTCGCCTCCGTCCCGCACGGCGCGAAGTCGTACCTGGCCGCCGCCCTGGCCCTCGCCGCGTCCGGGGAGCGTCTCGTCTGGATCGCCCGGGACGCGGAGATCGGCGACCGCGTGGCAGAGGAACTCGGGGCGTGGCTGGGCGACCCGGCGGCGGTGGTCGTGCTGGAGCCGCGTACGGCGCTCGCCTACGAGCGAAGCGAGCTGGTCGCCGATGAGACGGCGGCCCGGGTGGCGGCCCTGGCCGCGTGGCGGACCGGCCGCGCCCGGGTGCTCGTGGCCGGTGTCCAGGCGCTCCTGCAGCACACGATCGCGCCGGACGACCTGCCGAGCGCACCACGCGAGATCAAGCCGGGCGCGCGGCTCCACCAGGATGCGCTGCTCCACGACCTGTTCGACCTCGGCTACTCGCCGGTGATGGAAGTCGGCGGTCGCGGCGAGTTCGCCCGTCGCGGCGGGATCGTCGACGTGTTCCCGCCGTCGATGCCGCTCCCGATCCGGATCGAGTTCTTCGGCGATGAGATCGATTCGCTGCGAGCGTTCGATCCGACGGATCAGCGGACCGTCCAGACGGTGGACCGGATCGTCCTGCTCCCGGCGTCCGAGTTCCTGTTGCCGCGGGGTGGGGGAGCGGTCATCCGCGAACGACTCGGGCGCATCGCGGCCCGGCTGCCGGAGCGGCTGGCGACGGACCTGGCGAGGTTCGAGGGCGACAGGGGAGCCGACAGCGTCCGGGGAGCGCCCTCGACCGGTCCCGCCGGCCCCGACACGCGCGCGGTCGCGGTCGGCGACGCGGCCGAGGTCTGGGCGGCCCAGCTCGCCCCGGCGACCGGGCTCGATCACGTGGGCCCCGGCACGCTCCTGCTCCTCGACGAGCCCGGCGACATCGCCGAGGCCGCCGAGTTCCTGTGGCGCCAGGCCGACGAGCGGCGCGCGGAGCTGATCGCATCCGCCGATCTGCCCAAGGACTGGCCGTCCACCTACCTGCCGCCGCGCGACTGGAAGGGGCGGCTGGTCGCCTCCCGGACCCTGGAACTCACCTGGGAGTCCGAGGCACCGGGCGAGGCGGCGATGGCGTCGGGGCGCCTCAGCTCCGGCGACCTGTTCGGCTGGCGCGAGCCCGGCCTGCCGCTCGGCCGGGCCGCCCGCCTCCCCGATGCGGTCAAGACCTGGGCGGACGAAGGCGCCCGGATCATCCTCGCGAGCGACCAGTCGGCGCGCCTCGCGGACATCCTGGGCGAGGCAGGTCACGCCGTCGGGGTCGTCCAGCGGATCGTGGACCCACCACCGACCGGCGCGATCGCCCTCGTCGAGCGCAGCCTCAACGGCGGCTTCGAAGGCGGCCCGGACGGGCTCGTCGTCGTCACGGACCGGGAGCTGTTCGGAACGGTCCGTGTCCGTCGCCCGAAGGCGCTTCGCCGGGTCGTGCCACGCGACATCCTCGAGCGGCTGACGCCCGGCGACCTCGTCGTCCACATCGATCACGGCGTCGCACGCTACGAGCAGATGCTCCGGCGCGGCGGCACGGGCGAGGATCGCGACTACCTGGAACTGTCGTTCTCGGGCGGCGACCGGATCTACGTGCCGGTCGAGCAGATCGCGCGGGTCACCCGGTACGCGGGCGGGGAGCGCCCGGCCCTCTCCAAGCTGGGTGGCACCGAATGGCTGCGCTCCAAGCAGCGGGTCCGCAGGGCCGTCGCGGAGTTGGCGGAGGAACTGCTCCAGCTCTATGCCGCGCGGGCCGGCGCCCGTGGTCACGCGTTCGGCGCGGACACGCCCTGGCAGATGGAGATGGAGGCCTCGTTCCCGTACGAGGAGACCGTCGACCAGCTGCGCGCCGTCGCCGAGGTGAAGGCGGACATGGAGCAGGTCCAGCCGATGGATCGGCTCGTCGTCGGTGATGTCGGCTACGGGAAGACCGAGGTGGCCCTGCGGGCCGCGTTCAAGGCGACCCAGGACGGCAAGCAGGTCGCCGTCCTCGTCCCGACGACGGTCCTCGCCGCCCAGCACCAGGCGACCTTCAGCCAGCGGTTCGGGGCGTTCCCGCTGGAGGTCCGGCTGTTGTCACGGATGGTCTCCGCGAAGGAGCAGGCGGTGACGGTCGACGGGCTCGCGGACGGGACCGTGGACGTCGTCATCGGCACGCACCGGCTGCTGAGCAAGGACATCGCGTTCAAGGACCTCGGGCTCGTCGTCGTCGACGAGGAGCAGCGGTTCGGTGTCGCCGCGAAGGAACGGCTCAAGCGCCTCCGGAACGAGGTGGACGTCCTCACCCTGTCGGCCACACCGATCCCACGCACGCTCAACCTGGCCCTGGCCGGGATCCGCGACCTCTCGGCGATCGAGACGCCGCCCGAGGACCGGCTGCCGATCCAGACCCGGGTCGCCGAGGCGTCGGCCGGACTCGTGCGGGACGCGATCCTGCGAGAACTGGACCGAGGCGGCCAGGTCTTCTACGTCCACAACCGGGTCGAGACGATCGAGGCGCAGGCCGAGCAGCTGCGGCGCCTCCTGCCCGGCGCGCGGTTCGTCGTCGGGCACGGCCAGATGACCGAGGGCGCCCTCGAGAAGGTCATGCTCTCATTCGCGGACGGCGCCGCCGACGTCCTGGTCTGCACGACGATCATCGAATCGGGCCTGGACATCCCCAATGCGAACACCATCGTCATCGATCGCGCGGACACGCTCGGGTTGGCGCAGCTGTACCAGCTCCGCGGACGGGTGGGCCGGAGCAGTCGCCGGGCCTACGCGTACCTGCTCTATCGGCGCCGCGAGCGCTTGAGCGACGAAGCTCGGAAGCGACTCCAGGCCATCTTCAACGCCTCCGAGCTGGGTGCCGGCTTCCAGATCGCCCTGTCCGACCTCGAGATCCGAGGCGCGGGCAACATCCTGGGTGGCGAGCAGTCCGGGCACATGGCCGCGGTCGGGTTCGACCTGTACTCGCGGATGCTGGCCGAGGCGGTCGAGGTCCAGAAGGCGGACCTGGAGGGTCGGGTCGCGGTCCTGGCCGCGCCGCAGGCCGTGCTGGACCTCCCGGTCGAGGCCCACCTGCCCACCGAATACGTCCCCGACACGGCCCAGAAGCTGGAGCTGTATCGGCGGCTGGCCCGGGCGCGCACACCCGAGGACCTCGCCGCGTTCCGACAGGAGGTCACGGACCGGTTCGGGGCGATGCCGAAGCCGGTCGCGCGGCTGGTCGAGGTCGCGGAACTGCGCCTCGCGGCGGAGGCGGCGGGGGTGTCGTCCGTGTCGCGCGAGGAGGGCTGGCTCGTGGTCCGGTTCGGCGCGTCGCTGTCACGGGCCACCGCGATGCGGCTGCTCGCCGGACCCGGTCTGCCCGGGACCAAGCCGTCGGACGTCACCTTCGCCTCCAACCAGGTCCGGATCCGGCTGCCACGGGACAGCGCGAAGGGCTGGGCCCTCACGCAAGCCGTCGTCGCCCGCCTGCAGCACGACCCGGCGTAGAGCGGCTGATCGCTAGCTGAGTTCCTCGGCCAGCAGGTCCATGAACAGGCCGTCGTGGAACGTGCCGTCGGGGCCCCGTTCATACCGGCGCTGGATGCCGACGGGCCGGAAGCCCAGCTTCGAGTAGACGTGGATCGCCCGCTCGTTGGCCGCCGACGGGTCGATCGTCAGACGGTGATGGCCACGCACGTCGATGAGATAGCGGGCGACGGTCCGGATCGCGTCCGTCCCGATGCCCTGGCCCTGGGCGGACGTGGCCAGGAAGAGGTCCACGCCGGCGTGGCGGTAGTCCGGGTCGGTCTCCTCGGCGTACTGGATGCTGCCGACGACGACCCCATCGAGCTCGATGACGAAGACCATGTCGTCGTCCTCGACCTCCAGCCACTCCTCGGCGACGGTCGCCGAGTCGGTCGGGCCCCACCAGCGCGCCACCGACGGTTCGAGCAGGATGGGCCGCAGGATCTCGGCGTCTTCGGATCGGGCGGGCCGCAGGACGACGCGCTCGCCGGTCAGGATCGGGTCGGACATGGCCGCATCCTAGCAAGGCGACCGAAGCGCCCGGACGAGGACTGGTACCCTCCCGGCATGCGACCTCGCCGCGAGCTCCAGAGCACCTCCAACGATCCGGGCCCCGTCGACCCGATCGCCTTCCCCGACGTGGCGACACGTCGCGCCGTGGACGGCGGTGCGCAGAGCGAGGCCTGGCTGGCCATGCTCGATGCGCACAAGGTCGTCATCGCCGACGGCGCGATGGGCACGATGCTGTTCTCGGCCGGGCTTCAGTTCGGCGATCCACCCGAGGCCTGGAACGTCAGCGAGCCCGATGTCGTGCGACGGATCCATCGGGGCTACCTCGAGGCGGGTTCGAACATCGTCATGACCAACACGTTCGGCTGCAACCGGCTGCGGCTGGCGCTGCATGGCCTCGACACGCGGGTGGCCGAACTCAACCGGACCGCCGCCGTCCTCCTGCGTGCCGAGGTGGACGCGAACGGCGGCGAGGCCCTTGTCGCAGGCGACATCGGCCCGAGCGGCGCGATCATGGCCCCGACCGGCACGCTCGACTACGACGACGCGGTGGACCTCTTCGCCGAGCAGGCCGAGGCGCTCATCGCGGGCGGCGTGGACCTCATCTGGATCGAGACGATGTCCGACCTGACCGAGATCAAGGCCGCGATCCAGGGCGTTCGGCGGGTCGCGCCCGGCATCCCCCTGATCGCCACGATGACGTTCGACACGCGCGGCCGGACGATGATGGGCGTCACGCCGGAACAGGCGGTCATCGCCCTTGACGCGTGGGGCGCCGACGCGGTCGGCGGCAACTGCGGCAACGGCCCGGACGAGATCGTGACGGTGATCGAGCGGATGCGAGCGGTCGCCCCGAACGTCCGGCTGGTCGCCAAGTCCAACGCGGGCATGCCCGAACTCGTCGACATGCGGGCCGTCTACAAGTCCGAGCCGGCCGAGATGGCGCGCCAGGCGCTCCTCATGCGCGAAGCCGGCGCGTCGATCATCGGCGGCTGCTGCGGGAGCACGCCCGAACACCTGCGCGCCATCGCGACGCTCGTCACCCCCGACGCGTGAGCGGTCGCGCGTTCCTGGCGATCTTCCGGATCGTCTTCGGCCTCCTGACGTTCTTCGCGATCGGGTTCCAGCTCAAGACGCTGGCGGACGAGGGCCGGCTCGACCTCGTCAACTACTTCAGCTACTTCACGATCCTGAGCAACCTGATCGGCGCGACCCTGCTGCTCATCGGCGCGGCCAGATGGCGATCGCCGAGGTCGGCGCGGGTGGACCTGTTCCGGGGCGGGGCGGTCGTCTACCTGACCGTCACCTTCATCGTCTTCGCGCTGCTGCTGTCGAACACGGACGTCGACCTCGCGATCCCGTGGGTCAACAGCGTCCTGCACGAGATCATCCCGGTGATCATCGTCATGGACTGGCTCATGGACCCGCCGGCCGTCCGTCTCACCCAACGGCAGGGCCTCCTCTGGCTGAGCTTCCCGGCCGCCTGGATCGTGTACGTCCTCGTCCGTGGCGCGATCGTCGGGAAGTACCCGTACCCGTTCCTCGATCCGGCCAACGGCGGCTATGCGTCGGTGGCGGTCTACTGCGTCGGGATCCTCGTCCTCATGGTCGCTGTCTGCGCGGCCGTGGTCTGGGTGGGAGCCTGGGCCCGCGGCCGGCACGACCTGGCAGCCGCTTCCTAGCGTGCGACAGTTCACGTTCCTCGCCGGCATCCAGGGGGTCTATGACGGGCCGACGCTGGCCGGCATGGCTCGCGACGCGGAATCGAAGGGCTACGACGCCCTCGTCGTCCCCGATCACCTGATCGAGCAGTTGTCGCCGATCCCGGCGCTCGCGACGATCGCCGCGGCGACCCGACGGCTGCGGATCGCCGCGTTCGTCCACAACAACGACCTGCGCCACCCGGCCGTCCTGGCCCAGGACCTGGCGAGCCTGGACGTGCTCAGCGGCGGTCGCCTGGACGTCGCCATCGGGGCCGGCTGGAACAAGCCGGAGTACGACGCGATCGGCCTGCCGTTCGACGCCACTCCGGTCCGGCAGGCCAGGCTCGAAGAGGCCGTGACCGTGTTGAAGGGCTGTTTCGCCGACGGCCCGTTCTCGTTCGCCGGCGAGCACTACACGATCACGGACCTGGACGCCTACCCCAAGCCCGTCCAGCGACCGCATCCGCCGTTCATGATCGGTGGCGGAGGGCGACGGACCCTGGCGCTGGCCGGTCGCGAGGCAGCCATCGTCGGTCTCGCGCCCCGCATCCTGTCCGGCCAACGGTCCGATCCGTCGTCGCTCACGCTGGCCGCCGCCGAGGAGAAGATCGCCTGGGTCCGCGAGGCCGCCGGCGACCGGTTCCCTGACCTGGTCTTCAATGTCTATCCATCGACCTGGCCGATCACCATCACGGACGACGCCCGAGCCGAAGCCCGCCGGGTCATCGATCATCTGAGGGGGCGCAACGAGCGGGACCTGACCGAGGACGAGATCCTCGAGTCGCCACACCTGTTCATCGGTAGCCTGGACGGCCTCACCGAGAAGCTCTCGATGCTGCGCGAGCGGCTCGGGATCACGTCGTTCCTGGCCGGCGATCTGGGGGAGCTGGACCCGATCGTCGCCCGGCTCGCGGGTTCCTGACGATGCCGTTGCGCGAGGAGATCCTGGAGCAGCCGGCGGCCGCCGCCCGCCTGTTGTCCGGCCAGGCCGATGCGATCGAGGCGCTCGCCGGAGCCATCCGGGCGCGCGGCGTCCGGCACGTCGTCATCGTCGCCCGCGGCTCGTCGGACCACGCCGCGATCTACGCCCAGTACGTCCTGGGCATCCGCCATGGGCTGACGGTCGGGCTCGCCACGCCGTCGGTCGTGTCGATCTACGGCGGCGATCCGGTCGTGTCCGATGCGCTCGTCATCGCCATCAGCCAGTCCGGCGCCTCGCCCGACATCATTGCCGTGCTGGAGGCCGCCCGGCGCCAGGGGGCGCTGACGGTCGCCCTGACCAACGATGCCGCCTCGCCCCTGGCGAGGGCCGCGGATCGGACCATCGACCTGTCGGCCGGTCCGGAGCGCTCGATCGCGGCCACCAAGTCGTACACGACGTCGCTGTTGGCCGTGGCGGCGCTGTCGGCTGCGCTGACCGAGGACGCCGCGGACCGTGCGGTGGTGGCGGGCGTGCCGGCGGCCCTCGAGTCCGCCCTGGGCCTGGAGCCGGCGATGCGCGACATCGCCGAGGCGCACGCCGCGGCCGATCGCGCGCTCCTGGTCGCCCGCGGCTACGAGTACGCGACCGTGCGCGAATGGTCGATCAAGGTCAAGGAACTCGCCCATGTCTTCGCGGACCCGTATTCCGCGGCGGACTTCGCGCACGGGCCGGTCGCCCTGCTCGAGGCGGGGGTCCCGCTCATCGCCATCGTGCGCGACGGGCCGACGGCGGATGGCCTGGTCGCCCAGCTGACGAGCCTTCGAGCCGACCTCGACCCGGACCTGACGATCCTGTCCGACCGCGCCGATGCGCTGGCCCTCGCGACGCGGCCGGTCGCGCTTCCGTCACCGCCGGCCGAGTGGGTCGCCCCGATCGCCACGATCGTCGCCGGCCAGTTCCACGCGATGTACTCGACCATCTCCCGTGGTCGCGATCCCGAGAACCCACGTTCGATCGTCAAGGTGACGCGGACCCGCTAGGCGCGAGCGGGCCTCGCCGCAGCGGTCCTCAGCCGGGGAAGAACCTCGGCAGGTGATCCCGGTTGGCATCGAGCAACGCGTCGAGCAGCGGTCCGGCCACCCCGGCGTCGACCAGGGGGTTGGCGATGAGCGCCCGCATGGCCGTCCGCCGGTCGCCGGACCTCGCCGCCGCTACCGTGAGTTCCTCGTACGCCTTGGCCGCCTGGACCAGCCCGCGCATCTCGGGAGCGAGCGGCGCCAGGGGGAGCGGATGCGCCCCGTCGCGATCGACCCGGCACGGGACCTCCACCACGGCCGAGGCCGGCAGGTCCGGCAGGGCACCGTCATTGCGGACGTCGACGACCTGGATATCGCCGGCCCCGTCCTGGAGGGATGCGATGAGCTGGGCGGCCGCTTCGCTGTAATACGCGCCGCCACGGTCGTCGAGCAGGGCCGGCTTCGTGGCCAGGCTCTGGTCCTTGTACAACTCCAGGAGCTGGCGCTCGATCTCCATGACCTCGCCGGCACGGGTGTTCCCGTCCCGCTGCTGGGCGACGACGGCAGCCGTGTCGTAGTAGTAGTGCAGGTAGTAGGACGGGATGGCTCGGAGGGTCCGGACGATGTCGACCGGCAGGCCGACGTGCTCCGCGAGCGCTTCCGGCTCCGCGTCGAGCAACTCCGGCAGGCGATCCACGCCGTCCACGAGGACGGCCCGCTCCCACGACAGGTGGTTGAGGCCGACGTGCTCCAGCTGGACGCGGTCCGGCTCGACCTCGAACCGGGCCGCCAGCTGCCGCTGCAGGTTGATCGCCACGTTGCACAGTCCGACCGCGCGGTGGCCCTCGTCGAGCAGGGCCTGGGTGACGATCCCGACCGGGTTGGTGAAGTCCACGATCCAGGCGCCTGGCGCGGCCCGCCGGGCGGTCGCCTCGGCAAGGTCCAGGACGAGGGGCACGGTCCGCAGGGCCTTGGCGAATCCGCCGGCACCGGTCGTCTCCTGGCCGACGACGCCGAAGCGGGTCGGCAGGGTCTCGTCGACGAGCCGCGCCGCCTGGCCGCCGACGCGGAGCTGGATCAGGACGAAAGAGGCGCCGTCGAGCGCTTCATCGCGGTCGCCGGTCAGGGTCAGCCGCCCGGGCCAGTCGAGCTTGTCCAGCATCCGCTGCGCGAGTCCGCCGACGATCGACAGGCGCTCCGCATCGATGTCGAGCAGGACCAGTTCGTCCATCGGGAGTCGGGCGGCCCGCCGGGCGAAACCCTCGACCAGCTCGGGCGTATAGGTACTGCCGCCACCGACGACGGCGATCTTCAGACCCATGGATTCTCCGGGGGGCTTGACACCATTGCTTATAACGTTATCAGCAATACCACCTCGCGCAAGCCCCCTCGACGATCCGCCACGGAGGTCTTCTGCACGGATGGCACGGTACCGCCTCGAACTCGGCCCCGTCCCACTGCACCACCAGGTCTACCTGGATCTGGTGACGGCTCTGGATGCCGGCGAGTGGAAGCCCGGGGACCAGCTTCCGACCGAGCGCGACCTCGCCGAGCGATACGGCTGCAGCCTGATCACCGTCCGCCGGGCCCTCGGCGAACTCGTTCGCGAGCAGCGGCTCGAGCGGACCCGCGGCCGGGGCACGTTCGTGCTGCATCCGCGCATCGACCGCGACATGGAGGGCCACCTCTCGTTCACCGACGAGATGCGACTCCGCGGGATGGAGCCGTCGACCCGGATCGTCGCGTCCCGACCCCAGTCGGCGGGCGTCGCCGTCGCCGCGGCGCTCGGGCTGGAGCCGGGCTCGCCGATCCTGTACCTCGAGCGCCTCCGCCTCGCCGATGGCGAACCGCTGCTGCTCGAGCAGGTCCACCTGCCGGCCGAGCGCTTTCCCGGACTGCTGGCGTCAGACCTCGAAGGCGGGTCGCTGTACGACCTGCTCGCGGATCGGTACGGCACCCGTGTCGCCAAGGCGCGCGAGCTGCTGGAGCCGATCCTCCTGCCCGCGCGTGAAGCGCGCCTCCTGGGCCGCAGGCGAGGTGCTCCGGCGCTCCTCATCGAGGGCATCGCTGCGACCGCAGATGGGACCCCGGTCGAGTTCGGCCGGACCTATGTCCGCGGCGATCGCACCCGGTACTACGTGGAACGCGTGGTCGTGCGGCCGCGATGGATCACCCGTGGCGAGTCCGAGGGCGACTCGACGGTCGCCGACGAGTTGCGCCCCAAGGCGCCCGCCGTGGAGGTGGAGCGATAGCCATCCGGGAGCCTACCGCCCATCCCCATTCGACCCTATCCATCCGCCCGTCCCTGGAGGAGTGACATGCACCGACGACTCAGCCGCCTCAGCGTCCTGGCCGCGTCCGCGGCGATGCTCCTGTCGATCTCCGCGTGCGGCTCAAGCTCCGACGTCGTGGAGATCCGCTGGTACTGCTGCCTCGGAACCGGCGAGGATCCCGCCCAGATCGAGGTCGAGAACGCGGTCGTGGAGGCGTTCAACGCGTCCCACCCCAAGATCAAGCTCACATTCGAGCCGATCCCGTATGCCAGCGCTCGCGACACGCTCGCGACCCAGCTCGCCTCGGGCAGCGGCCCGGACATCGTCGGCCCGGTCGGGATCGGTGGCGCCGAGGCGTTCCACGGCCAGTGGCTGGACCTCCAGCCCTACATCGACAAGACCGAGTACGACATGACCCAATTCCCGGAGAGCACCGTCGCGCTGTACAACGTCGGCGGCGAGGGCCAGGTCGGCATCCCGTTCGCGATCTACCCGTCCGTCCTGTTCTACAAGGCCGGCCTGTTCGAGGAAGCCGGTCTGGCCGAGCCGCCGCACGAGTGGGGTGGCGACTACACGATGCCCGACGGTTCGGTCGTGCCGTGGGACTACGACACCGCCACCAAGATCGCCAAGCTCCTGACCGTCGACAAGAACGGCAAGGATGCCAACGACCCGGCGTTCGATCCGGAGAACGTGGTCCAGTGGGGCTTCGAGCCGCAGCGGGACGACCTCCGCCAGATCGGTGCCTACTGGAAGGCCGGCCAGTTCGCCAGCGGCGCGGACGGCATGACTGCCGAGGTCCCGGCGGCCTGGGCCGAGTCGTGGAAGTGGTTCTACGACGCGATCTGGACGAACCACATCTCGATGACCGGGCCGCAGTTCGTCGGCACGGACCTCAACCCCGAGGGGTATCCGTTCTTCACCGGGAACGTCGCGATGAGCGAGAACTACCTGTGGTCCACGTACGGCGTGGCCGGTGCCGGCGACGACTGGAACATGGCCGCGACACCCTCGTACGAGGGCCAGACGACCGCAGCCTTCAACGCGGACACGTTCCGCATCCTCAAGACCAGCAAGCACCCGGACGAGGCGTTCGAGGTTCTGACGTACCTGCTGGGCGATGCGTCGAGGCAGCTCCTGCAGACGTACGGCGGCATGCCCGCGCGAGAGTCCGAGCAGGACGCCTTCTTCGAGACCGCCCAGGAGGAGTTCACGCAGACCATCGACTGGCAGGTCGCGAAGGACGGCGTCGCCTACGCCGATGTCCCGAACTTCGAGAGCTACATGCCGGCCTACAACGAGTCGCTTGACCTGATCATCACGTTCGGGACCAAGTGGCAGGCGACCCCTGGCCTGGACCTGGACGCCGAGATCCAGGACCTCCAGACGCAACTCCAGGCGATCTGGGACAAGGCGAGCTGACCGTTCCACCCGTGTCCGCGAACCCATCCTCCCGCCCGAGGGCCGGCCGACGCCGGCCCTCGGGGCTTGCCTGGCGCCGTGCGCGCTGGGGCTACGTCTTCATCGCGCCGTGGATCGTCGGGTTCTTCCTGTTCACGCTCATCCCGATGGTCGCGACGTTCATCTTCACGTTCACCGACATCAATCTGGCCAATGCCGGCAGCGTCCGGTTCGTCGGACTCCAGAACTACGCCCAGCTGCTGACGGACCACCAGACCCACGCGTCGCTGCTCGTGACATTCAAGTTCGCGCTCATCGCGCTTCCGGTCCTCATGCTCCTGCCGTTCTTCGTCGCGATGCTGGTCAACTCGCGACACCTGATGGGGACGTCGGCGTTCCGCGTGCTGTTCTTCCTGCCGTACGTCGTGCCGTTCGTCGCCGGCGTCCTCATCTGGCAGCAGATGCTGTCGGACGCCGGCTGGGTCAACGACTTCCTCCGCGCGATCGGGATCTCCGACCCGCCGGACTGGCTGCAGGATCCGAGTTGGATCTACCCGGGTCTCGTGATCATGGGCGTCTGGGGCATCGGGGCGGGGATCATCGTCTACCTGGCCGGCCTGAAGGGGGTCCCGACCGAGCTGTACGACGCGGCGAACATCGACGGCGCCGGCTGGTGGGGCACCCTGCGCCACATCACCATCCCGATGCTCTCACCGGTCTTCCTGTACACCCTGATCCTCGGGATCGTGGAGGTGCTTCAGTACTTCCTCGTCCCGCTCGTGCTCAAGAACGGGACCGGCGAGCCCGGCGGCTCCACGCTCTTCTTCAACCTGTACCTGTACAAGACGTTCTTCACGTTCCAGAACATGTCGTACGGCGCGACACTGGCCTGGCTGCTGTTCGGGATCACGCTGGCCATCACCCTCGTGGTCTTCCGGCTCTCGCGACGATGGGTGTACTACGCCGGCGACCTGAAATAGGCATGGCATGAGCGGAGCGCAGAGCGCCCACCTCCAGGAACTCACGGTCGCCGAGACCGAGCGGCGCCGCCCGCGTGGTCGCGGCGTCCCGCCGAAGCGGTCGTTCCTCGTCACGCTCGTTGCGGTATGCGCCCTCGCCGCCTTCCTGTCGCCGTTCCTGCGCTCGTTCACCCTGTCGATCAAGAGCGCCGAGCAGATCAGCCAGCCCGGGGCACCGCTGTGGCCGGCGGACCAGGCCACGTTCGAGTACGAGGGTGAGGCCCTGGACCTGTTCCTCGTTCCGATCGACGGGACCATGTCCCAGATGGCCCTGCTGGACCGCGGCCGACTCGAGAGTACGTTCATCGACCCGGCGGCGCCCGACGCGCCACCGGTCACGTGGGTCGGGTCGTGGCGGACCTTGGAGCCGGTCTGGGTGTTCGCGCCGCACTGGTCCAACTACGCGGACGTGTGGACGCTCATCGACTACCCGAGGCTCATCTTCAACACCATCGCCATCGCGGTCATCGGGACGATCGGGACGGTCTTTTCGTGCGTGCTCGTGGCGTACGGGTTCGCTCGGTTCAAGTTCCCGGGACGCAACCTCCTGTTCACGTTGCTCATCGCCACGATCTTCCTGCCGGCCGCCGTGACCCTCATCCCGACGTACACGGTCTTCGCCAAGATCGGCTGGGTGGGGACCTGGCTGCCGCTCCTCGTGCCGGCGTTCTTCGCCAACGCCTACGACGTGTTCCTCCTGCGCCAGTACTTCATGACGATCCCGCTCGAGATGGACGAGGCGGCCTCCATCGATGGTGCCGGGCCGTTCCGCACGCTCTGGTCCGTGCTCCTGCCGCAGGCGGCGCCGGTCGTCGTCGCGGTGGCGATCTTCCACCTGGTCTACTCGTGGAACGACTTCTTCGGGCCGCTCATCTACCTGTCGACCGAGCCGGACCTGCAGCCGATCGCGGTGGGCCTGTCGCGCCTGAACGGCCTGCACTTCAAGGACCCGGGCATCATCCAGGCGGGTACCCTGATGACACTCGTGATCCCGGTGGTCGCCTTCCTGTTGACCCAGCGCTTCTTCACCCGCGGGATCGTCATCTCCGGGGTGGACAAGTGACGCCCTGGCGCGTCGCGCTGACGTTCGACCTGGAGCACGCCGATCGACCACATGCGCCGGGGAACACGGATCGTCTGCTGGACGCCCTGGACCGGGCCGTGGTGCCGGCGACCCTGTTCCTGCAGGGGCGCTGGGTCGAGGCGCGACCGGTCACCGCGGCCCGGATCGGGACGAGTCGCCATCTGGTCGGCAACCACTCGCACTACCACACCCGGTTCTCGCTGCTCAGCGATGCGGGCGTCGCCACGGACCTGTCCGATGCGGGCACAGCCATCCGCGACATCGTCGGCGTCGATCCGGCCCCATGGTTCCGGTTTCCGTTCGGGGCGGGAGCCGACGATCCGCGCGTGCTCGCGCTGGTCGCGACGGCCGGGTATCGGCCTATCGGCTGGGACGTGGATGGCCTGGACTGGGAGGTCGACAGGACGGCCACGGACCTCGAGCTCGCCGTGGTGGACGGCGCGATCCGCCATGGCGACGGGGTCATCGTCCTGTGCCACGGCTGGCCGGACCCCACCCACCAGGCACTCCCCGGGATCGTGGCGCGGCTGCGGGATGCCGGTGCAGCGTTCGTCCGGATGGACGCGCTCCTCGCCGGATGAGGCGGTCGGCCGTTGGCGGCGGCGGCGTGGCCACGGACCACATCCTCGCCGTCGATGGAGGCAACTCGAAGACCGATGTCGCGCTGGTGGCCGCCGACGGGCGACTGCTCGCCGCGGTCAGGGGCGGGACCGTGTCCCATCAGCAGGTCGGGCTGGACACCGGCGCGGATCGGTTGCTGGCGCTCGTCCGCGAGGCGCGCTCGATCGCCGGCCACGACCCGGACCAGCGAGCTCGGCAGGCCGTCTACGGCCTGGCAGGGGCCGATTCGCCGGGTGACATCGCCCGCCTGACGCGGGCCTTCGCCGCTCGACCGATGGCCGACGATGGGCAGGTCGTCAACGACGCCTTCGCGCCCGTTCGAGCCGGTTCTGACCGGGGCTGGGGCGTGGCCGTCATCTGTGGGGCCGGGGTCAATGCCGCGGGTGTCGGTCCGGACGGTCGTACGGCACGCTTCGCGGCGCTCGGCGAGGCGACTGGGGACTGGGGTGGTGGGGGCGATGTCGCGATGGCCGGCCTTGGCGCGGCGGTGCGCGCTCGTGATGGTCGCGGCCCGCGGACCATGCTGGAGCGAGGCGTGCCGGAGCACTTCGGCCGGCGTCGGCCGGTGGACGTCGCGACGGCGTTCGAACGGAACGAGATCACCTACGGTGAACTGCGCTCCCTGGCGCCGGTCGTCTTCCGGGCCTCCGCGGCGGGCGACGCGGTCGCACGATCCATCGTCGATCGTCTGGCCGATGAGCTGGCCCTGATGGCCGTCGTCATCGCCCGGCGTCTCGGCCTGGTCCGAGCCGACCCGGACGTCGTCCTGGCGGGCGGCCTCTTCCACGCCGACGACGCCCGGTTCGAGGCGCGCATCGCCTCAGGGATCCACGCCGTCGTGCCGGCGGCCAGGGTCGCGCGACTGCGGGCCCTACCCGTGACCGGCGCGGCGCTCCTCGCCCTGGATCGACTCGCTCGCGAGGCGGCCGATGCGCGGTCGGTGATCGCCCCGGCCCCCGTCGAGGCACGCGTCCGCGGCGAGCTTGGAGCCTGGCGGCCGGCTTGATCGGGCGCCGGGCCGCGGTGTCGACGACGCCCGTCCGGCAGGGTCCGCCCACACCCGCCATCCTTCCCTGATGGAGTCCAGCAGCCCCGTCGCCGATCACGATGGCCTGTGGTCGTCGAAGCGTCGAGTCCTGAGCGGCGGTCTCGTCCTGACCATCACCCTCGTCGCCTTCGAGGCCCTGGCGGTCTCGACGGTGCTCCCGATCGTGGCTCGGGAGCTCGGCGGCCAGGAGCTGTACGGCTGGGTCTTCTCCGCGTTCTTCCTCGGCTCGCTCATCGGGATCGCGGTCGTCGGTGGGACCGTGGACCGGGGCGCCCTCGGTCGGCCGTTCGCACTCGGCCTGACGCTGTTCGGGGTCGGCCTGCTCATCGGCGGTCTCGCGCCGAGTATGGAGGTCCTGGTGGTGGCCCGGTTCATCCAGGGTCTGGGCGCCGGTACCATCCCGCCCATCGCCTACGTCGCCATCGGCCGGAGCCTGCCTGAGTCGCTCCGACCGCGCATGTTCGCGACGCTGTCGACCGCCTGGATCCTGCCCGGTGTCATCGGACCCGCGCTGGCCGGCCTGGTCGGCGAGACCCTGGGCTGGCGGTACGTCTTCCTGGGCATGCTCCCGTTCATCGCCGTGGCCGGCGTCCTGACCCATCACGCGATCGCCGCCGTCCGGGTCCCGGAGACGAGCGCCGAGGACGAACATCGGGCCGGCAACGTGGGCCGGAGTCGGTTGCCGTCGGCCCTGCTCGTGAGCCTTGGAGCCGGCCTGTTCATGGCGGGCCTGAGCAGCAGCGAACCGGCGCTCGCGGTCGGGTTGGCCGTCCTCGGGCTGGCGGCCGGTGTCCCCGCGCTGTTGCGTCTCACGCCGCCCGGCACGCTCACGGCTCGTCCGGTCCTCCCCGCGGCCGTCATGTTGCGCGGCATCCTGACGTGCACGTTCTTCGGCGTGGATGCCTACGTGACCCTCGCGCTCGAGGATGGCCGTGGCCTCTCGGCGATCGCGGCCGGGGTCGTCCTGACCGCGGCGACGCTGTCGTGGACCGCGGGCTCCTGGACCCAGGCCCGCAACGCCGAACGCTGGCCGACCCGTCAGTTCGTTCGGGTCGGGTTCCTCGTCGTGATCGTCGGGCTGGCGCTGTTCTCCTTCGTCCTGATCCCGGACGTCCCGGTCTGGCTGGCCGTCCCGACGTTCGCGGTCGCGGGCTACGGCATGGGCCTTGCCTATGCTCCGCTCGCGCTCATCGTCCTGCGCGAGGCGCCGACCGAGACCCAGGGCACGGCCTCCAGCGCGCTGTCCCTCATGGACACGCTCGGGACCGCCATCGGGACCGGCGTCTCGGGGGCCATCGTCGCCGCGGCGCTGCGCTCGACGGGCGACCTGGCCATGGGCCTGGCGATCGCGTTCGCGGTGTCGATCCTCGTCGGCGTGGGTGGCTTCGCGATCTCGGGCCGTCTCAGGCCGGTCCGGGTGAGCGGTGCGCTGAGCGACCGGGCGCCGGCGTCGTCATGACCGGGTGGGCGGGTCTGCCTGCGGTAGACTTCGGGGCGGCCTGAGCCCCGACCCCCAGGCGCTGCGCTCGACCCCAGGAGGTCCATACCGATGTCCGCCGAGGACCTTCGCTCGAAGATCCGCGAGATCCCCGACTTCCCCAAGCCCGGGATCCTGTTCTACGACATCACGACGCTGCTGAAGGATCCGGCGGCGTACAAGGAATCGATCGACCTGATGCTCGCGCCTTATGCCGGTGAGGCGATCGACATCGTGGTCGGAATGGAGTCCCGCGGCTTCATCTTCAGTGCCCCGATGGCCTACCAGATCGACGCCGGCCTGGTCCCGGTCCGCAAGCTCGGCAAGCTCCCGGCCGAGACGATCTCGGTCGAGTACGCGCTCGAGTACGGCTCGAACACGCTCGAGATCCACCGCGACGCCATCCAGCCCGGCCAGAAGGTCCTCATCGTGGATGATCTCCTCGCCACCGGCGGGACGGTCAAGGGCACGATCGAGCTCGTCGAGCGCCTGAAGGGCGAGGTCATCGGCCTCGCCTTCCTGGTCGAGCTGGAATTCCTCAAGGGCCGCGATCGGCTGGACGGCCGCCGGGTCACCAGCGTCATCCAGTACTGACCGTCAGCCCCACCCGAGGTCGAGCCGACGTGGCCGAACCCATCGACGATCGCTCGCGGCCGAACCCGACCGGGGATCCCGCGACGCCCGATGCCCCCGTGGGCCCCGCCGCCGCGCCGCCGGCGACCGGCATGACGATGCCGCAGCCTGCCCCCAGGCCCGCCCCCGCGGTACCGGCGGCCCCGGCTGGCGAGACCTCGCCGCCCGGCAGCGCGGCCCCCGGCAGCCCGGCGCCCGCCCCGGCCGAGGTGGACCTGGGACGACGACGGTTCTTCCGGCAGTTCGCGGGCGACATCATCCAGACCGCGGCGACGATGGCCGGCGCGGCGCAGGCCCTGCAGCGCGCGTCGGCCGAGGCGGCCGGCGCGTTGCTCGACCCGAACAGCGGCAGCCCCCTGGCGGGACTCGAGGCCGAGTTGGCCGGCGAACCGGCTCCGAAGGGGTTCCGGACCCCGTTCCGCGAGGACGGCGGCGTGCTGTACCTCATCGACCAGCGCCACCTGCCTGATGCGCTGGTCGAGTACGACTGCCGGTCCGCCGGCGAGGTCGCGTTCGCCATCCGCGAGATGATCGTCCGTGGCGCCCCGGCCATCGGCCAGGTCGCCGCGATCGGACTGGCGTTGACCGCGGCGAAGTTCGCCGACTCGCGTCCCTACGCGCGCCGGGCCACCCTGCGCGGGGCGGCCAATGCCCTGCGCACCGCCCGGCCGACCGCGATCAACCTGGCCTGGGCGCTCGACCGGGTCATGGCTCGCTACGAGGCGGTGGGGGACCTGTCCGAGGACGGCGACGAGATCGCCCGGGTCATGCGCGAGGAAGCTGACGCGATCGTCTTCGAGGCGACCACGGACCACGGCCGGCTGGCCTCCTTCGGCTATGAGGCGTTGCCGCCACGGACCGACGAACCGCTGCGGATCCTGACCCACTGCAACACGGGGCCGCTGGCCTGCGGCCAGTTCGGGACCGCGCTGGGGGTCGTCCAGGTGGCCCACCACGCCGAACGTCCCGTCCATGTCTGGGTGGACGAGACGCGGCCGTACCTCCAGGGCGCCCGCCTGACGGCCTGGGAGCTGGCCCAGGCCGGCGTGCCGCACACGCTCATCCCGGATGTGGCCGCCGGACATCTCATGGCCCGCGGTGAGGTCGATGTCGTCCTCGTCGGGGCGGACCGGGTGGCGGCCAACGGCGATACTGCCAACAAGGTGGGCACCTACACCCTGGCGGTCCTCGCCGCCCGCCACGGGGTCCCCTTCTACGTGTGCGCCCCGACCAGTTCGGTGGACCTCGCGACCCCGGACGGGGACGCCATCCCGATCGAGGAGCGCAAGCCGGACGAGGTCCTGTCCTTCCGTGGCGTCCGGGTCGCCCCGCCCGACACCGAGGTCCGCAACCCGTCATTCGACGTCACCCCGGCCGAGCTCATCACCGGCATCGTGACGGAGGAGGGCGTCCTCCGCGGCGACTTCGGGCCGGCCCTGGCCGACGCCGTCACAAGCTCGAAGGCGCGTCACGCGGCCGCGGCCTCGCCGTTCGCCTCGGTGGGTGCCGGCTGATGGCCACCGTCGCGATCGGACGTCGCAGCGGGGTCGTCGTCAAGTCCACGACCGATCGAGCCCTCCTGCGCGCCTACCTCGAACAGGACCGCCTCTACTCGGCGTACGCCATCTGCGACCTCGAGGATCGCGAGTTCGCGCGGACCCGCTGGGGCGTGGCCTGGGACGGCGACGAGCCGGTCGCGCTCGTGCTCGAGTACAGCGGGCCCACGCCCCAGCCACTCTTCATCACCGGCCGCCCGGATGGGATCCAGGCCATCCTGCGCGACCTCATCCGCCCGCGCGCCGCGTACGTCGCCGCGCGACCGGCGGCCATCGCCGCGGTCCAGGCCCACTACCGCGTGGATCCGGGAGTCGCGATGGTCCGGATGTGGGTGGACCGCGCTCGGTTCCGACCGTACCCGGCCAGTGTCCAGCGCCTGCTGCCGGTGGAGAGCGGCGAGCTGAACCGCCTGTACCAGCTCGGGTTCGCGTCCTGGCTGCCGTCGACGGCCATCGCCGACGGCGTCTACTACGGCATGCGCGTGAACGGCCAGCTCATCGCCGCGGCCGGCACCCATGTCGTCAGTCCGACCGCCCGCCTGGCGGTCGTCGGCAACGTCCTGACCCACGTCGACTATCGTGGGCGGGGCTTCGCGACCGCCGTCACCGGCGCCGTCACGGCCGAACTGCTGCGGACGTGCGACCAGGTCGTCCTCAACGTCCGCTCCGACAACCCGCCCGCACTCAATGCCTACCGCCGGCTCGGCTACGCCGAGCACGCCCGCTTCGAGGAGCGTCTCGTCCATCGCCTTGGCTCACCCTGGCCCGCCCTCACGGCGCCGCTGCGGCGCCTGTTCGAACGCAAGGAGACCGATCGCCCATGACCTCCACCAGCACCCTGCCGGCCCACGACGTGACGGACCTCGGTCTCGCCGCCGAAGGGGTCCGACGGATCGAATGGGCGGAGCGCGAGATGCCCGTCCTGCGCCTCATCCGCGAGCGCTTCGAACGCGAACGGCCGCTCGCCGGGCTGCGCATCGGCGCGTGCCTGCATGTCACGACCGAGACCGCCAACCTCATGCGCACCCTCAAGGCCGGCGGCGCGGAGGTCGTCCTGGCCGCCTCGAACCCGCTGTCCACCAAGGACGACGTCGCGGCCGCGCTCGTCGCCGAGTACGGGATCGCCACGTTCGCCCGACGCGGCGAGGACCGCGACACGTACTACGCCCACCTCAACAGCGTCGCCGACACGCACCCGCAGGTCACGATGGACGATGGCTGCGACCTGGTGTCGCTGCTCCACAGCGAGCGCCCGGCGCAGGTCGCCGAGGTCCTCGCCGGCACGGAGGAGACGACCACCGGGGTCATCCGGCTCAAGGCGATGGCCGCCGACGGTGCCCTCGGCTTCCCGGTCGTGGCGGTCAACGAAGCCCAGACCAAGCACCTCTTCGACAACCGCTACGGGACCGGACAGAGCACGCTCGACGGCATCCTGCGCGCGACCAACATCCTCATCGCCGGCCGCAAGGTCGTCGTCGCCGGCTACGGCTGGGTCGGGAAAGGCATCGCGGCGCGGATGGCCGGGCACGGCGCGCACGTCGCCGTGGTGGAGGTGGACCCGGTCCGGGCCCTGGAGGCGCTGATGGACGGGTTCGCGGTCATGTCGCACGGGGCCGCCGCGGGCTGGGGCGACCTGTTCATCACCGCGACCGGCAACCTGAATGTGTTCCGGCGCGAGCATTTCGAGGTCATGCACGACGGCGCGATCATGGCCAACTCCGGCCACTTCGATGCCGAGCTGGACCTCGCCGCCCTCACCGCCCTGGCCGAGGGCCACGTCCGCGAGGTCCGCGACAACGTCCAGGAGTTCGACCTGGGCGGCAAGAAGCTGAACCTCATCGCCGAGGGCCGGCTGGTCAACCTGGGGGCCGCCGAGGGCCATCCCGCCGCGGTCATGGACATGAGCTTCGCCAACCAGGCGCTGTCGGCCGAGTACGTCGCCCTCCACCACGCGGATCTGCAGCCGCAGGTCTACGTCGTGCCCGAGGCGATCGATGCCGAGGTCGCCCGCCTCAAGCTTGCCGCCCTCGGGATCGAACTCGAGCCGATGACGCCCGAGCAGGCCGCGTACGTCTCGTCCTGGCAGCACGGTACCTGAGCCCGGATGCTCGAACCCACCATCGCGCCGTACGGATCGTGGCGTAGCCCGATCCGGATCGACGACCTTGTCGGCGACGTCATCGGTCTGGCCGAGCCATGGATCGACGGCGCCGACCTGTACTGGCTCGAGTCGCGGCCCTCGGAGGGCGGTCGACAGGTGCTCGTCCGAGTCGGGGCGGACGGTGCCCCGGAGGACCTGGTCCCGCCCCCGATCTCGGTCCGCACGAGGGTCCACGAGTACGGTGGCGGCGCCTATGTCGTCGCCGGCGGGACCGTCGTCTATTCGGACGGAGGGGACGGACGGCTGTACCGGCTGGACCCTGGCGCCGACGCCCCGGTCGCCATCACGCCGGCCGGACCGTGGCGCTTCGCGGACCTGCGCTTCGATCCGCTGCGCCGTCGGTTCGTCGCCGTCCGCGAGGATCACTCGGGCGATGGCGAGCCGGTCAACGCCATCGTGGATGTCCCCCTCGACGGCGAGCGTGACCCGCGCGTCCTCGTCAGCGGGCCGGACTTCGTCGCCGCGCCGCGCGTCTCACCGGATGGGTCGCGCCTGTGTTGGCTCGAGTGGGACCATCCGCACATGCCGTGGGAAGCCACGCGCCTGCGGGTCGCACCGATCGAGCCAGACGGCACGCTCGGCCAGGCGGACCTGGCGGCCGGCGGGCCGGACGAATCGATCGCCCAGCCCGAGTGGAGCGCCGACGGCACCCTCCATCTCGTGTCCGACCGGAGCGGCTGGTGGAACCTCTACCGGCTCGTGGATGGGCCCAGACTCGAGCCGCTCGCGCCGATGGAGGCCGAGTTCGCCGACCCCGCGTGGGTCTTCGGGCGATCCTCGTACGGCTTCCTCCCGGACGGGTCGATCGTCGCCGTCGCTCGCCAGGCCGGCCACGATCGGTTGTTCCACCTCCGGCCCGGCGTGTCGATCGGGGAAGTCGAGACGAGCTTCACGGAGTTCGATGGCCTGCAGGTCGGGCCGGCCGGCGTGCTGGCCATCGCGGGGATGCCCGAGAGCCCGTCCGTGGTCGTCCGGCTGGACCCCGAGACCCTGGCGACGGCCGGCATCCTGCGCCGCACGAGCGCGATCGTCCTGGACCCGGGCCTCCTGTCGGCGCCGGAGTCCATCGACTTCCCGACGAGCGGCGGGCGCACCGCGCATGCGCTCTACTACGCGCCGTGCCACCCGGCATTCGAGGGGCCCCAAGACGATCGACCGCCGTTGGTCGTGCTCTCGCACGGTGGGCCCACCTCCAATGCGACCACGTCGCTGAACCTCGGCATCCAGTTCCTGACGAGCCGGGGCATCGCCGTCGTCGATGTCGACTTCGGCGGCAGTACCGGGTATGGACGCGACTATCGAGGGCAGCTGGACGGGACGTTCGGCATCGTCGACGTGGAGGACTGCGTCGCGGCTGCGCGCTTCCTCGCGGACCGCGGCGATGTGGACCGGGAGCGACTGGCGATCGCCGGCGGCAGCTCGGGCGGCTATACGGCACTGGCGGCCGTGGCATTCCACGACACGTTCGCGGCCGCGATCAGCCGGTACGGCATCGGCAACCTGGAGACGCTGGCCAGCGACACGCACAAGTTCGAATCGCGGTATCTCGATTCGATGGTGGGACCCTATCCGGCGGCGGCCGATGTGTATCGAGAGCGATCGCCGATCCATGCCCTCGACCGCATCGCGTGTCCGGTCCTGATCCTGCAGGGCGCCGACGACAAGGTCGTTCCGCCGTCCCAGGCCGAGGCGATCGTCGCGGCCCTGGCCGCGAACGCGATCCCGCACGGGTACCTCCTGTTCGAAGGCGAGGGCCACGGCTTCCGTGGCGAGGCGGCCATCCGCCGGTCGATCGAGGCGGAGCTGTCCTTCCTGGGCCAGGTCTTCGGCTTCGAGCCGGCGGACGCGCTGGAACCGGTCGAGGTCCTGGGGCTCGCTGCCTGGCAGGCTCGCCAGCCGGTCCGACCCGCGGCGCGATCCGTCGAGCCCTCGCAGCCCGTCGAGTCCGTCGAGCCCGCCCAGCCCGTCGAGCCCGCCTGACCGTCGGCCGTCTGCACCCCGCTCCACCCGACGCCTGACCCGATGCCCGCCGAAGCCGCGATCGAACTCATCCTGCTGTTGCTGGCGATCGCGGTCGCCCTCGCCTACATCGCTCGCCGGATCCGCGTGGCGTACCCGATCCTGCTCGTGCTCGGCGGGGTCGGTCTCGGGCTCGTCTTCGGACTCGTCCCCGGTGCCCCGACCGTCGAGTTGCCGCCGGAACTCGTGTTCCTGCTGTTCCTGCCGCCGATCCTGTTCGGGTCCGCCTACAGCACGCCCATCCGGGACATCAAGGCGAACGCCCGGGCGATCGGCTCGCTCGCGATCGGCCTCGTCCTGTTCACGACGGTCGTGGTCGGGCTGGTGGCCGGCGCGCTGATCCCGGAGCTGCGCTGGGGACCCGCCTTCGTGCTCGGGGCGATCGTGGCACCCCCGGATGCGGTGGCGGCGACGTCCGTCCTGCGCCGCCTGGGCGTCCCACGCAAGGTCGTCACCATCCTCGAAGGGGAGAGCCTGGTCAACGACGCGTCCGCGCTCATCGCCTATCGGGCGGCCGTCGCGGCGGTCCTGACCGGCTCGTTCTCGGTGCTCGGGGCGAGCGTGTCGTTCGTCGGCGTCGGGCTCGGTGGGATCGCGGTCGGCGTCGTGCTGGGCTGGCTGGTCACGGCCGTGTGGCGCAGGACCGGGGATCCGACCCTCGAGATCGTCGTGTCGCTCCTGGCCCCCATTGCCGCCTACCTGGCGGCCGAGACGCTCGGCGTCAGCGGTGTCCTCGCCACGGTGACCGCGGGTCTCATCGCGGGTCGCCGGGCGGCCCGTGTCCTCTCGCCCGATGCCCGCCTGACCGGGGCGGGCGTCTGGTCGATCGTCTACTTCCTGATCAACAGCTTCGTGTTCATGCTGATCGGACTCCAGTTGCCGCTGGTCGTCGACAACCTCGCCTCCCGGGGCGCTGCGGACCTGCTGTGGATCGGCGCGGCCGTCAGCATCGCCGTGATCGCCGCGCGGATCGTCTGGATCTTCTCGGCCACCTACCTGCCGTTCCGACTCAGTGCCCGGATCCGGGCGACCGAGAAGCCGCCGCCGCGCTCGTCGGTCATCGTCGTGAGCTGGGCCGGCATGCGTGGCGCGGTGTCGCTCGCCGCGGCCCTGGCGCTACCGCTCCGACCGGCCCCGTTCCCCCAGCGCGACCTGATCATCTACCTGACGTTCTGCGTCATCCTCGCCACGCTCGTCGGACAGGGCCTCACGTTGCCCTGGATCATCCGCCGGGTCGGCGTGGTCCCGGGCACCGGCCTCGAGCGCGAGGAAGCGCTCGCCCGGCAGACCGCCGTGGATGCCGCCCTGGCACGGCTCGACGACCTCGCGCGCGAGTATCCAGACCACCTCGAGCTGGTCGACCAGCTGCGGGCGCGCTTCGAGCATGAGGCGGCCCACGCGTCCGAGGACGGCGACATCGGCGATGCCGAGCGCGAATCGCTCGACCACCAGGCCATCCGGTCCGCCGTCAACGAGGTCCAGCGCGAATCGATCATCCGGCTTCGGGACGACGGCGTCATCGGCGACGCCGCCCTCCGACGGGTGGAGCGTGACCTGGACCTCGAGATCCTCCGCACGGGGATCTGACGCATCGTCCCGGCTTCGTGGACCAGTCGGGGATCCGACCGACCGGCGGGCCCGTGGTAGTCTCCCGAGGACGGATCCGACCGAGGGAGGCCCTACTCGCAGCATGAGCATCGTCGACGCCCAGCAGTACCTGTTCACGTCCGAATCGGTGACCGAAGGGCACCCCGACAAGATGTGCGACCAGATCAGCGACGCGATCCTGGACGCCATCATCCGCGAGGACCCGGACGCCCGCGTGGCGTGCGAGACGGCGACGACGACGGGTCTGGTCATGGTCCTCGGCGAGATCTCGACGTCGACCTACGTGGACTTCCAGGCGGTCGTGCGGGATACGGTCCGGGACATCGGCTACACCCACTCGGACTACGGGTTCGACTACATGACCTGCGGGACGATGGTCTCGGTCAAGGAGCAGTCGCCGGACATCGCCCAGGGCGTGGATTCCGCCCTCGAGGTCCGCGACGACGCGGCTCCGGCGTACGAGCTGGGTGCCGGCGACCAGGGGATGATGTTCGGGTTCGCCTGCCGGGAGACCCCGGAGCTGATGCCCCTGCCGATCGCCCTGGCCCACCGAATCGCCCGGCGCCTGTCGGAGGTCCGTCGGACCGGCCAGCTGCCGTACCTCCGCCCGGACGGCAAGACCCAGGTCACCATCGAGTACTCGAACGGCGTCCCGGTCCGGGTCAGGACCGTCGTCGTCGCGGCCCAGCACGATCCGGATGTCCGGATCGAACGACTGCGCTCGGAGATCGTCGAGGCCGTCATCCTGCCGACCATCCCCCATGGACTGCGAGACGTGGACCCGGTCATGCATGTCAATGCGACCGGCCGGTTCGTCACCGGGGGCCCCATGGGCGACGCCGGCCTGACTGGCCGCAAGATCATCGTCGACACGTACGGCGGCATGGCCCGACACGGCGGTGGCGCGTTCAGTGGCAAGGACCCGACGAAGGTGGACCGTTCGGCGGCCTACGCAGCCCGCTGGGTGGCCAAGAACATCGTGGCGGCCGGCCTCGCCGACCGGTTCGAGGTCGAGGTCGCGTACGGCATCGGCATCGCCCACCCGGTCAGCCTGTCCGTGGAATCCTTCGGCACGGGCAAGCTGCCGGACGAGGACCTGCAGCGCATCGTGGAGCGGACGTTCGACCTGCGTCCCGCCTCGATCATCGCCGCGCTGGATCTCCGCCGGCCGCTCTACCGGCAGACCGCCGCGTACGGCCACTTCGGTCGCCCGGACCTGGACCTCCCGTGGGAGCGGACCGACAAGGCCGCTCTCCTGGCGTCCGAAGCCGGACTGCCCGAGCCGGAGCTCGCGAGCGCCGCGGGCTGAACCCACCACGTCCGGCCGACGCCGGGCGATGAGCCAGGTCGATCATGTGGCGTCCCGGCACGCTCGGCGGTGGGATGGAAACGCCGGACGACGGACGATGCGACGCTCGTTCGCCGCGAACCGCACCAGCGAACCTGATCAGACGGACCCCGCCCGTCCCGAGCCCGCGTCAGTCGTCGGCGACGATCGAGGTCATCGATCCGCCGCGCCCACCGGATCGCCGGCCGTTCCAGATGAGCAGCAGCTGGCCGATCAGGAGCATGCCGATCGTGAACGCGAGGACCATCGTGGCGATCGCATTCGTCTCCGGGGTCACGCCGCGCTTGACCTGGCCGAAGATGTACAGCGGCAGGGTGGTGGAGCCCGGACCGGTCACGAACGTCGTGATGACGTAGTCGTCGAAGCTGAACGTGAACGCGAGCAGGAAGCCCGCCACGATGGCCGGCAGGAGCTGCGGGAAGGTGATCTGGCGGAACGTCCGCCAGGGTGTCGCGAACAGGTCCTGGCTGGCCTCCACAAGCGTGCGGTCCATGCCCGACAGCCGGGCGCGGACCAGCAGCAGGATGAGGCTCGTGTTGAACAGGACGTGGGCGCTGATGACGGTCCAGTGCCCGAAGCTCAGCTTGAACACGCCCTTGCCGCCGCCCTGGATGGCCGACAGGACCGGGTTGATCAGGTCGAACGACGTCGCGAAGAACACGAGCGTCGCGAGGGCGATGACGATCTCGGGGACGATGATGCTGATGTAGGTCAGGCCGTCGTACATCGCCCGGGTCTTGCGCCCGACGCGCTGGAGGCCGAGGGCGGCCATGGTGCCGAACAGCGTCGCGAGGATCGCGTTGAAGAACGCGATGATGACGCTGTTGCCGACCGCCTTCGTCGCCACGGTGTTGCCAAGGGCGACCCCGAACCACTCGGTCGAGAACCCCGTCCAGATGGTGGCGAGCTGGTTCGCGTTGAACGCGAACAGGACCACCACGAAGATCGGCAGGTACAGGAAGCCGTAGACGAGGATGGCCTGGAACCGGAAGACGTTGTCGACGAACCCGTCCATCCGCTCCGACGCGATGAGGGCACGCCCCCGACGAGGACCGGCGGCGGTGGCCCCAGACGAGGCGGACCCGGCCACCGTGGCGCCCGGCGCGCTCACAGGACGCTCACGTCACGTTCCTGGCGGCCGCGGTTCACGAACCACAGGTAGACCGTGATGGTCACCAGCATGATCGCGATGAGGACGACCGCCTTGGCCGCCCCGAGCGGCCAGTTCCGCGCTTCGAGGAAGTCGAGGACCAGCGCGTTCCCGATGAGGAACGTCCGGCCATAGCCCAGGATCTGCGGGATGACGTACTCGCCGATCATCGGGATGAACACGAGGATGCTGCCGGTCACCACGCCGGGCAGCGCGATCGGCAGGGTGATCTGGCGGAACGTCGCCCATCGCCCGGCGCCGAGGTCCTTGGACGCCTCCACCAGCGAGCGGTCCATCCGCTCCAGGGTGACGTACAGCGGGAAGATCATGAGCGGCAGGTAGCCGTAGACCAGGCCCATCATGATCGCGGTGGGGGTCCCCAGGATCCGGAAGTCCGGGTCGCCGATGAGCGCCCCGATGAAGCCGCCGATGTTCTCTCGCCCGAGGACGATCAGCCAGCTGTAGGTCCGGATGAGGAAGCTCGTCCAGAACGGGACGACGAGCAGCAGGATGAGCAGCCCCTTGCGGCGACCGGCGCGAGTCGCCAGGAAGTAGGCCAATGGCAGGGCGATGAACAGGGTCAACGCCGTGCCGATCGTGGCCATCCGCAGGCTCTGCAGGAATGGGTCGATGCCCTTGACCACCTGGCCGTAGTTGTCCAGGTCGAATCCGGGCGCGTACCCGCCGTTCTTGGCCTTCTCGCCGAAGCTGAACACGATGACGAACGCCATCGGCAGCACCAGCAGGAGCAGGTACCAGAGGGAGGCGGGCGCGAGGAGGGCCGCCGTCAGGAGGCCGGCACGCGACCGTCCTCCTGACTCGCCCGACTCGATGGGCGGCGTCGCCGTGGCCATCGTTCGCTAGCGGATCTCGCTCAGCCGCCGAGGCTGGACTTGAACTCGGTCCAGACGGCCAGCCGGTCGGCGTTGTCCGTCGAGGCCGGGTCGGCGCCTTCGAGGTTCTCCATGACGTCCTCCGGCGGGAACACGGCCGGATCGTCGAGCATCTCCTGGGGGACCAGCTTCTTGGCCTCCAGGTTCGGCGTCGCGTAGCCGGTCGTCGTCGTCTCGAGGGCCTGGACGTCCGGGCGCTCGATGAAGTCGAACCAGGCGTAGGTCGCGTTCGGGTGCGGGGCGTCGGCCATCATCACCCAGGTGTCCATCCAGAACAGCGTGCCTTCGCTCGGGACGACGTACTTCGTGTCGGCCGTGTCCGGGTTGGCCCGCAGCTCGACGAGCGGGCCGGTCCAGCCGAGGCACAGGACGGCTTCCTCGGACGACAGCTTGTCCTGGTAGGTGTCCGAGTCCAGCGCCAGCACGTGCGGCGCCAGGTCCAGGAGGAGCTTCTTGGCCTCGTCCAGTTCCTTCGGATCGGTCGAGTTCAGGGAGTAGCCGAGCATCTTGAGCGGCATCACGAGGACGTCGCCGGCGGAGTCCACCAGGACGACCTTGCCGCTGTACTTGCCGGTCGCGAGGTCGTAGAACTCACGCCACGACGTCACTGGCTCGGTGACGATCTTCGAGCGGTACAGGATGCCGGTGGTGCCCAGGTCCTTGGGGATGTGGTACTCGTTGTTCGGGTCCCAGGCCTGGCTGAGGACGGCCGGATCGATGTACTGGAAGTTGGGGATCCGGCTGAAGTCGAGCCTCTGGATGTAGCCCTCTTCGGCCATCTGCGGGATGAACTCGGCGGTCGGGCAGGCGAAGTCGTAGCCCGACGAGCCGGCAGCGAGCTTCGCGAGCAGTTCGTCGTTGTTGGCGAACGTGTCGTACACGAAGTTCTTGACGCCGAACTCGGCCTTGAACGCCTCCATGTTGGCCGGCGCGACATAGTCCGACCAGTTGTACATGAACAGTTCTTCTTCGATCGGCCCGGCCGGCGGGAAGCTGGCCGCACCCGCGTCGGACGGGGCACTGGTCGCCGACCCACCCGAGGTGCAGGCGGCCAGGGCCGCGCTGCCGCCGATCAGGCCGGCTGCCGCCAGGAAGCTTCGGCGCGGGACCCGGTTCCGGGCCATCTTCGCCATCAGTTCGTCGAGACCTTCGTTCGCCACGTGCGTTCCTCCTCTGCGTCCCAGGGTCATCCTGGGCGCCTGTCGGCCGGGCTCATCCCGCGAGGACGAGATCGGCCTCCTGGTGCCACCGGACGACCACCGGGTCGCCCGGACCTGCCCCCAGGGCGCTCCCAACGCCCGTGCTGTTCTGGTGGCGGGCGATCAGTTCGCCCACCTCATCGGTGTGGATGCGGTATTCGGTCTGGTCACCCAGGTACGTGCCCTGGGTGACCCGGCCCTTGACGTGGATCCAGCCCGGTGGCGGCTCGCCGGCACCGTCCTCCGGGATGACCTCCAGGCGTTCCGGCCGGATCGCGACCGTGACCGCGTCTCCGGCCGCGATGTGCGCCGAAGCGTCCGTCAGGATGCCCGGCAGCAGGACGTCGTGCTGGCTGCGGACCGTCGCCGTCCGCCTGGCGGTGTCCGCATCGACGACGGTCCCCGCGATGAAGTTGGAGGTGCCGATGAAGTCGGCGACGAACCGGTTGACCGGCCGCTCGTAGAGTTCCTCGGGGCCGCCCTGCTGCTGGATGCGGCCGTCCTTCATGACCACGATGACGTCGCTCATCGTGAGCGCCTCCTCCTGGTCGTGGGTCACGTAGACGAACGTGATCCCGACCTCACGCTGGAGCGCCTTCAGCTCGAGCTGCATCTCCTTGCGCAACTTGAGGTCCAGGGCGCCGAGGGGCTCGTCGAGCAGGAGCACGGTGGGGTGGTTCACGAGCGCTCGCGCCAGCGCGACCCGCTGCTGCTGGCCGCCGGACATCTCCCAGGTCCGCCGCTTCTCGTAGCCGGACAACCGGACGAGCGAGAGGGCCTCGCCGACCCGGCGCTGCTCTTCCTCCTTGCCGACCTTGTTCTGGCGCAGGCCATAGCCGACGTTCCGCGCGACGTCCATGTGCGGGAACAGCGCGTAGTGCTGGAAGACCGTGTTGACGTTGCGCTTGTACGCAGGGACGCCGGCGATCGGCTTGCCGTCGAGCAGGATCTCGCCCTCGGTCGGTTGCTCGAAGCCGGCGATCATGCGCAGGGTCGTGGTCTTGCCGCAGCCGGATGGCCCGAGGAGGCTGTAGAACTCGCCCCGCGCGATGCTCAGGTCCATGTGGTCGACGGCCGTCACGTCGCCGAACCGCTTGGTCACGCCCAGGATCTGGACGTCCGGGGACGCAGCGGACGTGGGGGAAGCGGAGGACGAGGCTGTGACTGGCGCGGGTCCGCCGGCGAGACTGGCTGTCTCCGGCGTCGCTGGAGCGGTCAACGGCATTCCTCGATGCGCGCGCGTCTGGGTGGGCTGGATGGTACGGGCGGATGCCCGGACCGTCAACGAAGCCCCGCACCTGCGCCGTCACGTCCCGCCCTGCACGACCCCGTGCGCGTCGGGACGGGCCTCGACCGCACAGGACCATCGCGTCTGCACCGTGGCGGACCTTCGCTGGGATGGCTTCGGCATCTCGGAGCGGGTAGGCTTGTCCGAGTGCTGCATCCCCAAAGTGCCGCATGAAAGGCCTGCCCGTGGAACCCGGACACCGTCCCGCCATCGAGCGTCTCCCGAAGACAGGACACCATCGCGCCAGTGCGGCGGTGCGTGCCTGGCTCCTGGCGGGCGCCGCCCTGATGGTCTTCGGCCCGGCCGTGGCGCTGGCGGCCGATCCCGAACCCTCGCTCGAGCCGTCGCCATCCACGCTGACCGAGCCGGCGGCGACCGAGAGCCCGACGGCCACGCCGACGGCCGATCCGACCCCTGACCCGACGCCGACGGCTGATCCGACGCCGGTCCCGACCCCGGGCCCGACCCCGCGAATGGTCACCGTGCTCAACTACCGGCGCAGCGCGATCGTGCGCCAGTACACCAACTACTGGTGTGTGCCCGCCGCGGTCCAGACGATGTGGAACCTCATCCGCAACGACACGAACTCGACCTACCTGCGCCAGTCGACGCTCTACAAGCAGATCCGCCTGCACAACCGCTACCGCTACGCGACATCGGGCAACGACGTCCAGGGTTGGGCCTGGGCCATGCGCCGCTGGACGTACAAGCCGTACTACGCCCGAGCCTACCTGTCCAAGACCGTGGCGATGAACGCCATCGTCGAGGCCATCGATCGGACCGGGCATCCCGTCGGCATCACGGTCAAGGCCGGCACCCACGCCTGGGTCGTGCTCGGCTACAAGACCGCGGTGGATCCGAACGACCCGACCAAGCGCACGTTGCAGGGTTTCTACGTCACCGGTCCGCTGGGTCGCTATCCGGACCCGTATCCGTACAAGTACATGACGGTGGCGGCGTTCAGCAAGGTCTACACGCGCTACCACGAGTGGCAGCGCAAGGTCATCTGGGAAGGCCTGTACGTGGTGGTCAACGACTGACGGTCCGCGCCCTATACGATGGGCGCCATGTACGCCGTCATCATGGCCGGCGGCGGCGGGACCCGGCTCCACCCCCTGAGTCGACCCGAGCGCCCGAAGCCGTTCCTGCCGCTCCTCGGGGCAGAGTCGCTGCTGCAGGCGACGGCGCGACGGCTCGGCGACCTGACCGCGGATCTCACGATCGTCACGGATCGGCGGTACGAGGGGATCGTCCGCGACCAGGTGCCGACGGCCTCGATCCTGGTCGAGCCGATGGGCCGCAACACGGCGGCCGCCATCGCGCTCGTCACGGCCGCCGTGGATCGTCCCGACGACGAGGTCATGCTGGTCCTGCCGGCGGACGCCCACATCGACCCCGCCCGCGAGGATGTCTACGTCGGTGTCCTGCGCACGGCGGCGTCGCGCCTGGCGACGGGCTCGTTCGGCCTGGACGACCCGCTCGTCACGCTCGGTACCCAGATCACCCGGCCGGCGACCGAATACGGCTACCTGCTGCCCCGGCTGGAGGCACGCGAGGAGATCGACGGCCTCGTGGGCTATCCGGTCAGGGCGTTCGAGGAGAAGCCGAAGCCCGCCCGCGCGGACGAGCTGTTCGCGACCGAGGGTGCGGCCTGGAACGCCGGCATGTTCGTCTGGCAGCGGCGGGCCATCCGGACCGCCCTCGAGCGTTACACCGGCCTCATCCAGCTCATCGAACCGACGTTGGCCGCCCCGAACCTGCTGCAGCACGCCTACGAGCAGCTGAAGCCCGTGTCGATCGACTACGCGGTCATGGAGAGCGCCGCTCGCGACGGGCACGTCGTGATGGGTTCGATGGCGGTCGGCTGGTCCGACCTGGGCTCGTGGTCCGCCCTGCTCGAGGCGATCGGGGCGCGCGGGACCGGGTCCGTCGTGCAGGCCGGCGAGACGGTCGACGTGGAGCGGGAGGACCTGGTCATCCGTCGTTCGGGCGGGCGCCTCGGGATCATCGCGCCGCTCGAGCGCGGTAGCATGACCGCCGTGCAGCCGATCGCCGTCCTGCGCGGGGCGGCCGCGGACCGTCGCCTGGTGGAGGACCTGCTCGCGCGCTGCGCGGACCCGGAGGAGGCAGCGTGAACGTGACCGGCCCGGCGCCCGCGCCGACGACCATCGTCTTCGGCACGGACGGCTGGCGCGCCCGGATCGCCGACGAGTTCACGTTCGACAACGTGCGCCGCTGCGCCGACGGTGTCGCCCGCTACGTGGTGGATCGGGGCGAGGCGGCGAAGGGCGTCGTCGTCGCGTACGACCGCCGGTTCGCGTCCGAGCACTTCGCCCAGGCCGCGGCCGAGATCCTGCTGGCGCACGACATCCCGGTCGCGTTCGCGGTCCACGCCGTCCCGACCCAGATGAGCTCGTACGAGGTGGTCGAGCGCGGGGCGGCGGCCGGGATCGTCATCACGGCGAGCCACAACCCGTGGGTGGACAACGGCTTCAAGGTGAAGGCCCCGACGGGCGCGGCGGCCGGGCACGACATCCTGTCGGTCATCGAGGCGCAGCTCTCCCGGAACGGTGGGATCGCCCTCGATCGTCGCCCGTTCGCGGACGCGGAGGCGGCCGGGCTGGTCGAACGGTTCGACCCGTTCGAGGGGTATGAGCGGTTCGTCCGGCGCACGCTCGATCTCGATGCCCTGCGGGCGGCCGATGCCCGGATCCTGGTCGATCCGATGTGGGGCGCGGGGAGTGGCTGGATCTCCCGCCTCCTGGCCGGCGGGCGCATCCAGGTGGACGAGATCCACCAGGAGCGCAACCCGTACTTCGGCGGCGTCAACCCGGAACCGATCCGCCCGAACGTGGACGAGGCGCTGGCGATGCTCGCCGCCGGCGGCTACGACCTGGGCCTGTTGCTGGACGGCGATGCCGACCGGGCGGGCGCGGCGGACGAGCGCGGGACGTTCATCCATCAGCTCCAGGTCACCGGGCTGCTGATGTACTACCTCGCCGAGCATCGCGGACTGCGCGAGCCGGTGGTCGTCAGCGTCAACAACACTTCGATGGCGGCTCGCCTCGGCGAGCACTATGGGATCGCGACCCACGAGACACCGGTCGGGTTCAAGTTCATCGGGCCCCGGATGATCGAGACCGGCGCGATGATGGGCGCCGAGGAATCCGGCGGGTTCGGGTTCGGGATGCATCTGCCCGAGCGCGACGGGGTCTATGCGGACCTGCTGCTGCTCGACCTGTTCCTGAAGGAACGCGCCGCCGGTCGCTGGCCGGTGTCGAGTGCGATCGAGCATTTCCACGCCATCGCCGGGCCCTCGTTCTACCGGCGCATCGACGTCCATGTCGAGCGGGCGCTCTACCCGGAGACCAAGCGCCGGCTGCTCGTGGACCTGCGCGAGCAGGCGCCCGGGGAGCTCGCCGGCCAGGCCGTGGCGCGGACCGTGCCGCTCGAGACGAACGACGGCTTCAAGTTCTTCCTCGCGGATGGCTCGTGGCTCCTGGTCCGGGCGTCCGGCACGGAGCCACTCGTCCGCGTCTACACGGAGGCCACGTCGGCGGAGATCCGCGACGAGATGCTCATCGCCGGCGAGCGCCTGGTGCGCGGCTCGTGACGGCCGACGCGGCGGGCGGGGAGGGGACCCGGCGGGTCGACAAGCCGTGGGGCCACGAGCTCATCTGGGCCCACACGGCCACCTACGTCGGGAAGATCCTGGTCATCGAGACCGGCAAGCGACTGTCGCTCCAGCGCCACGAGGTCAAGGACGAGTCGATCCTGGTGCTGTCCGGGCGGCTGGAACTCACCCTCGAGGACGAGACCGGAGCGATCGTGGTGGAGGCTCTCGGACCGGGTGAGCATCGCCACGTGGCGGTCGGGCGCATCCATCGCTACGCCGCCATCGAGCGCTGCGAGCTGGTCGAGGTCTCGACACCCGAGCTGGATGACGTGGTCCGGCTGGAGGACGACTTCGGGCGCGAGGGGACGAACACGCCGTAGGTCGACGACGTGGCCGCCACGCCCGCGAGGAACGCCTGGCCCATGACGATTTCGCTGGTACCGGGCGGGGTCGGCGGGTGTAGGCTGTCGGTACGCGACCGCCCTCACCGGTCGAGGTGCATGACCGGTCGGCGGCCCCGGAACGCCCACGGGCGACGGAGGTAGGTCAGCGATGCACAGTTCCCTGATCGGCAAGGTCGAAAAGGCGAATCGGTACGCCCGCGAGCTGGACCGGATCACGTTCGACCGGCTCTCGCTCACGTTCCGTGGCGATAACGACACGCACCATGTCAGCCTCGACGCCGGCCAGTGGCGATGCACCTGCCACTACTTCGAGTCCTGGTCCTCGTGTGTCCACCTCCTGACACTCCAGAAGGTCCTGGGCGTGATGCTGCCCGAGGAGGCGCAAGTCTCGATCTTCTCGGCCACACCCGAGCCCGCGACCGCCTGAACGGGTCGGTCCCGACGCGGCTCACATCACGTCGAGCCGCCAGAACCAGGTCGCGCTGCCCAGATCGCCGAACCGGATCGTCACCGCGAGCGTCCACGCCCCAGGGTCCGGCGTCGGGATGCGCACCGGCCCCGGACCGGTCCCGGAGCCGACCTGGATCCGGCCCGTTCCGTCCAGGCTGGAAGCCGGGGCGAGCGCGGCCGACCAGTCGGAGATCCCGAGGTCCGGCGACAGCGTGAGGCCGAGGATCTCGCCCGTCGCGGCGGCCACGGGCGCGCCGGGCAGCCAGGGGCTGTCCGACCCGCCGTCGGCCCAGACATACGTGCCGAGCTGACCCTCGACCGGGTCACCCCCGTCGACGGCGAGCGCGGCGTCCGGCGGCGCTCCGACCCCGGTCCCGCCGGTGGGCGCCGCTGACGGGGTGGGTCTGGCCGACGGCGTCGTCGCCGCCTCGACGACGCTGGGCGAGGCGGATACCGCCGCCTCGCTGGCGGCCGGCGCCGACGGTGTCGAGCAGGCGATCACGGTGGCCGCGATGACGACCGTGCCGGTTCGCTCGACCATCCGGCCGATGATCGTCCTGGATCCTGGCGTCGGCATCAGTCACCTCCTGGGGTCTGTGGACACGGCGCGACCTTGCACGGTCCGACGTCGACGATCACCGCCGAGGACGTACTGGCCTTGAGGCCCTCATCGCTGGGCGTGCGGAACACGGCGCGGACCTGCAGGTCCGCGGTCAAGGTGAGTGTCTTCGTGTAGGTCCCGGACGTCGGCCCGTACGCCATCGTCCCGGCCGTGAGCCAGGTCGTCGCGCCGGGAGCCCGGCTCTGAAGCGTCACGACCCGACCCGAGACCGGGTTGAGGGCCAGGCGACCGAAGGCGGCGTCGTCAGCGACCTTCAGGGTCGCGACGATCGTGGCCGTGCCACCGTAGATCACCGCAGCCGGTCCCAGCACCGTCAGGGTGGTCGGCACGGCATTGCAGGTGGAGTACCTGGCCGACCAGCTCGTCATGTCGTAGATCATCTGGAGCCGGGCGGTGTCGCACGGGCCGAACGTGTGCATGTTCCAGCCGGCGGCGGGCTTGGTTCGCGAGTAGGTCTGGACGACCGCGTCCGTGTAGTCGCTGTCGTCCGGTTCGTTGACGTGATGGTCGAGGCCCTCGATGTGACCGAACTCGTCGAGGGCGATCGTCTCGGCGTCGTAGCAGCCGTTCGGTGGCGCCTTGTAGGACTGGCACCACTTGAGGGTGCCCCAGTCGAAGACGTGGCCCTGCTCTCGAAGCCACATCGTGAAGCCGTTCGGGGCATCCCGGGTGAAGCAGGCGAGGCCATTGACTCCGCACGTCGCACCGATGCCGTAGCCGATCAGGTTGGGGCCCGTGGCGGCGTACGCGAACGTGGCTGCCTGGCTATCGCGAGTCGCGGTCGCATCCGCCGCCGCCGCCTTGATGGCCGAGGCGATCGCCGCGACGGGCGCGGCGCCGGGCCGCCACGCGAAGGTGAGCGCCTGGTTCTGCGCGAAGGGCTTGCCGGCCAGCGCCGGATCCGGGCCATGGGCCGAGGCGGACCCGACCATGACCACCGAGGTCGCGAGGACCGCCGCGAGCGCGACGGCATGGCGAGATCGAACGATCCGGTTCATCGAGACACCTCATCGGATGTGGCGGAACGGCCATCGAGCGCATGGCGGAGGACCGGACCCGAGTCCGCGGGATCGCGCGGCATGCGGCCGCCCGGGACCAGGACGACCCAGCCATCGGGACCTCCGGCGCCCGCTTCCGACCAGCTGGGATCGGTCAGGAGGTCCAGGCCGCCGGGGACCGGCCCCAACGGCCGGTCGTCACCCCCATCGAGGGCGACGGAGCGCAAGGTGGCGTCGGCGCCCGACCCGGCCCGGTGCACGAGACGAGGTCCTGCGTCGGTCTGGGTCAGCACGGCCGGTCCCGCGTCGTGCGCGAGGGTCCATCGCGCCCGTGTCCCGACATCCACCGCGACGATGGGACACGGCATCCCGCGACACGCCAGGTACGCGACCAGGCGGCCGTCGGCAAGGCCGATGGCCGGACCGAGGTCCGGGTCGTCGACCAGTCCGACCGAGTCCGTGTCGGTCGCCACGACGCGCGTCCGGCATGCCAGCTCGCCGCATGACTGGATCGCCAGTTCGGTCCCGGTCTCCGACCAGACCAGGTCCGTGGACCACGTCCGACCGAACCGGGGGTCCACCTCGATCGGCGCCAGCCAGCGGGTCGCGCCCGCCCGCCCATCGAGCGTGCGCCGCCAGACGCCAAGGTCCGCCCGGGTTCGGCGGTCCACGCGGGCCTCGACGACGGATCGCCCGTCCGGGGCGATGGTCGCCCGTCGGATGACGTCGGTGGACGTGTCCAGCGTCGTGGCGCAACCGGCCACGACATCCAGTGCGCGGACACGCGAGACCGACCCGTCATCGGTCGCGACGACGATCGCGTCGCCGACCGGGCCGGTCGCGGCCGCCTCTGGAGGCAGGTCCACGAAGCGCCGACCGGTCCCGTCCATGCGGCCGACGACGAGCCGCTGACCGGTCAGCGCGCCGTTCGGGTCCAGGACCGGGTCGAGCCGGAACCAGGGCGCCGGGGCGTCGGAGCCGTCGGTGCCCACCGGGCGCGTGCCCGGACACTCCGGCGGATCCCAGGGGCGCTCGCGTGCGCCGGTCGTGGTGGATGCGAGCGACCCGACCGCGACGATCGCGACGAGTCCCGGTCCGGCGATCCGTCGCCATGTCGACCTCACCATGTCCTGTCCTCCCCCGGCGGAGATGCGGCGGGAGGGCGAGGGCGCGATGGTCGCAGGGACCCCTTATCGGGGACTTATCCGGGGGCGCTGGTCTCCCCGGGGGAGGACGCCGGGATGACCGAGGCCCGGCCGAACGCCGCACGCCGGGCGGTCCGTCGCAGCACGGCCAGGACGGCCGGCCCGAGCAGCACGATGAAGACGACATTCGTGACGGCGCGCATGACGTCCCAGCCCATCGAGGTGGCCAGGCTGTAGAGCACGAGTCGCGCCAGGTTCTCGCCGAGCGGTGCGCCAGCCACATACGAGATCGAGGAGTCGTCGCCGACGACGAACGGCCAGAACCACAGGTTCATGAGCAGGCCGAACGCGATGGCCGCGAACCCGGCGTAGGCCGCCAGCAGCAGGATCTCCGCGCGGCCGCGGACCGGCGGCAGCAGCCCCGCCCCGAGGCCGACCCACGACGCGGCCAGCATCTGGAACGGCAGCCACGGACCGACCCCACCGGTGATGAGCGCCGACGCGAACAGGGTCGTCGAGCCGAGGACGAACCCGAACCCGGGTCCGAACACCCGACCGGCCAGGATCAGCAGGAAGAACGTCGTCTCGATGCCGGCCGTACCGGCCCCCAGTGGTCGAAGGGCGGCCCCGATGGCGGACAGCACGCCGAGCATGGCGAGCGCCTTCGAATCGATGCCGCCGCCGGCGATCTCGGCCAGGACGACGACGACCAGGACGGGGAGGAGCAGCAGGAAGACCAGCGGGGCGTCCGTCCCGTGGCCCACGTTCGCGCTCGGAGGCAGGAGCAGCGGCCAGGCGAAGGCGATCGCCCCGGCGAACGAGGCGAGGGCCAGGGCGATCGCCGACCTGGCATCGAAGCGGATCGCACTCGCATCCGGACGGACGGCGACACGTGGGAGCGTGCTCGCGGGCGACGTCATGCCGGCACCTCCGCCGGCGCTCCGTTCGCGACGGACACCGCCAGACCCCTGGCGACATCGTCGACGGTCAGCCACGCGCCGGGCGCGAGGATCCGAGCCACCTGTGGGGCGAAGGCCGGGGACGCGACGAGGATGTCGCGGGCGGTCCCGTCGGCCACGAGATCCCCGTCGGCCATGACCAGGACCCGGTCGGCCACGGCGGCGACGAACTCCACGTCGTGGGTCGAGAGGAGCACCGCGTGGCCATCGCCGGCCAGCTCGCGCAGGATCGCGGCGAGGTGGCGCTTCGCGGCGTAGTCCAGGCCCCGTGTCGGCTCGTCGAGCAGGACGACCGTCGGTGTCGCCGTGAGCTGGATCGCGAGCACGAGGGCGAGTCGTTGCCCCTCGGATAGGTCGCGCGGGTGGGTCGCGTCGTCGATGCCGGCCACGAGGGCGTCAAGTCGACGCCGGCAGGTCCCGGTCGGAGCGCCCGATTCCTCGTCGGCCTGGCGGCACTCGGCGGCGACCGTGGAGTGGTACAGGAGGTCGTCGGCGTCCTGCGGCACGAGGCCGACGAGGCGGCGGGCCTCGGGCGGGGTGAGCGAGGCCGGGTCGAGGCCGCCTACCGTGACCGACCCGCCGGCCCGGGCACCGGATCCCTGGAGGGCCCACAGGAGCGACGACTTGCCCGAACCGTTCCGGCCCATGACCGCGGCGACGACACGGCTCCGCAGGACCAGGTCCACCTCGCGCACGGCGACGACGGGGCCATACGTGACCGTGATGGCCCGGGCGACCAGGGCCGCTTCGCCGGGATCATCCGTCGCGCCGGAGCCGTGGGGGGCCGCCGTCGTCGCGCGCCCGGCCAGCCGCTCGCGGAGTGGTGCCGCGAGGCGGCGCGCATCGCGGATCGACAGCGGCAGCGGGGCCCAGCCGGCGAGGCGACCCAGCGCCACGATCGGCGGCCCGTCGGCCACGACCGCCAGGACATCGCCCGGCGTCCCGGCGACGACCGTGCCATCCGGCGCGATCGATACGACCCGGTCGGCGTGCTGGATGACCCGCTCCAGCCGGTGTTCGGCCAGCACGACCGTCATCCCGAGGTCGTGGACGAGTCGGGTGATGGCGGCGATGACCTCCTCGGCGGCCGTCGGATCGAGCGCGGAGGTCGGTTCATCCAGGACCAGCACCCGCGGGTGCGACGTCAGTGCCGCCCCGATCGCGACGCGTTGCTGCTCGCCACCCGAGAGGGTCCGGAGCGGCCGGTCGCGCAGCTGGGCGAGGCCCAGCAGGTCCAGGATCTCCTCGACGCGCTTGCGCATGACCGCCGGGTCCAGGGCCAGGTGCTCCATCGAGTAGGCGAGCTCCTCCTCGACCGAGTCGGTCACGAAGCCGGCGGCCGGATCCTGCCCGACGTACCCGACGACGTCCGCCAGTTCGCGCGGCGGGTGGGTCCGCGTGTCGCGCCCGTCGACCGTCACGGTGCCCTCGAGCGTGCCGCCCGTGAAGTGCGGGACCAGGCCGTCGATCGCGCCGAGGAACGTGGACTTGCCCGACCCGGTCGGACCGATGACGAGGCACAACTCGCCCTCGTCGATGCGCACATCGACATCGCGCAGGACCGGTGTGGACGACCCGGCGTACGTGACGGTCACCCGGTCGAATCGGATCACGAGCCCGCTCCCCGCGCCGCCGAGGTCGGTCGCGCGACGGCGATCTCGTTCGACCGGCGCACCGGCGGCGCGAGCCAGGCCGGCAGCGCCGCGAGGAGGATCCCGACGGTCGCGACGGGCGAGAGTCCGGGCCAGTCGAGCGGCACGAGGCTGGGCTGGAGCGACGCGGGGTCGGCGATGCCCGCGACGACCATGCCGACCGCGGCGGCGATGCCCGACGCCGCGACCAGGGTCTCGGCGCCGGTCCATGGGTCGGGCCGGTAGGTCGTGCGATCCAGGCGCCGCCCACCCAGGGCGAATCCGGCCACGGCGGCCCCGGTCCCGGCCAGCAGCAGTGGCAGGCCCAGGAACGGCGCCGCGGTGGGATCGAGGACGCCGTACGCGCCGATGCAGATCCCGATCAGTCCGCCGACGACCAGCGCCCCGGTCGCGCGGCGGGTCCGAGCCGGGACATGCGCCGACCGGCCGTACCCGCGCGCGTCCATGGCCGCCGCGAGGGCCAGCGAGCGATGCAGCGCATCCTCGAGGACGGGCAGGAGGATGCCGACGAGCGCGCGGACCCCGCGACCCGATCCACCGCGGAGCCGTCGCGCCCGGCGGACGCGTCCCACGCTCTCGGCGAGTTGCGGGGCGACGCTGACGGCCACGACGAGGGTCGCGCCAAGCTCGTACAACGCACTCGGGACGCTCCGCAGCAGGCGGCGGGGATCGGCCAGGACGTTGGCCGCCCCGATGCAGATGATCAGTGTCGCCAGTCGCAGGCCGTCATAGGCCGCTGCGAGGACGCTCTCGAGCGTGATGACGCCACCGACCGTCACGCCGACCGCCCAGTCCGGCAGCGGGATCTCGGGGAGCGTGACCAGGACATGATCCCCGTAGTCGCCACCGAACAGGATCCGGTAGACGACCCGGAGGACGACGATGACCAGGCCGGCGACGAGGTAGCCGCGGAAGCCACGGGCCCACGGCGCGTCGGAGCGCCGCTCGCTCACGACGAACGCCGCGACCGCGATGATCAGGCCCAGCAGGAGCGGGTTGGTGGTCCGGCTCGCGGCCACGGCGAGCCCGATCGCCCACAGCCACCACGCGACCGGATGGAGAGCGCGCGGGAGCTGGGCCAGACCGGCGGCGTGGGACCGGCGCGGCTCAGCCATCGCCGGCCCGACGGGATGGACGCCGGCTCCAGCCGACGACGATGACCAAGCCCACGATGGCGAGCCCGACGAGCGTGCCGAACGGTGGGCCTCCAGCGGACGTCGGCTCGGGCGCCCCGGCGCCCGGCGCCGCGCTGGCCGAAGCCTCCGGGATGGCCGGTGGCGTGCCATCGGGCGGGCTGGCGGCCGGCGTGGCGCCGCTCGCTGGCAGGGTCGTCCCGGGTGAGGCCGACGACGTTGCGCCCGCTGCGCCCGAGGGACTCGGGGTCGGACCAGGTGGCGAGCTCTCCGCGGTCGTCGGTCGTGCGGTCGCCGTCGCATCGGCGGTGGGCCGTGGTGTCGGGGCCGGCGATGCGGTCGACGTCGGGCCCGCTGTGGGCTTCGCGGTCGGTCGAGGGGTGGGCTTCGGGGTCGGCTTCGCGGTCGGCTCGGGGGTCGCCGGCGCGGCGGGCGGATCGATGCCTGGCTTCGGCGTCGCGCCGAACGACCAGCCGTCGACGCTGCCGGGCGGGGGCTTGCGGGTCTTGCCGCCCTGCTGGCTGACCGCCCACGAGCCGCCGCGATCCGCGTGCCAGTACGACCAGTACGCGTTGGCCGGCGGCGTGTTCAGGCATGGCTCCTGGGCCGCACTCGGCTTGTCGTCGATCCGGCACAGGAAGCCGGGCACATTCTGGACCTCGACCAGGTCGAAGCCGGCGGCCTGCAGGGCCTTGAACCCGGTGGCCGGCGATCCCGGCGCGCAGCGGACGACGACGCCTCCCCCCAGGGCGTGGTAGTCCACCACCACCGTGACCCCGGTCGTGCCGGGACACGGACCGTCGGACCCGACGACCGGACCCGGGCTGGAGACCAGCAGGGATCCGACCGCCAGGACGGCGGCCACCACGGATGGCGCGAGCCAGCGGTGGCCGGTCATCGGGTCACGGATGTCGCGCCACCGTCAGCGCCGGACCCGTCGCGCGATGAGCGCGCTCGAGCCGACCGCAGCCGCCAGCACGACGAGGGCAAGCAACACCGAGGCGGTCCCCTCGGTCGTGGCCGGTCGCACCGACCCGAGATCGGTCGGCGGCAGGGTCACGGTCGGGGCCGAGCCGCCGTCATCGGTCGGCGCGGCGCCGCCGTCATCGGTCGGTTCGGGTGCGTCGCAGTCCAGGATCGGCGCCGCGGCCGACGCGCCCGAGATGCTGAGGTCGCCGAGGGCCGGCCCGCCGAAGGCCAGGACCGCCTGCGGGGTGGAGTAGATGAGCAGGCCGGCGTAGGAGGTCGCCCACGGGTAGGCGCCTCGATCGGCGGCCGGGGCATCGCAGCCGTACTGGAGGGTCAGGATGAACGCGGCCGCGTCGTCGGCGGCCTCCGTCTCACCGGCCGCCCGGAGCGCCTGGCCGGCGACGCCCGAGCTGTTCGTGTTCGGGGTGCCGAACGAGCTGAACGACCCGTCCGAGCCCTGGATGTCGAGGAGCAGCTGCGTGGAGGTCGCGGCGGCCGCGGTCGCGCCACCGGCCAGCAGGGCCTGGAGCGCGAGCCCGGTCGTATCGGGATCCTCGGCACCGGCGCCGGGGCACGATCCGTCCCACTGGTAGTCGCCGTTGGGGCACTGCAGGCTCACCAGGTAGTCGACCGTGTCGGCCGGGGCCCCGCCACTCGTGCGCGACAGGGCGATGACCCCGAGCGCCTGGTCCGACGGCGAACCGGCGCCGAACCGACCCAGCTCCGGGCCGGGCGTGGCGACGATCAGGCTGCGCAGCTCGGTCTCGAGGTCGTGGCCGCCGAACAAGGTCGGATCGCCGCCGGCCACCTGGACCGCGAGGAGCGTCTTCGCGAGATAACCCGGGACGAGGGCCGCGGATCCATCGAGGATGTAGCTGTCGACGACGGTCTCGAGGCGAGCCAGGGCGTCGGCGGCCGCGTCGGCGCCGGTCCCCGTCGAGGCGTAGGCGAAGATCGCATCGGCCAGGCTGCCCGGCCCGACGCCCGCCTCGACCTGGCCGGCGATCCAGCCGGCGGCGGCGGGACCAGGGTCGGAGGTGGTCGGTGGATCGGCCGCCAGGACGGCTGCTGCACCCGTCGAGAGGGCGAGCGTCGCCGCCAGGGTGAGCGCGCCGGCTCGGCGCAGGAGGACTCGGGAAAGGGCCATCGTCGCGTTCCTCTCGAAGCGGGTCGTCGCGTCCGACTGGGGCCCCGGCTTCGATGGGAGACACACGCTCGCCCACCCGTGTGCCACGGATGGGCGAGGTCATGAGGCGCCATCTTGGTTCCGGGCTCCGTCCGCAGACCTCGACGGGTTGTGGAGCCGAGCCTTCTGGTCAGGTATCCCGGCTCGTCGCCGCCTGATGCGGAACGACTTACGGTTGCGGGTCAGCGCCGGTCTTGCACCGGCTTCCCCTGTCCAGTCAGGCTTGTTTCGATCGTCGGACTGTACACCTCGACGACCCCCGGGTACAAGCCTGCCGACGGCGGTCCGAGGCCCCCGGTGCTACCCTCCGCGGGTGACGCGACCTTGGTCGAGCGCCCCTGGACCGCATCGTCCATGGCGTCCTCGGCCCCACCCGACCCCGGCCTCCTGGCTGCCGTTCCTGGCCGTGTTCGCCGTCGGGGTCGCGGCCTGCGCGAGTGGGCCCACGGATGCCACCCCGTCCGCTCGAGCCAGCCTCGGTGTGGCGGCGCCGACGACCCTCGACAATGCCGCTTCCGACCCCGTGGCACCGTCCACGGACGAGCTGGCGATCGAGTCGGGGGCGATCGACTCGCCGACACCCGATCCGACCGAGGGCGCGTCTGCCGGGCCGGTCGGGGCGGCGACGGATTGCACCGGCACCGCCGAGAATCGGACGTTCTACGAGTCCGTGTCGGCGGCCGTGGCGTGGACCGTGTACTGCCCGGTCCTGCCGAGCGGCTGGTACGTCGAACAGGGATCGTATCGGCTCGCGGACGGTGGACGGCTGGTCATCAGCTACCGCGGACCGGGTGGCGCGCACATCACCCTCAGTGAGGGGGCCTGGTGCACGGACGGATCCGGCTGCGCTCCGTCGGGGACCGACGCCGGGACCGCGACGTTCGCGGATCGCGACGGCGCCCTGTTCGTCGACGGGCCGCGCTATGTCATCGCCGTCGATCCCGGCTCGGATCTCAGCTGGCAGCTCGTCAGCGATGGCCTGGACGAGGCGACCGTGCGGGCGTTCGGGTCCGCCTTGATCGCCGTCGGCGGCTGACCGGCCGCCCGGTGCGTCTCGCGGACTTCACGCTCGAGCGGTACTTCGCGCAGTGGGAGTTCGCCGTTCGGCACGTCCTGTGCGCCTCGGACGTGCAGGGCTATCCGATGGCGGACCTGCTGGCCCTGGCCGACGACGAGACGCGGGTCCTGTGGGCGGACCTGCGGCTCGGCTACGCGGAGTCCACCGGCCACCCGCTCCTGCGGCGCGAGATCGCGAGCCTGTACGACACCATCGATGCGGACGAGGTCCTGACGTTCGCCGGCGCGGAGGAGGCGATCTTCTGCCTGGTCAACGTCCTGGTCGGCCCCGGCGACCATGTCATCTCGACCTGGCCCGGGTACCAGAGCCTCTACGAGGTCGCCCGTGCGGCCGGCGCCGACGTGACGCTGCATGAGCTCCAGGAGTCCGACGGGTGGGCGCTCGATCTGGACCTCCTTCGCCGCCAGGTCACGCCGGCCACGCGATTGATCGTGGTCAACGCGCCCCACAACCCGACCGGGATGCTGCCCGATCGCGCGACGTTCGACGGGCTGTCGGGCATCGCCGCCGACGCCGGTGCCCATCTCCTGCTCGACGAGGTCTATCGCGGCCTCGAGTTCGACCCGGCGACGCAGCTGCCGACGGGCGCCGATGCCCTGCGGACCGGCATCTCGGTCGGGGTCATGTCGAAGTCCTTCGCGATGGCCGGCCTGCGCATCGGCTGGCTGGCGTCGCACGACCGGGACCTGCTCGGTCGCGTCGCGTCGTTCAAGGACTACACGACGATCTGCTCGTCCGCACCGTCGGAGATCCTCGCCATCATCGGGTTGCGGGCGCGCGACTCGGTCCTTGCCCGGTCGCGCCGGATCGTGCTCGACAACATGGCCATCCTCGACGGCTTCTTCGAGCGCTGGTCGGACGCGTTCACGTGGGTGCGGCCGACGGCGGGTTCGATCGGGTACCCACGGCTGACGGTCCCGGGCGTCGGCATCGACGCGTGGGCGGCGAGCCTGGTCGAGGCCGAGGGCGTCCTCCTCCTGCCTGGGTCGCGGTTCGGGCATGCGGGCGACCACTTCCGGATCGGCTTCGGGCGCGATGACCTGCCCGAGGCG
>CAZOHT010000018.1:0-70313 GCA_964579825.1 uncultured Anaerolineaceae bacterium
GGCGCGCCGCGAACTACCTGTCGGTCGGCCAGATCTACCTCCTCGACAACCCGCTGCTCCGTGAGCCCCTGACCCGCGACCACGTCAAGGCCCGCCTCCTCGGTCACTGGGGCACCACCCCCGGGCTCAACTTCATCTACGCCCACCTGAACCGCGCCATCAAGGCCCGCGACCTCGACGCGATCTACATCATCGGACCCGGGCACGGGGGGCCCGCGACGGTCGCCAACGCCTATCTCGAAGGGACCTACAGCGAGTACTTCCCCGGCATCGGCCGCGACGAGGCCGGGATCCGCAAGCTGTTCCGCCAGTTCTCGTTCCCGGGCGGGATCGGCAGCCACGTGACACCGGAGACGCCCGGATCCATCCACGAGGGCGGCGAACTCGGGTACGCGGTCAGCCATGCGTACGGCGCCGCCTTCGACAACCCGGACCTGGTCGTGTTCTGCGTCGTCGGCGACGGCGAAGCCGAGACCGGCCCGCTCGCCACGAGTTGGCACTCCAACAAGTTCCTGGACCCCCGGACGGACGGCACGGTCGTCCCGATCCTGCACCTCAACGGGTACAAGATCGCCAATCCGACCATCCTCGCCCGGATCCCGCACGAGGAGCTCACCTCGCTGTTCGAGGGCTACGGTTACCAGCCGCTGTTCGTCGAGGGCGACGACCCGGTCCTCATGCACCACAAGATGGCGGCGGCCATCGACGAGGCCATGGACTCGATCGCGGAGATCCATCGGGCCGCCCGCATCGACGGGGTCACGACCCGCCCTCGCTGGCCGATGATCATCCTCCGCTCGCCGAAGGGCTGGACCGGACCGAAGGAAGTCGACGGCCTGCCGGCCGAGGGCAGCTTCCGGTCCCACCAGGTCCCGATGAGCGACGTCCGAAAGAAGCCCGAACACCTGGCCATCCTCGATGCGTGGCTGCGCAGCTACCGGCCCGACGAGCTGTTCGACGACGACGGCGCGCTCCGCGCCGACCTGGCCGACCTGCCGCCGCGAGGCGACCGCCGGATGAGCGCGAACCCGCACGCGAACGGCGGCCTGCTTCGCCGCGACCTGGTGCTGCCGGACTTCCGCGACTACGGCGTCCCGGTCCCGCACCCGGCGACCTCGACCAGCGAGGCGACGAAAGTGCTCGGCACCTGGCTGCGCGACGTGATCCGCGACAACCCGGACACGTTCCGGCTGTTCGGCCCGGACGAGACCGCGTCGAACCGGCTCTCCCCGGTGTTCGAGGTGACCGATCGCGCCTGGAACGCCGAGACCCTGCCGACGGACGACCACCTCGCCCTCGACGGCCGGGTGATGGAGGTCCTCTCGGAACACAACTGCCAGGGCTGGCTCGAGGGCTACCTCCTGACCGGCCGGCACGGGCTGTTCGACTGCTACGAGGCGTTCATCCACATCGTCGATTCGATGTTCAACCAGCACGCGAAGTGGCTGAAGATGACGTCGGAGATCCCGTGGCGGCGGCCGATCTCGTCGCTGAACTACCTGCTGACCAGCCACGTCTGGCGCCAGGACCACAACGGCTTCAGCCACCAGGACCCCGGCTTCATCGACCACGTCGTGAACAAGAAGGCCGAGGTCATCCGGGTCTACCTCCCACCGGACGCCAACACGCTCCTCTCGATCGCCGACCATTGCCTGCGCAGCCAGCAGTACGTCAACGTCATCGTCGCCGGCAAGCAGCCGGCCCTCGACTACCTGTCGATGGACGACGCCGTCCTCCACTGCACGCGCGGCCTTGGGATCTGGGACTGGGCCAGCAATGACGACGGCGACCCGGACGTGGTCCTCGCCTGCTGTGGCGATATCCCCACGCTCGAGACCCTGGCGGCCGTGGACCTGATCCGGCAACACCTGCCCGAGCTGAAGGTCCGCGTGGTGAACGTCGTGGACCTCATGCGCCTCCAGCCGGACTCGGAGCACCCGCACGGGTTGTCCGATCGCGAGTTCGACACCCTGTTCACGACGGATCGACCGGTCGTCTTCGCGTACCACGGCTATCCGTGGCTCATCCACCGACTGGCCTATCGCCGGACGAACCACGCCAACCTCCACGTCCGCGGCTACAAGGAGGAGGGGACCGTCACCACGCCGTTCGACATCGTCATGCGCAACGACCTGGACCGCTTCCACCTGGTCATGGACGTCATCGACCGCGTGCCGGCCCTCGGATCGCACGCCGGGGCCGTCCGTCAGGCGATGGCCGACCGACGGGTCGAGGCCCGGGCGCACACCCGCGAGCACGGCGAGGACCCACCGGACATCCGCGACTGGACGTGGCCGTACTGAGACGGATCCTCGTCCTCAACCCCGGCTCGAGTTCGCTCAAGGCCGCGGTCCTCGCGCCGCCCGACCGAGCACCGGTCGCGACGGTCGCCGTCGACTGGGGCGCCGATGCGACCCGTACGACCGGCCGCGCCGCGACCATCGACGCCGCCCTCGACGCGATCGAGACCGACGGCGTCCCGGCCTCGACGATCCAGGCGGTCGGCTATCGCGTGGTCCACGGCGGCACGCGGTTCACGTCGCCGGCCGTCATCGACGACGCCGTCCTCGACGCGATCGAGGCGCTCGCGCCACTCGCGCCACTGCACAACCGGATCGCCGCGGACACGATCCGCGCCGGACGAGCAGCGCTGCCGGGCGTCCCCCACGTCGCCTGCTTCGATACCGCGTTCCACGCGACCTTGCCGGCCACGGCGTATCGCTATCCCGTCCCGGCCGGCTGGTACGAGGCGTGGGGCATCCGGCGGTTCGGGTTCCACGGGCTGTCGGTCGCCTGGGCGGTCATGCGCGCCGGCGAACTGCTCGGGCGCGATCCGGTCGACCTGCAGCTCGTCGTTGCGCACCTTGGCAGCGGCTGCTCGGTGACGGCGGTCGATCGTGGCCGGTCGACCGAGACGAGCATGGGGATGACCCCCCTCGAGGGCCTCATGATGGGGACGCGGGCCGGCTCGATCGACCCGGGCGTGCTGCTCGCCCTCCTGCGCGACGGCCATCTGACCGTCGACGGCCTCGGGGAGGCGCTGGACCACGGCTCGGGGCTGCTCGGGGTGTCCGGGCGCTCGTCCGACGTCCGGGAACTGCTCGCCGCCGAGCGCGAGGGCGACGGGCCGGCCGCGCTGGCCCTCGAGCTATTCGTCCGTCGGGCGGCGGGCGGCATCGCGGCGGCGGCCACGGCCCTGCCCGCGTTCGATGCGCTCGTCTTCACCGGCGGGATCGGCGAGCACTCGGGCCGGATCCGGGCCAGGATCGCCGAACGACTGGCCGTGCTCGGTATCCCGCCACTCGTCGAGTCCGACGCGGATGCGGACGCGATCCTGGTGGCCGCCCCAGGGGTACCGGCCGTGCTCCGGATCGCCAGTCGCGAGGACGTGGTCATCGCCGACGCCGTCGCCACCGCGCTGCGTCGGGGCGACCCGGACCACCTCGACCCCGTATCGTTCGAACGATGACGCGCATCCTGGTCACCGGTGGCGCCGGCTATGTCGGCTCGGTCTCGGTCGAGGCGTTCCTCGCCGCCGGACACGAGGTGGTCGTCCTCGATGACGCCACGACCGGTCATCCGACGGCGATCCCGGCGGGCGCCACGTTCCACCGGGGGACCTACGCCGACACCGCCTTCGTCGCCCGCCTGTTGGAGTCCGAGCGGATCGACGCGATCCTCCACTGCGCGGCCCGCTCCCTGGTCGGCGAGTCCGGCCGCGACCCCGCCAAGTACTACCGCGACAACGTCGCCGGTGGCGTCGCCCTGCTCGAGGCGGCCCGGACGGCCGGCGTGGGCCGCCTCGTCTTCTCGTCGACGGCGGCCGTCTACGGCGTCCCCGACGAGACGCCGATCCCCGAGGATGCGCCGCTCCGACCGATCAATCCGTACGGCGAGACGAAGCGGACGTTCGAGGGCGCGCTCCGCTGGTACGGGGCGGCGTATGGGCTGCGCAGCGTGAGCCTCCGCTACTTCAACGTCGCCGGTGCGACCGAAGCGCTCGGCGAGGACCACGATCCGGAGACCCACCTCATCCCGAACGTGCTGGCCGCGGCCGAAGGCATCCGGCCGCTGACCGTCTTCGGCGACGACTACCCGACCCCCGACGGGACGTGCATCCGCGACTACATCCATGTCGCTGACCTCGCCGACGCGCACCTGCGCGGGATCGAGGCGACCGCCGAGGGCGACGCGCGGACCGCAGAGCCACTCGTCTGCAACCTCGGCACGGCCGGTGGGTTCAGCGTCCGCGAGGTCCTGGCCGCCGCGGAGGCCGTCGTCGGTCACGCCATCCCGTACACGATGGGCGAGCGACGGGCGGGCGACCCGCCGATCCTCGTCGCGAGCAACGAGCGAGCCGGACGGGTCCTCGGCTGGCAGGCGCGGCAGCCGACGCTGGAGGCGATGGTCGGCTCGGCCTGGGCGTGGCGGCAGCGCCACCCGAACGGCTACCCGGACTGACCGGGCGGGCCCGGACCTAACGCGGTTCGAGCGGGGAGGACCCCGGCGCCAGGCGATCCGGCGGCAGGCGATCCGACGCGATCCCCGGCGGCGTCCCCTCGCCGGATCCGGCCCAGTCGTCGCGGACGGGCCATAGCAGCCACAACCCGATGAGCATCGTCACGAGCAAGCTCAGGACCGCGACCTGGTAGGCGCCGTTGCCCAGGCTGTCGAGGAGCAGGAAGATCAGGGCGCCGTACAGCAGCTGGCCGATGACCTGGCTGCCCTTGCCGACCAGCCCGTACAGCCCGAAGAACTCGCCCAGCTTGGCGGGCGGCGAGAGCCGGACCATCAGGACGCGGTCGGCCACCTGGACACCGCCCAGGCCGCTCCCCAGGATGGCCCCGGCGATCAGGAACGGCACGATCCCGGCGGCCCCGAACCCGACGGCGACGCCGCCCAGCAGCAGGCCGACCGCCCATGAGATCAGGACGATGACGAGCGTCCGCTTCGGTCCCAGCCGGTCCACCAGCCAGCCCCAGACGAAGCTCATCACGATCGCCACGAGCGTCAGGGACAGCAGGATCAGGTTGGCGGTCGCCGGGGTCATCCCGAGCGCTTCGACGGTCACCACGCTCATGACGACGATGACCGTGTTGACCGCATCCGAGTAGAAGAACCGCCCGATGAGGAATCGCCACAACCCCGGGACCTCGCGCGCGTCCGAGATGGACCGGCGCAGCTGGCCGAACGCGTCCCCGACATCGCGCAGGGTCAGCGGCACCTCGGATGCACGCTTCGGTTCCTTCACGAACACGAAGATCGGGATCGCGAAGAGCAGGAACAGGATGGCCGTCAGGCGGAAGCGATCCTCGACCGGGATGGCGAGCAGGAAGATGAGCAGGCCCACGACGACCGTGCCGCAGTAGCCGATCCCTGTGCCGATGCCCGACAACGTGCCGCGCGACGCGGTCGTGCTCACGGTCTTGAGCGTCGCGTCGTAGTAGATGAGGGCGGCCTGGTAGGCGAAGTTCGCGACGATGAACAGGATCAGGCCGATGACCGGGGCGACGTCGGCGATGAAGAACGTGCTGCCGATGCACAGCAGCGTGAACGCCAGCAGGAACGGCATCCGTCGGCCGCCACGGTCCGAGATGGCGCCGAGGAAGGGCGAGATCGCGGCGTTGAGGCCGACGCTCGCGACGATCGCGAGCGAGAACAACAGGTTCCCGTCCCGTTCGCCGAACTGGCCGTCCTCGGTCAGGTACAGGCCGATGGCCCCGGACACGACCGCGAAGCTGAAGATCGTGTTGGCGAAGTCGTACATCGCCCACGACGCCGGGACGATGGCGCGACCGCTCGGGGTCAACGCGGCGAGGCCGCGACGGCGGGACGCGGGACCGCTGGCACCCTGCGCGCTGGTCACCCGCGGATGATAGCCGCGCCGCCCGGGTACGATGACCGTCATGAACGCGCTCGAAGCCGTCCTCGACTGGCGCCCACAGACGTTCGGCTCGAAGCGGTCCGATGGGATCCGCGACCCGATCGTGGAGCCCCTCTGGACCGGTCTTCGCTTCCTGGGCGCGGTCGTCGATGACACGGCGATCCTCCAGGACACGGACGGGGACACGCTGGACGGATTCCCGGCCCTGGCCACCGCGCTGGCCGCGGCGACCCTCGCGAGCGAGGTCATCGTCGACGGCTACGTGACGGCCGAGGTCGCCCACGACGGGACGGGCACGTTCACCGGCGGCGACAGCCTGGACACGGCGGGGAAGGTCGTCAGTCAGACCCTCATGGGCAGCCGCCCGGGGAGCGATGAGAAGCGCCTGGACCAGGGACGCGCGGAGCGCATGCCGCGCGGGGACGACCCGGTCGCGCTTGTCCTCGTCGACCTCATCTGGTTGGACGGGATCCCGCTCTTCGACGTGCCGCTGCTCGAGCGGAAGCGCCTGCTCGAGTCGGTCATCGTGGAGGCAGACCTCGTGCGCCGCGGCATGTTCGTCCGGCCGCCGATCGAGACATGGGTGGGCTCGTGGCGCTCGATGGGCTTCCCGGGGATCTCGTTCAAGGCGGCGAACGGGCGTTACGTCCCGGGCGCGGCGGCCCTCGACTGGGCCAGCGTCGCGATGCCGCGGCGCTAGGCGGGCCCACCACCCAGCGACCGGGGCCGGGGGTCGTTCGGGCTCGGGGCGTCCACCGACCCCTGGCCGGACGCGAGGGCCCGACGGATGGTACGGTGAGGCGTGCCCCAGACCACGCTCGCGCCGGCCATCCGCGAAGAGATCGCCCGCCTCGGCAAGGCGGACATCATGGTGGGCATCCCGAGCTTCAAGAACGCCGCGACGATCGGCTATGTCGTCCGCGCGGCCCAGGCGGGCCTCGTCCAGTACTTCCCGGACCTGCATCCCGTCGTGGTCAACGCGGACGCCGGATCGCCCGACGGGACCGGCCGCGTCGTCATCGAAACCGAGCCGCCGGACTACGTCGAACAGATCCTGCTCGTGCGGCCGACCAACAAGCTCGAGCGGGTCAGCCTGACCTATCCGGAGATCGACGGCGTCGGCGGCAAGGGCGCCGCCCTGCGGACCATCTTCGAGATCGCCGCAGCCCTCGAGGTCCAGGCCCTGGTGGTCGTCGACTCGGACCTGCGCTCCATCGTTCCCGAGTGGATCGAGCTGCTCGCCGGGCCGATCCTCAAGGGCGGCTACGACTTCGTCTCGCCGCTCTATGCGCGCTACAAGTTCGACGGGACCATCACCAACACGGTCACGTATCCGTTGACCCGCGCCCTCTACGGACACCGCATCCGACAGCCCATCGGTGGCGACTTCGGGGTCAGCGGCGACCTCGTCAAGCACTACCTGGAGCTCGACGACTGGACGCCGGACATCAGCCGCTTCGGCATCGACATCTGGATGACGACGTCCGCCCTGGCCGGCGGCTTCGCGGTCTGCCAGACGCGGCTCGGGGCGAAGATCCACGACCCGAAGGACCCGGGCTCCGACCTCGGCCCGATGTTCCGGCAGGTCGTCGGCACGATCCTGCGGCTGGCCGACCGGTACAGCGATCAGTGGCTGCCGATCCATGGCAGCCACGACGTCCCGGCCTACGGCTTCGAGCGGATCATCGACCCGCCGCCGCTCGAGGTGAACACCCTTCGCCTGCTGTCCGAGTTCCACGCCGGCTCGCTGACCCTCGCCGACTCGTGGCGGGCGATGCTCGCCCCGGCCACGGCGGAGACCGTGCTGGAGCTGGCGTCCGAGGCCGGTCGACTGGGCGACCAGGCCAGGACGAAGCTCGGCGTGGGCGGGGACGTCGCCTCCACCTCGGCGACGACCCTCGAGATGGCGGACGCGGTCGCCTCGTTCCACTTCCCGGACGACCTGTGGGCCCGCGTCGTGTACGACCTGGTCGTGGCCGCGCGCGACCCGAAGCGCAACGTCGAGTCGATGGTCGCCGCGCTCGTGCCGATCTACTTCGGCCGGGTCGGCAGCTTCGTCGTCGAGAACCGACTGGTCACGACGACCCAGGCCGAGGACCGCGTCGAACGCCAGGCCCGCGAGTTCGAACTGCTCAAGCCGTACCTCGTCCAGCGCTGGAACGAGTCCGAGGCGGCCGGATGAAGGCCAAGTCGCCGCTCCCCGCCCGGATCCTCATCCCGGTCGCCAACCCGACCACGGCCGAGGAACTGGTCCGCATCGGGGCGGCCATCCTGGACCCGCGCGCCGGGGAGCTGTCGGCCCTCGGGATCGTGGAAGTGCCGGAGGGGATGCCGCTGTCCGAGGGCGCGACCCGCGCCCGGCACGCCCGCCGACTCCTCCAGCGCGTGCTCGACTACGCGCCGCGCGGCACGACGATCCACCCGCTCGTCCGGATCGGCCGCCGCGCGGCGGAGGGCATCATCGAGGCCTCCGCCGAGCAGGAAGCGGACCTCATCATCTTCGGCTGGGGCGGCAAGACCGGTGCGCGCGACCACACCGGCCCGACGGTCTTCTCGTCGACCATCGACGAGGTCGTCCGGGAGTCGCCGAGCGACATCGCCGTCGTCAAGCAGCGCGGCTCGCGCACGATCAGGCGGGTCCTGGTCCCGGTCCGCGGTGGCCCACACGCCGAGCTGGCCCTGCGCTTCGCCGACGCGATCGCCCGCCACCACGACGCGACCGTCGTCGTGCTCCACCTGGTCCCGCCCGGGATCACGATGGCGGTCCGGGCGCAGGCGGAGCACGCCCTCGCGGCCTTCGTCAAGCAGCACGTCAAGGGCCGGGGCGAGGCCCTGCTCAAGGAAGCCCCGAACGTCCGCAACGCCATCCTTCGCGAGGCGGAGCGATCCGATCTCGTCGTGATGGGCGCGTCGGCCAGCGCCGCGGGGGCCAACGGCGAGACCTACCTGTTCGGGGCCTTGCCGGAGGCGATCGCCGCGCGCGCCAAGCCGAGCGTCGTTGTCGTCAAGACGCGCGACCCCATCGAGCGGTCCACCTTCGACCGCCTGGCCAGCCGAGCCGAGACGCTCGCCGCCGCGGACCGCGCCGCCGAGGAGGCCCGGGCGATCCCGGCCAAGGTCGAGCGCTGGTTCGGTGAATCGAACTTCCACCACGCCGAGTTCGGCGACCTGCGTCGCCTCGTCGCGCTCAAGGAGAAGCAGGGCGTCACGGTGAGCCTCGTCCTGCCGACCCTCAACGAGGAGGAGACGGTCGGGCCGATCGTCCGGAAGGCGATGCGCGAGATGGTCGGACGCGTCCCGCTGCTCGATGAGGTCCTCGTCATCGACTCGATGTCGACGGATCGGACCCGCGAGATCGCCGAGGCCGAAGGCGCCCGCGTCGTCCAGCATCCGGACGTGCTGTCGCGTTACGGGTCGTTCGTCGGCAAGGGCGAGGCACTCTGGAAGTCGCTCTATGCCGCAACGGGCGACATCATCGTGTGGGCCGACACGGACGTGAAGCACTGGCACCACCGGATGGTCTACGGGACGCTCGGCCCGCTGCTCCACGAGCCACGGCTCCAGTACGTGAAGGGCTACTACCAGCGCCCGATCGTCGAGGACGGCACGCTCAAGGAGGGCGGTGGAGGGCGCGTCACCGAGCTGGTCGCGCGACCCTTGATCAACCTGTTCTACCCGGAGCTGTCGGGCATGATCCAGCCGTTGTCGGGCGAGTACGCGGGACGCCGGGCCCTGCTCGAGACGATCCCGTTCTTCACTGGGTACGCGGTGGAGATCGGACACCTGATCGATGCCGCTGAGCGGCTCGGCATCGAGGGCCTGGGGCAGGTCGACCTGGAGCGTCGCGTCCACCGCAACCAGGAGCTGGAAGGCCTGTCGCGGATGTCGTTCGTCATCCTGCAGGCCGTCATGAAGCGGCTCGAGGAACGGCACAAGGCCCGACTGTTCGCCGAGATGGGCTCGACGATGAAGCTGCCCCGCTCCGGCAAGGGCCGCCTCGGCCTCGAAGTCATCGAACTGGCCGACCAGGAGCGCCCGCCGATGATCCGCATCCCGGAGTACGTCGAACAGCGCCGCGTCCTGGCCGGCGGCGAGCCGCGTTAGTGCCCGGGGGCGGGTTCGCGTCGCCGGTCCGGGGGTCGCGAGCCGCCACCACGTGATCGTCCTGTTCGCGCCGGACTCGTTCAAGGGCACGCTGACGTCCGTCGAGGTCGCACGGGCACTGGCCGATGGCTGGCTCCGCGCCCGACCTGACGACGAGGTCCTGCTCTGCCCGCTCGCCGATGGCGGCGAGGGCACGCTCGAAGCGGTCGCCGCGGCTGGCGGCTGGGAGTGGCAGGTCTCGGAGGTTCTCGGGATGGACCTCGACCGTCTGAACGTGAGGTGGCTCCGATCCTCCGAGGGATCCCGAGCCTTCGTCGAACTCGCGCAGTCGTCGGGTCTCTCGTTGGTCAAGCCGGACGACCTCGGCGTGCAGCTGCGCGAGACATTCGGGACCGGCGAAACGCTGTCGGCGGTCATCGGCACGGGTGTCCGTGCGATCACGCTCGGGATCGGCGGCAGCGCGACGAACGACGGTGGATCGGGCGTACTCGAGGCGCTGGGAGCGCGGTTGTCGGGCGAGGATGCCCGACTCCTCGTCCCATCCGATGACGGGGTGAGTCCGACGCCACCCACCCTGCTCGTCGCGGTCGATCACGTGGACCTGTCGGGCCTCGATCCACGTCTCGCCGATGTGGATCTCAAGGTCGCCTGTGACGTGAGCAACCCGCTGCTCGGTCCGACCGGCGCGACAGCGACGTATGGCCCACAGAAAGGCGTGCAAGGCGACGATGCGTGGATGCTCGAACGCGGTCTCGAAGCGTGGGCGGACGCGCTGGAAGCCGCCTCCGGTCGCCGCGAGCGCGACACGCCGGGTGCCGGTGCCGCCGGCGGCGTGGGGTTCGGGCTGCTCGCCATCCAGGATCGGTTCCGCTCCTTCGCCCTTCGGCCGGGCGTGGACCTCGTGATGGAAGCGACCGACTTCGACGCCCGCCTCGCTCGCGCCGACCTCGTCATCACCGGCGAAGGCCGCATCGACGCCCAGACCGCCTTCGGCAAGACCGCTCTCGGTGTGGCCAAGCGTGCGCAGGCAGCAGCCAAGCCGTGCATCGGCGTCGGGGGGAGCGTGGAGCCGGACGGCATCGCGGCCCTGGCCGCTGTCGAGGCACGGGCCGTCCCGGTCTGGGAGACGCCCGTCCCGCTCGAGGTCGCCCTCGCGGCCGGTGCCGCCCCGCTCGAGGCCTGCGGCGAACGTCTCGCCCGCGCCTGGACACCAGCCGCTTTTCGCCCTCGGGCCTGACCGATCGCCCACGCTGATCGGATCCGGCACGGTCGAGCGCGGCCGTCGGCGCGACCCCGTCGTCGCGGCACTGATCGCGCGACCCCCTCCGGCGGCGCTCGCTAGGCGCGACTGCGTCGGCGGCCGCGACCGGGAGCGAGGACAATGGCGCGATGGACGCCACCGAGATCCAGCCCGCGATGGACACGAAGGACGGCCCGCCCGCGGGGCACGGTCGTCGTCCGCGCCACAACGTCGCTCCGACACCCGCCCCTGCCGCCGTGCGACCCGGGATGCCCGGCGGCCTGTACCGCCCGCTCGCCACAGCCGACATCGAGCGCATCTACTCCACCGCGCTCGACGTCCTGGCCACGATCGGGATCGGCGACCCGATCCCGGAGATCCTCCACTACGCCCTCCCGCGCGGCTGCACGCTCGACGCCGACGGACGCCTGCTGTTCCCGCGCGGCCTCGTCGAGGAGATGGTGGGTGTCGCCTCGCGCGGCTACGTGCGCTACGGGGTGGACCCGGCCAACGACATCGAGATCAGCGGCGAGCGCGTCTACTTCTGCACCTCGGGCGAGGCCGTCTCCGTCCTCGACTACGCGACGCAGACCTTTCGACCCACCCGGCTCGTCGACCTGTACGACGCAGCCCGCCTGGTCGATCGCCTGTCGAACATCCACTGCTACGGACAGCCGTTCATCGCGGCGGAGTACAGCGAGGACGTCTACGTCCACGACATCAACGTCGCCTACGTGGCCCTCGCAGGCACGAACAAGCCCTTCGCATTCAGCTGCGCGACCGTCGGCTACGTGGACGACCTCGTCGCGATGTTCGACATCGTCGCCGGCGGTGAGGGCGAGTTCCTGAAGCGTCCGTTCTGCAGCATCGGCGGCTGCCCGATCGTCTCCCCGCTCCGGTTCGGGAAGGACAACGCCGAAGTCCTCGTCCGCACGGCGGAACTGGGACTGGCCACGGACATCGCCATCGCCCCGCAGGCCGGCGCGACGGCTCCGGCCGCCCTCGCGGGCGCGCTCGTCCAGTGCTTCGCGGAGACGCTCGCCTGCCTCGCGATCGTCAACATGATCCGCCCGGGCAATCCGTTCGACTTCGGGATGTGGCCGTTCGTGTCGGATCTCCGCACGGGCGGCTTCACCGGCGGCAGCGGCGAGGAAGCCCTGTTGATGGCCGCCAGCGCCCAGATCGCGAACCATTACGGGCTCGTCTCGTCGGTCGCCTCCGGGATGACCGACGCCAAGACGATGGACGCGCAGGCCGGCTACGAGAAGGGCATCACCATCACGGCCGCGGCCCTCGCCGGTGGCAACCTCGTGTCGGCCTACCCCGGCATCGTGGGCAGCCTCATGGGCCAGTCGTTCGAGGGGCTGGTCATCGACAACGACCTGCTCGGCAATACCCAGCGGCTGCTGCGTGGGATCGAGGTCACCGACGAGACGTTGTCGTACGACGTCATCGCCGAGGCGGTGCGGGGCGTCGGTCACTACCTCGGCGCCGACCAGACCCTGCAGCTCATGCGCAGCGAGTTCCACTACCCGACGCTCGCGGATCGGACGAGCCCGGGCGAGTGGCAGGAAGGTGGCAGCCGGACGATCTACGAGCACGCCCACGACCGCGTCGGCGAGATCCTGGGCTCGCACTATCCGCGCTACCTGGACCCGGCAGTCGACGCGAGGATCCGCGAACGGTTCCCGATCCGCCTCGATCCGGCCGACATGCGACCCGGCAACGGCCGCTGGTAGGCCGCAGCTTGACGACCGCTCGCGGCACGATGCCGACCACGAGGCCCGCGGCCCCGAAACCCCGACCCAGGCGCCCGAAGAAGCGCCACTTCTCGAACCCGGGCCGGACCTGGGCCAAGACCCTGGGGCGCCTCCGGCCCGGTCTCGTGCCGTTCGTCCTGCACGAACTTGCCGGCCTCTACGGGCATCCGACCTGGGAGCGTCGGCTCGACCCGACGAGCGAGCTGATCCTGACGATCCTCACCCAGAACAGCGCCGACACGAACGCCGAAGTCGCCTTCGAGGCCCTGCGCCAGGCGTACCCGTCCGGCGGCGAGGTCCGGGCCCACAACCCGGGCGCTGGCTGGGGCGGCGACGGTCTGGCCGATGGGGCGGCACCGGACTGGGATGCCGTCGAGCACGCGCCACTCCCCGAGCTGGTGGACGTGATCCGTCCGGGCGGGCTGGCCAACCAGAAGGCGCCCCGGATCCAGGCGACCCTCGCCTACATCCGCGAGCAGCGCGGCGACCACTCCCTGGAGTTCCTCGGCGAGATGACCGCGGCCGACGCCCGCGACTGGCTCGTCGCGATCGACGGGATCGGCAAGAAGACCGCCTCGGTGCTCCTGCTGTTCTCGTTCGGGCTGCCGCTCATGCCGGTCGATCGGCACGTCGAGCGCGTTTCCCACCGCGTGGGCCTGATCCCGAAGAAGGCGTCCGCCGACGATGCCCACGACCTGTACCTGGGCCTCCTCGAGCCGGACCAGATGCACGAGGCCCACGTGAACCTCATCCAGCACGGTCGCAGGATCTGCCACGCGCGCAGGCCGGACTGTGGCGCCTGCCCGCTCCGTCCGCGCTGCCGGTTCGTGGACCCCAAGGCACCGTGACTCGAAGGTCAGGGGGTGCGAGCGCGATCCCCGGTGCTACGATCGACCCATGACCTGGGATGACCTGCCCGGCACCACATCGGGATTCGGCGTCTTCGGCAGTGATGAGCCGGAACCGGTCCACAACGAGACGATCGAACTGGTCGGGACGCACTTGCGCCTGAACGGCCAGATCTCCCTCGGTCGATTCGGACGCCTCACCGACCTGATCAATGCCTCCAGCGGGTACGTACGCGTCCACCAGGCCCAGCTGCTGCGCCGCAACGGCGATCCGACGAGCCTCATCCTCCCGGAGCTGATGGTCGACCAGGACGAGATCAGTTACATCGCCCAGCGCCATGCGCCCACGCCCGAACCGGGCAGCGCGACCGGCTACGTGGACCAGGGTGTCGGCGGCGCCATCGCCAACCGGCAGACCCGTGAGTTCGTGCTCTTCACCCCGGGCCACACGGTCTCCGGCACGGTCTTCATCTTCGGCGAGACGGACCTGGCCGGCTTCGTGGACTCCTCCCACCCGCGGTTCGTCCCGATGATCGATGTCACCACCCGGTCCCTGGCGGACCGGCGGATCATCAGCCACTACCCGTTCATCCTCATCAACCGGACCCAGATGATCGCCGCGTCCGAGATCGGGCGCCACGGCAACATCGAGTCCGAGGACGCACACGAGCTGTAAGCCGCCCGCCCGCCCGGCGGGCCATACTGCGGCGATGGGACCAGGCCGATGCTGAGTGGCGGACCCGGCGGGATCATCACCCCGCGCATCCTGATCGTCGACGACGACCCGGATCTGCTCATCCTCCTCGCCGACCAGCTGCGGGCCGACGGCTACGAACCGATCACGGCGCGCGACGGTGTCGAGGCCCTGCGCCGCCTGCGGACGTCGTGGCCGGACCTGCTGATCATCGACATGATGATGCCGCGCATGGACGGGCTGTCCCTGGCCCGGGAGATCAAGTCGCGGGCTGACCTGCCGATCATCGTGCTCTCGGCGATCGATGCCGGAGACTCGAAGGCGGACCTCCTCGAGGAGGTCGCCGAGGACTACGTCACGAAGCCCTATCACTACCCGGAACTGCGGGCCAGGATCAATCGGATCCTGCGACGGCTGGGCGACAAGGTGCCTCGGCAGAGCCTGGTCCTGGGCCCGTCGCTGACCCTCGACCTGCATCGCCGCCAGGCGACCGTCGGGGGCGAGCCGGTCCAGCTGACGCCCACCGAGTCGCGCCTCCTGTATGCGCTGGCGGCGAACCTGGGGCAGACCGTGACCACCGAGGCGCTCCTGTCGCGTGGCTGGGCGGACACCGAGGACGCCGACCCGTCGTACGTCTGGGTGACGATGCGACGCCTCCGCCAGAAGGTGGAGTCGGACCCGAACCGGCCGCTCCACCTCCAGACGGTCCGAGGCGTCGGCTACCGTCTGGTGCCGTCGACCACCACGGACGAACAGGCGCAGCCGGCCTCCGAGACGATCCCCGATGGGCTCCTCGATCCGCGGTCCGATGACCGACGGTGACCCGGCCGGGCCACCCGACCTCGATCCGACCCGCCCGGCCGCGCGCCCGCCGGACGAGCCGACCGGGCGGCTGAGCTTCCGGACGCGCCTGACCGCCGCCCTGGTCGGCGTCGCCATCCTGCCGCTCATCGGATTCGGCCTCGTCGTCGTCGCCATCGGGGTCGCCATGGGGAGTCCCTCCGCCGACCAGAACTTCGGCCGGGTGCTGCTGTTCGCCATGGCCGTGTTCGTCATCCTCGCGATCGTCCTCTCGTACTTCCTGGCAGCCGACCTCCTCGCGCCCCTGCGATCCATCGCCGCCGCCGTGGACCGGACCTCGGCCGGCGACCTGTCCACGCCGATCCGGGTGACCGGCGAGGACGAGCTGGCCCGGCTGGCCGAGAGCCACAACCGCCTGGCCGCCGACCTGGCGCGCCGCAACCGCGAGCTCGCCCACGTCCTCGCAGCCATCCGCACGATCTCACCGCGCGATGGGGCGGAGGAACTCGTCGCCCGGGCCGCCGAGGACGCACGGTCGGCGTTCGAGATGATCGACGCCATCGTCATCCTCGGCGATCCCTCGCAGATCCCCGAGGAAGAGGTCGTCCCGGGAGAGACGCGGACCCTCCGCGCGGACCTGCTGGTCGGGGCCGATCAGCTCGGGGTGCTGGTGGGCCGGTTGCCGGCGACGCGGCGCTGGGAGCGCGCGGACCAGGACCTCCTGGAGCTGTTCGCGAGCGAGATCGCGGTCGGCGTCCGGAACGCCCAGCTGTTCGAGCAGGTCGAATCGCAGAACCGCCAGCTGATCGAGCTCGATGCGGCGAAGGACGACTTCCTGCGCGGGGTCAGCCACAACCTGCAGACACCGCTGACGAGCATCCGAGCGTACGCGGATCAGCTCGAAGCGGATCGACCGGATCGACGTCTCGGGATCATCTCGGAACAGTCCGAGCGCCTCTCGCGGATGGTCCGCCAGCTGCTCACCGTGACGCGCCTCGAGTCCGGCGCGCTCCGCCCTCGGACCGACGTGCTGTCGCTCGGCACTCGCGTCCGCAAGGCATGGGAGGCGCTCGGGGCGGCGGACGTCGGCTTCGAGCTCGTCGACGAGGCGCAGGGCTGGCTGGCCGTGGCCGACGCGGACCAGCTCGACCAGGTCCTGTGGGCGCTCCTCGACAACGCGGTGAAGTACGGCGGCCGGCGGCCGGTCGCGGTGGCCATCCGGGTCGACACCGTGCTGTCCACGGTCCACCTCACGATCACGGACGGCGGACCCGGTGTCGTCGAGGCGGATCGCGAGCGCCTGTTCGGGCGGTTCCAGCGTGGAACGGACAACCGACCGGATGAAGGCAGCGGCCTGGGCCTGTACGTGTCGCGCGAGCTGTGCCGGGCCATGGACGGCGACCTCCGGCTGGAGGACGCACAGCCGGGCGTCGGCGCAGCGTTCACGATCGAGCTGCCGGGAGAAGCACCGGATCAGTAGTGGCGCGCCGGCGCACCACGATGGCGCGCGGACGGGCACGCGCAGGGTGACAGCCGGACCGACATGGCCCACGATGCGCGAATGACCGACCCGACCCGCCGGCTTCGTTCGCCGATGGCGCTGCGCCTCGTCCTCGTCGCGGCCCTCTGCACGCTTCTGGGCGTGCCGGTCGTCGGGGCGTTGGCGGCGTCGCCGGAACCGTCCGCCCAGACCCAGCCCGCGCCGCCGAACGCGTCCGGCGATCCTGGCAAGGGACCCGGCCGCGGCCAGGGCTGGGGCCAGCTCGGCAAGGGCGAGCGCGGCGGGTTCGGGCACGGTGGCGTCACGATCACGGCCGTCAGCGGCTCGAACGTGAGCCTCGAGACGGAGGACGGCTGGACGCGCACGATCGCGGTCACGTCCGCCACCGAGATCACCAAGGGCGGCGCGACCATCACCGTCGCCGACCTGGAGGTGGGTGACCAGATCGCCTTCCGCCAGACGAAGAACGCCGACGGCACCTACACGATCACCGCGATCACCGTCCGAACGCCGAAGGCCGGCGGCGAAGTGACGGCCGTCAGCTCGACGACGATCTCCGTCACCGCGCGCAACGGCACCGTCACCAAGATCACGGTCAACGGATCGACGACCTACGTCTTCGGCAAGGAGGCCGCGACCCAGGCCGATGTCACGGTCGGGAGCCGGATCCACGCGGAAGGCTCGCTCGACGGCACGACGTTCACGGCCACGCGCGTCCGGATCGAGCCCGCCGTCGCCGGCGGTGAGGTGACCGCCAAGACGAGCAGCTCCATCACCGTCAAGGGCCGAGACGGCAAGGCGACGACGATCCACGTGTCCGCGGCGACGACCTACAAGGTCCGCGGCAAGGAGGCCGCGACGCTCGCGGACATCGCGATCGGTGACTTCCTCGTCGCGTCGGGCAAGGCGCGTGCCGACGGTTCGCTGGACGCCAGCCAGGTCGGCGCGGGCAAGCTCACGTGGGGCAAGCACGACAAGCCGGCCGCGCCGGGCGCGAGCGCCACGCCCTAGCCGAGCCTAGACCCGGACGCGCGCCTCGCCGGAGTACGCATCCGGTCGGCGATTCAGCAGGGACGGGATCTGGCGTCGCACCGTCGCGACCCGCTCCAGGTCCAGGTCGGCATGGATGATCCCGACGGTGTCGGGCGCCTGGGCCACGACCGTCCCCCACGGATCGATGACCATCGAGCGGCCGAACGCGGGGAACCGTGCCGGCCCACCGATCTGCGACGGCGCGAGGACGTACGCGCCATTCTCGATGGCGCGAGCCCGCAGCAGGACCTCCCAGTGGTCGCGTCCGGTCCGTTCCATGAAGTTCGCCGGCACGGTCAGGACCTGCGCGCCGGCCAGTGCCAGGGCCCGGTACAGCTCCGGGAAGCGCAGGTCGTAGCAGATCGACAGGCCGACCGGGATACCGTCGACGGCCGTGACCACAGGCCCGGTGCCGGGCGTCACCCGGTCCGATTCCGTATCCACGGGTCCGCGCTCCACAGCGACGTCGAAGAGGTGGATCTTCCGATAGGTCGCGGCGATGGACCCGTCGGGGGCGATCAGCGTGGACGTGTTGTACGGGCGGGCCGGGTCGCCCGACGTCTCGGCGGTGCTGCCGACGAGGATCCAGGCGTCGCGCCGGCGCGCGACATCCGCGAACGCGTCCGTGTGCGGACCCGGGATGGGCCGGGCCGAGGCGCGCGATCCGTCGTCCGAGCCACGGAATTGCAGGTACTCGGGGAGCGCCACGAGGCGAGCGCCCGCGGCGGCGGCGGCATCGGCCAACGCGGCGGCCCGGGCGATGTTGGCCTCGACGTCGTCGTCGGCATCGAGTTGGACCAGGGCGACCTTGAGCGTCATCGGTGCATCGTACGCCGGCGCCGGTCTGCCGGGAGGTGCACAGTGGACCCGACAGCTGTCGAGGTGCCGACATGCCAGGATCCGCCACCTTCGAGGACCGCCGAGATGCCGGCCGGCAGCTGGCCGGCGTGCTGGCGACGTCCAGCCAGGGGCTCCCGATCGTCCTGGCGATGCCGCGCGGCGGGGTCCCCGTCGGCGCCGAGGTCGCGGCGGCCCTCGGCGCACCACTCGACCTCATCGTCGTGCGCAAGATCGGCTGCCCCTGGCAGCCAGAACTCGGTCTAGGTGCGATCGCCGAGGGTGGCGTCCGGGTCCTGAACGACGACCTGATCCGCGATCTGGGTGTCCGACCGGACGAGCTCGAGGCCGCGACCGCCGCCGAGGTCACCGAACTGGATCGGCGCGTTCGCCGCTATCGAGGTGACCGGCCGCCGATCCCCGTGGTCGGACGCCACGTGATCCTCGTCGACGACGGGCTCGCGACCGGCTACACGGCGCGGGCGGCCATCGACGCCATCCGCCGCGCCGGAGCCGCGCGCGTGACGCTGGCGATCCCGGTCGCCCCGCCACGGAGTGCCGCCGAGCTGGGCCGCATCGCCGACGAGGTGTGCACCGTGATCACGCCACAGGCATTCGCCGGGGTCGGCGCGTTCTACCGTGACTTCAGGCAGACGTCTGATGACGAGGTGGTCGCGATCCTGGCCCGGGCCGGCCGGCCCGGATAGAGCCGTCGGATGACCCTGTCGGACGCTTGCCAGGGGCGAGAGAATCAGAGGCACCGAGGATCAGGATCGGACCACCACCGCCGGAACGGCGATCGATGTCGCCACAGGACAGGAGGTCGTGATGGACGAGCTGATGACCGTGGACGAACGAGCGGAGGATGAGCTGGAGTCGCAGGAGGCCGGGAGCACGTTCGTGCTTGGCGCGGAGGGCTGGGAAGCGGCGGCGTTCCTGGATCCCGAGGATGACTGGAGCCTCCTCGCCGATGGGTCGTACCTGTCGCCCGATGGCGCGATCCGAAGCTGGCCGCTGGTCGGCCCCGAGCCCCTCTGACCGACGGGCTCGATAGCGGTCGACCGGACGGATCGGGCGCGACGCGAACCGGATGCGGTCTCGGTTCGGGCGGTCTGTCGCCTGGATCGGTGACTTCGAGCACTCCCCGGACGGGCTGAAGACGTGCCACCGTGATCGTGGCCGGGCCGGAACGGGAGGCGCGCGATGACGGCAGTCGGACACACACGGGTCCATGGCAGCAGCCGGGACCGGGCGATCGGGGTCGAGGTCGCCAGGATCGTCGCGCTCGTCGCGGCGGCCATCCTGTCCATCGTGATCGTCCTTCCGGTGCTCCTCGACCTGGCGGCCCGCGGATGACGACGCCTTGACCGCGCCCGTCCCCCACTTCGAGGCCGGACCGGACCCACAGTTCGCCGCCGGCCTGCTGGCGGACTGGGGCTTCCTGGCGAACCCGGACCTGCCCGACGGGCCCGGGCCGGGCTACCTGCTGGTCGCACTGCGCGACGTCCCGTCGCTCCGTCACTACGACCCTGAGTCGATCGAATTCTGGGAGAGTCGTGGTGGACGGGGCACCCGGGTCGAGCTGACGCGGTCAAGCCCGATGCCGCTCGAGGCCAGCTTCTCGTGGGGACAGGTCCGGATCGTGGATCGGCTTGCGATCAGCAACGAGTGGCTGACGTTCGGCGGCTCGATGTCGGCCGCGGTCGTGGGCGGCATGATCGCCGCCGCCTTCGTCTCACCGGCTCCCCTGCTGCGACGGGGCGGCCATTCGCAGGGCTGGGACCAGGGCGCCGACAGCCTCGGGGCGTTCTTCGGTCGGCTCATGGTCGCGGTGGACTACGCACCCGGGTTCGAAGCCCTGGTCGCGGGCGCGACGCCGCTGACGCGGTATGCCGCCTTCGTCGCCGACCTGTCCGTACGGCTCGGGCGCTCCCCCGGCCTGCGCACCACCGAGCCGGCCCTGTGGCGCCTCATCGACCAGGCGTCGGCGCGGCTCCAGCACGACCAGCCGACAGACTGGACGGCCGGGTTGGCGCTGCTCGACGCCGCGGGACTCGACCGGCCGGCCTGACCATCACGAAGCGGAGGATCGATCATGCACGCCATCGTCGTCTACGAATCGCTGTGGGGGAACACCGCGGCCATCGCCCGGGCCATCGCCGAAGGGATCGGGCCTGACGCCCGCGCGCTGACGACCGACGAGGCCACCCCGGACATCGTCTCCGAGGCGGATCTGATCGTGGCCGGCGCGCCGGTCCTGGCGTTCCGCCTGCCGTCCGACGCGATCCGCGACAGCATCGCGACCGGCGAGCGCAACGCCCCGACCCCGCCGGACCTGTCGCATCCCTCGATGCGCACGTGGCTCGCCGGCCTGCCGGCCGGTCATGCCGCCGTGGCCTCCTTCGAGACCCGACTACGCTGGTCGCCCGGCGGAGCGACGGGCGGCATCGACAGCGGACTCAGGAAGGCCGGCTATCGGCCGCTGGCCAAAGCCCAGAGGTTCGTGGTCACGGGCAAGTACGGTCCGCTGCGTGACGGCGAAGTGGATCGCGCGCGGCGCTGGGGCGAGGAGCTGGCCCGAGCCCTCGTGAGCTGACGTCGAGGGCGGTCAGCGGATGCCGGTGTCGTACCCCAGCTGGACCTGGACCACGGCGCCTTCGGACACCGCCACGGCGGTCGGTTCCGGCGTGCCCATGAGTCCGTCGACGGCCTCCGCGGTCACCGTATAGTCGCCGGCGGCGACTGCCACGTAGAACGCGCCGTCCACGCCACTCACGGTGCGCGCGACTTCGGTCCCGGATCCATCGAGCACGACGATCGTGGCATCCGCCACCGGACGCGGGGCACAGGCCGGATCGCCGATCGTCTCGACCGGGCAGACCGGCCCGGCGACGGTGGTCCCGCCGATCCCGGGCCCGCTCATCCCGATCGGCGACGGCCACTCCTGGGGCGGCACGGGCGAACCCGTCTCGGACTGGAGGTTGACCGTGCCGTCCGGAAGGACGGCGAACAGCCAGGCGTGCTCGTCGATGCAGCCAGCCGGGCAGTCGCCCCAGCCGAGCCGGATCTCGACGACGTAGGCGCCGACGCCCGAGGCGGGTGTGACCTTGTACCAGGCCGACTGGCCGATCATGTCAGGCATGTACGGGCCGATGCCGGCGAAGCGGGGCTCCTTGGCGATGACCGCCGCGAGCGCCTCCTCGGGCGTATCGACGGTGCCGCCGATCGGCGCCACGGACGAGGACGGGGACGGGGATGTGGCCGGAGACGAGACCGCCCCACCGCAGGCGGCGACGAGGGCCAGGATGGCGGCGAGGGCGATGAGCCCGGCCGGGCGCGTGAGGTTCGTCATGGCCGAAGGACGGACCGGCGCGTCCCGAAGTTCCCGGACGAACCGATCGCGACCAGGCGTCGGTCAGTCGTCCTCGCGCTCGGACCGGCGGCGACCGCGGACCACGAGCAATCCGCCCACCAGGATGCCGGCCGCGGCGACCAGCAGCAGGATCGGGGTCGTATCGCTGCCGGTGCTCGAGCCGTCACCTGGCGCCGCTGAGGCTCCCGGGGTGGCCGATGCACCCGGGACCGCCGACTCACCGGCGCTGGGCGATGGCACCGCGGCGACGGGCTCGGTCAGGAGCGGATACCCGAAGGACCCGTACCCGAACAGTGGGAATCCGTTGTCCGGCTGGTTGGTCCAGCCGCCGAACGTGTCGGTCCGATGGGCGACGAGGGTGTCGTCGTACGTCAGCACGTGATACGGAGCCTCGTCGTAGAAGAGGTTCTGCATCTGGGCCATGAGCTCGTGGCGTTCCTCGTCCGTGGCGGCGACGGCCTGCGCGTCATACAGGCGGTCGTACTCGGGGTTCGAGTACAGGCTGTCGTTGGTGGAGCCGATCAGGCTGGTGGTGAAGATCTGCAGGAGCGGGTTCGGGTCCGCGTAGCCGGTCCAACCCCAGATGATCATGTCCCAGTCGGCGGTGCGGTCCGGCGCTTCCTCGGTCGGCGGCAGTTCGAGTTCGAGCAGCGTCGCCTCGTCGTAGATGCTGGTCGAGACCTTGATGCCCACCAGCTCGAACCAGCCCGAGATGAACTCGGCCATCTTCGGGTAGTTGGGCGAGTCCGTCGGCATGTAGAGCCGGAGGCTGATCGGCTTGCCTTCCTTGTCGAGCCGCTGGCCCGAGGCGTCGAGCGGGTAGCCGGCGTCGGTCAGCTTCTGCTTGGCCAGTTCGATGTCGAAGGTCCGAGGGTTGTCCGGTTCGACGTGCCACTTCTCCTGGAACGGCGGCACCTGGGTCGTCCCGATCTCGCCGTAGCCGCCCAGCACGCGATCGATCAGGGCCTGCTTGTCGATCGCGTAGCCCAGGGCGTCGCGGAACTTCGGATCGCGCAACGCCTTCGTGGACGCCCCGCCGCCGGGGATGTCCTGGTCGTAGCAGTTGAGGTTCAACATCGTCCAGCCGTTGGTCACGCCGTTGACGACCGCGATGTTCGGCTCGGACTTGAGTTCGTCGAATTGGTCGGCATTGAATCCGATGGCGTAGTCCAGCTCGCCGCTCTTGAGCGCCTGGACCATCGTGTCCGCGGACTTGTAGAACTGGATGACGATCTGGTCGGCCGCGCCCTGCTGACCCCAGTAGTTCGCGTTCCGCTCGAAGCGCACGAACTGGCCGGTCTGCCATTCGACGGCCTGGTAGGGGCCGCTGCCGACGACCGGCGGGTCGTTGGAGAATGTGTCGTTGCTCGCCAGGGTCTGGTCCTGCCAGATGTGCTTCGGCAGGATCGGGATGTACATCTGGAGGATCCGGTCGGACGGATCCGTGTTGTGGATGACGAGCGTGGTGGCATCCGGCGCCTCGACCGAGGTGACACCCGCGTTGTAGAGATCGGGGTCGATGTAGCCAAAACCGACATAGCCCTGCTCGGCGATCCCGTCCAGGGCCCACTGGAAGGTCCAGCGAGCATCCTCGGCGGTGGCCGGCTGGCCGTCCGACCACTTCATCCCCTCATGGATCTTGAAGGTCCAGGTGAACGAGCCATCGGCCTCGTCCGCGCGCGACCAGGACTCCGCGAAGCCGGGCACCGGCTCGAGGTCCTGGCCGAATCCGACGAGCAGGTCGTAGTTGAGGGTGAACACCTCGAACCCGATCGAGAGCGCCGTGTTCCACGGATTCATCGAGTCGAGGTCGGCCACCGTCCCGAACCGGAGGGTGCCGTCGCCGGCTGCCTGGGTCGGGGGCGCTGACGGCAGGATCGCCGCGAACGCCAGGGTGGCCGCAGCGGCAAGACGGACGAGGCGGGCGGTGAAGGTCGTCATGGGCGCGCACTCTGCCACAGGAATGGGGAATCCGCAGGAAACGACTCGCGATACGAGACTCCTTGGCCCGAGCGTGGCAGCGGGCGCCCTAGACTCGGGCCCATGGACCCTGACGAGCTGCCCCTGCCCATCCGCGTCATGGTCTTCAATATCGAGGAGGGCGGGACCGGCGTGGACCTCGACCTGGTCGTCGAGGCGATCCGCCTGGCCGACCCCGACATCGTCGCGCTCGAGGAGGCGATGGGCCACGCGGGCCGCATCGCCGAGGCGCTCGGATGGGGCTTCGCGTCGGCGCGGACCCACCTCCTGTCACGCCATCGGATCGTCCGCGCCGGCACGCCTGACGTCCCGTTTGACTACGTGGAAGTCCGCCCGGGCGGGTTCGTCGCCGTCGCCAGCGTCCACCTTCCGGCCGAGCCGTACGGACCGCAGCTCGCACGCGACGGGGGCACGGAAGCGGAGATCGTGGCCCTCGAGAGACGCGTCCGCCTGCCGCGGTTCGAGCGGATCCTGGCAGGGCTGTCGGGGCTCGAGGCCGCCGGCATCCCGGTCTTCGTCCTGGGCGACTTCAACACGCCCTCGCACCTCGACTGGACGCCCGAGGCGGTGGGGCTCCGACCGCACGTGCGTCGACCGGTCGCGTGGCCCGTCAGCCTGGCGGCGGAGCGGGCCGGGTTCCGCGACATGTGGCGCGAGGTCCATCCGGATCCCGTCGCCGACCCCGGACTGACGTGGTGGGCCGAGCGGCCACCGACCGGCGGCTACGAACCCGGGACGGACACTCCCGACGACCGGATCGACCACATCTACGCGGCCGGACCGGCGGTCGCCACGGCGTGCATCGTCGTCGGCGAGGCGGGACGGGCGGGCGTGTCGCTCGGGCTGGACCCGTGGCCGTCCGATCATCGGGCGGTCCTCGCGACGGTGACGATCGTCCCGGCGGTGATGACCGTCGATGGCGAGGCTGAGACTACCGTCCGCGCCATCCGGGCGGTCGAACCCACCTCGACGGTCGCCCTGGCCGTCGCTCGCCAGACCGTCCGCGTCGGCGAGCCCATCGACGTCCGCTGGTCCGGTGGACCAGCGCTGCGCTGGGACTGGATCGCCGTCTTCCACGCCGATGTGAGCGACCTCGTCGATGCCCACCTGATCTGGCGCCACACGGACCGGCGGGCCGACGGGTCGATCCGCCTGGACGCCGACGCCGCCCTCGTCGATCAGTCCTCGATCGGAGGTACCTGGCCACTGCCGCCGGGCGACTACCGGGTGGCGTATCTGCTCGACGATGGCCCGGAGGCGGTCGCCTGGGCGGACGTCCGGGTGGTTCCCTAAGCCCATCGCCAGGGCGGCGTAGGGCCCCGGCGCGACGGATCCATGGGTCACGACCCTCGTGGATACCGGGATCTCCCGATGTGCCGGCCCCGCCTTTAGGCCGACGATGCCTCCATACCCGAAGACGCCCCGGAGGGGGCAGGAGGCCAGTCATGCATCCCACGTTCAGCCAGTATCTCGTCGATGATCGCCACGCGACGCTCCGCGCCGAGGCGGACCGATCCCGCCTGGCACACCTCGCCCGGAACGCCGGGCCGGCAGCCCCGACCTCGGCACCGTCCGGCGTCCGCCGTGCCCGCCCGGGCATCGTCCGTCGTCTGGTCCTCCGGCTGACCGCGACGTGATCGGCGACCGGCCGCAGCGGGGACCCGGCGGGGATCCGGCGCGTATCCTTGCCGGCATGGCCGGACGAGTCAGCAGCCCGGTCTTCGTCGGACGACAGACCGAGCTCGACGCTGCGCTGGATGCCCTCGATCGGGCCGCCGCGGGCCAGCCGGTCCACCTGCTCGTCGCGGGCGAGGCGGGCGTCGGCAAGACACGGTTCGCGGCGGAGGTCGCCCGCGAGGCGACGGCGCGCGGATTCCGCGTGCTGCGAGGTGAGTGCGTCAACCTGGGTGGCACCAGCCTCCCCTACGGACCGTTCGTCGAGATCCTGCGCAGCATCCACGCCGATTCGGACGAGGCCGGGATCGGCGTCCTGACCGGTCCTTCCCGGGCGGACCTCGCCCGGCTCGTGCCGAGCTTCGGGTCCGACGCCACGGAGTCGCTGGCCCAGTCCGAGTGGGTCCAGTCACGCCTCTTCGAGGGACTCTTGGGTCTGTTCGGCCGCCTCGCGGAGCGGACGCCGACGCTGGTCGTCGTCGAGGACCTGCACTGGTCGGACCCGGCGACCCGGGAGGCGATCAGCTTCCTCATCCGATCCCTCCACGACGTCCCGATCGTCATGCTCGCGACGTACCGCTCGGACGAACTGCATCGACGGCACCCGCTCCTGCCCTGGCTGGCCGACCTCGAGCGCGATGGCCGGGTCGAGCGGGTGACCCTCACCCGTCTCGATCGCGAGCGGCTCGGGACGCTCATCGCCGCCATCCTGGGCTCGACGCCGCCCGATCGCCTCGTCAGCGAGGTCTTCGACCGCTCGGACGGGAACCCGTTCTTCGCCGAGGAACTGCTCGCCGCCAGCCGGACCGGGTCCGGGTCGCCGCGCCTCCCGCCGACCCTCAAGGAGATCCTCCTCGCCCATCTCGCCACGGTGGAGGGCCCGGCGGCCACCGTGCTCGGCGCCGCCGCGGTCGTCGGACGCCGGGTGAGCCACGAGCTGCTGTTCCAGGTCGTCGACCTGCCCGAGGACCGCGTGCACGACGGCCTGCGCGCGGCCATCGGCGGGAACCTGCTGGTCGTCGAGTCCGATGCCGAAGCCGAGCGCTACGCGTTCCGGCACGCCCTGGTCCAGGAGGCGGTGTACGAGGAGCTGCTGCCCGGGGAGCGGCGGACGCTCCACCGGGCGATCGCCGAGGCCCTCGCCGCGGGGCCGGCCGGGCCCGGCGCGACGGAAGCCGGCCACTGGGCCGAACTCGCCCACCACTGGGCGGCCGCGCGCGAGGATCGCCGTGCCTTCGAGGCGTCCGTGCGCGCGGGCGAGGCGGCGATCCGGTCATTCGCATTCGATGCCGGGCTCCAGGACTGGGAGCGGGCCCTGGATCTCTGGGACGGGATCGAGGACGCGGCCGGCCTGGCCGGCAGGGATCGGGTGGAGCTGCTGCGGCAGGCCGGACTCGCGGCCTACCTGGCCGCCGACTACCGCCGTGCCGTCACCCATCGCCGTGCGGCGGTCGCGGCCGTGGACCGGTCGAGCGAGCCGCTTCGGGCGGGGCTGCTCCTCGAGGAACTCGGACGCGCCCTGTTCGTGCTCGGGGACTCGGCCGCCTCGCTGGAGATCTACCGCGAGGCCGCCGCGGTGATCCCGGCCGACCCGCCCACCGCGGAACGGGCGCGGGTCGTCTCCGGCCTCGGCCAGATCACGATGCTGCTCGCCCGTTACGACGAGTCGCGCGCGCTGTGCGAGGAGGCCGTCGGCATCGCGCGCTCCGTCGGCGCTCGACAGGCGGAGGGCCACGCGATGGGTACGCTCGGGCTCGATCTCGCCGTCCTCGGCGACCCGGCGGGCGTGGGGATGATCGAGGCCGCCATCGACATCGCCCGCGAGGTCCGCAACGCGGACGACATCGGACGCGGGTACGTCAACCTGGCCGAGGCCTGCAACCTGATCGGCGACACCCGACGCGCGGCCGAGGTGACCCGCGAAGGCCTCCGGGTCGCCGACGAGACCGGCATCGCGTCGTCGTACGGCCACTTCATCCGTGCCGGCGGCATCGCGTTCGACTACCTGCTCGGTCGCTGGGACGAGGCGCGCCGAGCCCTCGACGCGGCGGTCGCGCGGACGCCGGCCGGGCCCAATCCGGTGGCCTATCGCCTCGCGAACAGCCTGCCGTTCCTCGTCGGCAGCGGGGCCTTCGACGAGGCCGACGCGGGGCTGCCGATCGGGCTCGACCTCATCCGCGACGTCCTCGGCGCGCAGTTCTCGGGACCGATCCATGGCGCCGCCGCGGAGCGCGAACTGTGGCGCCACGATCCGGTGGCGGCGCTCGAGTACATCGAGCGCGGATTGGAGCAGCTCCAGGTCACCCATGACTGGTTCGAGACCGCCCGACTGTGCCGCATCGGGGTCTGGGCGGTCGCCGATCTGGCCGAGAGCGCCGGGCCGATCCGGGACGCGGGCGTGCTCGAGCGAACGACGACCTGGCTGGCCGTCCTGCGCGAGCGACTCGACGGAGCGGAGGCCGTCGGGACGACGGCTGGACCCGGCCCCGGGGCATCGGCCGACCGGGCGAACTTCGAGGCAGAGGCGGCGCGGGCGACCGGTGCCTCGGACCCGACGGCCTGGCAGGTCGCCGCCGAGGGCTGGGATCGCTCGGACCGACCGTACTTCGCCGCGATCGCCCGCTGGCGAGAAGGTGAGGCGCTCCTGGCGTCGGGCGGCCGGACCGCGGCGGCGGCCGCCCTTCGGGTGGCGCATGCGGAGGCGGATCGGCTGGGTGCCCGCCCGTTGCGCGAGGCGATCGAGGCGCTCGCCCGTCGAGCCCGGATCTCGCTCGAGACCCTGGAGCCTGGAGCGGCGGAACCGCCACCCACCACGGAGATCGACCGGTTCGGGCTGACGCCGCGCGAGGCGGAGGTCCTCGAACTGCTGGCCGAGGGCCGGACGAACCGCCAGATCGCCGAGACCCTGTTCATCAGCGAGAGCACGGCCGGCGTCCACGTCTCGAACATCCTCGGCAAGCTGGGCGTGGCGAACCGGGTCGAGGCCGCCGCGATCGCCTACAGGCTCGGCGTCGCGCGCTGATCGAGGTGTCGGCCCAGGACCGATGGCGCCGGTCCGGTGGCCCCTGAGTCCCGTTGACCCGGCCTGTGGGCTCGGGGATGGTTGTCCGGCCCCAATCGAGGTCGAGACCGTGTCCCCGCGCCCCGTCTGACGATCGCCCCACTCACCGTCCTGCTGGCCCTGTGGCTGGTCGCCGCCTGCGCTCCGACCGCGGCCCCGCTCGCGGCCGAGCCGGAGCCGCGAGCGGCCGGCACGGTCAAGATCCACGACGGCAACTCCGAGTCCGATGGGAACGCCAATGACCCGAAGGTCTGCACGTTCCACATCCACTTCTTCCTCGGGAAGGACACGTCCGGGACGTGGCGGATCGAGACCCAACCGGGTAACGCCGTCGTCCTCGAGGGCGACTGGGACTCCGGCTCGGCCAGCGACGTTCGCGTCCCGCCCTATCCCGAAACGTTCTCGCTGCCGGATGGGCAGTACAAGCTCTACTGGGATCAGGCGGGCGCCTCCGGTGGCTCGAAGCAGAAGGTCTTCAAGGTCGCCTGCCCGAAACCGACCGCCACGCCGTCCGCGAAGCCGACGGCGACACCGACACCGACGGCTGCGCCGACCTTGAGCCCGACACCGACCGCAACGCCGACGCCGACGCCCGCCCCGACTGCCGCGCCGACCGAGGAACCGACGCCGACGTCCGTGCCGACGCCGGATCCCACCGCCGGACCAACGGCGACGGCGACACCCACCGCGACGCCCGCGCCGACGCCGACGCCCACCGCGACGCCCGCACCGTCCGCAACGCCGGAGCCGTCCCCGACGCCGGAGCCGTCCCCGACGCCGGACCCGTCCGGAGGCGTCGACCCCGAGGAGACGGACCGACCTTCCGCCACGCCGGACGGATCGGCCGACCCCGCCCAGACGGACCGCCCCGGACCGCCCGGGACGGATACGGCCGCGACGACCACGGACGTGTCCGCAGTCCCTGGGACGCTCGGGACGCTGGTGCTGCTGGTCGTCGTGGCCATCGTCGGGTTCGCGCTCGGCTACCGGCGGACACGGAGGCGCCCGACCGGGCACTGACCGTCCTGCGAGCGGCGACACACCGTCGTCGGTCGCCGCTGTCGGATGACGTTGGGACCGGGCGGACGGGTCCGCCGGCACTTGCCCGACCTCACCACCCGGACGGAGCATGACGATGGGGCCGGCGCGGGCCGGTCGCCGTCAGGAGGTCATGTCATGAAACGGTTCGTCGGCATCGCCATCGCGATGCTCCTGTCCCTGCTCATCCTCGTCCCGGTCGCCCTCGCCGCGGACCCGACTCCACCCGGTGACCGGGTCATGATCGCGGTCAACGGCGACCTCGATGTTCCCGCCGGCCAGGAGGTCGGGACCGTGCTGGTCGTCAACGGGACGGCCACGATCGCCGGGACCGTCGAGAACGTCGTCGCCATCAACGGCGAGGCGATCCTGACCGGTGCCACGGCCGAGACCGTCGTCGCCTTCGGCAGCAGCGTGTCCCTGGACGCGTCGACCGTCGTCACCGGCGACGTCCGCACGCTGGACTCGACCGTGGAACAGGCCGCCGGCGCCTCCGTCCAGGGCGAGGTCCGCGATCTCGCGCCAGACATGGTCACGCTGGGGCTGGTGCTCGCGCCGGCGATCCTGTTGTTCGCCATCGGGTTCGCCCTGGCCGCGATCGTCGCTGGGCTGGCCCTTGCCGGCGTGGCGTCGCGCCAGGTCCGCGAGACGGAGCGGCTGATCTCGCGTGAGCCGGGTCCGACGCTGGTCGCCGGGCTGCTGGGCCTGATCGTGCCACCGGTGGTCGCGATCCTGGCGATGATGACGATCGTCGGCGCCCCGCTGGGGTTCGGGATCCTGTTCGGCCTGTGGCCGCTGCTGGCGTTCCTCGGCTATCTCATCGCCGGCATCTGGATCGGCGACTGGGTCCTTGGCCGCCTGACTCCGAACGTGACCCGCGAGCGGCCGTACCTCGCGTCCGTCATCGGCATCGTCCTGCTCCAGGTCCTGTCGATCCTGCCACTGGTGACAGCGATCGCCAGCCTGTTCGGCTTCGGGGCGGTCATCCTGGCCGCCTGGCGGTCGTTCCGCGGCGGGAGTCGGCAGGCCCAGCCGATGACCGGCCAGGCGCCGGCCCCGATGACGGTCTAGCCGGGCGCCACGCGCAACGCACGTCACCCAGGCGGATCCGGATCCCAACCGGGTCCGCCTGTCGCTATCCCTCCCGGGTCGGCGACACGGGCAGGATGAAGATCAGGGCGACATACACGACCGCGAGGATGCCGCCGGTGAAGATGGATCCGAGGATGAACCCCGTACGCACCCACGCGACGTCGATCTCCGCGTAGGCCGCCAGGCCGGTGCAGACGCCAGCGAACTCCTGGCCCTCGCGGATGCGCCGCAGTCGGCGCTTCTTCGGAGGGTGACCGGTCGTGTCCGGACCGGGATCGCGGCCGGTGTCGACCGCCCCGATCTCCTCGAGCACACCGTCGACATCGGCCGAGGTGATCACCCGATCGGTGTCGGCGACGATGGCCGCGAGCTTGTCGCCGAGCGAGCGCTCGAGGTCGTCCATGACCTCCGCGCGCTCCGGGTCATCCTGCAGGCGCGCACTGGATCGATCGAGGTAGCGCTCGAGGCGATCGTAGGCGTCCGGGTCGAGTCGGAACCGGTCGGGCCGTCCGCCCAGTCCGACGAGGATCGTCTTGTCCACGTGATCTATCTCCCCAGGTCGTCGATGAGCTCGGTCAGGGACGCCCAGTACGCGCGAAACTCGCCGAGGTGGTCCCGACCCGATGCGGTCAGTCGGTAGTACTTGCGCGGCGGACCAGCCGTCGACTCACGCCAGTCGTAGTCGAGCAGGCCCTCGCTCCGCATCCGGCTGAGGAGGGGGTAGAGCGTGCCTTCGCGGGTCGCGAAGTCGGTCTTGCCCAGTCGCTCCAGGATATCCGCCACGTAGACATCGCCCGTCGAGACGATGTCGAGGATCAGGAACTCCAGGAGGCCCTTGCGAAGCGGCGCCAGCTTGGCTGGATCCATCGTTCTCCCTACTACCTTGTTAACGCAAGGTAGCAGTATCCAGCAAGCGAGTCAAGCGGCGACGGTTCGCCCGACCTACGGGGCTCAGGCCTCGGTCTGGAGGACCTGGCGCAACGTGGCTGCGAAGCCGACCGGGTCGCCCGGCTGGCCGTACTCGTCACCGAGGAAGCCGCCGTGGCCGCTGGGGAACACGACCGGCGTCGTCCCGAGGCGCTCGGCCACGACGCCCGCGGCCCTGGCCGCCAGCTGTCCGTCCGACTCGACTCCGATGCCGACGACGATCCGCGTCGATGCGGCCCGGAGGGCATCGAAGTCGGGTTCGTAGTGCGTGCAGGTGACGATGTTCTGCCCGAGCAGCGCGTCCGTCCGCGTGCCGTCGTCCTCGGTCGGCAATCCGAACATGGCCGGGTCCGGCGCGGGCTGGCTCGCGAACGCCATGGTCATCTCGCCCTGGTGGCTCACCGCGAGGATGAACTGGGCCATCGCCGGCCCATGGCCGCTGCGCTCGTACGTGTCGTGGATCGCCTGGGTGACGGCCATGGCCGCGTCCCGATCGGGCAGGATCGAGGCGAGGGGCGGCTCGTGGGCGACGAGCGTCCGCACCTGCTCGGGGTGCGCAGCCACCAGGGCGAGCGCGTTCACCGCCCCGCCGCTGCTGGCGAACAGATCGACCGGCCCGAGGCCGACTTCGGCGATGAGGCGGTGCAGGTCGTCGGCGTGTTGCTCCGGGGTGGATGCGGTCGCCGGATCGGCCTTCACGCTCCGCTCGACACCGCGCGGGTCGTACGTCACCACGGTCCGGTCCGTGAAGTGGCTGGCGAGGGTCCCGAACCCGCCGGCGCCCATCGGCGACCCGATGAGCAGCATGGCCGGGACACCGGCGCCGCCGGTACCGGGTCGGACGTCGTAGGTCAGGACCGCCCCGGGCGCCTCGAAGGTGCCGGTGGTCGTCTCGGTCAGCGTCGTCATCGGGTGCCTCCGGTCGCGATGGGGTCCTCCGCCAGGATCCCGTCGATCTGCCCGACCGCGAGCGTGAGCCCGATCTCCATGCCCATGGCCAGGACCTGCTCCATGGCCTCCGCACTCGGGAACGTGCTCTCGATCGACATCCGCGTCCGGCCGCGGTCGATCGCCTCGATCGTGACGCGTCCCTCGTTGCGCGGGAAGTGCTGATCCGGCGTCCCGTCTTCGTGGGTGATGCCGTTGACGAAGACCAGTCGGTGCGGCGGTTCGACCTCGACGATGTCCCACGATCCATGGGCCTCGTCCCCGGTGGGACCGGTCATGTGATAGGCCACGTGGCTTCCCGGGGCCAGCTCGTGCTGCGTGAACGTGGCCGGCCATGTCGGCGGACCCCACCAACGCTCGAGCTGGCGCGGGTCGGCCCACAGCTCCCAGACGCGTGCCGGCGACGCATCGAACTCGGCCGTCAGGGTCATCGTCAGGGTCGCCGAGTCCTTGTGGACGGCGGTCACGGTCATGCGTCGGTCTCCTTCGTCTCGGCGATCAGGTCGGCCATCCGGTCGATCCGCCCACGCCACAGGTCCTCGTAGCGATCGAGCAGGCGGCGCGCCACGCGAAGCCCGTCGAGGTCGGCGCGAACGACCTTGCGCCGCCCGCTCCGGTGCTTGGTGATGAGCCCGGCTCGCTCCAGGACGGCGACGTGCTTCTGGACCGCCGCGAAGCTCATCGGGTAGTGACCCGCGAGCTCCACGATGCCCTCGTCGCCATCGATGGCCCGACGGACGATGTCGCGCCGCGTGGCATCTGCCAACGCAGCGAAGACGCGATCCATGTCCATGGTGTCGAGCATGGATACAACCATACGGTTGTATATCGGTCCCGTCAAGCAGGCGCGTGCCCGGAGCCACGGCCTTGGTCAGCCGGCGAACCGATGCGGGACCCGGCCCCGGATCCCCGGCCGGGCCATGAACAGGCCGCCGGCAAGGGGCTGCTCCGCGAGATCCTTGTCAGACAGGCCACGCGAGGCGCACACGATGTATAGCGACGCCAGGTCGTCATCGCCGAACGTCGGCTTCGTGACCTGCGTCGCATCGACGGTGACGGTCCGGTCCAGCGTGCCGTCGGGCCGATAGTGCGCCACGATCGACGCCCGCCAGAGTCCCACCCAGATGCCGCCTTCTTCGTCGACCGTCAGACCGTCCGGGTCGCTCACGCTGGGGTCGAATGCGATCAACGGGGCTCGCTCCCCGATCCGACTCGTCTCAGGGTCGAACGGGAACGTATCAACGCGGAAGGTCGCCGAATCGATGTAGTACATGGTCCGGCCGTCGGGGCTCCAGTCGATCCCGTTCGAGCAGGCCAGGTCATCGAAGACCTCGGTGAGGGTGCCGTCGGGCGAGAGGCGGAGCATGATGCCCTCGCCGGGGCGCTCGTCGTCCGCCATGGTGCCGACCCAGAAGGACCCGGCAGGATCCGCCGCTCCATCGTTGCAGCGGTGCCCCGGGCCCAGGTCCACGGGGATCCGCCGTTCGATGGCCAGTCGATCAGTCCGACCGGAGATGACCGATGTCAGACTCGGCCCGTCGACGAAGGCGAAGCCTCGCTCATCGGCGACGACGAGCCCACCATCGCGTCGGATCACGAACGCTCCCGGTCGGGCATCCAGGGAGCAGGACCCGACGCGATCGGTCAGTGGGTCGAACCAGTGGAACCGGGCGAGGTCGATGTCCACCCACAGGACCCTGGCCAGGTCCGGATGCCACATGACCGCTTCACCGAGTTCACAGGCGGTGTCGGCGACCAGGCGGGCCCCGATGCTCCGACCAGCGTCCTGCTCCATCGTCATGGACCGTCCCTCGAGGTCGACGATCTCGAGACCGTCGTGTCTCGCGCAGCATCGCACGCGGTCTCTTGGAGGCTTCGCCTATGATTACGGGCGCGCCGACATAGCTCAGTGGTAGAGCAGCTGTTTCGTAAGTCTCTAGCCCTCTGCGCAGTGCTACAAGCGTGGCGGGCCGATACAAACGGGCACACTTATCAGCTATTCGCGTCGGGAGCCTCCTGGCGATAGACGGACGCTGCGACCCGATTCTCCCCGAGCTGACCTAGATGACCTGAATCTGGGTGCCATTCATTGCGCTGCACGCTTGGTTCAGCGGCCTCTCCCCTCTGTCGGCATTGCTGCCTTGCTTGCCCTGGGGCGATACTTATCGGCTCTTCCACGCTCAGAACCGACAGAATCATCAGCTCTAAGAGACCGGTCGCCTTCAGTCCGTATCAGCCTCGGCACGGCGACGTGATTGGCGGGTCAGGTGGCTGAGGCGGGCAAGTCGAGCGTAGTGAGCTCGGCGGGCCGCCTCGGCACGGCGGAGTCGTTCGGCAAGGGGCAGCTTCCTGTCGGGATCGACCAGCCGCTCGAACGAACTCGCGAAGGTCGCCCGTGCTTTCGCCGTCGTCTGCCGAGGGTCGTACCGAGCGTGCAGGCTGAAGGCGGCGACCCGCGCCCGGAGCGCCCGCTCGCGAGGGTCACGCTCCTTCCTCATCGGCTCGCCGCAGCCTTCCCGGCTGGACCGGGGCCGGCCGCCAATCTTTCGGATCCTGAAACATTCGAAAGATTCCCCTGGCGCCGCCGGACGTAGGCACGGAACATCGGCAGGGAGAAGTCGTAGGTGCCACGTGTGGCCCGGTGGATGAGGCCACGCTCGACGAGCCGGCGGACTACCAGGTCGAGGCTCGCGACGTCGCCGACGTGTGGCCGCAAGCGCGTCAGCCGGATCTGACCCGGCTCGCGAGCCATCGCCTCGAGAACACGCTGCTCGGTCGGGCTCGCGCCCTCGAACCGGTCCTCGAAGAAGGCGAGGTCGAGCTCATGCAGGAGTGCCGGCTCGACCGCCTGATAGTCCGCCGCCGTGACGTCAGGGGTCGTGATACTCCGGCATAGATAAGCGCCAACGAACTGCAGGAAATACGGGTAGCCGCCCGTCGTCTCGACGATGTCCCCGATCAACGAGAGCGCGAAAGACCGGCCGCTGCCAGCCAGCGGGATGCCGAGGGCGTCCCACGCGTCGCCCCGCTCGAGGTTCCCGACAACGACGTGGCGGAACATGCGCTCCGCGTAGGTGCGGGCCCGCTTGAGGTTGAGGCTCAGGGTCGGCAGACCGGACAGGATGACGCGGACGCGGGGCGACTCTCGCTGAGCTGAAGCCACGGCGGCGAGGAGGCCCGACAGCGGGAACCGCTCGCGCGGCCGATCGTCGGCGAGGATGTGGCCCTCGTCGTAGAGCAGAAGTGCGCCCGGCCGGTCGGAATCGGCGATGGCTCGGTCCAAGGCTGCCACGGATGCACGCATTCGATCGGCGGGACCCGACGGCCGACCTTCGAAGGCTGGCTCATAGCCGACCTCTCCGACCGTGATCCGTCGCGGGCGAAGCTGCCGGACGCCTCCTTCGATCGCCTGGCTCACGCCGGCGAACGGGGAAACCCGTCGCGCCAGGGCGTCACAGTCTTCATCGATCGCCTCGGCGAGCCAGGTGTCGTCGCGATGGCGATCACCGAGCTCGCGCTGGAGGGTGGGCCAGCCAGCTCGCTCGGCGCGGGCCGCGAATTCGGAGAGCAGGACCGTCTTCCCGGTGCCGCGCAGGCCAGTGAGCGTCCAGTTCGCGTGGAGGGGTGCTTCCGCGAGGAATGATTCGAACGAATCGAGGAGGCCATCGCGCCCAGCGAGATACGGCGGCGCAACCCCGTTTCCTGGGCGGAACGGGTTCGCGAGAGGCGGGCTGTTGGGCGTCGGATTGGCCACTGGTCGATCCTTTGAGGCTGTATTCGTGAGTTGTCCGGCCGAGGGACGCCGGTGGGCGCCGTCTCGGCCGGGTTGTGCACCTGGAATCCACACTCCCTACTGCGCGCCAGCCGGGACGCGGAACCAGGAGCGGCTGCGGGCCGCGTTCTGGATCGCGTCGAGGTAGACCTCGCTGTAGGGGACGCTGCCGCGCTCACTGATCTGCCAGAGGCAGCTGAGCATCGCGCTGGCGACCATCAGGTTCGTCACGAGGAGCTGCGGGCGCTCGGCGGCCATCACCTGGCAGCCTTCGCCGCGCGGTTCCTCTTCAGTGGCCATCCCGATCTCCGGGTGGATCTCGGTCAGATGGCCGTCCACGGACCAGCCGTCGCGACGGCGGACGAGCTGGACGTTGCCGTCCGTCTCGTCGTTGCCGCCGCTGATGAGCGTCGCGTCCGTGAGCGATCCGAGATGTCGATCGACGAGGGCCCGCGCCCGGTGGTTGTCGACCGCGAGGAGGACGACGTCTCCCTCGCGGACGATCGACCGGACGTTGGTCTCATCGAGGAACTCGGGGATCGCCTGGACGGCGAGCCCATCGACTCGGGCGACCCGGGCCAAAGCCTCGGCCTTGTTCGAGCCTAGGTCGCTGTTCGAGCAGGCCTGTCGCGATCGGTTCCCGGGCTCGAAGACGTCGCCGTCGACGAGGACGAGGAGCGAGCGCGGTTCGGGCCGGTTCGACAGATAGCGGACGAGCGGCGGGAGGAGCTGGCTCCCGATCCCGCCGCAGCCGACGAGCACGATCCGGTCAACCATCGGCGGTGCCTCCTTTCTCGCTCGAGCCGGAGACCGGCACGAGCCAGTGCGAGAGGCGATAGCCGAGGGCCTCGGCGAGCTTGCTCGCCTTGGCGATCGCATCGTCGAGCTCCCGCCGACTTGGCTTCGAAATCTCGTCCGAGGGCTTGAAGCCCCGGGCGAGGTACTCGGCCATCGACGGTTTGCCCTTCGGCCGTCGGGGCGACGGCGCCAGCTTCACCTTCAGGAGCCAGTCGTCGGGTGGCTCGGCAAGGCGCCGAGGCCGCTCGATGAGCTGGCCGGTCTTCAGCTGAAACCGGATGCCGTCGACGACGATCGCGGCTGCATAGCCGAGTCGTCGTCGATCGAAGTCGCCGACGACGATGTGGAGCCCATCGAGCTCCGCCTCGTCGTCCTCGTCGATCGAGCTGGCGTAGGCGCCAAAGGCGCCATGGCTGTGCATCGAGCCGACGAGCCGCGATCCGGCCGGCAGATCGCCGTCTGCCAGGTCGAACGTGACTGAGACACTCGACACCTTCTGCGCCGGGACAACGAGGTCGAAACCTGCGTCGCGCCAGACCAGGAGGACGAGCGCCTCGGTGCGCTGGAGCCGGTAGACGGCACGGAAGAAGCCGACCGCACGAGCCATCAGATCCTGTGGGACCTTCGGCAGCGCGTAGTCGACGAACTCCTTGCCTTCCGGCAGGTGGGCGATCCGACCGACCTTCGTCTGGCTCAAACCGAGGAGGCTTCGCTTCCGCAGGTAGAGCCCGTCGCGAGCGACGACGAAGGCTGGCAGGGACGCAGTCTCGAGCGATGGACCGGCTTCGAGGATCGGGAACATCAGCCACCTCCTCCCCGGTCGGGCAGGCGGTGGATGAGCTGCACGAGTCGCTCGAAGCGGCGTCGCTCGTAGACGAGCTGCTCCCTGATGGGACCCGACTCCCGGAACACGTGGGCGAGCACCGTCAGTGCGGCCTCCTCGAAGAATCGATCGGGCAGCGGTGTCGCCCGCTCGCCGAGAGCGGGAGCCATCCAGGCGCTGAGGCTCCGGTAGCGGACCTCCGCAGTCCGGAGGAGGTGGTCACGAAGCGATGGCATCGGTCTCACCTCCGACGTCGGGGTCCGGGGTCAGAACGTCGGCGTCCGTCGGCTCTTCTGGGAGCGGGATCCCGGCCGGCAGATCGGTGATCGCCAGCCCGGCCATCTGCGTCACGACCTGGCGGAGGGTCCGCCAGTAGGGGTCGTACTGCATGGACAGGGCGGCGAGCGGATCTCGTCGGGAGCGGGATGCCCAGGACCGAAAGCCGCCGCTGAACGGCAGCGGGTGCCGACGGAGGTCCTGGTTGAAGCGGCTCGCCCAGAACGCGCCGATGAGCGCGTCGACCCGCTCGCCGACGCTCGCCCCGCTCACCCGGACCGATCCGAGACAGACGATCCCATCGTCGTTCGTGTTCGGCAGGGTGGACGAGAGGAGCGTCGCGTCGAGCGACGCGATCGGCTGCGTCCGGAAATACGTGGACAGCCCCTCGATCTGTTCGCCGATCGTCGAGACGACGAAGACGACGTATGGCACGGCGAGCCGATAGGTGGTCGGCTCGCTGTCGCGACGCCGGCTGGCGTGGTACTCGATCATCCGCCGCGACGGGGGCTGCTCGACGACGAAGACCGATCGATCGGTCGTCCCCGAGCGGATCCAGAAGCGGCAGCCGGTCGGCAGCCGAGGGGTGGTGGCGACCTGAGCTGTGGTGAGTTCGGCCAGGAGGTCCGGGAGGGTCACCTCCCGGTCAATGACCTCGCTGATCAGGCTCACGAGGTCGCCCTCGATGCGCAGGAACGTGCGCGATTGCATGGCGTTCGAGCTCCTCTCTGCTGCGGGAGCCCGAAGCCGGCGCGCGTGGCGTGCCGGCTCCGGGACATCCGCGGTGGCTGGCGTCTAGGCCCCCAGACCCTTCACGCCGGCCTGCTTCTGGAACTCGATCTCGTCTCCCGGGCGGACGACGTAGTCGTCCTGGACCCGGTCGCCGTTGACCGACACCGCGGCGTCGCGGGGGATATTCAGGACCTGCTCGAGGACCTTCCAGATCCCACGGATGGACTTCCCGGCGAGATCGAGATCGAGCTCGTTCACGCCGTAGATGACCTTCGTCGCTGGTGTCGTTGCTTCCATTGCCTGCATGGCTTGGTGCCTCCGTGTTCGGGTGCCGCGCACTCGGGCGGAACCAGGCAGGCGAGGCAGTCGCGGCACGCTGCCTCTGAATCGATCGGTGAGGATCGGCCCGGGTCCGACGCGCAACTGCTGTTGAGCACCGGCGGGCGCGCACGCCGCCGGTCAGTGGTCGTCCTCGGTGGACATCACCTCCATTCCGGCGCGGACGTGGTCCGCCACCCGAATGAGCGAAGCCCATATCGGACGAGACTGGCCGTCGACGAGGAGCCCGAAAGATCGAGCCGGTCACGCCACCGCCCACGAGGAGCGGAGCGCCAACCGGCGTTCGGATCGTTCGAGGAGGTGTCCTCGGGAACGGTCGTCTCGGCCCGGCCGGAGCTCCACCCATTCGGGTGAGCGACTGGCGCGCCTCGCCATCGATCGCGCATCGAGAAAGCGCGATATGGCAGCGTCTATGTGGTTGGAAAGGTGCGGCTGTCGCCGCGGACCGCTCTGGATCCCGGCGCCGGCGCTGGCCTGGTCGCGGAGCTTGCCGCGGGAGCCCGTGCCGGAGGGCTCCTCCACGCACCCGATCTGGGCGATGGCGGCGGCCGGACCGTGCGAGGTACGACGCTCGTCTCTGGCCCTGGCCGCCTACTCAGACCCTAGCGCTCCCTACGGTGTCTGGGAAGTACTTTTCAGTGTATGATGTTGTGTAGTCGATTCGGCCCGTCCACCTGTCGGGGGCACGGCGCCGGGGCTGCCACGACCTGCCGCGCGCGGGCTGTCAAGGGACACCAGAAACTGGACGGCCACGAGATCTGGACGGACCACCCCTGTGTCAAGGGACACGTAGACTGCCCGCCTGCGGCCACCGAAACTGCCCATGCGCGGCCAGCAGATCTGCCCGGTGGAGGAGATCGACAATGGGCTCCGTCCGTCCGCCCGGAACATGGGCCCCCGCCTGCTCGTCAGCGTTCTGATGCGCGTCATCGTTGTGACCGTGCTCCTTGGCCTCGCCGCTGCATGCTCCCCGGCGCCGATGCCCACGGCCGCGCCCTCCGCTGGCCAAACTGCCCCTGCGTCGGCCTCGCCGCCGTCCGTCACGCCGGCTCCGTCCTCGCCGGAAGCGGTCGCCTGGCTTCCGCCCTGGGCTGGACCTGCGACGCCCATGGCGGTCGTCACACGCTCCGTGCTCCCGTTTTGCGGCGTCGAGCAGGGCGGTCCGTTCGGATCGATCGATACCGATGTCCGTGATTGCTTCGTCGCCGCTCTTCGGGACGGCACGGAAGCAGAGTTCGCCAGCATCCGCTCGACCATCGAGGGCGATCCGATTGCGACCATCACCCGGGCCCTGCCCGGCGGCGGTCTCGAGATCCTCGTCGACAAGACGCAGGACGCCTTCGGTGCCCGCGTCTGGGCCCGGACGATCTGCCGCGGCTTCGTCGAGGATCAGGAGTTTGGCTTTGTCCGAGACGGGTGCGACGAGGGCGTCGTCATCCGGTAGGTCGAGCAAACCGCCGTCGACCGGTTAGTGTGGCGCGCTCCCGGCAGCCCCCAGACAGGTCAGGCGTCCTGCGCGTGGAGCGGCGCGACGCCGCGACCGTCGATCGCCTCGGTCAGCCGATGGGAGGTGCCTTCGGTGACGATGACGTGGGCGTGGTGGAGCAGCCGATCGACCGCGGCCGTCGCCAGGCCCTTCGGGAAGATCGTGTCGAACCGCGCCGGGTGGAGGTTCGAGGTGAGGATCAGCGAGCGCTTCTCGTACGCCGCGTCGACGAGCCGATACAGCGCCTCGGCCTCGTCGGCGCCGGCGGGCAGCAGCCCGATGTCGTCGACGACCACAAGCTCCGAGCGGACGATCCGCTCGACGACCTTGCCGGTCGAGGCATCGATCCGGGAGCGGGCGATCGTGGCCGTGAGGCTCTCGAGGGTGAACCAGCTGACCCGCAGGTCGCGATCGATCGCGGCGTGGGCGATCGCTTCGGCGAAATGACTCTTGCCGGTCCCCGATGGTCCAACCAGGACGAGGTTCTCGGCCCGGCCGATCCAGTCGAGCGACCGCAGCGCCCACTGGGCGTCGCCCGGGATCGCCGAGGCCTTCGGGTCCCAGGCGTCGAACGTCTTGCCCGACGGCAGGCGGGCGGCCTTGCGGTGCATCTCACGGGTCGAGCGGTCGCGACCGGCGGCCTCCTCGGCCAGGAGGACCTTGAGGACGTCGGTGAAGTCCCAGCCCTCATCCCGAGCCCTGGCGAGGACGGCCGGGCCGGCTTCTCGGATGTAGCGCAGCCGCAGCCGGTGGAGCAGTCGCCAGACGTCGGGTGGCAGCGGCGCCGGCTCGACCGGGTGAAGCCGCGGCGGCAGCTCGCGCCAGCGGGCGAACTCGTCGCTCGCCTCGGCGCCCTGGAGGCGACTTCGGGTCTCGTACGGGTCGTGCGCGGATCCGGTGCTCACCGGCCGACGAGCTCCCAGGCAGACGTCCCAGGCTGGAGCGTGTCGTCGGCATCTCCGTCGAACAGCTCGTATGCCCGGTCGCCCATCAGTCGCAGATGGTCGATCATCGACTCGAGGTCGCCGTCGGCGAAGCGACCGGCCTCGGCCGCCAGTCCGAGGGCACGGTCGACTGAGGACGTGCCGACGAGCGCGGCGAGCTCGGTTGCCCGCCGGATCTTCGTCCGGATCCGCTCCGCCCCAGACGCCGCGGCGAGGATGAGCCAGCGCTCGGCACCGTCGCCGAGCTCGAGGAATGCGGCCTCCTCGGAGCTGGCGGGCCTCGGGCGCGGATGGAGCGGGTCGCTCGTCCGCTCGGGATAATGGGCCGGATCGATCCGTGGCTTGCCAGGTGTCGTCAGGGGATGGCGGGCGGCCTCCCTGGCGCCGGTGGGGCTGACGTGGGTGACGACGAGCTCGTCGCCGGCGACCCGGACCCAGACACGCTCGGTGATGAGCTCGTAGGGAACGGAATAGCGGGCCGAGCCGAAGCGGATCGTGGCCTCGTCGTCGACGACCCGGGTCATGCCGAAGGCGACCGTGTACGGCTCGTCAGGCAGCGGGTGGAGGCGCCGACGCTCCTCGGCCAGGAGCTCGACCGGCGGCTGGCGGGTCTCGCGATGCTCGCGTTGGTTGACCTCCTCGCAGAAGGCATCGCAGGCGGCGCGAAGCTCGGCGAACGTCTCGTACGCCGGCAGGAGGTTCGCGTCGGTCGGGACGAGATCGGCCTTGGCGATCTTGACCGTGCTCTCCGAGCCGCCCTTCGAGGCCGGGTCGGCGGGCACGCAGGCGTGGACCTGGAGTCCGTAATGGCGGCCGGTGGCGACGAGGACCGGGTGCTTGACGGCGATCCCGGCGACGCGGTCGATTGTCACCGTCCGCTCGTTGTCGGTCAGCGCGTACGTCGGTGAACCGCCAAACCGGCGAAGGGTCTCGTCGAGGCAGGCGATGACCGTCGGCATCGTCCGGTCGTGGGTCGGGATCACGACGCGGAACCTCGACCAGGCCAGCCAGGCGCACCACAGAAGCGTCTCCCGCGCAGCGATCCTCGGGCCCTTGCCCCAATCGAACTGGAGCCACATGCCGGGCTCCGGGATCCACGGCCGGAAGACGCGCCGGTGGCCAGCCGCGTACGCCTTCTTCGCTCGGGCAACCGCTCGGCGGGTCGTTCGCTCGGACCCTTCGAAGCCGAGCGCTCGGAGCTTGTCGTGGACGACGTCGGCCCGGACCCGGCCGTGGGATCGTTCGACCCATTCCTCGACCTTGGCCAGGTGCGGATCGACGAGTTGATCGCGCCGCGCGGATGGACCGGTCGGCAGTCGGCCGGCCTCGCGCAGGCGGACATAGCGGGAGACCGTCATCGGCGAGCAGCCGGCCAGGCGCGCGGCGTCGCGCAGGCTGCCCGTCAGGTCGAACGCCTCGAGGATCTCCACGGCTTCTCCGGCAGACTTCACCCTCGTCCCTCCCTGATTCCTGGGGTTCCACAACACCCTCAGTGAACCGGGGAGGGGCGCCTCAGCTCACGGCGCCCTCAGCGCCGCGCGACGAGCCCGTCCAGATTTCGTGGCCGCGAGCGTTCAGATCTCGTGGCCGCCAGCGTCCGGGTTCGTGACCGCCTCCGTCCAGATTCCCATGTCCGCTGGCACGGGCGGCAGGCGCTGCAGCCGGCCGGAGGAGTGATCATCGCCACTGAGCCCGAAGCCCCGATCGATGGAACGAATCGACCCCCGGCCGTCGCCATACTCGATGAATGCCTCTGCCGGACGGAATCGTTACCGCGGCCGGTCGCGGTGACCGGCGGGCCTTCGCAGCGCTTGTGGAGATGGAAGCGACGACCGCCTATCGACTCGCCTTCGCGATCCTCGGCTCGCACGCCGACGCCGAGGACGCGGCACAGGACGCCTTCATCCGTGCCTGGCGCGACTTGCCGAGCCTGCGGGATCCAAGCCGCTGGCCGGCCTGGTTCCGGCGGCTCGTCGTCCGGTCCGCGCTCGACCGAGCGAGACGGCGCCGTCGACGAGCGGAGATCAGGCTCGACCCGGCGGATGGTGGCGCCTTCGAGCCGCACGGCCCAGACGCCTTTGGGCCGGTCGCCTTCCGGGACGAGCTGCTTCAGGCGCTTGCCGGCCTGTCCGCGGACGACCGCGCCGTGATCGCGCTCCGTTTCGGGGCCGACCTCGAGGTGCCGGACGTGGCCGCGGCGCTCGGCATCCCACTGGGCACGGCGAAGTCGCGCCTCCATCGAGCGATCGCGCGCCTCCGAGCGCGACTCGAGCCAGATTGATGGACCTCGAGGACCAGCTCCGCCACGCCCTGCAGGACCCGACACGCGGACCCTCGCCGGACTTCGGGGACCGGGTGCTGGCGGCCCTGCCGGCACGCCAGCGCCCCGTCCTGCGGCCGCTCAGGGCCCTGGCGGCGCCACTCGGTGCTGCTGCGATGGTCGTGGCCGCCGTGCTCGCCGTCGGCGTGATCGGACCTGCCACGGGCCCGAACCGCAGCGCCGCGCCGCTCACCGCCTCGCCGGGCGCCACCGCCACGTCTGCCGCGACGAGCGGCACGTACCCCGACGGCATCCCCCGCCAGATCGACGGCCAGCCGGTCCTGCGCGGCGAGGCGATCCCCAGCCACGTCGCCCAGAGCCAGGACGCCACACCGTTCCTCGTCGGCGGCTACGTGTACGCGTTCTATGCCGACTGCTACGTGGAGCCAGGTGCGCCAGGGGGCCCGCTACTGGCACCGTGCGACGACGGGTTCCACCTGGGCGATGCCCCGCCCGGAACAGGTGGCGGGTTCGGGCCTCGGCTCGTCGTCGATGCCGCGCTGCAGGACCTGCCCGGCAGCGCACCGGGCGTCTTGCGGGTCCATGTCCACGACCGTCGCGCAGCGGACTGCGCGCCGGCGATCCGGCAGCGCTGCGAGGAGGCGATCGTGGTCGAGGCGGTCGTGTGGGCTGGCACGGCGACCCTCCCGGTGGACGCCGATGGCATCCCGCGAGATTGACGGCGAGGCGGTCCTCCGCGGCGCCGACATTGCGGTCAGAGTTGCGGCAGCTGACAACGACGGACCATCCTCATCGGTGGCTGGGCGACTGGTCCGATGCTGTGACGCTGCCCTGCGCCAACGCCCGACCGCCCCGTCCATGCCCTGCTGCCCTGTGGTCCGGGGACGGGCATCCAGCTCATGGCCGGCCCTGACCGCGCCGAAGGCATGCTCGTCATGTCGATCGATCAGGGTCTCCTTCCGGCGCCAGGGCGCCGTCGTCCTCCGGGTCCACGTCCACGACGCGCTGGCAGCCTCGTGTCCGGAAACGAACCGGGCGCTCTGCGAGCAGACGCTCGTGCTCGACGAGGTCGAGTGGACGCAACCCTCAGCCCCGGCCACGCCACTTCCCTGAGCTTGCCGTCGGCCCCGCTGGTTGCGCCTACCTAGCCGAACCGTGACGCTCCGTGCTGTCACTGCTCGGTTGCCTGCAGATCTCGTGGCCGTCAGCCATTAGCTCTTGCGTCCGCCCGCGTACAGTTCTCGTGACCGCCGGCGTTCATATCTCGCTTTCACTTGATATGGGCGATCACTTGACTCCGTAGCTGCTACAGGGTCTACCGTGGCCGCATGCGGATCGGTGAGATGGCCCAGCAGCTCGGTCTGGCGCCCGAGACCCTGCGCTACTACGAGCGGCTCGGGCTCCTGCGCTCGCCGGCCAGAAACGGTGGCCACTACCGCGAGTACGACGAGGAAGACGCCGAGCGCCTCCGGCTGCTCGTCGGGCTCCGCCAGCTCGATCTGCCTCTCCCCGTCGCGGCCAAGCTTGCGACGATGTGCGCCGACGGACGGTGCGGGGAGGTCTCGGATGAGCTCCGAGCGGCGATCCCGGCCGAGCGCTCCAAGGTCCGCCGCCGAATCCGCGACCTTCGTCATGTCGACGAACGCCTGGCCCTCCTAGAGCGCGAACTCCAGACGGGTGAGCGACCACGCGACCTCATCCACCTCGAGCCAAGAAAGGAGGATGTTTGATGTGCAACTGTCCATGCGGCCAATGCTGTGGCTGCTCGGCCTGTCGATGCGGCTGCCAGTGCGACGGCCACCGAGAGAGCTGAAGACCCGTCGATGATGCGGGCGTCGTCTGGAGGCACCGAGGGTGGCAGCGAGACACGACATCGAGCTTCTCTGGTTCGCGGACTGCCCCAACCATGAGGCAGCGCGGGCTGTCCGGCGCGAGGTCCTCGCCGAACTGTCGCCGGAGTCCGTGATCCGCGACATCGACGCCACAGAACCTGGCGTGGCCGAGCAGCTGCGTTTCCCGGGCTCACCCACCATCCGGGTCGACGGTCGCGATGTCCAGCCGGGCTTCGAGGACCCGGCGGACTACACGCCTCGGTGTCGCCTCTACTGGACTGAGCAAGGGCTCGCTCGCATCCCGCCACGCGAATGGATCGAGACGGCCCTGCGCTGACCCGCCCAGTCGCGGAGACTGCTCGCCAACGGGAACCCGGAGCCTGGCCCGGAGCCGTTCCACTCGGTTCTCGCTACAGTGATGCGGTGAGCGGTCGCGGCCTCCGGGCCTTCACGATCACGGGCGCGCTGGTCCTCGCGGCCCTGGCCCTCGGCCACGAGCTGATCTACCTGCTCGCCCACGGCCTCGGCGAGGGCTACGGCAGGGCGATGCAGGAGGGCGGGCACGATCGCTACTGGACGAGCTTCGTCCTGATCGTGCTGGTCGTGACCGGCTGTCTCGGGGTCGTCGCGGTGGCACAGTGGCGGCGGCTCCGGCGGCTTGCGGCCGCGGTCCACGCCGGGACCATCCGCCTCGGTGACGGCGGGCTCTTGCGATTCTTCGAGCTCCTCCGGCCGCTCTGGCTCCGGGTGTCCGTCGGGACCGTCGCCGCCTACCTGATCCAGGAGAACGTCGAGACGGCGAGCACCGGCGCCGCGCTGCCGGGACTCGGTGTCCTCGGCGGCGAGCACGCGATCGCGCTGGCGGTCCTGCTCGGGGTCAGTCTCGTGGTCGCGGCGGTCGGTGCGCTCGTCGGCTGGCGGCGCGAGGTCCTGCTCGCCAGGATCCGGGCGGCCGCCATGCGCCGGCTTCGGGCTCCTGCCGCGACCCTCCGCCGGGCCCCGGTCAGCGACCGACCCGCCGGTCGTCTGGAAGCACGCCGCAACGGCGTCCGGGCACCTCCGCTCCGGCTGATCCAGCCCGCCTGATCCCACCCGCCTACGGCCGTGCCGGAGGGGTGGGATCCCCTCTGGAGGTGTTCTTTGTCGCGCCCTGTCGTCCGCGCGTTCGTCTCCGCAGCGTTCCTGTCGCTCCTCGCCAGTCCGGTCCTCGCACACGCCGAGCTCGTCTCGGCCACGCCCGGCCCCGGCGACGAGGTCGAAGGCTCCCCAACGGAGCTCGTCGCGACCTTCAGCCAGGACCTCGACCCGTCGCGGACGTCGCTCGAGGTTCGCGACGCGTCGGGCTCGACCGTTGCCCGGGGCGGCGAGCTCGGCGATGGCCCCCGGGAATTCCGCCTGGCACTGCCCGAACTCGTGCCCGGCGAGTACGAGGTCCGCTCGACGTCGTTCTCGGCCGAGGACGGCGAGCTCGCCCGCGACTCCTACACCTTCACGGTCGTCGCCGCGCCAAGCCCGTCACCAACGCCGTCACCGTCACCGACGCCGTCCTCGGCACCGTCAGCGTCGCCCACGCCGGCCACTGCCTCCCCGTCACCGCTCCCGAGCGCGACGCCGGTCCCGGATGACACCGCGGCATCCGGCGACGGCGTCATCCTCCTTCCGATCCTGGCCGCGAGCCTCGTTGTCGGCGCGATCGCCGTCTGGCTCATCCGGCGGCGAGCGACGTGAGGACCGCCATGGCGGCCCTCGCCGCGTTCGCGCTCGCCCTCACGGCGCCGGCGACTGTGCTCGCCCACGGCGCCGGCCAGGGGCCGCCACCGACCGATCCGCTGGGCATCGCACTCGCCTGGCATCTCGACCTGCCGCTGATCCTGGCACTGGCGGTCGCCGTCGCCGCCTACCTGTCAGCGGCGCGGTCGGTCGATGCCGCGCATCGAGCGAACCCCTGGCCCGCGCGCCGAACCTTCGCTTACGTGGCCGGTGTGACCACCGTGGGCCTGGCCCTGCTCTCGCCGGTCGACACGCTGTCCGACGATTTGCTCAGCGTCCACATGGTCCAGCACCTGCTGCTCGTGGCGGTCGCGGCGCCGCTGTTCGCCCTGAGCGGGATCGGGACGCTCGCCCTTCGGGCGGCATCGCCGGATGTGCGCAACCACTACCTGCTGCCGATCCTGCACAGCCGCGTCGCGAGCGCCCTGACGTTCCCGGTCGTCGGCTGGCTCGCCTTTGCCGGGGTGATGTGGGGCTCGCACTTCACGACGCTCTACAACGCTGCCCTGCTCGACGACGGCGTGCATGCCCTAGAGCACCTGCTCTTCCTCGGCGCGGCGTGCCTCTTCTGGTGGCCGCTGCTCAGCCCCGATCCGCTCCGATGGCGGTTCCATCCGGGCGCCAAGCTCGTCGCCCTGCTCGCCCAGATGCCGCCGATGAGCTTCCTCGCGGTCACGATCATCGGCGCGACCGCTCCCCTCTATGCCGCCTACCTCGGACGGACGGACGCGTTCGGCATCGACGCCCTGTCCGATCAGCGCGTCGCCGGCTCGCTCATGTGGCTGACCGGCGACCTCGCCCTCCTCATCCCGGGTGCTGTCCTCTTCCTCGCCCTGGTGCGCCACGAGGAGGCCGAGGCGAAGCGGGTCGACGCCCGCCCCGACCGTGAGCGCCGCGCCCTGTCACGAAAGGAGTCCTGACCATGCGCGTCTTCGCCTCCCTCCTGGTCTCCGCGTCGCTCCTGCTCGCCGCCTGCTCGTCGGGCGGTGGGTCGCCGCCAGCTGCGAGCGGACCGGCCGGGGCAAGTCCCTCGGCCGCCGGATCCGGCGGACCCGAGATCCTCCCGCTCCTCATCAACTCCGAGATCCTCAAGGGGCCCAACCGGTTCGTCTTCTCGCTGACCGACCGGGCGAACAAGGTCGTCGCGGCGCCCGACGTCAAGGTCCACCTCCTCTACTACGACGTCGACACGGCCGAGAACACGGTCGTGTTCGAGACAGATGCCCGGTTCCTGTGGGCGATCGAGGGCGAGCAGGGCCTGTACGTGACGGACGTCACCTTCCCCGACGCCGGTCGCTGGGGCACCAAGTTCGAGGCGACATTCCCGGACGGGGCGACGAAGAGCGTCCGGGCCGACTACGACGTCGCCGAATCGGGCACGACGCCGGCCCTCGGTGCCAAGGCGCCGTCGGTCGACACGCCGACCGCGGCCGACGTCGGCGGCGATCTGACCAAGCTCTCGAGCGACCAGGCGCCCGACCCGCGCTTCTACGAGACCTCGATCGCCGACGCCCTCGCTGCGAGCAAGCCCTTCGTCGTCTCGTTCGCCACGCCGGCCTTCTGCCAGACCCGGCTGTGCGGGCCGACGCTCGACACGGTCAAGCGCGTCGCCGCGGACTATCCCGCGGTCACGTTCATCAACGTCGAGCCCTACAAGATGGCATTCAGCGACGGCAGCCTCCAGCCCGAGCTCGACGCCCAGGGCCAGCTCCAGCCAGCCGACTGGACGAATGCCTGGGGCCTCCAGTCCGAGCCGTACACGTTCGTCGTGGCGGCCGACGGGACGGTTGCCGCCAAGTTCGAGGGGGTGCTCGGCGAGGACGAGCTTCGGGGCGCGCTCGATGCCCTGTGAGCCCGATCCGTTCGCTCCTCCTGCTCCTGGTGGTCGCGGTCGCGGCCTGCGGCCCGGCCCCCCAGACGGTGGCGGGCTTCGTGGTCGACGTCAAGAGCACGAGCCTGACCCAAGTCGACAGCTTCACCATCCGGACCCAGGAGGGCCAGGAGCTCGCCTTCCGGGTCGGACCGCTCGAGCTCGACGGCGGCGCCTTCCCGGCGGGCCACCTGCGCGAGCACATGGCCCTCAACCAGGCGGTCGCAGTGGCGTACCGGGAGGAGGGTGGCGAGCGCGTCGCCTACCGGCTCGTGGACGCGACGTGGTTGCAGCCATGAGGCGAATCCCCGTCGCCCTCATCGCGCTCGTCGCGCTTCTGGCCGGCCCGACGCCCGCGCTCGCCCACGGCCTCGTCGGGCGGCTCGAGTCGCCGCTCCCACTGGCGGTCTACCTCGCCGGCGCGGCGATGGCCGTCGCGCTGTCGTTCGCGTTCGTCATCCTGCGCGACGTCCGAGCGCCCGCCGATCCGCCAGCCCGGACGGTCAATGTCCCGCGGGCGCTCGTCCTCGGCCTCCGGGCGCTCGGCCTTATCAGCTGGACCTGGATCGTCGCCCAGACGATCGTCGGCGGCTCGTCGGACGCCGACGTCTCGTCGCTGTTCCTGTGGGTCTACGGCTGGGTGGGGCTTGCCTTCCTGTCGGCCCTCGTCGGCCCGATCTGGACGTGGCTCGATCCGTTCACGACCCTGTTCGACCTCGGCGCCGCGGCCCTCCGGCGCCTCGGCGTCGCAAGCTGGGAGAAGGCCGCATACCCCGCCGGGCTTGGCGCCTGGCCGGCCGTCGCGGGCATGACGTTCGTCGTCTGGCTGGAGCTCGTCTATCGCGGCGGCGGGCTCGGGCTGGTCCTGCTCGGCTACACCGCGTTGACCCTCGTCGCGATGGCCAACTTCGGGCGCGACACCTGGCGCGCGCAGGGCGAGACGTTCTCGGTCTGGTTCGGGACGCTCAACCGACTGGCGCCATTCGGCGCCCCAAGCGGGCCCGGGGAGCGGACCATCGGGCGGCGGCCGTTCGCTTCGGGGCTCCTGGCACCCGGCTGGACGCGGGCCCACGTCGTCCTCGTTGCGATCGGCGCGGCCTCGATCCTGTACGACGGCCTGTCCCAGACGCAGGTCTGGTTCGACCTCTTCGGCCTGCCGTCGCTGCCAATCGCCACGCTGGAGCTCCTCGCGTTCCTCGGGCTCGTCGTCGGGCTCGCCCTCGCGGTCGGCCGGCTCGTCGGCCTCGCCGCGGTGGGAGCGGGGCTCGTGCCGATCGCGGTCGGCTACCTCGTCGCCCACTACCTGACGTACCTGCTCGGCGACGGCCAGCGGATCGTGGTCGCGATCTCCGACCCGCTCCAGCTCGGCTGGGACCTGTTCGGGACGGCGTTCTACGAGCCCGGCACCGACTGGATCCCACCCGCGCTCCTGTGGACGGTCATGCTCGCCGCGGTCGTGGGCGGCCATGTTCTGGGCGCCTGGTCTGGCCACGTCGTCGCCGTCCGCGACGCCCCGGCGCGCTCCGACGTCCGCCTCCGCCAGGTCCCGCTCGCGGCGCTCATGGTCGGGCTCACCGCGACGACCCTCTGGTCGCTCGGCCAGACGATCGTCAAGGAGCCGACCGAGACGACACCGGCGGCGATCGTCCGGGAGGTCTCCGATGGCTGAGCGCCGCCGCGCCTCGCGCCCGGCTCCGGTGGTGCCGGCCGCCGCCCGCCCGAGACGCCGGGCGCCCGAGCCCGAGCGCCGCCGGCTGCCGCCGCTCCGCGTGGTCGTCATCGGCCTCGCCGTCGTCGGCGTTGTCGGATTCGTCGGCCTCGCCTTCTTCAGCAGCGCGACCGCGCGCGACTACTCGTGCGCCGAACAGCTGACTGCCCCGCCCGACGCCTCAGGCACCGACGGCGTCGCGACCGAATCGCTCGGCAGCCAGCACGTCGGGGTCGGCACCAAGATCCGCTACGGCTTCTGCCCGCCGACGTCGGGCGGCCACTACAACGCCGCGGGCGCGGGTCCGCTCCGGCCCGGCTTCTACGGGCCCGATGCGGACGCCGGCCCGGGCGGCTGGGTCCATAACCTCGAGCACGGCTATGTCGTCGCCCTCTACCGCTGCGCCGACGGCGCCTGCCCGTCGGAGGCCGAGCTGGCGGCCCTCCGCTCGTTTGCCGCGAACGGCCCGCCGACCCAGTCCGCGGCCGCCTGCGGCTATCGCTCGAAGGTCCTCGTCGCCCGCTTCGACGAGCTCTCGACGCCGTACGCCCTCCTGGCCTGGGACCGGGCGCTGCTCCTGGAGACCTTCGACGAGACGGTCGCCCGCGGCTTCGCGAGCCGCTCGATCGAGGCGACAGCGCCTGAGCCGAACGCATGTTGAGACGAGCTCCTGTCAGGCTCCGGGTGCTCAGCCTCACCGCCATGACGGTTGTCACGACGACCCTCGATCTCGTTCTCCCGGCCGTGCTCAGCGCCGCCTCTCCGTCGCCGGCGGCGCCACCCGGTGGTGACCCACGGAGCAGCGGCGAGGGTCCGGGCTTCGTCGGCGATCCGGCGACGGCGATTCTCGTCGTGCTCGCAATCGGGCTCGGATCGGCGGTCGCCACCGCCGTGTACGTGAGGCTCACGCGGAGGACCCACGGATGACAACGAGACTTGGGCATGGAATACTTGAGCGGTGGCTCAAGTATTCGCCTCGGCGATCGACGCCGACCGCTGCGACGTCGACTGCCTCCATCCCGACGCCATACGCCCGCTCCTTGGGCGGAGTCTCGGGGCGAACGGCGCGCGCGCGGTCGCCGATCTGTTCGCCGTCGTCGGCGATCCGTCCAGGGCGCGGATCCTGCACCTGCTCGCCGTCAGCACCGAAGCGCTCTGCGTCTGCGATATGGCGCTCGTGCTGGGCATGAGCGTGTCCGCGCTGTCGCACCAGCTTCGGGCCCTCCGCGAGCGAGGCGTGGTGCACCGCGAGAAGGTCGGGCGGATCGCCTACTACACCCTCGTCGACGAGCACATCAGACACCTGATCTCGCTCGGCGTCACCCACGTCGCGGAAGGCGCCGCGTAGTGCCACACGTCCACTCGGCCGCCGCGGGCCATCGCAACCGACTGCTCGCCGTCTTCGGCCTGACGCTCGCCATCTTCGTCGTCGAGATCGTCGGTGGGCTGGTGTCAAACAGCCTCGCGCTGCTGGCGGACGCGGGCCATGTCTTCACCGACGTCTTCGGCATCGGCCTGGCACTCGCGGCGATCTGGATCGCGGGTCGCCCCGCAAGTAACGACCGTACATTCGGCTTCCTGCGCCTCGAGATCCTGGCCGCAGTCGCGAATGCCCTGCTCCTCTTCGGGATATCCGCGTTCATCCTCTACGAGGCCTGGCGCCGCCTGTCCGAGCCACTTGAGGTGACGTCCGGACTGATGCTCGCGGTGGCGATCCTTGGGCTCGCTGTGAACCTCGTCTCGTGGTACCTGCTGCGCGCCGCCCAGGCCATCAGCCTCAACATGCGCGGCGCGTACCTCGAGGTCATGGGTGATCTCATTGGATCGGTGGCGGTCATCGTGGCTGCCATCGTGATCGCCGTCACGGGCTGGACCGGCGCCGACGCGGCGGCCTCGGTGGTCATCGCCCTGCTGATCCTACCCCGCACCTGGAGTCTGCTCCGCGAGGCACTCGACGTCCTGCTCGAAGCCACACCCAAAGGGATCGACCTCGGAGTCGTCCGAGAGCACATCGTCGAAGCTCCGGGCGTCATCGATGTCCACGACCTGCACGCCTGGACGATCACGAGCGGCATGAACGTGGTCAGCGCGCACGTCGTCCTCGCCGAGGGCGCCAAGACCGGCGACATCCTGGACCACCTGGGCATGTGTCTCTCTAACGACTTCGATGTGAAGCACTCGACCTTCCAGCTCGAAACACCCGAGCACGTGCTCTGGGAGGCACGAGCCGAGCACGCGCAGCTGTGACCGCGGCGACCCGCACCCAGTTGCTCTCGCGCGGCATCCGGCTCGAGTACCTGACCGTCGGCTGGAACATCGCCGAGGGCCTGATCGCGGTCGGTGCCGGCGTCGCCGCCGGGAGCATCGCCCTCATCGGCTTCGGCGTCGACAGCTTCGTCGAGACGATCTCCGGCGCGATCCTCCTGTGGCGCCTGCGGGCCGAGGCGAGTGGCGGCGCCGACGAGGAGCGGATCGAGCAGGTCGAGCGCCGCGCAGAGCGCCTGGTCGGGGTGTCGTTCGCGATCCTGGCGGTCTACGTCGCATTCGAAGCAATCCGAACGCTCGCCGCGGGGGACCGGCCGGAGGCGAGCCCGGTCGGCATCGTGCTCACCGCTGTCTCGATCGCCGTCATGCTCTGGCTCGCTCGGGCCAAGCGGGAGACCGGCGAAGCGCTCGGCAGCCGAGCCTTGATTGCCGACAGCCACCAGACGTACGCGTGCTGGTACCTGTCGGTCACCACGCTCGCTGGCCTGCTTCTCAATGCCGTGTTCGGCTTGTGGTGGGCCGACCCCCTCGCCGCGCTCGTGATCGCGGTCTTCCTCGTCCGGGAGGCCCGCGAGGCCTGGGAGGGCGAGGACGACGACAGCTGATTGCCTCCTGGAGAGAGCGATGGCGAAGCGACGGCGAACTCAGCAGGAACGGCGCCCGGCGCAGGCCCGGCGGACGATACCGCGCTGGCTGCTGCCGGCCGTCGCAGCTGTAGTCGTCGTCGGCGTCGGTGCGGTCCTCGTCGTCAACTCGCTTCCCAAGGACGGGCAGACCGCCTGGGCCCGCTTCGATACGGCCGACGTCCACTCGCTCGCGTTCCTAGGCGGTGACCCGAACCACCTGCTCTTCGGGCACCACGGCGGGCTCCTCGAATCGCGCGACGGCGGACGAACCTGGTCGGCGCTGTCGGTCCGGGACGACGCGATGAGCATGGCACCGGCCGACGATGGCTCGATCGTCATCGCCGGCCACCTGGTCTTCACCGCGAGCCGTGACGGCGGTGCGACCTGGTCGTCCATCCCGGCCGACCTGCCCAGCCTCGACATCCACGGCTTCACCCGCGACCCGGCCAATCCGGCCCGGATGTGGGCGTACCTCGCGACCGGCGGGCTGTGGGAGAGCAGTGACTTCGGCGTCCATTGGACCGAGGTCCGCGCCGACAATGTCGTCTATCCGCTCGCGTTTCGCGACGGGTCCGTGACCCGGCTCCTGGGCGTGGACGCGAACGGGCTCGTGACGAGCGTCGACGGCGGGCGCACGTGGGCGACGCTCGGGACGCCGCCCGCCTATCCGATGACCGCCCTCGCCGCCACCCCCGACGGCCGGACGGTCTACGCCGGCGCGCCCGACGGCCTGTTCCGGAGCGACGATGGCGGCCGGACCTGGTCAGCCACGGGGTATCGCGGATCCGCGTTCGCGGTCGCGACGACAGCGGACGGCCGGACCGTGGCCGTGGTCAGCCGCGAGACCGAGCTCTTCCGCTCCGGCGACCAGGGATCGAGCTGGCCGGGCTCGTAAGCACGATGGGCTCACTACTCGAATGGGCCGAGTCCGGCCCACGGTTGGTGGGCCTAGAAGTGGCGAGGGGTCGTCGCTACAGCTCGCCACCGGCCGCCCGCGGCGCGTTCGGCGACTCGCCCCGGTCGCCGATCGTCGTCCGCGCGAGGTAGTCCTCGGCGAGGAGGATGCTCGTCTCGGCCGCCCGCTCGACCGTCCGCAGCAGGTCGGCCATCGACGACATCTCCTCGGACCTGCTCCTTGAGGAACCAGGCCAGGAACTGTTCGCCAACGAGATCGCCCTCGCCTCGGGCCAGCTTGGCGAGTTCCTGGATCTGCTCGGTCACCTGCTCCTCCTGACCGACGGCTCGACCGGATCGCCGAAGTCGTTCCGCGGCTCGCTGACGGCCGCGATCGTCACCGGCTTCCGGGCGTCGAGCAGGTACTGGACGATGATCACCGCGTGGTTCCGCTCCTCTACAGCCTGGCGGTAGAAGTGGCGGGCGAGTTGGGGCAGCGTCTGCCCGTCGTACCAGACCGCGATCGCGACGTACTGCTGACTGGCCCCGAACTCGTTGGTGTTCTGCTCGTTCAGCTTGTCGGTGAAGGTCGACATTCATCGGCCTCCTTGGGCGAGTGCGGGAGCGGCTGGCAGGCACATCATGGACCGGAGCGCAGAAGGGCCGAAACCACCCCTGCGCAGGCGGTCTCGACCCTCTGCTCTCTTGTTTGGCGAGCGCGTCAGGCGGCGGGTACTCCGCATCGTTTCATCACTTGGTGAAACGATACGCCCGGATAGGCACACGGCGCAAGATAGATCCGAAGTCGTGACACTCCTGGTGCGACGACGACCTCAGGCCGAGCGGTCACGCTCTCCAGCGTGGAGGTCGACTACAGTGGCCCCAGGACGCAGGCCGCGCCGGTTCGGCGGGCCGTAGTTGAGGCAGGCCTCAATGAGGGGGGCCACCTCGGCTAAGAGGCGGGACGAGGCGTCGAGGAGCCGACCCACCGCCGGATCTGCGAGACGGTAGACGTTGTAGCGCCCGCTCGGCTCCATGGCGACGAGCCCGCACTCGAGGAGGCACCGCAGGTGGTTCGAGGCGCGCGGCGGGGTCAGGCCGACCAGGTTCGCCAGCTGCCCGGCTGTCAGCGGCCCCCGGCGCAGCTCGCGCAGGATCGCCAGGCGCGAAGGGTCGGCAAGGCCCCGGTGGAGCTTCGTTTCGATTTCGAGCGACGGCCGCGCCCCTAGCGCGATCGGTTCAGCCATGGCTGAATGATACGCCGCTCATGGGCGAGCTCAGGCGCCGAGCGCTCGCCGAACCTGCTCGAACTCCTCGGCGCTGATCTCGCCGCGCGCGAAGCGAGCCCTGAGGATCTTGACCGGGTCGTTCGATGATCCGCCACGCGGGCGCACCGCCAGCACGATCCCGACGACGAGCGCGACAACCGCTGCGGGGAGCATCCCCAGCCAGCCGCCCGCCATCTAGCCGCCACCGAGAACGTCGTCCCATCCGTAGCACGAGCCGTAACCCATCATCCGCGCGTACCTCCTGGCTCCGAATGCGACCCGACGCTACGTCATGCGATGGTTCATCGGAGAGTGAAAGATGACCCGCACTGCTGGGCCGTCTGGCCGGATGCAGACGGGCCGTGAGTGTGGCATCGTTTCATCGTGTGATGAAACGATGGAGGCCGATAGTGGGCGATCACGAGCACGACGAGGACCCGCGGGACGACGAGGAGCACGAGGGCGCCCACGCCGGACCGTGGTGGACCTATCCGCCGATCCTCGGTGCCATGGTCTCTGGCGTGCTCCTGGCAGCAGGCTGGCTCGGCTCGATCAGCGGCATCCTGCCCGACCCGCTCCCGATCGCCTTCTACGTCGCGTCGATCCCGTTCGGCGGTTACTGGTGGATGCGCGAGGGTTTCGAGGAGCTGATCCACGAGCGCGAGGTCGGCATCGAGGCCCTGATGGGTGTCGCAACCATTGGGGCGGCCGCGCTCGGCTTCTGGGAGGAGGCGGCTTTCCTCGTCTTCCTGTACGGCTCGGCCGAAGCTGTCGAGTCGCTGACCTTCGCGCGGACCCGCTCCGCGATCCGCGCGCTCCTCGACCTCGCGCCGAAAGAGGCACACGTCCTGCGCGACGGCGCCGAGCTGACGATCCCGGCGACCGAGCTCGTGCCCGGCGACGTCTTCCTCGTCCGACCCGGCGAGGGCCTTGCGACCGACGGCGTCATCCGGGCCGGGCGCTCCAGCCTCGACGAGTCGCCGATCACGGGCGAGAGCGTGCCGGTCGACAAGGGCCCGGGGGACCCCGTCTTCGCCGGCACGATCAACCGCCAGGGTGCGCTCACGATCGAGGCGACGAAGGCGTTCGCCGACAACACCCTCTCGGCGATCATCCACCTTGTCGAGGTGGCGCAGGGCCAGAAGGGCAGGGCGCAGCGCTTCATCGACCGGTTCAGCCGGATCTACAGCCCGCTCGTCCTCGTCGGCGCAGCGCTGCTGGCGATCGTCCCGATCGCGCTCGGCGGCGACCCGACCGAATGGATCACCCGGGCGATCACGGTTGTCGTCGCCGGAGCGCCGTGCGCGCTCGTCATGTCGACGCCGGTCGCCATGGCCGCCGGGATCGGCTCGGCCGGTCGGCGCGGCGTCCTCATCAAGGGCGGCATCCACCTCGAGAACCTGGGTACCGTCCGGGTCGTCGCGCTCGACAAGACCGGCACGCTCACCCACGGCCGGCCCGTCGTGACCGACATCGTCCCGCTCGACGGCACCGACGAGGCGGGCCTGCTGACCGCCGCCGCGGGCGTTGAGCGGCTGTCCGAGCACCCGCTCGCCCGGGCGATCGTGGCTGCCGCAAGCGAGCGCGGCGTCCAGCCCTCCGAAGCCACCGACTTTGCGGCCCTCACCGGAGCCGGCGCTGCGGCGCGCCTCGACGGCCGCCTGGTGCACGTCGGCAGCCCCGACCTGTTCGGCGAGCTCGGCGCCGCACCGTCGGCCGCGAGCGCGGCCCTCCTCGAGGAGATGCGCGAGGAGGGCAAGACGGTCGTGCTCGTGGGCGAGCAGCCAGCGGATGGGTCCGCTCAGTCGCGCGTCCTCGGCCTCCTCGCCATCCGCGACGAGGTCCGGCCCAACGCCGCTGCGGCGGTCCACGAGCTCCACCGCCTCGGGGTCAGGCGGGTCGTGATGCTCAGCGGCGACCACCCGCGGACGGCCCGCGCGATCGCCCGGGAGCTCGGGATCGACGACGTCCGGGCGGGGCTCAAGCCCGAGGACAAGGTGGCCGCCATCCGCGAGCTCGAGCGCGAGCACGGCGCGGTGGCGATGATCGGGGACGGCGTGAACGACGCACCGGCCCTCGCCGCCGCGACGGTCGGGATGGCCATGGGGACCGCCGGCTCTGATGCCGCGATCGAGGCGGCCGACGTCGCCCTCATGGCCGACGACCTCGAGAAGGCCGGCTACGCCCTCCGGATCGGACGCAAGGCGCGCCTCGTGTCCCGCCAGAACCTGGCGTTCTCGCTGGTCATCCTGCCGGTCCTCATCCTGGGCGCCGCGGGCGGCCTGTTCACGATCGCCCTCGTGGTCACCGTCCACGAGGGGGCTGAGCTGCTTGCGGTCGCCAACGGCCTACGGGCCGCGAGGGCCTGAGGACTGTCGCCATGACCTACGTGATCGTCGAGCCGTGCGTCGACGTCCTCGACCAGTCGTGCGTGGCAGTCTGTCCGGTCGACTGCATCCACTTCGACGAGGGCGTCGACCGGATGCTCTACATCGACCCCGACGAGTGCATCGACTGCGGCGCCTGCGAGCCCGAGTGCCCGGTCAACGCGATTTTCCCCGAAGAGTCCCTGCCACCTGAGTTTCGGCGCTACACCGAGGTGAACGCGCTGTGGTATCGCGATCGTGACGCCGCCCGGCGGCTCGTCGACGAGCTGCGCCCCGACGGCGGGTGATCGGGGCCATTCCGAGCTCCACCCAAGACAATCACCGGGAGATCGGCGGCAGGAGCCGACCGACCCCGCTGCGATCCAGACCAGGAGGTGAACCATGGACGCGCAACGACACGCCGCGAAGGTCGCCATCGTGACCGGCGCCGCTTCGGGCATCGGGCTCGCGACCGCTGTCCAGCTGGCTCGCGGGGGCACAACGGTCGTGGCCAGCGACGTCAGCTCGGCGGGGCTCGACAAGCACGTCACGGCCTTCGACCTCGACCCGGCGGTGGTCGCGCTTGCCCGCCGGCGGCTGGCCTGTTACAGGCCCGATCGGGTGTCCTTGCTCGCGGCAGCGCGACGTCCATCCCGGCGGTGGCGGCGGCGTTCGATGCGGTCTTCGACTCGGGATCATTCACGACATGCGCGATTGGCGCGCAGCGGTCGGCGAGATCCGGCGAGTCTCGGGCGCTGGTCCTACCGGACGTTCCTCGACCATCCCAGCCGGGATCGCTTCAGCGCCGGCCAGTTCGTGGCGGAGGTCGAGCGACACGGGATCACGGTCGACTGCCGGGTCGTTGAGCGCCTCGTCGTCGATTTCGTGATCGGGGTCCCGGCAGCGGTCGGGCCGACCGATCGGTCGGGTCGGGCAGATGCGCCTGCCGAAATGGCCCCGGCGCCGGGCGGCGTCGGCTCGAGCCAAAGCAGTCGGCTCGCGTCTGGTGGTGACGCATGACCGCCGAACCGACCGCCGAGCGCGCCGCGGGCCGGGGATTCGTATCCGCCGCCTTCGTCGCCGCCGTTCTGGTGGCGACCCTCGCCGATCAGCTGGTCGACGCCGGTGTTCGCACCATGGACGCGCCGCGCGATCTCCTCGGCGCCGCCCTTCGGCTCGCGCCGTCGACCAACGACGGGATCGCCTTCGGCCTCCTGCAGGGAAGAGGCCCGCTGCCGATCGTCCTCGCCATCGGCGCGATGGGCGCGATCGTCGCGTTCGCGCTCCGCAACCGAGCGGACAGGCCGGTGGAACTCGGTCTCGGGCTGCTCCTCGGCGGGGCATTCGCCAACCTCATCGAGCGCCTGACACGCGGAACCGTTCTCGACTACGTGGACATGGGTCTGGGCGACCTGCGGTGGCCGACGTTCAACGTCGGTGACATCGCCATATCGATCGCAGTCCTTATCCTCGTCGCGGCATCAGTCTGGCGCGACCGGTCCACTCGATCGTCGTCGCGGTGACGCTGCCGCCCGGCTCGGCCAACGGTGGCAAGCCGGAGCACCAGGGCAGCCGTCCGCTATGCTGGTCTCTCGTTTCACGATCTGCTGAAAGCACAGAGACTGTCGAACCGTGGGTCGCGAGGGTCACGGCCGTCGCAGCCCTGCCGGCAGGCCTTTGCGACGTGCTCGTCCTGCGCGACATCCATGGCGCTTCCACCCGGGAGGCCGCGGGCCAGTCCAGCGTTCGACGTGCTGCGGACTATCGCGGAGGCCCACGGTGGCCAGGTCGGCGCCACGAACCGCGCCTCGGGCGGTGCCGAGTTCTGGGTACACTGCCCCGCAGGCCGGCCGGCCCCAGTCTCGCCGCCGACCGAATGGCCGCGGGATCTGCGGCAAGATAGACCGCGATGATGACCTTCGGCGCGGGTTCGTTCGGCTGGCTTGGCGTCCTGATCTGGCCGGCCCTCATCGCGGGCATCATCCTGGTCGTCGTCTGGGCGGTCGGGGCCGCAGGCCGCGGCTCCGAGGACGAGCCGCTTCGCGAGCTCCGCAGCCGGTTCGCACGAGGCGTCATCGACGCCACCCAGTTCGAGGAGATGCGCCGCGTGCTCGGCGCGTCCGCGCGGCCCCGGACCGGCGCTCGCCTCGGGCTCCTCGGCCTCCTCCTCATCGTCGGTGCGCTCGTGGCCATGATCGTCGCGGGTGCGAGCGGACCAGGCGGCTGGAACTGGGGTTGGGGCGGGATGATGGGGTCGGGCGGGATGATGGGCATCGGTGCCGGGCCGACGGCCCCGGCCGGGACTTCGGTCCGGATGGCCGGCACGCGGTTCGAGCCCTCGACCATCGCGATCCGCGTCGGCGAGACCGTCCGCTGGTTCAACGACGACGGGCTGCCCCACACGGTCTCGGCGACCGACGGGTCGTGGGATTCGGGCAACCTCCCGCCCGGTGGCTCGTTCGAGCGCCGCTTCGACGCGGCCGGCTCCTATGCCTACCTCTGTCGCTACCACCCGGGGATGGCCGGGACAATCGAGGTGCAGGGTCCCTGACGGCCACGTTGCTGCCGCTGCAATGAGTCCGCAGGCGCCGGTAAGGCGCCCCGCCGGACGGACGCCTTCAGGACTGCGATCGGCGGGGACGCAGATACACAGCAGGGGTTGCGGCCGCGGTGACGACGAGGAGTCCGGGTGCGATCGAGCTGCCGTTGCGGGCCAGCACATGGATCTGGCGACCGACCGAGCCGTCGAGGTCGAGCGATTGGAGCTGTCGGACCCGAACGCCGGTGACAAGTGCGAGGTCGTGCCACGCAAGCTTCGAGCAACCTTGCCGGAGCGGCGTCTGATGCCCGACGAGCTGCTGTCCGCGATGCGTCCGATCTGAGGTCGAAAGCACAGTCCGTGAGCTTGAAAGCCGGCCGACGACTGGCGAGTGGCCAAGCGGTAGGGCGCCTGACTCTGGATCAGGCGAAGCCCCTCCGCCTTTGCTCTTCCGCGGTTTTGCGCGCCTGATTTCTGGTATGTCGCAGGACCCGAATCTGAACTGGACGACGTCCATCTGATGGCCTCCTGACTTCGCATCAGGTGCCCGTCGACGGTGTCCCCAGGAATGGGCGCGTCGATTAGCCACCGAACGCTCGCAATCTAGGTCGTTTCGATCCGCCCGCCGTCGCCGCCTTCCGGGCAGTGAGACTACCGGCGAGACTCACCGCAGAACGGAGCGGACGGCGGCGGCGATGACAATGTCCTCGCGAGCCTGGATCCGCAGAACCGCTGGCGCCCTTGCGGAATCGGTCCACGCTTCGTCCTCGTGGACGTTCGCGTCCGGGATCGTAGGGATCCCCAGGACGGTGAGGGACGCCGCGATCCTCGCCCGCATCCGCCCTGAGTTCTCGCCGATCCCTCCGGTGAAGACCACCCCGTCGATCGCCGGGAGGCACGTCGCGGCGGCCGCGATGCCCGCCGCCGCCCGACGAACGAACAGCTCGAGGGCGAGAGCGGCCGCGTCGTCGCCGGCAGCCTCGGCGACCAGCAACTCGCGAACGTCAGCCGAGCGTCCCGAGACGCCGAGCAGACCCGACCGATGGTCCAGTACATCCTCGAGCTCGGCCAATGTGACGCGGCGCTCGCGAAGGAGCGTCAGGAGGATCCCTGGGTCGATCGAGCCCGCGCGGGTGCCCATCATCAGGCCTTCGAGCGGGGTCATCCCCATCGACGTATCGACGGACCGACCGCCATCGACGGCTGTCACCGAGCAACCGCCGCCAAGATGGGCGATCACAAGCCGCAGGCTATCCACAGGACGACCGAGAAGCTCGGCTGTCCGAGCCACCGACCAGGCCACCGATAGGCCATGGAAACCGAAACGCCGGATGCCCCAGTCGCGGAACCAGGCCTCCGGAACCGGATAGCGGTAGCCGGCCGGCGGAAGGCCCGCGTGAAAAGAGGTGTCGAACGCGGCCACGTGGGATATCCCCGGCAGCGCTTGTCGAGCGGCGCGGATCGTCTCAACGGAGATCCGAGTGTGGAGCGGGGCGAGCTCAGCGAGCTCCTCGATCGCGTCGACGGTCGCATCTTCGATCAGCGTTGGGTCGATGAATCGCGTCCCGCCGTGAACAACCCGATAGCCGACGGCGTTGATCGACGCCTGCGCCACGCCCGCTGCCTCGACCACACCCAGAACCTTGGTGACCCGGGACTCTCGACCCGGGTCCTGCGTCGCATCCGCATCCCAGGCGATGGTCGCCGTGGCGAGCGGGTCGCGGCCGGGCGGCTCGATGACCGCGGCCTTCAGCGTGCTCGAGCCCGGATTGAGGACGAGGACGCGAAGCGAGCGGTGGTCGAGTCGTCCCTCGAGGCCCGGGTCGCTAGTCACGCCGCGAAGGATGGTGTCAGGACGGCCACGTCCAGTCCCTGATCTCGGGCGAGTCCTCGCCGTGCTCGCGCGTGTAGGCGCGAGCCTCGACGCGCTTGTCGGCCATGAGCTGGCGGATGTGAGCGGCCCGGGAGCCGAGCCCCGGAACCCGGTCTATAACGTCCATGACGAGGTGGAAGCGGTCAAGGTCGTTGAGCATGACGATGTCGAACGGCGTGGTGACCGTCCCCTCCTCCTTGTAGCCGCGGACGTGCAGGTTGCCGTGATTCGTCCGCCGGTAGGTCAGCCGGTGGATCAGCCACGGATAGCCGTGGTAAGCGAAGACGATCGGCCGGTCCGTCGTGAACAGTGTGTCGAAGTCACGGTCGGACAGCCCATGCGGGTGTTCGCTGTCGGGCTGGAGGCGCATGAGGTCGACGACGTTCACGACGCGGACCTTGATGTCCGGGAGGTATTGGCGGATCAGGTCGACCGCGGCCAGCGTCTCGAGCGTCGGGACGTCGCCGGCGCAGGCCATGATGACGTCCGGCTCGCCATCGTCGTTGCTCGCCCAGTCCCACACGCCGATGCCGCGGGTGGCGTGGAGGATGGCCTCGTCCATCGAGAGGTAGTTCAGGGCCGGCTGCTTGCCGGCGACGATGACGTTGACATAGTGCCGGCTGCGAAGGCAGTGGTCAGCGACGGACAGGAGGGTGTTTGCGTCCGGCGGCAAGTAGACTCGAATGACCTCCGCCTTCTTGTTGATGACGTGGTCAATGAAGCCCGGGTCCTGGTGGCTGAAGCCGTTGTGGTCCTGGCGCCAGACATGGCTCGTCAGGAGGTAGTTCAAGGACGCGATCGGCCGCCGCCAAGGGATCTCCGAGGTCATCTTCAGCCATTTCGCGTGCTGGTTGAACATCGAATCCACGATGTGGATGAACGCCTCGTAGCAATTGAAGAGGCCGTGCCGGCCGGTCAGCAGGTAGCCCTCGAGCCAACCCTGGCACTGGTGTTCGGAGAGCACCTCCATGACTCGCCCGTCCGGCGAGAGGTGGTCATCGGTGGGAAGCGTCTCCGCCTCCCAGGCACGGTCCGTCGCCTCGAACACCGGCGACAGGCGGTTCGACGCCGTCTCGTCCGGTCCGAACAGTCGGAATATCTCCGGGTTCCGTCGGATGATGTCCCGGAGGAAGCCGCCCAGCACCTTCGTCGCTTCGCTCGATGACGTGGCCGGCTGCTCCACGGCGACGGCGTAGTCGCGGAAGTCGGGCAGCGCCAGGTCATCCAGGAGGAGCCCGCCGTTGGCGTGCGGGTTGGCGCTCATCCGGCGGGCGCCCCGCGGCGGCAGGTCGGCGAGGTCCGCCCGAAGCGCGCCGGAAGCGTCGAACAGCTCGTCCGGTCGGTAGCTGCGCAACCAGCGCTCGAGGATCGCGAGGTGGTCCGGCTTCTCGCGGACGTCGGACATCGGGACCTGGTGCGAGCGGAAGCTGCCCTCGGCCGGCAGGCCGTCGACCTCCTTCGGCCCGGTCCAGCCCTTCTGGGAACGGAGGATGATCATCGGCCAGCGGGGACGTCCTTCGTCCCCCTCGACCCGCGCCGCGTGCTGGATCGTCGCGATCTCGTCCAGCACCTCATCGAGAGCGGCCGCCATGCGGCCGTGCATGACTGCCGGATCGTCACCCTCGACGAACACGGGCCGGTAGCCGTAACCGTCGAACAGAGCCGTCAACTCCTCGCGCGAGATGCGGGCGAGGATCGTGGGGTTGGCGATCTTGTAGCCGTTGAGATGGAGGATGGGGACGACGACGCCGTCGGTTCGCGGGTTGAGGAACTTGTTCGAATGCCAGCTCGTCGCGAGCGGGCCGGTCTCGGCCTCCCCGTCGCCGACGACACAGAAGACCTTCAGGTCCGGATTATCGAAAGCCGCCCCGTAGGCATGGCTCAGGGCGTAGCCGAGCTCCCCGCCCTCGTGGATCGAGCCAGGAGTCTCGGGGGTCACATGACTGCCGATGCCGCCCGGAAAGGAGAACTGCCGGAACAGCCGACGGATCCCGTCCTCGTCGCGGGTGATGTTCGGGTAGACCTCCGTGTACGTCCCCTCGAGGTAGGCGTTGGCCACCGTGGCGGGTCCGCCGTGCCCCGGGCCGATGACGTAGATCGCGTCGAGGTCGCGGGCCTTGATCACCCGGTTCAGGTGGGCGTAGAGGAAGTTGAGGCCGGGCGTCGTCCCCCAGTGCCCAAGCAGGCGCGGCTTGATATGCTCGGGCCGGAGCGGCTCGCGGAGCAGCGGATTGTCGAGCAGGTAAATCTGACCGACCGACAGGAAGTTCGCGGCCCGCCAGTAGGCGTCGATGGCCTCTCGCTCCTGCTCGGTCAGCGGGCCGGCGTCGGCAGGGCTCCGGGTGGCCTGTTGGGCTGTCATGACGCGCGACCCCTACTGAGGATTCAGGTTCAGAACGACGACTGTGTGGCGGCAAGCAGTGGTTCGCCCTGCTCGCGGCGAAGCGCGCGGACGAGCGGTTGGATCAGGAGCTCGTCGCGCGTCCACCGGTCACGGGACGCGAGCACGACCCGCGCCCGCAGCAGCGCAGTGACCGCCCTCGCGTCCATCAGCCCACGCCTAATCGGTGACCGTGATCTGTGCCTTCATGCCGCCGGCGTAGTGGCCGGCGACGTGGCAGCCGGCGATGGTTTGACCGGCCGCGTCGAACGTATAGGTAAGCTCCTTCGTCTCGCCGGGCTTCAGAGTGATCCCCTCAGCGGTGTCGTGCACCATCTCACCCGCCTGCATCATCTCCTCCTGCTCGGCCTGCATCGCTTCGTCGCCGAGGTAGAACTCGTGCTCGATGGCGCCCGTGTTCGTCACGACGAAGGTGACCGGCTGCCCGGCCTTCACGGACATCTCGGCAGGCTCCATCTTGAGCGTGTCGGTCAGCATCACCTCGATCTGCTGCGCCGCGACACTGGCGGAGGCGGCTGGCGACGGTGATGCGTCTGCAACCGAGGGCGATGCCGTCGAGCCGGTGCTCGAACAGGCGGCGACGATGAGCATGAGCGCGGGAACAAGGGTGAGGTAACGCAGGCGCATGGGTCTCCTCGTATCTGTGGTATGGCAACGGACTTGGGTTTAGGTTCGATGCGCCACGCTCTATCGACGTGGCGCTGACTCCCTGATGCTACCCCGGTGTAGCAGTTCGTGGCTTCTCGTTGCCGCTGTCAGTCGCACCGCCACTCGCTCGCTGGTGAGTGCTCGTGCTCGCCGTTGCAGCACTCCGCCTCATGTCCGGCGAGGTAGCGCTCGGGGTCCGCCTCGAACCGGCTCAGGCAGCCCGGGCATTTGAAGCGAAGGGTGCGCTCGCCGTAGCGAGCCGTCAGGCCCTCCCCCGCCGGGATGTCGTTGCCACAGACCAGGCAAGTTGCCGACGGCTCGAGTCTCGAGTTCCGAATGACGATCGACGCAGGACTGGTCATCACGCTGCCTCCACCAGGATCCGCCCGCGGAGCATCCCCATCTGGCACGTGAACGCGTGCTCGCCGGGCTCCCCGGGCATGAACTCGACCGGTACGACCTCGCCGGTCGGCAGTTCGGCCGAACGCTCGAAGTCCGGGATCACGACGCGCTCAGAGCAGACCGCCGTCTCCTCGCGACGGAAGAGCAGGCGCACCGGGCGACCGGCGGCGACCCGGATCGTGTCCGGGGTGTAGCCGCCCTTCACGAGGATCATCTGTTCCTGGTAGCCATCCGTCACGGTGGCTGCCCGGACGCCGGCGGTCCTCTTGAGCCAGAAGAACCAGGCGACGAACGCGATGGCCCCGAGGCCACCGACGGTGACGAGGATCTGGTCGGGAGTCATGCCGCTACCTCCTGGAGCCGGAACCGCTTCAGGCGGTTGGCGTTGCTGATGACGGTGACCGAGCTGAACGACATCGCCAGGGCGGCGAGGATCGGGCTGAGCAACAGCCCGACGAACGGGTAGAGGACGCCGAGCGCGATCGGTAGCCCGAGTCCGTTGTAGACGAACGCTCCGAAGAGGTTCTGGTGGACGTTGCGCATCGTGGCCCGGCTGATCGCAATCGCCGACACCACGCCGCGCAGACTGCCGCTGATGAGGGTCACGTCGGAGGCCTCGATCGCAACGTCCGTCCCGGTCCCGATCGCGAACCCGACATCGGCCTGGGCGAGCGCCGGCGCGTCGTTGATGCCGTCACCGACCATCGCAACCGTGCGGCCTTCGAGCTGGAGCTTGCGCACCTCGTGGGCCTTGTCCTGCGGCAGGACCTCGGCCAGGACGCGGTCCACGCCGACCCGGTGGGCGATCGCGTCGGCCGTCCGGCGGTTGTCGCCGGTGATCATGACGACCTGCAGACCGAGCTTGCGGAGGGCTGCGATCGCGGCCTGTGAGTCCGCCTTGACCGGATCGGCGATCGCGACAATGCCTGCGGCCCGATCGTCGAGGGCGATGAACACGGGCGTCTTGCCCTCGTCGGCCAGCCGCGATGCCTCGCCCTCGAGCGCGGCGGCCTTCACGCCGGCCGCCTCGAGGAACGCTCGATTCCCGATGAGCACGCGGTGTTCGCCGAGCCAGGCGCGGATGCCGTGCCCGGGGACGGCCTCGAACCGTGTCGGCTCGATCGGTGTCAGCCCGCGCTCGGCGGCGCCTTCGACGATCGCCGCCGCGAGTGGATGTTCGGAGTCGCGTTCGGCAGCCGCGGCCAAAGACAAGATCGCGTCAACTTCGAAACCCGAAGCGGGGACGATGTCGGTGACGGCAGGCTTGCCGACCGTGATGGTGCCCGTCTTGTCGAGGACGATCGTGTCGATCTTCTTGGCCGCCTGAAGGGCGTCCCCGGAGCGGATGAGGATCCCATGGCTGGCCGCAAGTCCGACGCCGGTGGTGAGCGACATCGGCGTCGCCATCCCGAGCGCGCATGGGCAGGCGATGATGAGCGTCGTGACCGCGACGATGGTCGCGTAGGTGAAGGCCGGCGCAGGCCCGAAGTCGTACCAGATGACGAAGCCCAGGATCGACAGGATGACGACGGCCGGGGTGAAGTAGCCGGACACAACGTCGACGATCCGCTGGATCGGCACCTTCGAGGCCTGGGCGTCACCGACCATCCGGACGATCGTCGCCAGGGCGGTGTCGCCACCGACCTTTGTCGCGCGGAAGCGGAGGCTGCCGGTCGTGTTCATCGTGGCCCCGATGACCTCGTCGTCTGGGCCTTTCGCAACCGGCATCGACTCGCCGGTGATCATGGACTCGTCGACCGCCGAGGCCCCCTCGAAGACGATGCCATCGACCGGGATCTTCGAGCCGGGCCGGACGACGACGATATCGCCGACGACGACCTCGCCGATCGGGATCTCGACTTCGGCGCCTCCGCGGACCACGCGGGCGGTCTTGGGCTGGAGCCCGATGAGCTTCTCGATGGCCTCCGACGTCCGGCCCCGGGCCTTGACTTCCATCGCCATGCCGAGGACGACGAGCGCCGTCACGACGACCGTCACGTCGTAATAGACGTCGGTCATATCGGTGGACGGGAAGAGTTGGGGGAAGAAGAGCGCTACGGTCGAGTAGATCCAGGCCGTACCGGTGCCGATCGCGATGAGCGTGTACATGTTCGCCGAGCGATGCTTGAGCGCCTCCCAGGCGCCGGTGAAGAACTGATTGCCCGAGTAGACGATCACCGCCAGCGAGGCGACACCCATCGCGACCCACAGCCACCACAGCTGCGCACTGCCGCGCGGGAAGGCGTCTCCAAGTCCAGGGATCATCCACGGGTAGGACAGCACCATCGTCGGGACTCCGACGGCGGCCGCGAACCACCATTTGCGCATGAGCGTCCGGTATTCCGCGTGGCGATCGTTCGCGGGAGACGTCGCCGTCGGGGTTGCGGTTGCTGGGTGGCGGGCTACCGTCGCCTGGAGCGACGGACGCCCGGCGAGGTCAGTGGCAGCCGTGGGAGCTGTGCTTGTCATGGTCGTTTGACTCGTTTCCGTGTCGATCAATGGAAGCCCGATCGTCGAGCTCGCCCTTGGAATCTGACCCGGCAACCTGAGGGCCGGATGAGCGGGCGCTGAGACTCTCGACGTCACTCCTCGGGTCATCCGAATGACCACCGTGAGCGTCGTGTCCACCGCCATGGCCCCCGTGCCCGCCATGCCCCCCGTGGCCGCCAAAGTGCATCAGGATCATGCCGCCGAACAACCCGGCGTAGACCACGGTGGAGAGCGGCAGGATGCCGAGGGCGACCAACCCGAGGGTTGCGACGCCGACAGCCACGCCGGGCAGCAGCCACCGAGGTCGAGCAGCGGTCCGGTCGGTGCCGCCGGCGCTCGCGGGCTTTGGGCGGGCGCTGGAGTTGTGCGCCACGGGATCGTATGTGTGACCTGTCATGATCGGCTGACCTCCAATTGGAACGAGGTGCTGGCGCGGCGCGTCTGGCGCGCTGCGATGAACAGGACGATCGCGAGTAACGCGACTCCGAGCCCGATCAGCTGCGCGGTCTTGAGGCCGAACATGACCGCCGGCTCGTCGCGGAGATAGAAGAGCCCGAAGCGGATGGCCGACAAGCCAAGCAGGTAGGCGCTAGCCACGGCGCCGTCTCCGAACCGCGTGAGCCGTTCCCGGCCAAGCCACAGCCCGACGAAGAGAATCGTCAGGAGGATCGCTTCGTAGGCCTGCGTCGGGTGGAGCGGGATCCCCTGCGGCGCCATCGCGCCGGGGTTTCGATATACGACGGCCCAGGGCAGATCGGTCAAGATGCCATACGAGTCGCCGCCGATGAGGCATCCGATATGGCCGATGGCCTGGCCGATCGCCGCCGCGGGGGCGGCGACGTCAAGTGCGACCAGCAGGGAGATCCCGCGGCGCCGGGTGAACAGGGCCAGCGCGACGATCGCCCCGACGAGACCACCGTAGAACGAGAGCCCGCCCATCCAGACCATCACAAGGTGGGTCGGGTGTGTGGCCAGCGACCCGAGTTCGTTCTGGACAACGTAGAGGGCTCGGCCGCCAACCAGGGCCCCCACCGCCACCCAGATCGCCGCATCCAAGACGTTCCCGCGGCCGATGCCGCGCCGATACGCCTCTCGCTGCGCGAGCCAGATGGCGAC
>CAZOHT010000019.1:0-30672 GCA_964579825.1 uncultured Anaerolineaceae bacterium
GCGGAGGAGCGTGATGGACCCGATCGCTCGACTCCGAGGTGGCGTCGCCGGCGCCATGATCGAACCCGGGGACCCGGGGTACGACGATGCCCGTCGCGTCTGGAACGGGATGATCGAACGACGGCCGGTCGCGGTGGTCCGGGCCGCGGGCATCGCCGACATCGCCCCCACGATCGCAGCCGCTCGTGAGCTGGGTTGCCTCTGGCGGTCCGCGGCGGCGGGCACAACGTCGCGGGCAATGGCACCGTCGACGGCGGGATCGTCCTGGATCTCGGGGGGCTGACCGACGTGATCGTGGATCCGGTCGGACGGACCGTGTCCGTGGCTCCGGGTGTCACGCTGGGCGACCTGGATCGAGCGACCGAACCGCACGGCCTGGCCGTCCCGGTCGGTGTCGTGTCGGGGACGGCGTGGCCGGGTTGACCCTCGGCGGCGGCGTCGGCTGGCTGACCCGGGCGTACGGCCTCTCGATCGACAACCTGGTGAGCGTCGAACTCGTCACCGCCTCGGGTGAGACCGTCCGGGCCAGTTCGAGCGAGGACCCGGAGCTGTTCTGGGGCCTGAGCGGCGGCGGCGGCAACTTCGGGGTCGTCTCGTCGTTCACGTTCCGCGCCTATCCGATCGGCCCCGAGGTGTTCGCCGGCACGTTCATCTTCGCCCAGGAACGGATCCGCGAGGTCCTGGGGGCCTGGGGCGAGTGGTGCGCGGCCCGACCCGCCGACGCCATCACGACGATCGCCACGTTCCTGGCGCCGACACCCGAGTTCGAGATGGGCACCGCCCCGCTGATGCTCCTCGGCTGGGCCTGGGCGTCGGACGACCGCGCGGCCGGCGAAGCGGTGGTCGGCGACCTCCGGCGGGCGACCCGCCCGGACACCGAGGCGATCGCCCCGATCCGCTGGACGGCGTGGCAGTCCGCCGCCGACTTCCTGTTCCCCAGGGGCGTTCGGGCCTATTGGAAGAACACGTCGTTCGATCGACTGGATGATGCGACCATCGACGTCATCGCCCGACGAGCGGCGGAGCAGACCTGGCTTGGCACCGCCTTCGACATCCACCACATGGGCGGTGCCTTCGCTCGCGTGCCGGACGACGCGACCGCGTTCCCGGATCGGTCCGCCACGTTCTGGCTCAACGTCTACGGGTTCTGGGCCGACGCGGCCGACGACCCGGCCCGGATCGCGTTCGTGCGGGGCTTCGCCGCGGACATGGAGCCCCATGCCGCCGGCGGCCAGTACGTGAACTTCCTCGGACACGAGGGTGCGGGCGATCCTCGGGCTGAGGCGCTCGCGGTCTACGGCCAGGCGAAGCTCGAGCGGCTCATCGCCCTGAAGCGCCGGTACGACCCGGAGAACGTCTTCCGCCTCAACCACAACATCCCACCGGACTGAGGCCTACCGCAGGATCTCCACGATGTCGCCGTCCTGGACAGGATGGTCGCGACCGACGCGTTGTCCATCGAAGCGCGCGGATGGCCCCCACACCCGCGCGCCGGTGAACGTCAGCGCGAGGTCGTGATGCACCCAGTCGGCGACGTCGGTCACCGTGGCGCCTGGGTCGAGGGCCACGGGTTCTGGATCCACCGCACCGCCGGTCTGCAGGCGGACCCGGATGAGGCCGGTGAGCGTCCAGACCATGGCCCGGAACGCGTCGAGTGACGCTTCATCCAGCACGGACACCGCGACGCAGCGCATCTCGGGGAACCGCACCCGCAGGACGTCCACCGCACCCGGATCCGCCTCGTCCGCGCGAGTGACGGCCAGGATGGCCGGCTTCTCGATGCCCGCCTGCGCGACCTCGGCCCGAACCGTCTCCAGCTCAGCGGGATCGGCGCCGGCCCGGGCGCAGTACACGATCGCGTCCACCGTCCGCAGGACGCCCAAGAGCGCCCGTCCGCCGCCGCGGTCGTCGGTCGCACCACCGATGAGTCCGGGGATCTCCACGAGCTGGACCAGCACGCCACCGATCCGGGTCAGCGCGGGGACCGGTCGCAACGTCGTGAACGGATAGTCGCCGGTCTTGATCTGGATCTCGGAGAGCGACTGGAGGAGCGACGACTTGCCCACGTTCGGTGGCCCGACGAGCGCGATCTGGGCCGCGCCCTCACGGCGGACGGCGATCGAGTCGCGATGCACCGCGTTCGAGCGGACACGGGTGTCCTCGATCTCGGACACCAACCACTTGCGCAGGTCCGCGTAGGGACCGTTCTTGTAGTCCGGGAGCTCGGACAGGAGCGCGTTCACCTCGCGGATCCGCTCCCGGCCCTCCTTTCCGACGAGCCGTCGCCTCGCCACCTGGGCGAACGTGCGATGTGGCATGGGCATGTCGTGATCTCCTTCACCTCACCGGGCGAGGCGACACGTGGCGCGCAGCCGGAGACGACTGCAGCAGCGGCACGCGTCCGTCGCGCCCCTTCCGTCGACGCTGGGTTCGGAAGGGGCGGATCAGCCGTTCTTGTTGGAGATGGTGGTTCGCCAGACGTCGATGGGACGTCGGCCGGTGGTGGCGTCCATGTCGTGGGCAGCCTACACCGGCGGGGCGAGGGACTTGTCGGTGCGCGCGTCCACGCCCGGGATCCCGTGTGCCGCGAGGACGGCAGCGAAGCCCTCGAGATCGTCGACGCCCACGTACAACGCGGGCATGCCGAGCGGCCCGAGTCTCACCGGTGCCTTGAAGTCCATCCGGACGCCCCCACGGGGCGAGCCGGCGAAGGACACGTCGGCGTGGCGGACGCTGCGCCGGATCCCGATCGCGGTGATCCAGTTCCACGGGCCCTCGATCCGCCACCCGCTGATGTTCGCCAGGGGCACGCGCACATCGGCCGACCCGAAGCGAGCGTGGATCGCGTCATCGTCGACCTCGGCATAGGCGTTCTCGACACCGCGGACGCCGAAGAGACGGAGGAGTGGCCTGGACCGGCGGCCGAGCCGCATGGGAAAGCGTTGCGTGGGCATGGGCCTACCGTACCGCGAACCCCGCCGCCACGGATGGCGCGGGCCTATCCTTGCGCCGATGGACATCGCCCTGGTCCATGGCGCGTACCACGGGTCCTGGTGCTGGGACTTCCTCCGACCGGCATTGGAGCGCCTCGGCCACCGCGTGTTCACGATGGACCTGCCGATCTCCGATCCGACCCTGACCGGAGCGGACTACGCCGCGACGGTCGATGCCGCGATCCCGCCCGACAGTGTGCCGATGCTCGTCGGGCACTCGATGGGTGGACTCGTCATCCCGCTCGTGGCGGCTCGACGTCCCGTGGCCAGGCTCGTCTTCCTCGCGGCCTTCCTCCCGGTGCCGGGCAAGAGTGCGGCGGACCAGCGCGAGACCGAGCGGATCGACGGCCAGGTCATCACGCGGACCGCGGAGTGGACCGATCTCGGGGACGATGTCTGGATGGTCGGACCCGCGACGGCGACCGAGATCTTCCTGCATGACGCGACGCCAGCGGTCGCTCGCTGGGCGACGCAGCGCCTCCGCCCCCAGTCGTATCGGATCCTCAAGGAGATCACGCCGCTCGAGTCGTGGCCGGACGTGGAGTGTCGGTCCATCGTGTGTCGCGACGACCGGGCGATCAACCCGGCCTGGGTGCGCAAGGCAGCCAAGGAACGACTCGGGACGACCGCGGTGGAGTTGGCCGGCGGCCACTCGCCGTACCTGACCCGCCCACGGGAGCTCGCGAGCATCCTGGACGCGATGACCTGACCTGACCGGTTCGGGGCCGTCCGCCTGCCTCAAGGTCGGTACGTGGTGGGGATGATCGACTCGACGAGGAGTCGCTGGACGGCGTCGCCCTGTTCGAAGGCCACCGCGTGGGCCGCGTCCTCGAAGGTGATCAGCTGTTTCGATGGAGCCTCGAGGGCCTTGAACCACTCGAGGGCAAGCGATCGCCGAGCCTCGAGCTCGGCGCCCCCGTCGAGCTGATACACGGGCACCTCCAGCTTCGGCACGGAGGCCCGGAAGTCGATTTCGTACAGCTGGGGGTAGAGGATGGCGAACGTATCGATCAGACCGCGCAGCACGTTGGTCTTCTCGATGAAGCTGTACTCGGACCCGAGGACGCCGAAGGGGTCCAGGCCACTGGCTTCGCCGCGGGCGAGGTATCCGGCCGACGGCGTGTACGACGGGTAGAGATGGTCGTACCACGCCAACAGGTTGGCGTTGGCCCACGGGATGTCCCGATAGGGTGGCGCACCGATCTCCGCCAGCTTGTCCGCCAGCGCGGTGTCGCCGGCACCTGCCGCGTAGGCCACGAGATCGTCGTACACGCGCCGGTCGGTCTCGACGATGTCCACCATCTGGCCGCTGCCGATCCACGCGTGATACAGGTCCGGTCGACGTTGGACGGCGAGGACACCCAGGATCGTGCCCCAGGACTCGCCCATGAGATAGATGCGATCCTCATCGAACCGGTCCCGCAGGTAGTCCGTGAGCTCGATGACGTCGGAGACAGCCCGATCCAGGGTGAGAGCCGACAGCGGCAGAAGAGTCGAGTACGACTTACCGTTGCCGCGCTGGTCCAGGTCCACGAACACGAGGTCCTGCTCCCACCCACTCACCTGGGCGCGGGCGAGGGCAAGGTCGGACTGGCCTGGACCGCCGGACAGGTACAGGAGGACCGGCGCATCCGGGTTCACGGCCCGGACCATGATCGTCTGATCACTGTCACCGAGTCGTACCGTCGTCAGCTCCGCCAGGCTGCCAGCGACCGGCAGCCCGTCCGGTCCGGGGATGGGTGGTGTCGCCGGTGGCCAGATGACGATGAGCCCGAGTCCGATCACGGCCAGGCCGAGCAGCCAGCTGCCGATTGGCCGCTGGGTGGATCGGTCGGCCGGTGATCGCGCGTGGCGCGGGGCGAACGATCGACCGACGATGACCCCCAACGCCATGGGCAGGACCATCAGGAGGCCGTGGACACCCCTGGTCAGGAGCGCGGCGAGGATCCCGTACGGCGTGTCCAGGCGGAGTGGCCCGACGGTCGGCACGCCGACGTCGCGGCGGGTCAGCTCGATCGCGATGATCGTCACGAGGATGAGGGGTACGAGGATCCAGCGCGAGCCGACGAGCCGCCCTCCGACCACGCCCACGAGTGCCGACACGGCCATGATCAGGACCGCCTGACCGGTCGTCGTGGGTCCGAGGGGGGCGATGGCGGTCACGACGACGCCGATGGCCGCGGCGAAGACGAGCGCGATCGCCGCAGCGACGACCGGGTGATCCAGCACGAGCGTGCCCCGCCATGGTGGCGTGCGTGTCGGGTCGTGGGTCTGGGTGTCGAAGCGAGCCATGCTCGAGCCTCCGCGTGGGAACGTCGTCCACCCATGGTCGGACGCGAGGGCGCGCTCGGGCCAGAGCCGTTGGGCCCATCCGTGGAGGCCGGGGCGCCCGGGACAGGCGCCCGCTCGCGCCAACCGGTAGGCTTCGCGGTCAGATGACGACCGTCACGCAACACCAGAGCGGCCCCGGACTGCTCGTCCGCGCGATCTGGTGGCTGTTCGTCGGGTGGTGGCTATCGGGCGTCGTGGTCGCGATCGCCTGGATCGCGCTCATCACGATCATCGGCATCCCGCTCGGCGTGTGGCTCATCAACCGACTGCCGACGGTGCTGACGCTGCGGCCGCGGACACGGACCTGGGCCATGGGCCAGGACGCGGCCGGCAACACCGTCGTGTCGGAGGTCGGTCGCGACCAGGTCGCCTGGCCGATCCGCGGCCTGTGGTTCCTCCTCGTCGGCTGGTGGGCATCAGCCGTCTGGATGGGCGCCGCCTGGCTCGTGCAGCTCACGATCATCGGCATCCCGATCGCGCTGATCATGTTCAACCGAACGCCGTTCGTGGCGTCCCTGTACCGCTACTGATGGGCGCGAGCCGCGGGGGTGGGGGGACGGTCGCGGACGTCGACGCCTACCTGGCCGGCGTCCCGGACGCGATGCGGCCCGCGGTGCAGGCCCTGCGGGAGACCATCCGCGCCGCGGCCCTGGACGCCGTGGAGGGCATCAGCTACGGCGCACCGGCGTTCCGCTACCACGGCCGCCCCTTGGTCGCCTACGCGGCCGCCAAGTCGCACTACGCGTTCTACGTCATGGACCCGGCCGTCCTCGAGGCGCACGCCGCCGAACTGGAAGGCATGGACACGTCGAAGGGGACGATCCGGTTCAAGCCCGGGTCGGCCTTCCCCGCGGACCTTGTCACGCGGCTCGTCCAGGATCGTGTCCGCGACATGGAGGCCCGGTGACCGACGAGGGACCGGCGATGGACTGGAAGATCGAGGTCGTGATCGTCCCGGTCTCCGACGTCGACCGGGCCAAGCGGTTCTATGAGGTCGGCTGTGGGTTCGTCGTCGATCTCGACCACCAGGCGACCGAGACGATGCGCGTCGTCCAGCTGACCCCGCCCGGTTCCGCCTGCTCGATCTCCATCGGGACGGGCATCACCGATGCCGAGCCTGGATCCGTCCGCGGCCTGCAGATCGTCGTTGCGGATGTCGGGGCTGCGCGGGACTTCCTGCTGGAGCACGGCGTGGAGGCGGGCCCGGTCCGTCACTTCGAGGACGGCGCGTGGCACGATGGCCGGGGCGGGCCGTGGAACTCGTTCGTGACCTTCAGCGACCCGGACGGGAACGGCTGGGTGCTCCAGGAGCGACCGAGCGGCGCCTAGCCCGCCTTCCCGCCAGTCCCGAGCGTCCACGGCATGAGCGCCGGCGGTGTGAACGTCGAGTCCACCGGCACGGGACGACCCCCGTCCGACATGGAGCCCGTCGCAGCGGCCAGGATGTCGACGATGTGGGCCGCCTGCTCCCCGGTCGCCCGATGCGGCCGGTCTTCCTCGATCGCGGCCGCCATCTCGGCGACCCCGCGGGCCCACGCCGTGCCGCGATAGCCGGGTCGGACGAGCGGCACCGGCTCGTAGACACCTCCATACGGACCCACGGCGACGCTCGCGTCGAACTCCTCGAAGCTGCCGAGTGCCAGGGATGCCTCGTCACCATGGAATTCCAGGCTGCCCCGCTGGGTCGCCGGTCGACCGACGTAGAAGCTGGCGGTCAGGCGCACGACCGGACCGCTGGCCAGCTCCACGGCCGCGACGATGAGATCCGGGCTCCCGATGCGGAACGGCGAGCCGTCGAGGGCCAGGCGGTCCGGCTTGAGATCCCATCCCCACGCGCGGACGGATCGAGCCGGGCCCAGCGTCGTCGTGACCAAGGTCAACGGGTACACGCCGACATCCACCATCACGCCGACATCGAAGAACGGCGCCGGCGCCGGGTGCCAGGTCTCGATCCGGCCCCAGTTCACTTCGGCGTACACGGCCCGGACGGTCCCGAGGCGTCCCGACGCGATCAACGCCGCGGCCGTCTGCTGCGCCTCCCCCAGGAACGTCGAGGGCGACGAGCCGAGTCGAAGCCCGCGCGCCGCTGCCAGGTCGACGAGCGCATGCGCGTCGGTCGGTGTGAGCGCCAGCGGCTTCTCGGTGTACACGTGGCGACCGGCTTCCAGGGCACGCCGCGTGACGTCGTAGTGGGCGTGGTGCACGGTCAGGTTGACGACGATGTCGACGTCGGGATCGGCGAGCAGGTCGTCGAGGGTCGGATGCGCGCGGCACGCCTGGTCCGCGGCGAAGGCCGTCGCTCGGGCCGGATCGAGGTCGGTCGCGGCGACCAGTCGGATCTCCGGATGGGTGAGCGCGTCTCGCGCGTAGCCACCGGCGATGTTGCCGGTCCCGACGATCCCGATGCCGAGTGGGCGCATGCCGCGGAGCGTAGGGCATCGCGCCCGCCGCCGATGGCCTATCGTGCGCGGATGCAGCCCGACCAGATCGCCCTCCAGCTGTGGACCGTCCGCGAGCTCACCGCCGTGGACGTCTCTGGGACCCTCAAGGCGGTGCGAGCGGCCGGCTACGGCGCGGTGGAGCTGGCCAGGATCCCGCCGGAGGCGTACGGGGCGCTCCGCGGCTGGCTCGACGATGCCGAGCTGCAGCCGATGGGCGAGCACGTGATCATCGAGGAGCTGCGAGCGGATGCGCCAGGCGTGGCGGATCGGCTCTTGGCTGTCGGTTGCCCGCGCGTCGTCGTGTCCTGGATGCCCGAGGCGGACCGGCTGACCCACTCGGACGTCCGTCGGTTCGCCGCCGAGCTGGCCCGCTTCGAGACCGTCTTCGCGGACCGAGGGATCTCGCTCGGCTATCACAACCACTGGTTCGAGTTCGATCCGCTCGACGGGACGACGGCCTGGGACATCCTGCTCGCCGAGCTGCCGGCAACGATCGAACTGGAGATGGACGTCTATTGGACCGCGTTCGCGGGCCGGGACCCGGTCACCGAGATCACCCGAGCCGGCGAGCGGGTCCGCCTGCTGCACATGAAGGATCGGTCCGCGGGTGACGAGCCGCATGACCTCCCGGCAGGGGAGGGGATCCTGGATATGCCCGCCATCGTGGCTGCGGGACGCGCGCTTGGCGTCGAGTGGTACATCGCCGAGCAGGATGAGCCGCGGGTCATCCTCGATGACATCGCCAGTGCCTACCGGTACCTGAGCTCGATCGCCACGTGACCGTTCCAGCCGGGGGCGTCAGGCGGCCTTGAGAGACTCCGTCATCGGACCGTCGTCGACGCGATACAGGTAGCAGCTGATCTCGCGATCCCCGTTCGCCCAGTCCTCGTCGGTGGGGTAGAACGCGCCGACTTCGTAGTCGGACGGCGGGGTCATCCCCATGTAGGCCGTCGCCGCGGGCAGGCAGGTCGTCCCGGCGAACTCGATCAGCAGGTCGTCGGTGAAGGTCGTGCCCTTCGCGGCCGGGTGATCGCCCACGAAGAAGATCTCGCCGGTGTGCGCCTCGGTGCAGGGATGATGCTGGACGTCGGAGATGTCGACATCGACCGCGGGAACGTCGAAGCAGTCGCCGACGGCGAGGTCGGCAGGGCTCCCGGACAGCCGGTCCCGCAGCACGAACCCGCCGATGACGATGGCCGCGACGATCACGAGGCCGATCAGGTTCCTCTTCATGGCCGGACTGTGGCCCCGTCTGTCCGGCGAGGCATCCACCCGATGGTCCTGCCCCAGACGGCTATCATCCGCCCGACATGCGCCTGCGCCGACTCGCCACGACGGAGTTGACCGCGAACGAGGTGACCGCCATCCGGGCGCTGATGGACATCGCCTTCGGGCCGGATGAGGACGAGCGCTTCACCGACGACGACTGGGCGCATGCGGTCGGCGGCGTGCATCTCGTGCTCGACGACGATGGTGTCATCGTGACGCACGCGTCCGTGGTCGAGCGGGAGCTGCACATCGAGGGCGCGCCGCTGCGCACCGGCTACGTGGAGGCGGTCGCGACGGCGCCGGATCGCGAGAACCAGGGTCACGGTTCCACCGTGATGGAGGCGGTCGGCGAGTACATCCGGGAGTCATTCGAGCTGGGTGCGCTCGGCACCGGCCGACACCGCTTCTACGAGCGCCTTGGCTGGGAGACCTGGCTCGGGGAGGCATTCGTACGGACGGCGGATGGGCCGGTGCGGACGCCGGAGGAAGAGGGCGACATCCTGGTGCTGCGCACGCCGACATCGCCGCCGTTCGAGCTGGACGCGGCGCTCAGTTGCGAGTGGCGCCCCGGCGACGTGTGGTAGTCCGGTCCCGGCTGTCGTATGGTCACAGAGCGCACAGCGGCGCAGTGAGCCGGTGAACTGGAGGTGTCCCATGGGCGACAAGACCCCGAAGCGACCCCCGAAGGCCAAGAAACCGAAGCCGCCGAAGAGCCCCAACGCCTAGCACCGAGTCCGGGCAGGTGAGCGCGTGACGCGCTCGAGATCGGCTCCGTCACTCCCGGGCGCGATCGCGGGCATCCCGGTCCCGCAGGACGACATCTCGGCTGCGACCTGGGACTGGGCGTATCGGTCCCTGCCGGACTACCTGTTCGCACACTCCGTCCGAGCGTACGTGTGGGGAGCCGCCCTCGGGGACCAGGCCGGCTGGACGTACGATCGACGGATCGTCTGGACGTCATCGCTCCTGCACGACGTCGGCCTGTCCCGCTTGGCGACGAACACCATGTGCTTCGAGGTGGAGGGCGCCGAGATCGCCCGTCGGTTCCTCCTGCGACAGGGCATGGCGCGGGACGTGGCGGAGACGGTCGCCGTCGCGATCGTCCTGCACATGCAGCCGGGCGTGAGCCTGCACGACGGCGTGGAAGCCCTGCTCCTGGACCAGTCGACGTCGCTCGACGTTCGCGGTGAGCGGTACGACGCGGTCGATGCGATCCGTGCCCAGGTGCTGCGCGACTTCCCGCGGCGGGCGTTCGATCGGTACTTCCTCGCGGCGATGAGCCGGGAGGCCCGGGACCGGCCGTCGTGCCAGAGCGCCCGCCTCATCCATGGATCGCGCCTGGCCGACGCTCAACGCGAGTCGCCCTGGGCCACGCGAGCCGACTGACGGGTGATCCCGTTCGCGCGCCAGGTCGCCCGGTTCAACTCGCGGTTCACGAATCGGGTCCTCGCGCCGATCACCTGGTACCTGCCCGGATTCGGGCGGATCGAGCACGTCGGACGCGTCACGGGCCGGACGCACGTGGCGCCGATGATGGCCTTCCGCAGCCTCGATCGACGACGGCTGACGTTCGCCTTGACCTACGGCCCCGAGGCTCAGTGGGTCCGGAACGCGCTCGTAGCCGGCGAGGTCACGTTCGACTCGCGCTGGAGCGGGCGGGTGCGTCTCCGGGACATCCGCGTGATCCACGATCCGGCACGGCGGGCGGTACCGCGACTGATCGGCAGGATCCTCGGGGTCCTGCGGGTCGATGACTTCCTCGAGGGGACGATCGATCCCGAAGGACGAGGTCAGTCCTCTCGTGACAGGATGACCACGCTGTAAGGGCCGACGGACACGAGGCCGCTCTGGTCCTGTCCGTCCATGGGTGGTCCGTCGGCATCCAGGTCGAAGGCATCGTGGCTGCCGAACTCCGACGAATAGCTGGACGAATCCGAGTTGAAGCGGACGCTCCAGCGGCCGGGTACCGGGAAGCCGATCGCCACGTCATCCAGCGTCCGGTCGCGGAAGTTCGCCACCACGACCGTGTCGTCGCCGGGACCGCCGTCCATCCAGCGATGCATCGCCAGCAGGCCCTCGCCCTGATCGGCCCGGATGATCGCCACGTTCTGGCCGCGCAGGCCCCGGGTGGCCCCGGCGCGGTCCCGCCGGAGGGCGATCAGGTCCCGATGGAGCCGCAGCGTGCCGCGGTTGGTGACGGCCTTCTCCCAGTCGAGCGCGACCGTGTCGTCGAACCAGCGATCCTCGAGCAGCTCCTGGCCCTGGAACAGCATCGGGATGCCCGGCGAGGTGAGCACGAGCGCGGATCCAAGCGCCGCGCGCTTCTTGGCGAACCAGTTGTCGGCATCGCCCGGCGCGATGGCCTCCGGGACGCGGGTCAGGCCGTTGGCGACCTCGTCGTGGGATTCCGTGTAGATGACCCGGGTGAGCGGGGCGCCCCGGCCCGTGCCGATGATCGCGTCGGCGACGGCCGCCAGGTCTCGTGCCGCGTCGTCGATGGCGACGAGCGCCGGACGGATGCCGCCGATGAACCCGCCATCCCACTGCGCCCGGAATCCGGCTCCACCTTCGTCGGTCGGCTCCACGAGTGACGGGTCGCGCTGGAGATCCTCCGCGATCGTGATCTTCCACGGCTGGCGCGCCCGGATCTCGTCGTTGAGCCAGGCGAGGAACGACCAGCCATCGGGGATGGCCGTGGCCGGATCGATGTCGACCTGCCGGATGTGGACGGTCGAATCGAAGCGCAGGCCGTCGCAGCGGAATTCCTCCAGCCACGTCAGTGCGCTGTCGCGCAGGAACGTCCGGACCTCACCGCGGCCGTAGTCGGGCCGGGTCGCCCCCCAGGGCGTCTCGGCGCGCTCGTCGTTGTACACGTAGATGCCACCGCCATCGCCGTCGAACCAGCCGTCGAACCGCCACAGGTCCAGATCCGACGGTCCGAGGTGGTTGTAGACGACATCCACGATGACCCCGATGCCATGCGTGTGCGCGTCCCGGATGAACCGCTTGAACGCGTCCGGGCCGCCGTAGCCGGATTCGATGGCGAACAGGTGCGACGGGTTGTAGCCCCAGGAGACGTCCCCGGCGAACTCGAATGGCGGCATGACCTGCACGGCGGACACACCCAGCTGTTGCAGGTAGGGCAGGCGACGGCGGGCGGCGTCGAAGGTCCCGCGCCGGTCCTCGGATGCGGCGAACGTCCCGATGTGCATCTCGTAGATCACGAGGTCGTCCCAGCCGGGTGCCTGGAAGGCGTCGTCGCCCCAGTCGAACGCGTCGGGGTCGTACACGATCCCGTTCCCGACGGAGTTGGTGACGTGACGCGCGTACGGATCCATCTTCGAGAGGTCGCCGTCCGGCGTTCGGATCGTGAACCGATACTCGGCACCCGGGGCCACGCCCGGGACGTCCGCGGACCACGTGCCGGTGGCTCCGTCGCTGTCGAGGGCCAGCGCGGTCAGGTCCCCGGCCCAGTCGTCGAACGTGCCGGTCACGAAGACAGCCTGGGCGTGGGGCGCCCAGACCCGGAATGTCGTACCGCCGGCGTGGGGGACGGCGCCCATCCCGGGACGGATCGATGGGGCGCGCGGACTCACCCTCCGACGATACCAGCGCCACCGGTCCACGACGCGACGGGCCGGCGTCGTAGCATGGCGCCCATGCCCACGATGTCCTATCCGACCGCCCCGACCTCGGATCAGGTGGACGACTACCACGGCATGGCCATCGCGGATCCGTACCGGCCGCTCGAGGATGCTGACACGCCGGCGACTCGTGCCTGGATCGCCGCCGAGAACGCCCTCACGGAGACGCTGCTCAGCGATATCCCGGCACGTGCGGCGATCCGTTCACGTCTGGCCGAGCTGTGGGACTACCCACGGGCCGGTGCACCGTGGCGGCGAGGGGATCGCTGGTTCCAGATGCGCAACACGGGTCTCCAGGACCAGGACGTCCTGTGGACCGCCGACGGGCCAGACGGGGAGGGCCGGATCCTGCTCGACCCGAACGGCCTCAGTGACGACGGCACGACGGCGCTGTCCATCGTCGACGTGTCGGACAGCGGTGAGCTGGTGGCCTGCGCGATGAGCCGGGCGGGATCCGACTGGCACACCTGGACCGTCCGTCGGGTCGCGACCGGCGCGTCGCTCCCGGACCGCATCGAATGGAGCAAGTTCACATCGGCGGCCTGGACGGCCGATGACCTCGGGTTCTTCTACGGCCGCTATCCGGAGCCGCCGGCCGACGCGGCCTACGACGCCCCGAACCGCGACATGGAGCTGCGCTACCACCGCCTTGGGACGGACCAGGCCGACGATCGGCTCGTCTTCGCGACGCCGCACGAGCCGGAGTGGGCCTTCGAACCGCAGGTCAGCGATGACGGACGACTGCTGGTCATCACCGTGTCACGGGGAACGGACCAGGAGACGCGGATCCACATCGCCGACCTGACTGACGGCGTGGACTCGGCCGTCGTGCGGCCACTCCTCGATGCCGCGGACGCTGCGTATGCGGTCATCGGCGCCGTCGACGGCACGCTGTACCTGCAGACCGACCGCGACGCGCCGCTGGGCCGGGTGATCGCCATCGATGTCGACGACCCACGCACGGAGCGCGAGGTCATCCCCGAGGGCCCCGACGGCCTCGAGCGGTGTGTCCTCGCGGGCGATCGACTCGCCGCGATCTACCTCCACGACGCCCACGCTCGTGCAGCGATCTTCGAGCTCGATGGTCGGCCGGTCGTCGATGTCGTCCTGCCCGGCATCGGATCGATCATCGAGACCGCCGGCAGGCGTGAAGACGATGAGCTGTTCCTGACATTCGCGACGTTCGCCTCTCCGTCGACGGTCCTCGCGGTCCGGATGGTGGACGGCTCGATCCGTGGGGTGCGCCGTCCGGCGCTCGCCTGGGACCCGGACGCGTTCGTGACCGAACAGGTCTTCGTGTCGTCCGGCGACGGGACGCTGGTCCCGCTGTTCCTCACGCATCGACGGGACGTGACGCCGACCGGGGAGGTGCCGACCCTCCTGTACGGCTACGGCGGGTTCATGATCCCGACCGGCCCAGCGTTCAAGGCGGAGTTCCTGGCCTGGATGGAGAGGGGTGGGCTGCTGGCCGTCGCCTCACTCCGTGGGGGAGGGGAGTACGGCAAGGCCTGGCACGATGCCGGGCGCCTGGCCAACAAGCAGCACGTCTTCGACGACTTCGCGGCCTGCCTGCGCTGGCTGGCCGCGTCCGGCTGGACACGGGCGGAACGGATCGGCATCAGTGGGCGCTCCAACGGCGGCCTGCTCGTCGGAGCGGTCCTGACCCAGCACCCGGAGCTGTTCGGGGCGGCCATCGCCGAGGTCGGCGTGATGGACATGCTCCGGTTCGACCAGTTCACGATCGGCTGGGGCTGGACGAGCGACTACGGCTCGCCCCAGGATCCGGAGCAGTTCGAGTGGCTCAGGGCCTACTCGCCACTCCACAACATCCGCCCGGGCGTGGCCTATCCACCCACCCTGGTCACCACCGGCGACCACGATGATCGGGTCGTCCCGGGCCACTCGTTCAAGTTCGCGGCCGCGCTGCAGGCGGCCCAGGCAGGCGATGCGCCCATCCTCATCCGCATCGATACCGACGCGGGCCACGGCATGGGCAAGCCCGTCCACAAGCTCATCGACGAACGGTCGGACGTGCTGGCCTTCCTGGACGCGATGCTCGGTTCGACGACAGGCACCGCCTAGCCCGACGACGGCCGAGGCAGGGGCCGTCGGGTCGTCGACGCGGGCCGATCGCCCAAACGCCCGATTGGTATCCTGCCGCCGGTGCGAAACCCACTGACCTGGACGACCGAGACCGTCGTCCCGGCGCGGCTCGGTCGCAGCTTCCGATGGCTGCTGGCGGCCGCCTTCATCAACAACGTCGGCGACGGCATCGTGCTGGCCGCCGGCCCGTTGCTGGTCGCGTCCCAGACGAACGATCCGTTCCTCGTATCGCTGGCCGTCCTGAGCGAGTCCCTGCCGATGCTCATCTTCGGCGTCCTGGGCGGGGCGGCGGCCGACCGGTACGACCGGCGCCGGATGGTCATCGCGATGGACCTCGCCCGGGCGTTCGTCCTGGTCGTCCTCGTCGCGACGATCGTGACCGAGAACATCAACATCTGGGTCGTTCTCATCACGCTGTTCATCCTCGGGACGGCGGAGACGTTCGCGGACTCGGCGAGCAGCACGTTCCTGCCGAACCTCGTACGGCGCGAGGACCTCGGACTCGCCAACGCTCGGATGCAGGGGGCCTACCTGCTGACGAACCAGCTCGTGGCGCCACCGATCGGGGCGTTCCTGTTCGCCACCGGCATGGCGATCCCGTTCGCGACGAACGCCATCTGCTTCCTGCTGGGCGCCGTCCTCGTCTCGCGGGTCGTCACGAGCGCGACCCGTGAGTTCCGTGAACGGGGGAGCCTCAGATCCGAGATGCGCGAGGGCATCGCGTGGCTCCTGGGACACCCGCCGATGCGCACCCTCGCGCTGACGATCTTCACCTTCAACGTCACGTTCGGGGCCGCCTGGTCCGTGCTGGTCCTGTACGCCAGTCAGCGGCTCGGGATGAGCGCCGTCGGGTTCGGCCTGCTGACCACGGCGATGGCCGTCGGCGGCATCATCGGCGTCGTGTCATACGGGCGCCTGGAACGGCGGTTCGCCCTCGGCGACATCATGCGAACCGGCCTGCTGATCGAGACGGCGACGCACCTGTCGCTGGCCGTGACCACGTCGTCGGTCGTCGCGCTCGGCACGATGGTCGTGTTCGGGGCACACGCCTTCGTGTGGGGCACGACGTCGGAGGTCGTGCGTCAGCGAGCCGTGCCGGACGAACTGATGGGTCGTGTCACGGGCGTGTACCGGGTCGCGATCGTCGGCGGGATCGTCATCGGCACGCCGATCGGCGGCATCCTGGCCACGCTCTACGGGATCACCGCGCCGTTCTGGTTCGGCTTCATCGGGTCGGCCTTGCTCGTCATCGTCCTGTGGCGCCGCTTCGACGACATCGTCCATGCCGGTGACGCACCGCACGCGGAGGATCGACCGGCGGCGTAGCCCCCGACCCCAGAGCGGCTGGTTGGACACGGCGCGGGTCGCGTCGCGATACTCACGGTCCCACAGCGCCGACACGGCGGAGGAGGCATCCGATGGCGAACCTGGTCGTCCACTTCGAGATCCACGCGTCGGACCCGCAGCGGGTGATCGACTTCTACACGGAACTCCTCGGCTGGACGTTCACCCGCTGGGGCGACGTCGCGTACTGGACCATCGAGACCGGCGACGGCGCCATCGGCAATGTCGCCGGGTCCGCCGGACACGGCATCAACGGCGGCCTGAACGAGCGCCGTGGGCCCAAGCCCGAGATCGGCGCCCCGGTCGTCGGCTGCAACATCGTGGTCGGCGTGGATGACGTGGACGCGCTCATGGCGCGCGGCCTCGAGCTCGGTGGCACGGAGGCGCTGCCGGCGATGGACATGGAGGGCGTCGGGCGGGTCGGATACCTCCTGGACCCCGACAACAACGTGTTCGGGATGATCTCGGCCGTCATGTCCGACGGCACGACCGGCATGGGCGGACCCGCCTGACCGTCGATCCGGACGTCGGGTCCCGAGATACCTGACACGTCCTGTCAGCGGTCCTCTCGCACGATGCGCGACGACCCTTCTGACACGCGAGGAGCTTCATGACCGTCATCGACTGGTTGCTCGACTCGGATCCGGCGATCCGCTGGCAGGTCATGCGCGACCTCACCCGCGAGCCCACCGAGATGGTCGCCGCCGAGCGCTCGCGGATCGCCACCGAAGGTTGGGGAGCCCGGCTGCTGGCGCTCCAGGGCCCTGACGGTCAATGGGGCGGTCGGCCGTGGTCGCATGACTGGACGGACACGTTCCACGTCCTGGAGCTCCTGCGCCGCCTTGGCCTGGACCCCGCAAGCGACGCGGCCAGGCACGCCGTCGGGCTCGTCCGCGACCACATCACCTGGCGCGATCCCGAGTTCGAGACGCCATGGGCGGACCACGCGTTCTTCGCCGGCGAGGTCGAGCCGTGCATCAACGGCAACACCGTGGCGACAGGCGCCTACTTCGGCGTGGACATGACGCCGCTCGCCGAGCGACTCCTCGGTGAGCAACTCCCGGACGGTGGCTGGAACTGCGAGGTCGAGAACGGAGCGACCGTGTCGTCCATGGAGACGACCATCAACGTCCTCGAGGGCCTGCTCGAACACGAGCGCGCCATCGGCGGCTCCGAGCGAGTCGCCGAGGCACGCCACCGCGGCGAGGGCTACCTGCTCGAGCGTCGGCTGTACCTCCGCAAGTCGACCGGCGAGGTCATCGACGCCGACTGGCTTCGGTTCTCGTATCCGCACTGGTACCACTACGACATCCTGCGAGCGCTCGACTACCTGCGCGACGCCGGCGCCGCGCCGGACGACCGCCTGACCGATGCGCTCACCGTCGTCGAGCGCCAGCGGGACCCGGCCGGCCGCTGGCCGCTCCAGCACATCCGCGCGGGCCGGAGCCACATCGTCATGGAGGATGGCGAGGGCACCCCCAGCCGTTGGAACACGCTTCGCGCGATGCGGGTCCTCGCGTGGGCCAGACAGGGTTGACGAGCGTGCGACAGTCGTGAGGCGCACCACGCGCCGCTGATCGAAGGGAAGGGAGCGTCATGGGAGCACTCGTGTCCAGCCAGAAGGTGACCACCTCCTTGGAAGGCATGAGGTTCCATGCGTACACTCGATCTCGGCATCCTCGCCCACGTCGACGCCGGTAAGACCACCCTCAGCGAACGACTCCTCTTCACCACCGGCGCGATCGATCACGTCGGCAGCGTCGACGCCGGCACCACCCAGACCGACTCGCTCGAGCTCGAGCGGGAGCGCGGCATCACGATCCGGTCGGCGGTCGCATCGTTCTTCGTCGGCGACCTCGCGGTCAACCTGGTCGACACACCCGGCCACCCGGACTTCATCGCCGAAGTCGAGCGCGTCCTCGACGTGCTCGATGGTGCGGTCCTCGTCGTGTCGGCCGTCGAGGGCATCCAGCCACAGACCCCGCTCCTGTTTCGCGCGCTGACCCGGCTCGGCGTCCCGACCCTGCTGTTCGTCAACAAGATCGACCGTGCAGGGGCGGACCCGGAAGGCGTCGTGGCGGCGATGGCCCGCCGTCTGTCAGCCGGTGTCATCCCGATGCAGATCGTCCACGGAGCGGGCCGACGCGATGTGACGGTCGCGCCACTCGGGGCGGACGACCCGGCCCACCGAGCGGCACTCGTCGAGGTCCTGGCCGAGCGGAACGAGGCCATCCTGCAGGCGTTCGTGGAGGACGACGGCAGGCTGTCGGTCCCTCGCCTGTGGGCGGAGCTGGGCGACCAGACGCGCCGTGGCGTCGTGCACCCGGTGTTCTTCGGTTCGGCATCCCTCGGCGTCGGGGTGGGGGAGCTGCTGGCCGGTATCGATGGCCTCCTGTCCGGGATGACGCGAGACGTCGACGGCCCGGTGTCCGGACGCGTGTTCAAGATCGAACGGACCGTATCCGGCGAACGGGTCGCGTATGTGCGCCTGTTCACCGGGACGCTGCGCGCTCGCGAGCGCGTTCGAGTCGGCGGACGGGAGGACGGCAAGGCGACGTCGATCCGGGTGTTCGCGCCAGTCGGCGCCCCACGCGCGTCGGTCGTCCGGGCGGGTGAGATGGCGGCGATCAAAGGGCTCGGCACGGTCCGCGTCGGGGACGCGATCGGGCAGCCGCCGCCGGGCGGCGAGGCCGCTGCCCACTTCCCGCGCCCGGCACTCGAAGCCGTCGTCGCGGCCAGGCGACCCGAGGAGTCCGGCCGGCTTCGGGCCGCCCTCAGCCAGCTCGCCGAGCAGGACCCGCTCATCGACGTCCGCCAGGACGACCGTCGTCACGAGATCTCGGTCTCGCTCTACGGCGAGGTCCAGAAGGAGGTCGTCGGGGCCACGCTGGAACGGGACTACGGCATCGGCGCGGAGTTCCGGGAAACGACCGTCGTATGCATCGAGCGCCCGGCCGGGGTGGGGGAGGCCGAAGAAGTCATCCACGCCCTGACCAAGACGAATATCACCGGCCGGAGCTCGCCGCAGAGCACGAACCCGTTCCTGGCCACGCTGGCGCTACGGATCGAGCCGGGACCGCCGGGGTCCGGGATCGAGTACCGCTACGACGTCGAGCCGCGCCTGATCCCGCTCTACCTGTTCAAGTCGGTCGACACGATGGCCGCGCAGCTGGAGGCGTACGTCCACGAGGCCCTGGCCGAGGGCCTGGCCGGCTGGCAGGTGACGGATTGTCGGGTGACGATGTCCGACATCGGCTACTGCTCGCCGGTCACGTCGGCGTCCGACTATCGGCGTCTCACGCAACTCGTGCTGACGACCGCCTTGGCGCGAGCCGGGACCTGGGTCTGCGAGCCCCTCAGCGACCTGACCCTCGAAGTGCCAACCTCGAGTGGCCCCGGCGTGCTGGCCGCCCTCGGCCGGCTCGGTGGCCGCGTGCGCGGCCAGTTCTCGGCGAACGGTGTCTCGACGGTCGAGGCGGTCCTGCCGGTCTCCCACGTCCACCAGCTCAAGAACCGGTTCATGGACCTGACGATGGGGGAGGGCATCCTCGAGACTCGGCCTGGCGGCTACCAGCCGGTCGGGGGCGACCCACCGCGCCGGGAACGGTCGTCACCGAGCCCACTGGACCGGGACGCCTGGCTGGCGTGGCTGGCCAGACGGGGGTGAGGGCCGTGGAGGCGATGCATCCTCGTCACTCGCCCGGTTCGGATCCTCCTGGCTCGGGCGGCAGCGCGTGGGTCGCGCCGTCCGGCCACGCGGTGATGCAGACCCGGTTGCCGGCGCGGTCGGCGAGCGTCCAGGCCGGCTCATCCTCCCACTCGCGCACCACGCGACCGCCCGCTGCCAGGGCCGCCTCCAGCCTCCCGGCGACGTGTTCGCGGGCGACCGAGACGTCGATGTGCATCGCATGTCGCAACGGCTTGGCCGCATCGAGTTCCTGCATCCAGACCGTCGAGCCGTGCCCGAGCGGATCGACGCCGTTGTCGTCGGCCTGGCCCGAGTAGCCCAGGACGGCACGCCAGAACCCCACGTCGACGGTATCGGGCCTGGCGGCGACCGCCACCTGGACCTCCTGGACCGCGGCACGATCGGCGACGGCACCATGGGCCGCGGCCACGGCCGACACGGCCCGCGCGAGTTCGACGTGGCGCGGCTCCAGGCCCCACAGGTCCCGCGTCAGGCGCACGGTGACCCGGGCGCCCGAGACCGACAACAGGGCCCCGGAGCCTTCGACTCCTGGGGTCTCGAGGATAGCGGCGACCAGCAGCCCGGAATCGCGGGCCGATCCGAGCCGGAACACCGCGGTCGCACCGCCATGTAGCACGACCCAATCGTCGACACCCTCGGCTGCGAGGAACCCTCGCCATCCCTGTTCGCTCACATCCCACCTCCCGGCGCACAGGGTACGACCGATGGTGCGGAGGCGATTGCGAGACCCGGATCGAGCTCAGTGCCGGTCGAAGAAGTCCAGGATGAGCTTCGAAGCCGAGAACGAATCGGTCACCCGGCCGATCACGACCTTCCCCAGGTATTGCGGGCCGCCCGGCCAGCCGTGACCGCCTCCCGCGACCGTGACGAGCGCCACCTCGGTCCCGTCGGGCGCCGTGGCCACGGCCGACGTCGCATCGTGAGCGATGGCCGCGCCTGGCGCCACCGACGTCGCCCCGTTGCGCGCGATCCAGCGGTCCACGTAGGCGTCGGCGCCAAGGACGATGCCACGGCCCGCCGCTGAGCGGTCCCACGGCAGGCGGACCGGTCCGCCGGCGTAGGGGACGATGGGGTCGTCGCGTCCCAGGATGGCCAGCACGGAGACCGGGCCGTCCGGGTCGCACGCGTCGTCCGCGTCCACGCCGATGGTTCCCGCGATCTGGGCGATGGCCGCCACGCCGGATCCCGGTTCACAGGCCAGGCGCGCCGACATGAACGCCCCGTTGCTGATCCCCGCGGCGTAGATCCTGGCCCGGTCGATCCTGACTCGGGCTCCGACATCCTCGACCAACGCCGCCATGAACGCGAGGTCGTCCGCGTCGGAGCCGACATCGCGCCCGTCATTCCATTGCTTGTTGATGCCATCGGGCCGAGCCACGACGTAGCCGGCCGCGATGGCCATCGCCGGGAGGTTGCCGGTCTGCTTGTCGAGGTTGGCCGCCGCCCCGCCGCCGCCATGGAGCAGGATCAGGAGCGGGTGCGCGACGTCCGCTCGACCATCCACCGGCAGGTCCAGCAGGTACGAGCGCTGGAGACCGTCGACCTCGAGCTCGACGAGGGCGGTCCCTGGCGTCGTGTCGTCCGCCGCGGCCCGCACGCGAACCCACACGGCGAGCCCACCCACGATCGCGACCGCGATGACGAGCAAGAGCACGAGGAGGCGTCGGCCTTGCCTGTTGCGCGCGATGGCGGACGACGGCGATGACACGGTTCGATGCTCGTCTCTCATCGAGGCGCCGGCTATAGCCCGTTCGGCAGACCTACGCCTCCAGGAGCCGGTACACCTCGACCGGGCGGTCCAGCCCTTTGATCTCGCGGCGGTCGGCCTCCCCGAACACCAGGTCGGTCCCGTCGGCCAGGCCCCGGGTGATCGACGACACGACGACCTCGGACGGCCCGCCGAGGGCCATGATCCGCGACGTGACGTGGACCGCGATCCCGCCGATGTCCGCCCCCATCCGCTCGACCTCGCCAGTGTGGACGCCCACCCGGACTGCGATCCCGAGGCCGTCCACCGCGGTCCTGATCCCGCCCGCACACCTGAGGGCGCTCACGGCGCTGCTGAACGTGGCGAGGAAGCCGTCCCCGGTCGTGTTGACCTCGACGCCGCGGGCGCGGGCCAGTTCGACGCGGACGACCTTGTTGTGTTCGGCGAGGACCTGCTTCCAGCGGTGGTCGCCCAGTCGATCCGCCAGGCGAGTCGAATCGACGATGTCGGTCATCAGCAGGGTCGTCACGAACCGTTCGTGCTCCTGCGGGACGGCGATCGCGGCGATATGGCCCCCGATGTCGAGCATCACCGCCGGCTCATCGCCGAGCACCCAGGCGTCGTGCCCCGGCGGGACGTCGGCGATGTCGCCGGCCCGGAGCTCGACCACCTCGCCACCGTCCATCTGGTAGGCGAACCTTCCCGACAGGAGGACCTGGACGTGGTGGACCGGACAGGAGGTCGTCCCCATCGTCGGTCGCATGTGGAGCGACCAGCGCCAACCCGGTTGCAGGACGCCACGACCGACGGTCTGGGATCCCACCGTGGCCAGTTGCACCTGGCCCAATTCGAAGACCCGGAGCTCGTCCGGTTCGTCGAGGTTCTTCCGTTGTGGGCCGGTCATCGCGGCCATGGTACGCGCCACCAGGGTGACCTCGGACCGCGGTCCCGCGAGCGGCGCGGCATACTGCGTCGCGAACCCACCGAAGCCGTCCAGGAGGGGCGTCATGGCCGATACGCGGAGCCGGCTGACTCCAGCCCACCTGGACCAGCTGCGTCGCCACTGTGGCGAGGTCATCACGCCTGCCGATGCCACGTACGATGACGCGCGCCGGCTCTGGAATGCCGTCCACGACCGTCGACCCGCCGTCATCGTCCGACCGACCACGGCCACCAGGGTCGCCACCGCGGTCCGGTTCGCTCGCGAGCACGAGCTCGAGATCGTCGTCCGGTCCGGTGGCCACAGTCCCATCGCGCTCACGGGGGCCGATGGTTGTCTCGTCGTCGACCTGTCGGCGATGCGTGGCGTCACGGTGGATCCACGGACCCGGATCGCTCGTGCGAACGGCGGCGCCCTGCTCGGCGAACTCGATGTCGCGGCGCAGGCGCACGGCCTCGTCTGCCCGACCGGCGTCGTCGGCCATACCGGGGTCGCCGGACTGACCCTCGGTGGGGGAGTCGGGCGCCTGCAGCGGCACTTCGGACTCACGATCGACCACGTGACGGCCGTCGAGATCGCCACATCGGACGGACGACTCGTCCGCGCCACCGAGACCGATGAGCCCGACCTCTTCTGGGGCCTCCGCGGTGCCGGCTGGAACTTCGGGATCGCGACCGCGTTCGAATTCACGCTCGTGCCGTTCGGGCCGGACCTGCATCGGGGTGTCCTGACCTTCCCCGCGACGCAGATCCAGGACGTCTGGACCGTCTTCCACGACTACGCGGCAAGCGCTCCGGACGCCGTATCGATGATCTTCGGGATCGATCGAGCGGGACCGGACGCCGGCTACCCGGACGAACTCCTCGGCAAGCCGATCGTGTACCTCGCCTGGAACCACAGTGGTGCGGCGCAGGACGTCGAGCGCGACACGGCCGGGCTCCGCGTGGGACCGACGCCTGTGACGACGACCATCGGCAGCGCCCCGTACCTGGAGGTCCAGACCGCGAACGACCTCGTCTTCGCCTGGGGCCACCGCTCGTTCATCCGGAGCCACAACGCGAACGATGTGCGTCGCGAGGCGCTGGACGAGCTGGTCGAGCTGGTCGCGACCGCACCCGGGGATTCGACCTTCTCCGTCACCGCCCTCGGTGGGGCGATCGGCCGCATTCCCGAGGACGCGACCGCGTACACCGGTCGCGCGTCGCGGTTCGACCTCAGCGCAGACACGGCCTGGACCGACCCGGCGCTCGACGATGGGAATGCGGACTGGTGCCGGCGCCTCGTGGCCGTGGTCGAGCCAGACCGGGTCCTGGGTGCCTACGCGAACGGCAACGCGGATATGGGCCCGGAGGCGTCGCGCCGATTCTACGGCGACGTGAAGCTCGAGCGGCTCGCCGCCCTGAAGCGCGAGTGGGATCCCGACAACGTCTTCCACGTGAACGCGAACGTGGCACCGGCCCCCCGATGACCGGCTCGCCGCCGGTCGACATCCTGGTCGCCTATCGGACCCAGGCACTCGTGGTCTTCGCGCTGGTGGCCGTCGCCAGCATCGGACTCGGGTACGTGCTGCTCTACAGCGGACGGCGTGGACGACAGCTGTTGTGGGCGCTCACGGCCGTGTCATTCGCTGGTGTCCTGCTGCTGACGCTCGGACCGTCCGGCTACAACGTCCGAGACGAGGTGTGGTGCAAGGTGCAGGTCGTCGCTCCGACGCTGGGCCGCATCGAGCTCGTGGCGAACATCGCGCTGTTCTTCCCGCTGGCGTTCTACGGCACGCTCGCCAGCCGGCATCCGTTCGTGTGGCTGCTGGCGTGCGTCGGAGTGTCCGCAGCCATCGAGGCCATCCAGGCGGTCGCGCCGGTCATCGGACGCGCCTGCGACACGAATGACTGGCTGATGAACACGATCGGCAGCGTGGCCGGTGTGCTGGTCGCGATCGTCACGATGGCCCTGGTGGCACGCGTGGCGTCGAAGACCTCTTCCTAACGCCCGCGCGGTCCTCCCTGAGGCGTACCGTTCGGGCATGTGGCATGGAGGGGAAGAGGTCGCAGGATCCGTCGACGCCGAAGCGGTGACCGAAACGCTCGACAGGATCCTCGCGGAGATCCCGGAGGGGGCCGACCCGTTCCTACAACTGCCAGTCGGCGAACGCTCCACGCCTCAGCGTCGGACGACTATCCCGCACAGCCAGACCGATAGATGTCAGCTGGCCACCGGTCGACGTAGGGGAGTTGACGGGCATGTGCTAGGGGCCTACAGTGCATCAACCAGCACATAACGTGTAGTTCCGTGTAGGTGACGAGAGATGGCCGACCAACGCGCGAATCGGTTCAACGTCGTTCTCGACGACGAGCACGCGGCTAAGCTGCACAGCCTCGCGGACCGGACCTACGTCAACCCGGGCACCATCGCCCGATCCTTGCTGTCGATGGCCCTCGATCAGGCCAACCCGGATCCCGAGAGCGTTACGGCCCTGCTCGACGCGATCCCAGGTGCGCACAGGGGCGCACTCGATGGGCGAGAGGCACTCCGGTCTGGTCGGATCGTTCGACTCGAAGAGCTTTGATGCGGTGGCGACTGTCGTCCTCGCGGAGCCGGCACTCGCTGACCTTGACCGCCTGATCGTGACGCACAGCCTACCCGCCACGACTCGATCACGTGTCCGGACGTCGCTGGAACCGCTGGCCTCGTTCCCTCTGATCGGCTCCAAGCTCGTCGGGCGTTGGCAGGGGTTCCGCTTCATCGTTGGGCCGTGGCCCTGGATGCTCGTCGTGTACGAGTACGACGAGGTCATCGATCAAGTCGGCGTCGTCACGTTCCAGGACTCTAGATCGGCGCGCTCAGCAACGTCCAGCAGCACAGCGGGGTAGGGGAGCTTGACGACCGAGCCATTGCTGACACCGCAGGCGTTCGCGCAGAAGTGGCGCGGCGTGACGACGACCGAGAAGGCGAGCGTCACCCCGGGGTTGGCTCCTCAGTGGCGCCCTCGAAGGCACGGGGGAAGTCACGCAGTACTACGCGGTCGAGTTGGGACGGAGCCACGACGACATCGTCAACATCGACTCGACCACCGCAAGCCCAATTGCATCGGGCGTCGAGGCGACCCTCCGAGACTTGGTGAGGGCCATGAGGATGTTCTCTTCGAAACGACTCGTTGGTACCCGTTAGCGATGCACCTCTACCAGGGCACGACCCAGCAGTGCCGGACAGAACGAGCGATCGCGATCGGAACGGCCGCAGCAGCTGAGACTCGGACCCCATACAGATCCGAAGGCAAGCCATGATGGCCGATCTGGTCATCTCGCGATGCACGGCGCTCGTGCACGACGAGGATGAGCGGATCACCTTCCGGGAGAACGCGACGATCGTCGTCCGAGACGGCGTGATCGAGTCGGTGACCTGCGACCCGGCCGAGATCGACGCCGGAGAGCGGATCGACGCGAAGGGCCAGGTGGCGATGCCCGGGCTCATCAACTGCCACACTCACGCGCCGATGGTCACCCTGCGCGGCGTCGCCGAGGATGTCGCCACGGAGGCGTGGTTCAACGACTACGTCTGGCCGATCGAGTCGAACCTCACCGAGCAGGACGTCGAGCTTGGCGCGCGGCTCGCGTGCGCCGAGATGCTCCGCGGCGGCGTCACGACCTTCGCCGATCACTACTTCTCGATGGACGTGGTCGCCCGCGTCGTCGCCGAGACCGGCATCCGAGCGCACCTCGGTGAGGCCTTCTTCTCTTCCCAGGGCTTGGACGGGCGCGAGAAGTCGCTGCGCTTCGCCCTCGACCATCGTGGGACCGCCGGCGGCCGCATCACCACCGCCCTCGCCCCGCACGCGCCGTACACCGTCGAGGACGCCGACCTGGCCGCTACGGCCGAACTTGCCCGCAAGCACGGCCTCCCGATCCACATCCACGCATCGGAGAACCGCGACCAGGCCGACGTGAGCCTCGAGCGTCGCGGCATCACGCCGATCGAGGTCCTGCAGCGAACCGGGATCCTCGACGCTGACGTGCTCATCGCGCACGGCACGGGCATCCTCGATCGCGACCTGCCCACACTCGCAAGCGCCACCGGCCGGATCGCCGTCGCGACCGCGCCGCGCGGCTACCTGAAGTTCGGTTGGCCGACCACCACACCCGTCCGCGGGTTGCGCGAGATCGGGATCGACGTCGGCCTGGCCACGGACGGCGCCGCGTCGAACAGCTCGCTCGACGTCTGGGACTCGATGGCGTTGACCGCGCTCATCCAGAAGTCGACCACCGGCGACCCGCGCTGGCTGACGTCACGTCAGGCGCTGCACCACGCGACGCTGCAGAGCGCCCGCGCGGTCGGGCTGGGGGAATCGATCGGTAGCCTCGCTCCAGGCCGGCGGGCCGACATCATCCTGGTCGACCTGCAGGGGCCGCATACCCAGCCCGTCCACGACCTCGCGGCAACGCTCGTGCACAGCGCCCGCTCCTCGGACGTCCGCACGACGATCGTCGACGGTCGGGTCCTCATGCGCGACCGCGAGCTGCTCACGATCGATGTGCCGGCGGTCGTCATGGCGATGGGGGAGCGGATGCCGGCCCTCCTCGACCGCAGCCACGGACGACGCATCCAGGATTACGACACCTAGGAGGCCGACGCGGTCGCCCGGTGACCTCCTCACCGATGGCTACATCGGGTACAGACCGAATCCCGATCGTTTCGGGTCATCGACAACACGCTCTTTGGCTACGACCGCAAGACATACACACCCTAGGCACTCGTTGAGACACCGTTCGAGAGGTTCGGAGCCTCAGAACCTTCGGGATCGCGCCAAAGACGGCGCCTGCCCGGTCTCGCAGACATAACTACCATTATCGGCAGTGGTCCAGCCAGGAACGAGTAGACGCCGGCGAGCGCTTGAGCCCGCTGGGTCGGAACATGTCGCGTCCTGTGTTCGTCGTGTCAGCGGACCTGCACCGTCGATCCAGATGCGGATGAACGGACTTGGAGCTGACGACCGGATGACGCGATCGGCCCTCGGACTGGCACTGTCGCTGTTGCTTACGGTGTCAGCCTGTGCCACGGCTCCCGATCCGACCGCGACGACCGGACCGACTCCAAGTCCCGTGGCACCAGGCGGGAGCGCCGCTGTCGAGCCCACGCCGACCTGTCCCAACTACGTGGAGGTCGTCGAGACCGGGCCGCTGCCACCGGATGCCGGCGAGATTGGTCCCGTTCCCGTGACCCAGGCGCGCCTGCAGCACGACGTCGAGGCCGCGATCGAGTACGGCGCGGCGCATCCCGACGAATTCGCGTCCGTTCGGTTCGAGAACGCGCCACGGGTACGCATCGTCGTCGGGTTCACGGACCACATCGACGTCCACTGCGAGGCCCTGCGAGCCCTGTTCGAATACCCCGACGAGTTCGAGATCATCCGACAGCCCGAGACGGCCCACGACATCCTGCGGATCCAGGAAGAGGTCGCCGCCATGGCCGGCGGCAAGCTTGTCAGCGCCGGAAGCGGCGCCGGCACGATCGACGTCACCCTCCGAGCCGATGGCGAGGCGATCGCCGACCAGATCCACGCCAAGTACGGCGATCTCGTGACGATCCGAGTCGGCCTGCAGGCCTATCCGCCCGACACCGGCCCAGCCCCGGACTGCACCGGGATGCCGGGACCACTCGTGATGGGCCTGCCGTTAAAGGCGAGCCTGCAGCTGGGATCACCGACCGTCCGGTCCGGCGAGGATTTCACGGCCACCGCGACCGTGACCAATACGAGCGATGCAGCGGTCGACTTCGAGTCCGGCGAGCCGATGATGGCGTACCTCTATCGCCCTGGCACCGACCAGGTCGTCGGTGCCTATGTCGGTGGCATCGGCGGGGTCGGAGCCGGTCAGACGTTGGCGCCGGGCGAGTCGATCGACCTCGATGTCGTCGGCGGCACGGCGAGCTGCCTGCCGGATCTTGGCTACGCCCTGCCGCCTGGTCAGTACGACGTCCGCGCCGCCATCGACCGATACGAGCGTCCCAACGGTGGCTTCCTCGTGCGCTACCTGCTCACCGCGCCGGCGACGCTCACCGTCACGCCCTGACGAGACGCCGCGAGGGGAACTAGCTGGCGGCTGGGACGCCCAGGACGGCGTCGGGATCCCCTGCCGTGGCCTCCTCCCCCATCGAGTCGTCGCCGGCCGGTTCGATGGCGAACTGCGTGTTGTGCAACCGAGCGTACAACCCGTTGGCCGCCAGGAGCTCCTCCTGCGTCCCGAGCTCGACGAGCCAGCCGTCGTCCAGGACCGCGATCCGGTCCGCGCTTCGGATGGTCGACAGTCGATGCGCCACGATGATGGTCGTGCGGCCCACCTTGAGCCGGTCCAGCGCCTCCTGGACGAGGCGCTCGGACTCGTTGTCGAGCGAGCTCGTCGCTTCGTCGAGCAGCAGGATCGGCGGATCCTTGAGGATGACCCGGGCGATGGCCACGCGCTGGCGCTGGCCGCCCGACAGGCGCGAGCCGCGATCGCCGACGATCGTGTCGTAGCCCTGCGGCAGGACGCCGATGAAGTCGTGGGCGTTGGCGGCCTTGGCGGCGGCGATCAGCTCGTCCTCGGTGGCGTCCAGGCGCCCGTACAGGATGTTCTCGCGGATGGTCCCGCCGAACAGGGTCGCTTCCTGGGCCACGAGGCCGATCTGCGCGCGCAGGCTGTCGACCGTGACCGTCCGGACATCGATCCCGTCCACCCGGATGACACCGCCCGACGCGTCCCACAGGCGCGGGATGAGGCCCACCAGCGTCGTCTTGCCGGACCCGGACGGGCCGACGAGCGCCAGGGTCTCCCCTGCCGGGATCGTCAGCGACACGTCGCGCAGGACCCGGCGCTCGGGTCCGTAGCGGAACGACACGTCGTCGAGTTCGACGCGACCGGTGATCGTCGGCAGCGGCGTGGCGTCCGGCGCGTCCAGGATCGTCGGGCGCGTGTCGATGATCTCGAATACCCGGGCGATGGCCCCGGTCCCCTCCCGGAACTGGCCGTAGAGACCGGCGATCGAGCCCAGGCTGGCGCCGATGGCGACGCCGTACAGAAGGAAGGCCGTCAATGTGCCGATCCCGAGTGTCCCGTCGATGACCTGGTGACCGGTGTACCAGAGCAGGACGGCCACGGCACCGAACCCGAGGAAGCCCATGAGCGCGCCGAACGACGCCCGCCACAGCGCGAGCCGTGACCCGGTCGCCACCGTGCTGCGGAGGTCCGCGTCGTAGCGCTCGAGCTCCCAGTCCTCGCGGACGTAGCTCTTGACCACGCGGATGCCGGACAACGCCTCCTCGGCCGTGGTCGTGCTTCGTGCGATCGTGTCCTGGACCTGGGTGCTGACGCGTTCCAGCGGTCGGCCGAAGACCACGGCGATGACCAGCAGGGCCGGAGCCAGCAGGAGCACGACGAACAGCAGCGACGGACTCAGCGTGAACAGGATGACCACCGAGCCGACGAGTCCGATGACCGACGAGAGCAGCTGCGTGACCGTCTGGGTCAGCATCGCCCGCACGATCGTGACGTCGCTCGACAGGCGCGAGATGAGCTCCCCCACCCGATGGCTGGCGTGGAAGTCGAGCGACAGCGTGATCAGGCGGCCGAACAGCTGGCCCCGGAGCTGGGCCACGACCCGCTCCCCCACCACGCCCAGGAGGTACGTCTGGAGGAAGCTGCCGAGAGCCTGCACGCAGAACAGCAGGAACAGGAGCGCGATCATCCGGTCCAGCCCGGCCGGGTCGCCGCCCGCCACGACCGACGTCGTGATGCCGGCGATGACCAGGGGGAAGAGCAGGCCGAGGGCCGACGCGAAGACGAGCCCGACCAGGGCGATGGTGAACGGCAGCCAGTGTGGCCGCAGGTAGCCGAAGAGCCGGCCCCAGGGCACGCCACCGAAGCCGCGGACCTCACGGACCACCGCACCGGCATCGCTCGGGATCCGCGCGAACTGGGTCATGCGACCGAGTGTCGCTGACCGATGTGGCGAAGTCGTGAGGATGGTGTGGACGTCTGGCCGGTCATCTCCCGATGATGTCAGGTGCCGTCAGGTCGCGCAGGCGAACGCGTAGTAGATCGGGATGTCCAGGCCGACGTGGACGGCGATCGGCAACAGGAGCGAGCGCGTCCGGACCGCGACGACGCCGGCGCCCCACTCGCCGCACCGTGCCGGACACACAGAAACGCCCGAAGGAAC
>CAZOHT010000019.1:30772-54893 GCA_964579825.1 uncultured Anaerolineaceae bacterium
CGCCGGCGCCCCACTCGCCGCACCGTGCCGGACACACAGAAACGCCCGAAGGAACCGCCGGTCCGTAGTCGACGCCGCTGATTTGCATCCGCGACACCGCTTTCGGTCTGGGGCCCCTTCGGGCAAGACCTACGATAGCCGACGGCCTGCACCCAGCGATACGGGGTTATCCACGAGTTTCCGAGAAGATCGTCGCGATCTCGATGGGTTGTCCACAGCCCGTCCACGTCGACGGCCAGGGACGTGGCCTACTCGGCCTCGAGCGGCCACTCGGTGGCGTCGGCGAAGCCGGCCGGGATGCCGCGGTCGTCCAGGCGCAGCATCCGGTCACCACCCTCGTCGGTGATCCGCCAGATCCGGTAGCGCACGGGTTCGAAGGCATGACGTGCCTCGCGCAGGCTCAGGTCCGGAGCGATCGCCACGACCGGGACCGTCCGCCGCTCGCCCACTCGCGTCGTCTCGGTCAGGTGGTGGGCGGTGACGGCGTCGGCGATCGGCCGCCCATCGACCGACAGGGCGTGCTCGCGACTCCAGTCGAACGTGACCGGCTGGACCCCGGCGATGGTGACGATGTTGCCGTGCAGCGTCGTCCCGACGGCGTCCGGATGGAGGGTCAGGAGACCGGCGGGCGTGGTGAGCTCCAGCCGTGCGACACGCCCGGCCGGATCCACTTCGATCAGCAACGCGTGCGTCAGCACGCCGTCGGCCGTGGAGTCGGCCCGCCAGCGTCGACCGCGGCCCCCGTCGGCGACCGTCCACGTGACGCGGGCCCCATCGGGCAGCCGGAACGTCCCGGCCAGGCGGATCGGTCCGCTCATCGCGCCACGGGCTCGGCGGCACCGCCGGCCAGTGTCTCGGCCCAGTTCGCCGCGACCGCCTCCAGCTCGCCCGCCAGCGACGGCGCGACTCGCCCGGTGACATGGACGTCGCGCTCGCGATACTCGAGATCCACGGTCCCTCGCTCACGGACGCGGGCCAGGAGCTCGCCAGCCATGTACGGGACCGCGACATCCACATCGACCCACAGGGACGCGAGGACCGACGCGATCTCGGCCCGGAGCGTGTCCATGCCGAACCCCGTCAGCGCCGAGACATGGACCGCGCCGGCGACGGCCGGGGCCATCGTCGAGCCATCCTTCGCGGCGTCGGTCAGGAGGTCCGCCTTGTTGTAGGCCACGAGCCGCGGCTTGTCGCCCGCGCCGAGCTCATCGAGGACGGTCTGGACCGTGGCCCGGTGCTCGAGGACGTGCGGGTCCGAGGCATCGATGACCTCGAGCAGGATGTCGGCCCGGTTGACCTCCTCGAGCGTCGCCCGGAACGCCTCCACGAGCTGGTGCGGGAGCTTGTGGATGAACCCGACCGTATCCGTGATGATCGCCGTCTGGCCGTCACCCAGCTTGACCTGGCGGCTGGTCGGGTCGAGCGTCGCGAAGAGCTTGTCCTCGGCCTTCGCGACCTCGGAGCCGACGAGCGTGTTGAGCAGCGTCGACTTGCCGGCGTTCGTGTAGCCGACGATGCCGACCGTCGGCCACAGCCGTCGATCGCGTCCGCGCGCGGCCGTCTCGCGCTGCTGGCGGACCCCCTCGACGCGCTCCTTCATCTTGCTGATCCGCGTCCGGATGATCCGCCGGTCCGTCTCGAGCTGGCTCTCGCCCGGGCCCCGGGTGCCGATCCCGCCGCCGGTCCGCGACAGGTGGGTCCACAGCTTCGTCAATCGCGGGAGCTGGTACTCCAGCTGGGCCAGCTCGACCTGGAGTCGGCCCTCGTGGGTCTGCGCGTGCAGCGCGAAGATGTCGAGGATGAGCCGGCTTCGATCGATGACCTTGACCTTGAGCAGCTCCTCGAGCGCGCGCTGCTGGGCCGGCGAGAGTTCGTCGTCCGCGACCAGCACATCGAAGCCGGTCTCGCGCTTGGCGGCCATGAGATCCTCCGCCTTGCCCTTGCCGACGTACCAGTTCGGGTCGACGTGGCGGCGGTTCTGCCACTCGGCGCCCACGACGTCACCACCCGCCGTGGTGGCGAGCGCGGCGAGTTCGGCCAGCGACTCCTCCGCGGTCCAGCCTTCGTCCGAGCCCGTGTCGACGGCGACGAGGAAGACCTTCTCGACGGGCGCCTCGAGTTCGATGAGGGTGCGTGCGGTCATAGCGCTGGAAGGATAGCCCCCGCGACGGTCCGTGCCATCTTGAACGGGTCGTCGTGCGTGGCATCGATCCAGGTGAACGCGGGTTCCGCCTTGAACCACGTCCGCTGTCGCTTCGCGAACGCGACGTTCCGGGCGATGTCGGCCTCGATCGCCGCGGGGATCGAGGCCTCGCCGTCGAGGACCGACCAGGCTTCGCGATAGCCGATCGCCGAGAACGCCGGCAGCGTCGGATCCCAGCGCTCGCGCAGGACGCGGGCCTCGTCGATCAGGCCGGCCTCGAACTGGGCACGAGCCCGGTGCTCGATCCACGCGCGGTGGACGGTCGGCTCCACGGTGAGTCCGACCGCCACCATCGAGCCCGGATAGCCGATCGGTGACGGGAGCGGCGCGTCGCCCTGGAGGCGCGCGATCTCGAGCGCACGCTCGACCCGACGGGGGTTCGACCGCTCGATGGACGCGGCAAGGGTCGGGGCCAGCGCCACGAGGCGAGCGTACGTGCGATCCAGGCCGTCCCTGGCCAGGTCCGCCCGAACCTCCGCCCGAACGGTCGGGTCGGCCGGCAGGCGCGCGGTGTCGAGACCCCGCATGACCGAGCGCAGATAGAACCCGGTCCCGCCGGCCAGGATCGCGATGCCATCGCGGGCCTCCAGCGACGCGAGCACGTCGGCCACGTGGGCGCCGAAGTCGGCCACCGTGAACGCCGTGTCCGGATCGACCAGGTCCAGTCCGTGATGGACGACGCGTGTCCGTTCCGCCGCGCTCGCCTTGGCCGTGCCGATGTCCAGGCCGCGATAGACCTGTCGCGAGTCCGCCGAGATGACCTCCGCCACCCGACCCTCGGACCGGAAGCCCTCGGCGAGGCGGATCGCCAGGCCGGTCTTGCCGGTCGCCGTGGCTCCGCCCAGGACGATGAGCGGTGGCGTCACGCGCCGACGATGGCCCCGCGCAGGGCGTACGGACCGGCGTGGTCGATCCGGGCGGCCACCAGCCGACCGACGAGGGCGGGATCGCCGCTGAGATGGACCAGTTTGTGCTCGCGGGTGCGGCCGGTCAGCGGCCTGCCTGGCGGGCGAGTACCGACGATCGGCGCCGCATCGTGATCATGCGAGCGAGCCGGCGAGACCGTGTCCACAAGGACCTCGACCTCGCGGCCGAGCCACGCCTCGTTGCGGGCCAGGCCGATCGCCTCCTGCCGAGCCAGGAGGACATTGAGGCGACGCTTCTTGTCAGCCGCGGGTACATCGTCCGGCAGGTGCGTGGCCGGCGTCCCCGGCCGCACGGAGTAGGCGGCCGCGAAGACCTGGTCGTAGCGGACCGTGTCGAGCAGGGCGAGCGTCGACTCGAACTGGGCCTCGGTCTCGCCGCAGAACCCCACGATGATGTCGGTGGAGATGGCGATCCCCGGGATCGCGGCTCGGATCGTGGCGAGGCGCTCGAGGTAGTGCTCGATCGTGTACTGACGGCCCATCCGGCGCAGGACCGCATCGTCGCCCGACTGGACCGGCAGGTGGAGGTGTTCGCACACGGTCGGGCAGTCGGCCATCGCGGCGATGAGTCGGTCCGACAGGTCCCACGGGTGGGACGTGACGAAGCGCAGCCGCGGGATCCCGAGACCGTCGATCGCGCGGATGAGCTCGGCCAGGTCCGGCCGGCCCTCCAGATCCAGCCGTCGACCCGCCCAGCGATCCGTGTCGACGTGCGCGAACCTGGCCTCCGGCGCCAGGTCGTGGCCGTACGAGTTGACGTTCTGGCCGAGCAGCGTGACCTCGCGATAGCCGGCCTCGGCCAGGACCCGCGCCTCGGCGACGATCTCGTCGAACGGCCGGCTGCGTTCCGGGCCGCGACTGAACGGCACGATGCAGTAGGTGCAGGTCTTGTCGCAGCCGTAGATGATCGGCAGCCACGCGCTGATGGCACTCTCCCGGGCGACACTCCCCTGCCCCACCGCCACGGCGCGCGTGCTTGGCAGATGGTCCGCGACGCCGACTCGCGTCCGCCCGACGAGCGTGGTCGCTCCACGCGCCCCGATCGGCGCCTGTGCAGAGGCAAGGCCCAGGCGATCCACCAGCTCCGGTTCCTCGTCGGGACGCAGGAAGACATCGACCGCCGGGTACCGGCGCTGGAGACCGGTCCGGTCCGGTTCGCGGACGGAACACCCGGTCAACACGACTCGCATCCCGGGATTGGCGTCCTTGAGCTTCGCGAGCTGCCCCTGCCGGCCGATGACCTTCTGCTCCGCGCCCTCCCGGATCGCGCAGGTGTTGATGACGACGAGGTCGGCGTCCGCCATCGACCGCGCTTCCTCGCAGCCGGCCGCCAGCAGCCGCCCAGCCATCTCCTCCGAGTCACTCCGGTTCATCTGGCAGCCGAGCGTCCAGACGTGGAAGCGCGGGAGCGCGCGCGTCTCGGGGCGGTACTCGGCCAGGCGTCGATCGGCGGGCGCGACGGGTTCGCGCGGCGCGGGCGCGGGCCCCGCCGGCACCACGTCGAGGACGTCGAGGACGGGCAGGGCGCGGGTTCGCGGCTGGGTGTCGGTCACGGCCGCGCCATGGTACGACGAGCGGACGGCTCCGCCACGTATCCTCGACGCATGGAACTCCTTGCCAACCCCGAGATCTGGGTCGCCCTCATCACCCTCACGGTCCTCGAGATCGTGCTGGGCATCGACAACATCATCTTCATCTCGATCCTCGTCCAGCGCCTGGAGCCCGGCTCTCGCGACCGGGCGAGATACATCGGCCTGGGTCTGGCGATGGGCATGCGCATCGCGCTCCTGCTGACGATCTCCTGGATCGTCGGATTGACCACCCCGGTATTCACGTTCAACGGCAACGAGTTCTCGTGGCGCGATCTCATCCTGATCGGCGGTGGCCTGTTCCTGCTCTGGAAGGCGACGACCGAGATCGGCGAGTCGCTCGAAGGCGAACCGGCCCACCACGTGGAGTCGAACGTGCCTCGGGCATCGTTCGCTGCCGTGCTGGCCCAGATCGTCCTGCTCGACATCGTGTTCTCGCTCGACTCGGTCCTGACGGCCGTCGGCATGGCCGAGGAAGTCCTCGTGATGATCGCCGCCGTGGTCATCGCGGTCCTGGTCATGCTGGTGGCATCGGGTCCGCTCGCCCGGTTCGTCCACGACCACCCGTCGGTCAAGATGCTCGCTCTCGCGTTCCTCCTGCTGATCGGCGTGACGCTCGTGGCCGACGGCTTCGGATTCCACATCGACAAGGCGTACATCTACGCCGCGATGGGCTTCGCGGTCTTCGTCGAGGCGCTGAACCTGCGATCGCGGCGCAAGCGCCCCAAGCCGGTCGAACTGCGGCCGACGTTCGTGAAGGACGAGGCCGAACCCGATCCGGGCTGAGCCGGACTAGTCGGCCGCGCCGGGCGGGCCGGGCGAGACGCCTGGGCGGCCGAGCCGCGCCAGCAGGACCTCGCCGACCGCCGGCGGCACCCACAGCGACCGGTGCGAGGCGGCATAGGGGCCGAGGTCGCCGTGATAGTCCGTGCCACCCGTCGCGAGCAGGCCGAGGGACGCCGCCACCGCCCCGACCGCGGCCGTGGTCGACGCGTCGAAGCTCCGGTAGTGGACCTCCAGTCCGGCCAGTCCGACGTCGATGAGCTCCCGCAGCAGGTCGATGCGACCGGGTGCTTCGCGGAAGTGGGCGAGCACCGGGATCCCGCCGGCATCGAGGATCGCCCGGATCGCGCCGTCGGGCTCCAGGCCCTCACGTCGGATGTAGGCGGGCCCGCCGTGCCCGATCAAACGACTGAAGGCGTCCTCCACGCTGTTCGCGAACCCGGCGCCCATCAGGGCCCGCGCGATCGTCGGGCGGCCCAGCGCGTCGTCATCCTCGGACACGAGCTCCGCGACCTGGGCGTCGATCGGCAGATCGATCTCGCGCAGCCGGTCGACCGTCCGCGAGAACCGTCGGCGGCGCTGGTCCCGCTGGGTCGCCATGGCCGCTTCGAACGCCTCGTCATCCGGGTCCATCCCGAAGCCCAGGATGTGCAGCTCGCCCTCCCATAACCCGAGATCCCGGGTCACGAGGGCGTTGATCTCGACACCGGGGATGAGGGTCATCCCGTCGGGCACGGCACCGGCCGCGACGACGTCGCGGTAGCCGGCGATCGTGTCGTGGTCGGTCAACGCGAACGTCCGGACGCCCACCTCGAAGGCCTCGGCGATGAGCTGGGCCGGCGGGACGATGCCATCCGAGCGCGTCGTGTGCGCGTGGAGGTCCACGGTGCTGGCGGCCGGCGGGACGACCGCTCCGTCCGCGGGGACCGGGGCGTGACGGCGGCTGGCGGCCGGCACCGGAGCGGTCAGGCCTCCAGGAGCCGCTGGATCCGCTCCAGGGCGATCGCCCGACCCGTGGCCGGGTCGATGTCGATCTGGAGGGCATTGAACACCACGGGCCCGTCTCCCACTTCGAAGCGGGTCGGCAGCGCGTTGATGAACCGCGGCAGGACGGACGTGGGGGTGAAGCCGATGACGCTCCAGACCGGCCCGGTCATGCCCAGATCCGTCTGGTAGGCCGTGCCCTGGGGCAGGATCCGCTCGTCTCCGGTGACGACGTGCGTGTGAGTCCCGACGACGACGCTCACCCGACCGTCGAGGTAGAGGCCGAGCGCGTTCTTCTCCGACGTGAGTTCGCAGTGGAAGTCGACCAGGCGAACCGGCGGCAGCGGCTCGGACGCTTCGTCGAAGAGCGCGTCCGCATCCGTGAACGGGTTCTCGATCGGTTGCATGAACGTGCGGCCCTGGAGGTTGATGACCGCGATGTCCGTCCCGTCCATGGCCTGGTAGGTGCCCCAGCCGCGGCCCGGGACGTCGTGCGTGCCGTAGTTGAGCGGACGCAACACGCGGTCGTTCGCTTCGAGGAACGAGTAGATCTCGCGCTTGTCCCAGATGTGGTTGCCGGATGTGATGACGTCGACGCCGCTGGCCAGGAGCGACTCGGCCGTGGAGGGCGTCAGGCCCATGCCCCCAGCGACGTTCTCGCCGTTGGCCGTGACGAAGTCGATGCCGCGCTCGTCGCGCAAGTCGGGCAGCAACGCCTCCACGGCGGCGCGGCCGGGCTTGCCGATCAGGTCGCCGATCATGAGCACCCGGCACGCGCCCGGTGGCCGGGGTGCGTTGCCGTTGGGCGGGTTCCCGAGGCGGGTCTTCCCGATCGGCGTGGCGTCGGCCACCGAGGCTACTTCGCGAACTCGACGGCGCGCGTCTCGCGGATGACCGTGACCTTGATCTGGCCCGGGTAGGTCAGCTGGTCCTCGATCTTCTTGACGATGTCGCGAGCCAGCCGGGACGCGGTCAGGTCGTCGATCTCCTCCGGCCGGACCAGGATGCGGACCTCGCGGCCCGCCTGGACCGCAAAGGAGCGCTCGACCCCGGCGAAGCTCTCGGCGATGGCCTGCAGGTCCTCGAGGCGCTTGACGTACGTGTCCATCGCCTCGCCACGGGCGCCGGGCCGAGAGGCGCTGATCGCATCGGCGACCTGCACGATCGGGGCCTCCAGGCAGGCGTACTCGACCTCCTGGTGGTGGGCGGCGATCCCGTTGATGACCTTGAACGGCAGGTTGTGACGCTGGGCGATGGCCGCACCGATGGCCGCATGGGGGCCTTCCACCTCGTGGTCGACCGCCTTGCCGATGTCGTGCAGGAGACCGCCCATCTTGGCGATCTGCACGTCCGCGCCGATCTCCGCGGCGATGACCGCGGCCAGGTGGCTTGTCTCGACCACGTGGTTGAGGACGTTCTGGCCGTAGCTGGTCCGGAACTTGAGGCGGCCGAGCAAGCCGATGATCTCCGCGGGCAGGCCGGGGACACCGGCTTCGTAGGCGGCGCGCTCGCCGGCCTGGCGCATGACGAGTTCGACCTCGGCCTTGGCCTTGGCGACGACTTCCTCGATCCGGCCGGGGTGGATGCGGCCGTCGGCGATGAGCTTGGTGACGGCGATCCGGGCGATCTCGCGGCGGACCGGGTCGAACCCGGACAGGATGACCGTCTCGGGCGTGTCGTCGATGATCAGGTCCACGCCGGTGGCCTGCTCGAGGGCCCGGATGTTGCGGCCCTCGCGACCGATGATCCGGCCCTTCATCTCGTCCGATGGCAGGTGCACGACCGAGACGGTGTGCTCGGCGGTGTGGTCCGCGGCCACGCGCTGCATCGCGGTCAGGACGATGTCGCGGGCGCGGTCCTGGGCCTCCTCGCGGGCGCTGCGCTCGATCGCGCGGGCGATCTTGACGGCGTCGTGCTCGGCTTCCTCGCGGACGGCCTCGACCAGGACGGCCTTGGCATCCTCGGCCGACATGCCGGACACACGCTCGAGGGCGGCGACCTGCTCCTGCTGGGCGCGAGCCAGGTCTTCGCGCGTCTTGTCGAGCTCTCGCTCGCGGTCGATGAGCTTGCGATCGCGCTGCTCCAGCATGTCGCTGCGCTGGTCGAGCTGCTCGTCGCGCTGGAGGAGTCGGCGCTCGAGCCCGGAGAGTTCGTTGCGCTTGGCGCGCGCCTCATCCTCGGCCTCGGCCTGCATCCGGAGCTTCTCGTCCTTGGCTTCGAGGATCAGTTCCTTCTGGCGAGCCCGGGCCTCGGCCTCGATCCGGCGGGCCTCCGCCTGCGCCGTCTTCATGGTCTGCGACGCCCACAGGCTGCGTGCGAGTACGCCAAGGACGGCGCCGATAGCGGCGGCCACGAGGGCCACCGCTATGACGAGCGGTGTGTCCATCTTCTCGTTCCTCCCGTCCGATCGATGTGTGCGACCGGAGGTCTCAGATGTTCGTGACGGCGAGATCGCGAGAGCGTGGGCGGCGATCACCACCGGGCTGGGTCTGGAGGCACGCCACTTGGGGGTGGCGCGTCGATTCGTCTGTCGCGTAGCCTACGGCTCCCCGACCCGAACGGCAACCGCCGCGCAACCGAGACCGGTGAGGACGATACTGGGCGCCCACAGGTCGGAGGCGAGATGGACGGCATCCTCCCTGGATCGGTCGACACGGTCGTCATCGGTGCGGGCCAGGCTGGCCTGCTGATGAGCTGGCACCTGCAACAGGCGGGCCGGGACCACGTCGTCCTGGACCGTCGCGAGACATCGGGCGGCGGCTGGCAGGATCGCTGGGACGGGTTCCGACTCGTCGGCCCGAACTGGACCACGGACTTGCCAGGATATCCCTACACGGACCCCGACCCGGATGGGTTCATGACCCGGGACGAGGTGATCGGGAGGATGCGTCGCTACGCCGATGTCATCGGCGCGCCGGTCCACCGTTCGACCGACGTCCTCCGCGTATCGAGCGGTGGCGCGGGCGGCCGGCGGTTCCGGCTGGAGACCTCCCGGGGCACGATCGACAGCGACGACGTGATCGTGGCCACGGGAGCCTTCCAGATCCCGAAGATCCCATCGGCGGCAGCCGGGTTCTCGCCGCGGGTCCTCCAGCTCCATGCCCACACCTACCGGAACCCCGGGCAGTTGCCGCCGGGCGGCGTCCTCGTCGTCGGGTCCGGGCAGACCGGCGTGCAGCTCGCGGACGAACTGCGGGCGGCCGGGCGCGACGTCGTCCTGTCGGTGGGGCACTGCGGGCGCGCGCCACGGCGCTATCGCGGTCACGACTTCTTCTGGTGGTTCCGACAGCTCGTCGTGCGCGGGCCGGGGGTCGGCACGCCCCTCCCCTCGGTCGATCAGCTGGCGGATCCGCGCATGAGATTCGCGTGCAACCCGCACCTGTCCGGACATGGCGGCGGCCACGACACGAACCTGCGCCAGATGGCGCAGGACGGGGTTCGCCTTGCCGGCCGGTTCCAGGGCGCCGACGGGGAGCGTGCCACGTTCGCCGCGGACCTCGGTGAGAACCTGCGGTTCGCCGACGGGTTCTTCGACGCCCGGTTCAAGGGACTGATCGAGTCGTTCGCCGCGCTCGCTGGGATCCCGTTGGCCGAGGACGATCGCGAGTGGCCGGACTTCGATCCGCCGGAGCTGACCGACCTCTCGCTCGATGACGCAGGGATCGGCACGGTCCTGTGGACGACGGGCTACGCCGCCGACTATGCCTGGATCGATCTGCCGATCCTCGACGATGCCGGTCTCCCACGCCACCACCGCGGGATCACGGACGTGCCGGGACTGACCTTCATCGGGCTGCTCTGGCAGCACAACAACGCGTCGGCCAACCTGCTGGGCGTGTTCGCCGACGCCGAGTACCTCGTCTCGCGCTGGTAGCGAACGGCTGGCCCGAGGCCGCGGCCCGCGCCTGGGCGACCGACAGGCACGTCGACCGCCGAGTCACGGCTCTGCGTCCGCCTCGTCCAGGGGATCTGCCTCGTCATCCGGCCCGATCCCGGCCGCAGCGGATGCCGCGACCTCGCGGCACGTCTCGGGGTCGAACCCGTTGCGCGCCAACAGCGAGTAGGCCCGGGCTCGACGCTGCCGGGGATCGGCGACGCGGGCGAGGGACCGGGCATGCCTGGCGACCAGTCGATCCGCGGCCGCTCGGTCCGCCGAGACGACGACCGCATCCGGGTCGATCGCCCGCTCCGGGTCGGCGAGGCCCAGACCTCCGGCCCGCCGCGCGGACAGCACCTCGTCGATGACGCCCTTGTCGAGGCCCTTCTGGCCGAGCTCGACGCGGATCGCCCGCTCGCCCCGCGGTCGCGATCGGTCGCGGGACTCGACCCAGGCCTGCGCGAAGGCGGCGTCGTCGAGCATCCCGAGCTCGGTCATGCGCGTGATCGCTCCCTCGACGAGGTCGGGGCGGTAGCCGTTGGACGTCAGGCGACGACGGACCTCGGCCACCGATCGCGAACGGACCTCCAGGAAGCGGGCCGCGGCCTCCAGCACTACCGCCGGGTCCTCGACCGCTGATCGGCGCTCACGCCGTTGGGCGAACGTCTCCCGGCGCCGTCGTGCGCCGCTGCCCGTTGCACCGCCAGGCCCGACCGGCCGTTCAGCGGCCATGGACCGGACCTACTCGGCCTCGGAGATGCCCTCGACCGGGATCGCGACCTCGTTGATCTTCGTCCGGATCCGGCGCTCGATCTCCTGCGCCACGGGCGTGTTGGTCTTGAGGAACTCCTTGGACGCCTCGCGACCCTGGCCGAGCCGCGTCTCGTCGAAGTTGAACCAGGCGCCGGTCTTGCTGACGACGTCCATCGCGACGCCCACGTCCAGCAGGCCGCCTTCCTTGGAGATGCCCTCGCCGTACATGATGTCGAACTCGGCGACACGGAAGGGAGCCGCGACCTTGTTCTTCACGACCTTGACCCGGACCCGGTTGCCGACGGACTCCGTGCCGGTCTTGATGGTCTCGACCCGGCGGATGTCCAGCCGGACCGAGGCGTAGAACTTCAGGGCCCGGCCACCCGGCGTGGTCTCCGGGTTGCCGAACATGACGCCGATCTTCTCGCGCAGCTGGTTCGTGAAGATGAGGGCCGTGTTCGAGCGTGAGACGGCCCCGGTGAGCTTGCGCAAGGCCTGGCTCATGAGCCGGGCCTGGATGCCCATGAAGCTGTCGCCCATCTCGCCTTCGATCTCGGCGCGTGGCACCAGTGCTGCGACCGAGTCGACGACGACGCAGTCGATGCCGCCGGAGCGGATGAGCGTCTCGGTGATCTCGAGGGCCTGCTCGCCGGTGTCCGGCTGGCTGACCAGGAGTTCGTCGACGTTCACACCGCAGGCACGGGCGTAGGTCGGGTCCAGGGCGTGCTCGACGTCGATGAAGGCCACGACGCCACCGCGGGCCTGCGCCTCGGCCAGGACGTGCTGGCAGACCGTCGTCTTGCCCGATGATTCCGGGCCGAAGATCTCGGTGATCCGGCCGCGCGGGATCCCGCCGACGCCGAGCGCGAGGTCGAGCGCGATCGAGCCGGTCGGGATGTAGTCCACGGCCTGGCGCTCGGCCGAGCCGAGCTTCATGATCGCGCCGCGACCGAACTGCTTCTCGATCGTCGCCAGGGCGGCGTCCACGGCCTTGCCGCGTTCGGCGGTCGCCCGCTCCGTGTTCCGTTCGTCGGTCATCGCCATCGGTCCGTCACGCTCCTCATCCGTCCGTTGGGCCGCTCGGTGGAGCGTCGCGCGATGGCGTCCGTCCGTCCGGTCAGCTGTCCTCGCCCGGTCCCTCGTCGTCCACGACGACGACCGGCTTCTCCTTGCGCGGCTTGCGGATCACCTCGACGTTCGCCGGAGGGTCCATCAGCGGCGACAGCTTGGGCTGACCGGACTTCGCCTTCGGCTTCTTCTTTTCCTTGCTCGGCCGATCCCGTGAGCCCATGGGTGCGCCTCCGCGTCGTCATCGAAGCTACTCGGAGTCCCTTCACGCCGACTGCACCGCGCCTTCACTGCGGCTCATCTGACCTGCGCGCAGGCGCAGGTCGGGGAGCGCTGCTGGGAAGGAACCGGCCTCGATCGCGCGTCGGATCCTGGCCATGAAGTCTAGGGTGAAGGTCAGGTTGTGACAAGTCGCGAGCCGGTATCCCAGGAGCTCCTTCGCCCGGAACAGGTGGGCCAGATAGGCCCGCGAGAAGTGCCGGCAGGCGAGGCACGGACAGTCGTCCTGGACCGGGTCCGGATCGTCCAGGAAGGCCTGGTTCCGGATGTTGATGCGGCCGCCCGGGATCCACAGCTGGCCGTTTCGCGCGACCCTCGCCGGCAGGACCGAGTCGAACAGGTCCACGCCCCGATCCACGGCGTCCAGGATGTCACCCGGCGACCCGAGACCCATCAGGTAGCGCGGCCGCGGATCGTCCGCCAGGAGCGGAACGACGACATCCAGGGCCGTCCCGCGCTGGATGGGCGTCTCGTCCCCGGCCAGACCGCCGATGCAGATGCCGTCGACCGGCAGGTCCGCGATGAACCGGGTCGACGCCGCCCGCAGGTCGGGTTCCAGGCCGCCCTGCACGATCCCGAACAGCGCCTGGTCCCGGCGAGTGTGGGCCGTCACGCACCGCTCGGCCCAGCGATGGGTCCGCTCGGTCGCGTCGGCCACGACGGCCCGGGGCGACGACGGGAACACGGGCTGGTCGAACGCCACGGCGATGTCCGAGCCGAGCGCTTCCTGGACCGCTGTCGCCAGCTCTGGCGTGAACGTGTGGGTGGAACCGTCGATGTGGCTGCGAAAGGTCACGCCGGCCTCGTCGACGACGCGCAGGTCGCCCAGCGACACGACCTGGAAGCCGCCGGAGTCGGTGAGGATCGGCCCGTCCCAGTCCATGAACCGGTGGAGCCCACCGAGCCGCGCGATCCGCTCGTGCCCGGGACGCAGGTACAGGTGGTACGTGTTCGACAGGATGATCGAGGCACCGACCGCACGGATGTCGTCCGGCGACAGCGCCTTGACGGTGGCGTTCGTCCCGACCGGCATGAACTGCGGCGTCTCGACCGTGCCATGGGCAAGCGTCAGCGTGCCGGCCCGTGCCCGCGTCGAACCGTCGACCGGGGGCGGCGTGGTGACCTCGTATCGAGCGGCCGCGCCGACGTACGGTCCGGTCACTCGTCCGCCGGCGGTGGGTCGTCCCACAGCCCCACCAGGGTCGGGTCCGCTCGACGCGGCGGCGGGATCTCGTAGCCGAGCGCGGCCATGTGGGTCCGCGCCAGCTCGGTCGCGATGCGGCCCTGGGGCGTCCGGTCGATGAAGCCGAGGCGCAGGAGGAACGGCTCGTACACGTCCTCGATGGTCTCGATCTCCTCGGACAGGACCGCCGCCAGCGCAGCGACGCCGACCGGGCCGGACCCGAACTTCTGGATGATCGCCGCCAGCAGCTTGCGGTCCGTGGAGTCCAGCCCTTCGTCGTCGATCTCCATCGCCCGCATCGCGGCGGTCGCGGTCGCCTCGTCCACGCGGCCGTCGCCGTGCACCTCGGCGTGGTCGCGGACGCGCTTCAGCAGCCGGTTCACGATGCGCGGGGTCCCTCGTCCCCGACGCGCGATCGCGACCGAGGCGGCGGGTTCGATCTCGACACCCAGGATGGCGGCCGACCGATCGACGATGGCCGTCAACTCGGCATCGGTGTAGAAGTCGAGGCGATAGGTCGCCCCGAACCGATCGCGCAGCGGGCTGCTGATCCGACCGGCTCGCGTGGTCGCGCCGACGACGGTGAACGGCTTCAGGCTGAGCCGGAGCGACCTCGCCGACGGCCCCTTGCCGATCATCACGTCCAGCGCGTAGTCCTCCATCGCCGGATAGAGGATCTCCTCCACGGCCCGGTTCAGCCGGTGGATCTCATCGATGAACAGGACATCCCGTTCGTCGAGCGAGGTCAGGATCGCGGCGAGGTCGCCCGCCCGCTCCACGGCTGGGCCAGACGTGTAGCGCACGTTGACGCCCAGCTCGCGCGCGATGATCGTCGCGAGCGTGGTCTTGCCCAGACCCGGCGGGCCGTACAGGAGGACATGATCGGCCGCCTCTCCCCGGCCCCGGGCCGCCTGGAGCAGGACCGACAGGTTCGCCTTGACCTCGCGCTGGCCGATGTACTCGTCCAGGGTCCGCGGTCGCAGGGTCCCTTCGATGATGAGGTCGCCCTCGGCCTCCGGGTCCGCCGACAGGATGCGGGAAAGGTCGTCCGTCACGCGCGGAGTCTAGCACAGTCCGATGCCCGTTTCGCACGGATGTTCACATCGGTGCGACGCATCGCCGACTATCTCGGTAGGTATTCCGGCTACGATGGCGCCATGCGACTGTCCCGCCGTTCCGAGTACGGCCTGCGCGCGCTCGTCGACCTCATCCGCCACGAAGGCGAGGGGCCGATCCCCCTGGCGACCCTGGCCGAGCGCAACCGCCTGCCGGCGAAGTTCCTCGAGCAGATCATGGCCACGCTCAAGCACGCCGGCCTCGTCCGGACGACCCTCGGGGCGCACGGCGGGTACGCCATCGCCGCGGACCCGGAGACGGTCTCGCTGGGCCGGGTCATCCGGCTCCTCGACGGCGCCCTGGCTCCCCTCCCCTGCGTCTCGCTCCGCTACTACGAGTCGTGTTCCTGCCCAGACGAGGCGACCTGTCCGCTGCGCGATGCGATGATCGATGTCCGTGACGCGATGCTCGAGATCCTCGACAGGGAATCACTCGCGCACCTGGCCGCTCGCGAAGGCCGCGAATCGATCGATCCGCGCGGCCGCCACGCTGACGCCCTGGCGGGTCTCCGACCGTAGGTCGAGGCCGCCGGTCCCGCCCTCGAGTCCCTCGATCCCGCCCTCGAGGCGCTCAGTCCCGGACGAGGCTCCGAAGGGCGGCCTTGACGCGATCCTCGAGCGTGCTCCCGACACCGACCTCCGAGAGCGCGGCCCGTGACGCGTCGCGCGCCTCGCCCAGGGAGTAGCCCAGCGCCTGGAGGGCGGCCACGATCTCGCCTTCGCCCGCGGTCGCTCCGGGCAGGCCCCCGGCTGCGGCCACGGAGACGCCCGCCGCGGTCACCTTCTCCTTGAGTTCGAAGATGATCCGCTCCGCGAGCTTCTTGCCGACGCCCGGCACCGAGACGAGGACGGCCTGGTCCTGCGACATGATCGCGAGCTGGAGGTCGGCCGTCGGACGGCTACCGACGATCGCCAGCGCGACCTTCGGTCCGACGCCGTTCACCGTGATCAGCAGAAGGAAGAATCCGAGCTCGTCCGCCGTCCGGAACCCGTAGAGCGCCTGCTGGTCCTCGCGAACGAGGTGGTAGGTGTGGAGCTTGAGCCGGCCGCCCGGTTGCGCCGCAGCGAGGATGGCCGGGGCGGCGAACACGCGATACCCGATCCCGCCGACCTCGATGACGAGGGAATCGAACGCGACCGCGCCGACCGTCCCCTCGACCGAGGCGATCACCGGGCGGTCATCCGGTCAGGACGCGTTGCGCTTCGCGGTGCGTTCCGCGGCCAGGGCCTCGCGCACGGCCCGGTCGTAGCCCGTTTCGGCACGATCGATCGGGGCGATCGCGGCGCGGTCCATGACGGCGGCCGTGTGGACCTGGCCGAAGCGCTCGCGGTTGGCCGCCCACGCCGCGATGGCGAGCGCGTCGGCCGCATCGTCCGGGCGAGGCAGCTCCGCCATGCCGAGCACCAGCTGGACCATCCGGGCGACCTGGTCCTTGTCGGCCGCGCCATACCCGGCGATGGCGCTCTTGACCTCGCTGGGCGTCGCCTCGCGGATCGGGACGTCGTGCTGGGCCGCGGCCAGCAACACGACGCCGCGCGCCTGGCCGACCCCGAATGCCGTCTGGACGTTCTTCGAGAAGAACAGGCGCTCGATGCCCATCAGCCCGGGCTTGTGCAAGGCGATGAGGTCGTCGACCAGCCCGTGGATGGCGAGGAGTCGCTCCGGGAGGGGCAGGTCGGGACTGGTGACGAGGCAACCGTGGTCCACCTCGCGCAACCGGCTGCCGGTCCGCTCGATGATCCCGTAGCCCAGCGCCGCCGTCCCCGGGTCGATGCCCAGGATGATCACCCGGCGACCTCGGCGTAGACGTCTTCGGGGATGTCGAAATTGGCGGTCACGCGCTGGACGTCGTCGAGGTCCTCGAGCAGCTCGATCAGCCGCAGCGCCGAGCGGGCCTTGCCCGAGTCCAGTTCGACCGTCTGCTTGGCGATCATCGCGGACTCGGCGGACTCGACCTTGATCCCGGCCGACTCGAGTGCGGCCCGAACGGCCTGCAGGTCGCCGGGCGACGTGTAGATCTCGATGCTCTCATCGGCATCGGTGTCGACGTCCTCGGCTCCGGCGTCGATGGCCGCCAGGGCGACCTCATCGGCATCCACCCCGGTCTTCGGCACGGAGATCAGGCCACGCGGCTCGAATTGCCAGGCGACGGCGCCGGATCCGGCCAGCTGGCCGCCGCTCTTGACGAACATGGAGCGAACGTCCGCCGCGGTCCGGTTCTTGTTGTCGGTCTGGGTCTCGACCAGGACGGCGACGCCGCCGGGGCCGTAGCCCTCGTACACGATCTCCTCGAACTGCTCCACGTCGCCGCTGCCGGTCGCCTTGTCGATCGTCCGCTTGATGTTGTCGGCGGGCATGTTGACCGACCGGGCCTTCTCGATCGCGAGGCGGAGCCGGTAGTTGGCGTCGGGATCGCCGCCGCCCTGGCGGGCCGCCACCGAGATCTCGCGGGCGACCTTCGTGAACAGGGCGCCGCGCTTCGCATCGGTGATGCCCTTGGCGCGCTTGATCGTGGACCACTTGGAATGACCTGACATCGCGGGGCGGAGTATAGCCGACTATCATGGCTGGACCGCCTCCCCCATCAGACATCCCGGTCGCGCTACGCAGCAGAAGGACCGATGCGCCGATGACGATGAAGAGTGTCGACCTCCCCCACCTCCGCAGCGTCGTGCTGACCGGTCACGTCGGATCCGGCAAGACGACGCTCGCCGAACAGTTGCTGTTCAGCGCCGGGGCGATCCCGCGGTTGGGGCGAGTCGACGACGGGACGGCCCACCTCGACTTCGAGCCCGAGGAGCAGAAGCGACGCGAGTCGCTGAGCCTGGCCGTCGGGACGTTCGAGCGCGACGGGACGCGGATCTCGCTGGTCGATACGCCGGGCTACCCGGACTTCATCGCGGACGTCATCGAGGGCTTCGCGGCGGCGGACGGCGCGCTGTTCGTCATGGACGCCTCGGGCAGCGTCGAGGCCGGGCTGGAGCAGGCCGTGGCGCTCGGCCGGGCGACCGGGACGGCCGCCTGCTTCTTCATCAACAAGTCGGACCGCGAGAACGCCGACCCGACGGCCGCGCTCGACAAGCTTCGGGCCGCGTTCGGCAACAAGATCGCCCCCATCCAGCTGGCCATCGGGGCCGCCGATTCGTTCAAGGGGTACGTGGATCTGGTCCACAACAAGGCGTACGAGTGGGATGGCAAGACCGAGGTGGAGATCCCCATCCCGGCCGACCTGGCCGATGAGGTCGTCCGGCGACGAGACCAGCTCCTCGAGGCCGCCTCGGAGGCGGATGACGATGTGCTCGCCAAGTACCTCGACGGCGAGACGATCACGGATCCCGAACTCGAGGCCTGCCTGCGCAAGGGCGTCAAGGACTCGGTGCTCGCGCCGGTCCTGCTCGGCAGTGCCACGAAGGGGATCGGCCTGCGCGGCCTGCTTGACGCGATCGTCCGCTACCTGCCCTCCCCTGCCGACGAGGCTCCGGTCCAGGCCGCCGACAAGGCGGGCAAGACCGTCGAGATCGCGGCGGACGAGAACGGCCCGCTCCTCGTTCGCGTGTTCAAGACGACCGCAGACCCGTTCGTCGGTCGACTGACGTACCTGCGGGTCCTGTCAGGCACGCTCCGTTCGCAGGCGCACGTCTGGAACGCGACCCAGGGGGCCGACGAGCGGATCGGGCAACTGCTGCTCCTGCACGGCAAGGAGCAGGAACCGATCGGCGAACTGAAGGCCGGTGAGATCGGCGCCATCGCCAAGCTGACCGTGACCGAGACTGGCGACACGCTGTCGGAACAGGCCGCTCCGCTGACCCTGGCGCCGCTCGAATTCCCCGCGCCGTCGCTGGTGGTGGCCATCGAGCCGGTGTCGAAGGGTGACCTCGACAAGATGGGTCCGGCGCTCGCCCGGATGCTCGAGGAGGAGCCGACCGTCCGCCTTGAGCGTTCGCCCATCGGCGAACAGGTCCTGCGCACGATGGGCGAGGCCCACACCGCGGTCATCATCGAGCGGCTGAAGCGCAAGTTCGGCGCGGCGATCGCCACGCACACCCCGCGCGTCCCGTACAAGGAGACCATCCGCGGCAAGACCCAGGTCCACGGCCGCTACAAGAAGCAGACCGGCGGCCACGGCATGTTCGGCGACGTGTGGCTGGAGCTCGAGCCGAACCCGGATGGCGGAGTCGTCTTCGCGGAGCGCGTCGTCGGTGGGGCGGTCCCGAAGGGGTTCTTCGCGGGTGTCGAGAAGGGCATCCGCGAAGCGGCTGCCGAGGGCGTCTTCGCGGGCTATCCCCTCTCGGACATCAAGGCGACCTTGTACGACGGCTCGTTCCACCCGGTCGACTCGAACGAGATGGCCTTCAAGATCGCCGCGTCCATGGCGCTCAAGGACGGCGTCCACAACGCCAAGCCCGCGCTCATGGAGCCGATCATGGCCGTCACGATCCGGGTCCCGGAGGCCTACATGGGCGAGGTCAACCGCGACCTCAACGGCCGGCGCGGCCGGGTGCTCGGGATGGACTCCGATGGTGGGATGCAGGTCATCACGGCCCACGTCCCCCAGGCCGAGTTGTTCAGCTACGCCACGGAGCTCCGGTCACTGACCCACGGTCGCGGCACCTTCAGCGCCGAGCTCGATCACTACGACGACGTCCCCGGCCACATCGCCGAGAAGGTCATCGAGGTCCACCGCAAGGAACTCGAGGCAGCCGGCGGCCACGGCGGTCACTGAGAGGGTCTCCGGGCCGACATCTCGATTGTGTCCGCGAAGTCCAGCGAGCCCCAAGGAATCCGCGGCCGACCACGGCGGCTGACCACGGCGGTTTCCTGCCATTCGTCCATCTGGCGAACCTTGGACCCAGGATCAGACTGATCCGGAGCGGTCACCTCGGCCCGCCGCCCCCTCACTGAGCGTGCGATGTCGACCACGTCGCCCTCCTCGGGGGTCCGCGGCTCCCTGGACACGGCCAGTGCACCGTCCAACGTGTAGCACGTGGAGATCTGGCACGAATGCCGTGGTCCAAGCATCCCGTCGAGCCGTGGGATCGCCGTCAGCGCGCCGTGCGCCCTCGAGACGCAAGGCACGTGGCGCCTTCGAGACGCAAGGCACGTGGCGCCCTCGAGACGCAAAGGACGTGGCGCCCCCGAGACGCGAGGCACTCGGCTGGACCGTGAACCGTCGACGCCTCGAGCTGCCGGCCAGCTGCGGCGTCTCACGAGTGACCATGACCTGCACGAGGGTCATCCGCGGAATCAGGCAGCGAGGTCGGACTAGCGTCGGATCGGGCGGCTTCCGTCAAGCCCGGCGAGCGATCGTCTCCTGGATCGCCAGATGGAGATCCATCGAACCGTCGAGGAGCGCTCGGCCGACGATGGCGCCGGCGCAACCGAGACCCCGGACGGCCAGCAGGTCGTCGATCGTGGCGATCCCGCCCGATGCGATGACGCGTCCCGCGTCCAGCGCGATCATCCGTTCGTAGAGGGCGAGGTCCGGACCGTCCAACAGTCCGTCGCGCTCGATCGCGGTCACCTCGAAGGTCGTCACCCCGACGTCAGCCAGGCGCCTGATGGCCTCGACGGCATCGATGCCCCCCGAGCCCTCAGCCCAGCCGTGCCCGACGGCGAGTCCGTCGCGGACGTCGATGGCGACCGCGATCCGATCAGCGCCATGTGCGGCGACGAGGTCGTCCGCGAAGGACGGATCGCGGAGCGCCGCCGTGCCTACCACCGCCCGGGCCGCTCCTCGATCCAGGACGGCCGCCACGGACACCGCCGATCGCAGACCCCCAGCTGCCTCGACCCGCATCCGCTCCCCCACCGCTCCGACGATCGCCGTGACCACCGCGCCGTTCACGGGCCCTCCGCTCCTCGCGCCATCCAGGTCCACGACGTGGAGCCACCGCGCCCCGGCATCGGCAAAGCCACGGGCGACCGCCACGGGGTCGTCGTCATAGACCGTCTCGCGCGCGAAGTCGCCCTGCTGGAGGCGAACGACCTTGCCGTCGCGCAGGTCGATCGCTGGCAGGATCTCGAACGTCGTTGCGGGTGACACGTCAGCATGATATCGTAGTAGCACGCTAATACGCTAGCAGAACGCTATGGAGGGCCAGACCCATGGCCGACGACTGGAAGACACCCGACGCGGAAGCGTTGTTCACGGCGATCGGTTCGCTCGATGGGCTCGAGGAGACCGAGCGGTTCTTCCGCGATCTGTGCACGCTGACCGAACTCCGCGACCTCTCGCAACGCTGGGCCGTCGCCCGGCTCCTGGACCAGGGCCTCCACTACGCCGAGATCTCGACGCTGACCGGGGCCAGCACGGCCACCATCACGCGTATCGCCTCCTGGCTGAACCACGGCGAAGGCGGCTACCGCGCGGTCCTGGACAAGGCAAGGGCGTGAGCGAGCGCCTGCGCCTGGCCGTCCCGAACAAGGGCCGGATGGTCGAACCGACGCTGCGCCTGCTCCATGATGCGGGCCTCGTCTTCGAGGAACACGATCGGAGTCTGGTCGCCCGTGTCCAGAACTTCGACCTCGACATCCTGTTCGTCCGCACGAACGACGTGATCGAGTTCGTCGGCGACGGCGTGGCCGACCTCGGGATCACCGGCGTTGATCTGCTGAGCGAATCGGGAGCGAGCCTCCCCCGCGTCCGCGACCTCGGATACGGTCGCTGCCGCCTCGCCGCCGCGGTGCCCACCGACAGCGCCTATCGGACGATCCAGGACCTGGCCGGGCTTCGCGTCGCGACCGCCCACCCGAACACCACCCGGCGCTTCTTCGCCGATCAGGGGATCGATGTCGATGTCGTCCCGATCTCCGGGGCCGTGGAGGTGGCGCCACGGCTCGGCCTGGCCGAGGCCATCGTGGACCTCGTGTCCACCGGCTCCACCCTGGTCATGAACGGCCTCCGCCAGGTCGGCGACGTGCTGGCCAGCGAGGCGATCCTGGTCGCCAACCCGAACGCCGATCCGTCCCGGGCCGCCGAGCTCGAAGCCATCGACACGATGCTGAGCGCCGTCCTGGCCGCTCGAGGTCGCAAGTACCTGATGATGAATGCCCCGGCCGGGCGCCAGGCCGATCTCGAACGGCTCCTGCCGTCGCTCGAGTCCCCCACGGTCATCCCCCTGGCGCACGACGGGATGATCGCCATCCATTCGGTCGTCGGGGCAGACGAAGTCTGGGGCCTGCTGCCGCGGCTGAAGGCGGCCGGGGCGTCCGGGATCCTCGTCCTGCCGATCGAGAAGATCGTCGCGTGACGGCCACCGTGCGTCCGTTCGATCCGACCACGGACATCCGGCGCCTGGACCTGACGGCCGTGGCCACGGGCGATCCCGAGGCCATCCGCGAGCGCGCCGCACTCATCCGTCGTGGCGCCGTCCCGGATCCGGCGGTACGTGACGCCGCCCGCGAGACGCTTGCAGCCGTCCGCGCCGAGGGCGACCTCGCCGTCCGAGCCGCGAACGCCCGAGTCGGCGGCGGCCGGCCCGATGGTCGGCTGGTCCTCACGGCCTCGGAGCTCCGAGACGCCACCGGCAGGCTGGAGCCGGCTGTCAGGACCGCCCTCGATCAGGCCATCGATCACGTCCGTCGCTTCGCCGAGACCCAGCGCCCCGGGTCCACCACGACCGTCGTCGCTCCCGGCATCGAGATCGAACGCCGCTGGACGCCGATCACCGCCGTCGGCTGCTACGTGCCAGGCGGCTCGGCGCCGTACCCGTCGTCCCTGGTCATGACCGTGGTGCCGGCCAAGGTCGCCGGCGTCGAACGGATCGTCGTGGCGACGCCCGCCGACCGTGCCGGCGCCATCCACCCGGTGCTCCTCGGCGCGGCGGGCCTGTTGGGCGTGGACGCGCTCGTGGTGGCGGGCGGAGCCCAGGCCATCGGCGCCCTGGCGTACGGGTTGCCGGAGGCGGGACTCCTCCCCGTGGATCGGATCGTCGGGCCCGGCAACGCGTGGGTCACGGCCGCCAAGCTCGAGGTCTCCGGCGAGGTCGGCATCGACCTGCCTGCCGGGCCGTCCGAGGGCATGGTCCTCGCCGACGCATCCGCGGACGCTCGGTTCGTCGCGGCCGACCTCATCACGCAGGCCGAGCACGGGCCGGACTCGCCGGCCCTGCTGGTCACGACGGACCCCCGGTTCGCGGACCTCGTCCTGACCGAAGTCGGCCGCCTTCTGACCGGAGCCGCTCGTCGGGACATCCTGGAGCGAGCCCTGGCCGACCACGGGCGGGTCATCCTCGCACCGACGCTCGACGCCGCCGTGGAGTTCGCGAATGCGTACGCGCCGGAACATCTCTCGGTGGATGTCGAGCCATCGGAGCCGACCGTCGCGCGCCTTCGCAACGCCGGATCCCTGTTCGTCGGACGGTGGGCACCCGAATCCGCCGGTGACTACGCGACCGGCGCCAACCACGTCCTGCCGACGGGCGGCCTCGCTCGCGCGTCGGGCGGGCTCTCGGTCGAGGCCTACGGCAAGTTCACCCAGGTCCAGCGAGTCACGCGCGAGGGGCTCGCTTCCATCCGCACGACCGTCGCCACGCTGGCGGACGCCGAGGGCCTGACCGCACACCGTGACGCGGTCCTGGCCCGGTTCGCCGACCCGGAGGCGGTCCGATGAGCCCGACGCCCGTCACCTACACCGCGCCAGGCGAGCCCGCCAGGTACAGCTGGGAGGCGACCAACGAGGAGGTCGCCGCGCGCTACGGCGTTCCCGTCGAGTCGATCGTCCGCTTCGACCTCAACACGTCGCCCGCGCCGCCCGCGCTCATCGAGCGACTCCTCGCCGCCGGTCGGTTCGTGGCCCCGCTGTCCGAGTATCCGCCGGCCGACTACGGTCGCCTGATCGCGGCCGCCGCCGCTCGATACGGGGTCAGCCCCACGGAGCTCATCGTCGGGGCTGGTGCCGACGAGATCCTCGACATCATCACCAAGGCGTTCCTGCCAGTCGGTGGATCGGCGGTCGTGCCCGTCCCGACCTACGCGATGTACCGCGTGGATACGGAGCAGCGTGGCGCGACGGTGGTCGCCGTTCCCCGGCTGCGCGACCGCGACTGGACCTTGGACCTGCCCGCGACGCGTGCCGCCGCTCGTACCGCCGACCTCGTCTGGCTGTGCAGCCCGAACAACCCCACCGCGATGCCCGAGCCGGATGGTGCGATCGCCGGACTCCTTGTCGGGATCCTCGCCGATGCGATCGCCGATGGCCGAACTCCACCGATCGTCGTCCTGGACGAGGCCTACGCCGAGTTCACGGGAACTACGCTGCTCGACCTGCGCCGGGACTACCCGAACCTTATCGTCATCCGGACCGCGAGCAAGGCCTACGCGCTCGCCGGGCTTCGCGTCGGCTTCGCCATCGCCCACCCG
>CAZOHT010000019.1:54993-67914 GCA_964579825.1 uncultured Anaerolineaceae bacterium
TTCTACGACCACCTGCTCGGGTCCTTCGCCCACCACGGCCTGTTCGATCTCGCCATCGCCGCCGACGGCGACCTCCAGGTCGACGAGCACCACACGGTCGAGGACGTCGCGCTCGTGCTCGGTGCCGCCCTCGCCGAAGCGCTCGGCGAGCGCGCCGGGATCGCCCGGTTCGGCGACAGCTCCGTGCCGATGGATGAAGCGCTCGCGACCGCCGTCCTCGATGTCGGCGGTCGGCCCTATGCCGTCATCGACCTGCCGTTCCGTGGCGATCGCGTCGGGGCGCTGCCGCTCCAGCTGATCGAGCACGCCCTCGAATCGTTCGCCCGGACCTCCGGGACGACGCTTCACCTGACCGGAGCGGGGCGAAACGATCACCACCTGGCCGAGGCCGCGTTCAAGGCGCTCGGTCGGGCGCTGCGGGTGGCCTGCGAGCCGGATCCCCGCCGGACCGGCGTCGCCTCCACGAAGGGCGCCCTCGGATGAGCGGGCGCCCGCGCATCGCGGTCGTCGACTACGGCGCCGGCAACCTCGTCAGCATCGAGCAGGCACTGACGTCGGTCGGGGCCGAGGTCCGCTTCGCGCGCGATGGCGACGCCCTGCTCGGGGCGGACGCCGTGATCGTCCCCGGCGTCGGCGCCGCCGGGTCCGCGATGGACCGGCTCGACGGCCAGGGCCTGACCGAGCCGCTCCGGGCCTGGCTGGCCGCGGATCGCCCGTTCCTCGGCATCTGCCTCGGGATGCAGCTGCTGTTCGAGTCGAGCGACGAAGACGGCGCGCGGACCCTCGGTGCACTCGCCGGCACGACCACTCGTCTTCGCGAGGCGCCCACGCTACCCCATATCGGCTGGAACCAGGCGGTCCTGCGACGCTCGCACCCGCTGTTCGACGGTCTCGCCGACGGGACCGATTTCTACTTCGTCCACTCGTATGCCGGCGAGCCGACCGCCGACGCTGCCGGCGCCCAGGAGCTGGTGGTCGCGGAGACGACCCACGGCGACACGTTCGTGTCCGCCGTGGCCCGCGGGGCCGTTCTTGGCGTGCAGTTCCACCCCGAGCGCAGTGGGGCCGACGGCCTGCGTCTGCTCGGCAACTTCGTCGATCTCGTCCGGGCCGCCTGATGCTGCGCCGACGGGTCATCCCGTGCCTCGACGTCGCCGACGGTCGTGTCGTGAAGGGCACGCGCTTCGTGGACCTCGTCGACGAGGGCGATCCCCCGGAGCTGGCCGCTCGCTACGCGGCCGAGGGTGCCGACGAGCTGGTCTTCCTCGATATCACCGCCGCGCCGGAGCGTCGTGGGACGCTACTCGACGTCGTCGAGCGGACCGCGCGGCGCGCCTTCATCCCGTTGACCGTCGGCGGCGGCGTCCGGACCGTCGCGGACATGCGCGACGTGCTGCGGGCGGGCGCCGACAAGGTGTCGCTGAATACGGCAGCCGTCGCCGATCCGACGCTCATCAGCCGTTGCGCGGCCCGCTTCGGGCGCCAGGCCGTCGTCGTGGCCGTCGACGCGCTCCGACGGCCCGCCCGGGACGGCCAGTCAGCCACGTGGGAGGTCGTCGTCAAGGGTGGCCGGGAGGCGACCGGACTCGATGTCCTCGGCTGGGTCGACCGGGCGGTGGACCTTGGCGCGGGCGAGTTGCTGGTCACGGCCATCGATCGGGACGGCACCGGCGAAGGCTTCGACACCGAACTCCTCAAGGCGATCACGTCGCGCGTACAGGTCCCGGTCATCGCGTCGGGCGGAGCCGCGGACCCGGAGGACTTCGTTCGAGCCGTCGCGGATGGAGGGGCGGATGCCGTGCTCGCCGCCTCGATCTTCCATCGCCGGACCCACGCCATCGCCGACGTCAAGGCGGCGATGGCGGCTGCAGGGTTGTCGGTCCGGCTGGTCCAGGAGACCGCGGCATGACCGGACACCCGAGTGGTCGGCTCACCACGCCGGACGTCGCGTTCCCGGCCACGGGTCTGGTCCCGGCGATCGTCCAGGACCGGACGGATGGCCGCGTGCTGATGCTGGCGTGGGTGGATGCCGAGGCGCTCGCCGCCACGATCGAGACCGGCGAGGCGCACTTCCACTCGCGTTCTCGCGATCGCCTCTGGCGCAAGGGCGAGACCAGCGGCAACACGCTCCGGGTCGTTGACGTCGCGATCGACTGCGACGGCGATGCCCTCCTGCTCACGGTGGACCCGGCCGGCCCGACCTGCCACCGCGACACCCGGAGCTGCTTCGATGCCGACGGAGCGCCCGGCGAACAGACCTCGCAAGGGTTCGCCTGGCTGGAGACGCTCTGGGCGACGATCGCGGACCGTGCGGCGACTCGCCCCGCCGGCTCCTACACGACATCCCTGCTGGATGGCGGCGTGGACGCGACCGCTCGCAAGGTCGCCGAGGAAGCGACCGAGGTCCTGATCGCCGCCAAGGACGACGCGACCGCGCAGGTCACCGGCGCCGATCGGACGGAGACCCGCGCCGCGTTCAGCGGCGAGATGGCGGATCTCCTGTTCCACACGCTGGTCCTGCTCGCGGAACGCGGCGCCAGCCCTGCCGAGGTCATCGCGACGCTCCAGCGACGCCACGCCGGCTGAACGTCAGGTCGCCCGGCGACCGATATCGCGCCGTCGCTTGCCGATGCGGACGTCCAGCCACTCCCCGGCGATGGGTTCCGGGACGAAGGTCGGGTCCGAGACGCGCTCCCCGTTGATCGTCACGCCGCCGCCCGCGATCATCCGCCGCGCTTCGCCGCGTGACGCGAAGACCCCGGCCTCGGCGAGCAGGACCGCGGCCCCCTCCCCGACCGTCGCTGACGCGAACGTGAACCCGCCAGCCGACTCGAACAGCGACCGCAGCGCCTCCGGGTCGGTGATCGTCGTCGCCGAGAACTTCGCCTCGGAGTCCGCGATGGCCTGGTTCGCCGCCTCGACCCCATGCGTCCGGATCGTGATGTCGCGCGCGAGGGCGCGCTGGGCGGGCCGGCCCTCGGGGGCGGTGGCGGCCTCGGCCTCGAGCGACTCGATGGCCTCGCGCGGCAGCTCGGTGAACCAGCGCAGGTACGTCCCGACATCGCGGTCGTCCGTGTTCAGCCAGTACTGGTAGAACGCGTACGGCGATGTCCTGGCCGGATCCAACCAGATCGACTCGCCACCCTCGCTCTTGCCGAACTTCGTCCCCGATGGCGACAGGAGCAGCTTGTAGGCCAACCCATGCGCGGGTTCGACGCCCTCGGCCGCCCCGCTCGTGCGTCGGATGAGCTCCAGGCCTGCGGTGATGTTGCCCCACTGGTCGGCCCCGCCCATCTGCAGCTCGACGCCCATCGTGCGGTGCAGATGTTCGAAGTCTCTGGCCTGGAGAAGCATGTAGCTGAACTCGGTGAACGACAGTCCGCGCTCCAGGCGCACCTGCACGGAGTCCTTGGCGAGCATGTACGGGACCGTGAAGTGCTTGCCGGTGTCGCGCAGGAACTCGATCAGGCTGATCTTGCCCAGCCAGTCCAGGTTGTCCACCATGATCGCGCCGCCATCGGCCCGGGTCGGCGAGAAGTCCAGGAACCGTGCCAGTTGCCTGCCGATCGCGGCGACGTTCCCCGCGAGCGTCTCCCCGTCGAGCAGGTTGCGCTCCGACGATCGACCGGACGGATCGCCGATCATGCCCGTGCCCCCGCCGACGACCGCGACGGGTCGTCCGCCGAACCGCTGCAATCGCACGAGCCCGAAGATCGGCACGAGGTGACCGACGTGCAGCGAGTCCGCGGTCGGATCGAAGCCGATGTATCCGGCGATCGGGCGACCGGTGGCCAGGCGCGCCGGGAGCCCGGGCGTCGTCGCGTGCAGGATCCCACGCCACTCGAGTTCCGCAAGAAGCCCGGCCAGGCCCGCCGGATGACCCGTCGCGGCGTCCGACGTCACAGGCACCGCGACCGGGTCGTCTGGACTGGCCGGGGGGAGTCGGACCGACGTTTCACCACCCTATGCTATCGTGCGGCCACTCATGCACACCAGCCTCGCGCGTCGCCAGCGCCACAGACGGGCGCTCCAGCGCCGCCCCAAGGCGGGTGGCTCGGCGCTCCGTCGAGTCGCGATCGCCGTCCCCATCATCCTGCTCGTCATGGTCGTCCTCACGGCCGGGACCGGACTGGTCTTTGCCGTGGGCACCTACAACCACTATGCGGCCGGCCTGCCCGACCCCAAGGACGCCCTGACGGACCTTGGGTTCGAACAGCAGACCATCATCTACGACAACACCGGCAAGCGCGAGCTGGCTCGTCTCGGGGCGCTCAAGCGCGAGGTCGTCACCTTCGACCAGATCCCCGGCGAGATGATCGATGCCACGACGGCGATCGAGGACAAGGACTTCTGGGAGAACGCCGGATTCGACCCGATCGGGATCGTGTCCGCCGGCCTGGACACGATCGCTGGCCGGCCACGCGGTGCCAGCACGATCACCCAGCAGCTCGTGCGCGCCCGGCTGCTGCCGCCCGAGGCGTTCGAGGGCTCGACCTACGAGCGCAAGCTGCGCGAGATCATCCAGTCCATCCGGCTCACCGACGCCTACCCCGGGGAAGCGGGCAAGAAGGAGATCATCACCGCGTACCTGAACCAGAACTTCTACGGGAACTCGAGCTACGGCGTGAAGGCGGCCGCCAAGGGCTACTTCGGCAAGCCGCTCGCGGATCTGACCCTCGCCCAGTTCGCGATCCTCGCCGCGATCCCGCAGTCCCCGACCAAGTTCGACCTCATGAAGAACGCGGAAGAGGTCTGTCCGGAGCCCGTCGCCGAAGGTGACGAATGCCCGAACCTCCAGCTCATCGTGCCCGCGACGAGCGAGGTCGTCGTCCGCCGCGACTACATCCTCGACCTGATGAAGACTCGCAGCACGCTGACCGGCGAGAAGCACACCGCGGCAGAGTTCGATGCCGCCAAGGACGAGATCGTCCAGCTGACGCCGCCACCGTCCATCAACTGGAAGGCACCCCACTTCGTGTGGCAGGTTCGCGAGGCCCTCGCCGATCTCCTCTGCCCGGCCGACCCGACCGATTGCCCGCAGGTGGACACCGGCGGCTACCGCGTCACGACGACCCTCGACTGGACGATGCAGCAGAAGGTCGAGAAGTGGGTCTACGCGGCGGCTCGCGCCCCCAACGCGAAGGACCCGCGCGCCGTGCTGCGGACCAGGAAGATCCCGTCCGGCGAGTGGAACTGGATCCTAGGGCTGCGCGGGCACAACATCAACAACGCGGCCGCCGGCGTCATCGACTACCGGACCGGCGACGTCCTTGCCTACGCAGGCAGCGCCAGCTACACGTCGAAAGGCAACAAGAAGTTCCAGCCCCAGTTCGACGTCCTGTCGGACGGGTGGCGCCAGCCAGGGTCGGCCATCAAGCCGATCAACTACCTCGTGGGGATCGACGATCAGACCCTGACGGCGTCGACGATGTTCATGGACGTGTTCACCAACTTCGGGAACAACTTCACCCCGATCCAGGCCGACAAGGCCGAGCGCGGGCCGGTCCGCCTGAGGTCCGCCCTGCAGTTCTCCCTCAACGTGCCGGCCATCAAGGGCACGTTGATCGCCGGCCTGGATCACGTGTTCGAGCGCACCAAGGACTTCGGACTCGAATACGAACCGACACGCGTGCCCGTCAAGTCGATGGGCATCGGCACGTTGGAGGTCCACCCGATCAGCCTGTTGGGCGCCTACGGCATGGTCGCGAACGGTGGCGTCCTGATGCCACGCACGATGATCACGTCCGTGGTCGACGCCGACGGCAAGTCGATCTACCCGCTGACAGCCGATCCGCCGGCCGGCAAGCGCGTCGTGAGCCGGCAGGCCGCCTACATCGTCACGGACATCCTGGCGGGCAACACGGAGGTCAAGGTCAACCCCTTCTGGGCCAAGCACGCGATCTACGATGGCAAGACTCGTCGACCCGCCGCCTACAAGACGGGCACGACGAGCGACAACAAGGACGTGGCGGCGTACGGCTACCTCGCACCGCCCGCGGATCCCGATGAGCCGGCCCTGGCGGTCGGCATCTGGATGGGCAACAGCGACAGCACGCCCAACGACGGGAAGCTCTCGCTCGACACGTCGGCTCCGCTCTGGTCGGCCATCCTGACCGACATCAGCCGCGGGACCCCGATCGCCAAGTTCAAGGCCCCGCCCGGGCTCGAGACGGCCGAGGTGGACGCGTTCACCGGGCTCAAGCCCGGTCCGTTCACGACGAAGACGGTCAAGGAGCTGTTCATCAAGGGCACCGTCCCCACCCAGAAGGAGACGTCGCGGGTCTCGCTCCAGATCGACGCCGCGTCCGGCCTGCTCTGGCAGGAGGGTTGCGTCGGTCCGCAGGTCACCAAGGGCTTCATGAACCTCAATGAGGTCGAGGCGGGGTTCCCGGACTGGCAGAAGGCGAACCGGAACTGGGCGGCGCGAGCTGCCCGCGGGGCCGGCGTTCGGGGCGGGTCCCTGGGCACGCGCACGGCGTACTTCTACGGCGACGGGTTCTACCCGTTCGGCCGCTCCTGGGGCGCCCCGTTCGCGCCGAAGGAGCCGTGTCCACTGGCGCCCGAGACGCCGCCGCCGTGCGACCCCCTCCTGCTCCCACCCGAGGCGACGCCATGTCCGTCGGTGGAGCCCGAGCCCAGCGGCCCGATCATCCCGATCCCCTGACCGACGCGGCTCGCGCGTCCGCCGGAGCCGGGCGGACGATCAGAACTCGACGATCGTCGCGCCGTCCCCGCCCTCCCCACGGTGGCCGGCCCGCACCGACGTCACCAGCGCGTTCGCGCCCGCCGTGCGCCTGACCGCGTCACGCAGGGCGCCGGTCCCCTGCCCGTGGATGATGACGACCTTCGAGAGCCCGGCCAGGCTGGCCTCGTCCAGGTAGTGATCGAGGGCGTCGAGCGCGTCCTCGACCCGCGCTCCGCGCAGATCGAGTGACAGCGCCACGGCCCGACCTCGGTCGACGTCGACCGACGACTCCGGCCGGGTCTCGTCGTCCAGGGCGCCACCTCCGACAGCCGGGACGAGATCGTCGACGTCGATCATGACCCGGATGCCTCCAGCCTCGAGCGAGGCCCTTGTCCCGTCCCGCTCGAGCGCCACGATGCGGCCCTCCCAGCCGCCCGTCAGACTTCGGGCGCGCTCCCCGAGGCGCCAGGCATGCGGTGTCGGCGGCAGGGCGGGTACCGGCTCGGCATCCGGCGCCGGGAGTTCCGCGGCGACCCCCTCGGCGCCGGCCAGCGCGTCATCGACCGCCGGCACGGTCAGCGACTCGCGCTGGAGCGACTCACGGACGACCCGCACCTCGTCGCGCAGGCGGTCGAGGATCCGGTCCGCCTCCTTTCGCGCGTTCGTCACGATCTCGTCGTGCTCGCGTCGAGCGCGCCGGCGTTCCTCGGCCGCTTCGCGCAGCGCCTCGGCCGTCCGCAACTCCATCACGCGAGCCTTGTCGCGCGACGCGCTCGTCTCGCCCTCGGTCGCCTTGAGGGCGGTGAGGGTCTCTTCGAGCGACCGCTGGGTGTCGGTCAGGCGCGACCGGGCGTCGGCCACGATCGCTTCGGGCAGGCCGAGACGCTCGGCGATGGCGAACGCCTGACTACCACCGGGCAGGCCGATCGTCAGGCGGTACGTCGGCGACAGGGTCTCCAGATCGAATTCGACCGCGGCATTGCGCGCACCGGCGGTCGTGTGGGCGTACGCCTTCAGCTCGGCATAGTGGGTCGTGGCCGCCACGAGCGCCCCAGCGTTGATGAAGTGGTCCAGGAGGGCCTGGGCCAGCGCCGAGCCCTCGGTCGGGTCCGTCCCGGCACCGAGCTCGTCGAGCAGCACGAGGGTCCCGGGGCCCGCCTCCTCGACGATCCGGGTGATCGAGCGCAGGTGGCCCGAGAACGTCGAGAGGGACTGGGCCACCGATTGCTCGTCGCCGATGTCGGCGAAGACATCACGCCAGATCGGCAGGCTGCTGCCGGGCGCGGCCGGCACGTGCAGGCCGGCCTGGTGCATGAGACTGAGGAGACCGAGCGTCCGGAGGGTGACGGTCTTGCCACCCGTGTTCGGGCCGGTCACGACGAGCGCGGTGTAGCCGTCGCCGAGTCGGATGTCGATGGGGATCGCGCGGCCGGGCAGGCCCGGGTGGCGTGCCGACAGGAGCACCACCTCGTAGCGTTCCGACGTCCTGGCCCGGTCGGCGTCCATCTCGGTCGCGAGGGCCGCCTTGGCCGACCAGAAGTCGAACGCGGCGAGTGCGTCGAGGGTGTCGCGCAGCGCCTGGCCGTTGATCGCGACCAGGCCCGACAGCTCATCGAGGATCCGGGCGACCTCTTCCTGCTCGGCGACCTGGGCTTCCCGCCAGGCATTCCCAAGCTCCACGGCGACCAAGGGCTCGATGAACAGGGTCTGGCCGCTGCCCGACGCGTCGTGGACGATGCCCTTGACCCGCGAGCGCGCCTCGGCCTTGACGGGGACCACGTAGCGCCCGTTGCGAAGCGTGACGATGGGGTCCTGCAAGACGCTCCCGAGTTCAGCGCCGACCAGGGAATCGAGACGTCGCCGGAGCCGGTCGTAGGCGACGCGGACCGCGGCGCGCAGGCCTCCCAGGCGGGGCGACGCGGTGTCCAGCATCTCCCCGGTCGGATCGAAGCTCCTGGCCAGCGTGGAGCGCAGCGCCGGCAACGCGTGGAGGTCGTGGCCGAGTGCGCGCAGCAGCGGCCGCCGGTCATCGGCGAGGACCGCGGCCAGGCGGGCGGTCGCGTCGAGGGTGTCGGCGAGCTCGAGGAAGTTCGACGGTTCCAGGCGCCCGCCCCGGACCGCGCGCTCGATCCAGGGGCCGATGTCGTGCGCACCACCGATCCCTGTCGTCGGCCGCTCCTGGAGCAGGCTCAGCGCCTGATCGGTCTCGTCGAGGGCACGGGCCACGACGACCGGGTCCGAAGCCGGCTCCAGGGTCTCGGCGAGGCGGCGCGATGGCGGGAACGCGGTGGCGGCGGCAAGCCGCGACCGGACGTCCGGGAACTCCAGCAGGACGATCGAGCGCGGATCCACGGCCGGTCCGTCAGTCCTGCCGGAGGGTGAACCGCCAGGGAAGCGACGTCCATGGCGGCCCGGCGAACTCGATCCCGATCCGCGGCGTGGCCTGGATCCTGACGCTCGGCAGCGGGCGGGTCGGGCGCTCGAGTCGGAGGGGCGAGGCAGGATCGCACAGATCGAGACCGGTCCAGCCCGTGTCGATCCCGAATGCGGCGGTCACCAGACCCGGTCCATCGGCCAGTCGGTCGTCGGACAGCTGCGCCAGCCGTGCGGCCGTGCGTTCCGCACGTTCCGGTGACCAGTCGCGCCTGGATCGCGCGGCGCGAGCGACCCGGGCGAGGCGCATGGCGCGAACGCCCTCGAGCGGTTCGACGGCGCGGATCAGCAGGGCGGCCGGCGAACCCGCTGGTTCGGTGACCACGTTCAGGCAATCGTGCATCCCGTAGACAAGGTACACGTAGGCCCTGCCCGGCGCGCCGTACATGACCGCATTGCGCGCGGTGCGCCCGAACCGGGCATGCGAGGCGCGATCGTCCTCGCCGATGTAGGCCTCCACCTCGGTGATCCGGGCGACGCGCCGACCGGACCCATCGTCGCGGACGAGCTCGGCACCGACGACGAAGCGGGCCGCCTCGAGGGTCGGTCTCGCCAGATCCGCCCGGTCGAGGACGCTCAGCTCAATAGAGGTCGGAGATCGCCGACGGGACCAGGAATGCGAAGACCGTCATGAACGCGGGGATGACGGTGTCGCGGAAGATCTCGACGATCGCCGTGCCGTTGAGCGCATCCCAGACCTCACGCAGGTACGGCAGTTCGTCGGGGTCCGGTGGTCCGGCGGCCGTGAGGAAGAACGTATCGAGGATGACGACGAAGCACAGCAGGATGAGGCCAGCCTCGATGAGTCCGAGGATGCCGCCGATGATCTCGTCGACGAAGCGTGCCTTCTGGAACAACGGCTGCGGCTTGTAGAAGCCCTGGGCCAGGATCGCGAAGACGACGCAGCCGCCGACGAACACGAAGAAGAAGCCGATCATCTGGCTGTACGCGGCGGAGAACTGCGTCCAGTTGGACCCCAGGAAGTTCCCGAGCCACTCCGACAGGTTGGCCGCGAACAGGAACGAGAACAGGATCGACCCGATGCCGATCAGGCGACGGATCGTCCCCTGGGCGAACCCGAGCACGAAGAACAGACCGAAGAACCCGATGATCAACAGGTCGATCGTGTCGAACCCGAGGATGAACTCGCCGATCTCCACCCGGACTCCTTGTGCGGCCGGCCTCGCCGGTGGCGGGGCGGGCGCAAGGGTAGCAGCGGCTGTCCGGCACTCGCAAGACCCTGTCCGGTGGCGTCCGGTGCGGTCCGGTGCGCTACAGGCTGGTCCTGCTAGGTCCGCTCAGACCCTGAGTCGTCCTCCGACGTCATCCGCCAGCCCTGCGGTGATGGCGTCGATGGCGGCCGCCACCTCGGCCTCGGTCAGGGTCCGGTCGTCAGCGGCGAAGACCAGACGGAAGGCCAGGCTGACTTCGTGCTCGCCCAACGGCTTGCCGCGATAGCGATCGAACAGCGTGACCGATCGGAGGAGGTCGCCTCCGTGGGTCACGATGGCGGCGGCCACGGTCGCGGCGGGCCGATCGGAGTCCACGACGATCGCGAGGTCGCGCTCGCTGTCGGGGTGGCGCGACGGCGGGCTGACCTTCGGATCCACGAGGCGGCCGGCGGCCAGTCCCGCGACGGCGATCTCGCCGACGATGACCCGTTCGGCGCGCAGTCCGAGCTCGTCGACCAGGACCGGATGGAGGTCGCCGATCCGCCCGACGATGACCCCATCGGTCTGGATGGTCACCGCCCGGCCGGGATGCAGGGTCGGATCGTCGCTGAGGCCCTCGTACGCGACCCGAGGGTGGCCGAGGCGGGCCGCAAGCAGCTCGACCAGGCCCTTGGCATCATCGAGGTCGTACGGCCGCACCGTGCGGTTCCAGGCGGGCGCCTCGGCGTCTCCCGTCATGGCGAACGCCAGGCGCCACCACTCGCGGGTAGGGCGTTCAGGGTCGTCCGCGGTCCCGTACCCCTTGCCGATCTCGAAGACCGCGACATCGGCACGGCCGTGGCGCAGGTTGGTCGCCACGACCTCGAGCAGGCTGCCGAGGACGCGCTGGCGCAGGACCGAGTGCTGCCCGGACAGCGGGTTGGTGACGTGGACCGGTCGGCCGCCGGCGGCCTGCCCTGGCTCGCCGACAGGCTCCCCGTCGTCGACGGCCGGGAACCGCGCGACCGACTCCGGTGAGACGAGGGCCAGGGTGATGGCTTCGGTCAGCCCCGCACCCACGAGGACGGCCCGGATCGCGTCCCGGACCTCGGTCGGGATCGGTCGGTAGGCGGGCATGGCGGTATGCGGCAGGATCGCTGGGACCTGGTCGTAGCCGTGGACCCGGGCGATCTCCTCGATGACGTCCGCCTCGACCGCCAGGTCGCGTCGCCAGGTGGGGACGCTCGCCGTGAGCGTCTCGCCGTCCGAGGCGACCGCGTGGGGCCGTGCGCCGGCCGCGACCACGACCGTCGTACCGACCGGAGCGTCCATCGTGGCGACACCGACGCGAGCGAGCAGGTCCCGCTGCTGCGCGGTCGTCAGGCTCGTCCCGAGCAGCCGGTTCGTCCGCGCCGGACGGAACGACACGGTGGCCCGTGCCGGTTCGGCCGGCGCCGAGTCCACGACGCCGCGCCAGGCCGTCCCGCCGGCCCACTCGGTCAGGAGCCGGGTCGTCCGATCCGCCCCGATCCGTGCCAGCCGCCACTCCTGGCCCTTCTCGAAGCGCAGGCTCGCATCAGAGCGCAGGGCGTAGCGGAAGGCGGACCGGCGGATGTTGACCGGGTCGAAGATGGCCGATTCGACGATCACGTCCGTGGTCGTGCCGCTCACCTCCGAGTCGGCGCCGCCCATGATCCCCCCGATCGCCACCGGGCCGTCCGAGTCGGCGATGACGAGCGTGTCCGGATCCAGGCTGCGCTGGACGTGATCGAGCGTCTCCAGCCGCTCGCCGGCGACCGCCCGTCGGACGACGATCCGCCCATCGCGGACCGCGGCCGCGTCGAACGTGTGGATCGGCTTGCCGAGCTCGACCATGACGTAGTTGCTGGCATCGACGACGTTGCTGATCGGCCGCATCCCCGCCGCCTGCAGGCGCATCTGCACCCAGTCCGGTGACGGGCCGACCGTCACGCCGCTCACCCAGCGACCGACGAACCGCGGGCACAGCGCCGGTTCGCGGACCTCGACGCTGAGTCGCTCGGTCACGTCCGGACCCGCTTCGGTGACCGTCCAATCCGGGAAGCCGAGCGATCCGCCGGTGATCGCGGCGACCTCCCGCGCGAGCCCGACGATCGACAGGACGTCGCCACGGTTCGGCTTGACGTCCACGTCCAGGACGGTGTCCCCATACAGGTCCGTCAGGCCGACGCCGATCGTCGTGTCGCCCGGCAGGATCAGGATGCCGTCGGCGTCGGACGTGAGACCCAGTTCGTCGCCCGAGCAGAGCATCCCGTTACTGGTCACGCCCATCTTCTCGGTTCGCTCGATGCGTCGATCACCGGGCAGGATGGCCCCCGGCAGCGCGACGGGGATGCGCTGGCCGGCCGCGATGTTGGTCGCGCCACAGACGATCTCCAGGACCTCGCCGGACCCCACGATCACGCGGGTCAGCGACAGTCGGTCGGCGCGCGGGTGCTTCTCCACGCTGAGCAATTCCCCGACGACCACGTTGCGCCAGTCCGATCCCCACGCCTCGAGGCCCTTGACCTCCATCCCGAGCAGCGTGAGGCGATCGGCGAGGTCCGCCGGATCGAGGTCGACGTCGACGTACTCGCGCAGCCAGCGCAGGGGCACTCTCACCGGAACTGCTCC
>CAZOHT010000020.1:0-27097 GCA_964579825.1 uncultured Anaerolineaceae bacterium
CACATCGAGCTGGAGCGGGCGACCGTCGATGAGGCCGCGGCGGCCATCCTCGCCAAGCTGGAGACCCTGACAGCCGGACGCTGAGACCGTCATTCCCGGCTGCGTCATGCCGTCCGTCACGTCGAAAATGAGGAGCCATCTAAGGCGAATCCCGATGTATCGGTCGCGGTGGGCTCCCAGGATCGGCGTGGGGGGAGGGCTGCAGCCCGATGTTCCCGATGGGAAGGAGTGACAGCATGCGCGACGCTTCAGGATCGAGGGTCGGTCCGCGGTCAAGACGGTTCTGGCGGTTCCGTCGAACGGGTGCCGCCATGGCGCTGGCCATCGCCCTCGCCGGCATCGCAGCGCCGGCGGCGTTCGCCGCGGAACCGGTGACCGTCCCGATGGAGCCGTCCGTGAGCGAGTTCGGGCCCAACGAGGTTTGTGAGGATGCGGTCCGGGTCGAGACTCCCCGGTTGCGTGGGACGACCACGACCTTCCCGAAGGGGCGCAACGGCGTGGTCCTGGACATCTCGGTGGGGTACGCGACCACGCTCGTAACGAACGTGGACAGCCGCGCGACGTACACGTTCCGCGGCAGCTTCCTGATCTCGATCGTCACGTTCCGCGATGGCTCGCAACGGGCCGATGCGTTCGGGCCGGGCGTCTGGGCCTGGTATCTGGCCGGAGACCCGAGTGAGCTCGGAACCGGACTGTTCCAGATCAAGCGTCACGCGAGCGAGACCTACGACGCAGCAGGGAACATGGTCAAGGCGACGGCTGACGGACCGACGACCGACCTGTGCGCGAAGGTGGGTAGCGGGCCCGTCATGCCGTAGCGACCGGAGCGGCCGTAGGCAGCCGTCCGCCGCCCGATCCAAGCGCCCGGACACGCTCAGCGGTTCGGGCGCTCACGTTGCCACTTGTCGGGGCACGGACCATGTGCGCAGAATGGCTGTCCACCCGAGGGAGGGACAGCCTCGATGGGACGTGCACCCGCTGTCGCGGGGCTCATCGGTCGGGACCGTGAACTGGCGCGGCTATCGGGGCTCCTGGCGGAATCACGCCTCGTCACGCTGACCGGCCCCGGTGGCATCGGCAAGACCTGGCTGGCCACGGCGGCATTGGAACGCCTCCGACCGGCCGATGGACGGTTCATCGACCTTGCTGACGCGCTGGATGTCGAAGACGTCGTCAGCGCTGTGGCATGGGCGGTCGGGCTCATCGGTGTGGATCCACGAAGCGCAGCCGTGGAGGTCCGGCGATACCTCGCCGACCGACCGGTCCTGCTCGTGCTGGATGCCGCGGAGCAGGTGGGCCATCTCGGGCGCCTCCTGGACGAGTGGATCGATCGTCTGCCCGACGTTCGAGTCCTCACGACCAGCCGGCTGCCGCTGCGGGCGCACCACGAGGTGGAGGTGTCGGTACGAGGCCTCGCCCTCCCGGACGGCGTTCGGCCGAGCGATGTGGAAGCCTCGCCGTCCGGGGCCCTATTCCTGCGCCGAGCCCGCCAGCTCGGCGCGCTGGAGGAGCTCGACGAGGACGACGCCCGCGACCTCGCCGCGGTCCTTCGGCGTCTCGACGGCATCCCTTTGGCGCTCGAACTCGCGGCCGGTCGAAGCCGTGTCCTCTCGCCGAGTGCCTTGTTGCGGCGACTCGCCGATCGAAGTGTCGTCGCCACATCGGGTGCGCCGACCGGAGAGAAGGGCGATCTGGCGCGTCATGCCTCGCTTGCCGGGATCCTTGATATGACGGTTGGGTCCCTGGGTCCCGAGGCACGTCGCTTGCTGGCGAGTCTCGCCATCTGCCCCGGATCGTTCGACCTCGATCTCGCCCAGGCTCTGGACCCGACCACGCCGGTCGTCCCCACGATGGACGGCCTCGTGGCCGCCGGCCTCGTCCGCCGCACGGGCGAGCTCGATGGGGAGCCCCGGTTCCGACTGCTCGAGACCCTCCGGACCTATGAGTCGGTAGAAGCCTCGGCCGTCGAGCTGGATGCGGCGCGTGAGGCTCACGCTCGAGCAGTCGGGGTGATCGCGGCGCGTATCGCTGGACGGTGGACGACCGATGAGCCGGGCGCCATGCGGGTCATCGTGACCGAGGATGACAACATCGCGGCAGCCATCGACTGGTCGATCGACCAAGACCCGGCCCTCGGACTGACGATCCTGGGTGTCATCGACCGCTACCTGCAGGCCGGGGCCAAGCTCGATCGGTCCGTTCGCTGGTATCGAGCGCTCCTGGTGCGCGCGGATCCGGACGATCCATCGCGAGCAACCGCGATGGGCTCCCAGTTGCGCCTGCTGACGCGGTACGCGGCCACCGCCGAGGCGCTGGCGATGGTACCGGATGTCGAGGTCGCGGCGGAACGTGCCTCGGGTCGGGCGCGCCGCACGTTGTACCTCCGGCTGGCCTACCTGTTCCATGCCGTCGGGGACCCCCTCGAGGCGGCTCGCCACACTGACCTGGCCGCCGCCGCATCGACCGATCCGGACGATGGCGACGCGTTGCGATTCGACGCCGCATCGACACGAGCGTGGCTGTCGGGTGACCTGCCCCTCGCCGCCGATCTCATGGGACGCTCGAGGGCCGCGCACGAGCGGGCCGGCGCCGTGAGCAACGCCGGCATCGCATCGTTCAAGCGAGCCCTGATCGAGCTGCATGCGGGTGGCTCATCCGCTGCCGAAGCGGACGCGCGAGCAGCCGTGGCGTGTTGCCCGGCCGGCAACCTACGTGCGTTCGCACTGGAGGTGTTGGCCCTCGCCCTGGCTGAACGAGGTTCGCCTGATGGCGCCCGGGATGCTCTTGCCGAAGCCTGGGCGATCGTGGAGTGGGAGGCGCCGATCGACCGGCTCGAGGCGCTCGACGTCGCGGTCGCCGTCCTCGCCGCCGAGGATCGCCATGCGGAGGCATTGGGTGCGCTCGCCGTCGCCGATCGTCGTCGACCGGAGACCGGCTGGGTCCGCGATCCCCATGTGGCGATCGTTCTCGAGCGCTGGAGAGTCCGCGCGACCCGATCGTTGACGGCCGTTTCACTTGGCCTCGCGATCGACCCGCCACCGGGTCTGACCGTCGAAGCGGCCATCGTTTCCGCCCTGGCGAAGCCAGCCCCGGGTCGTCGACAGGGAAGTCTTCCAGGGATCCGGGACAGGCTCACAGCGCGCGAGGTCGAGGTCTTCGCGCTCGTCGGTGCCGGGCGATCGGATTCGGAGATCAGCGAAGCGCTGTTCATCAGCCGCAAGACCGCATCGGTCCACGTGACGAACATCAAGAGCAAGCTTGGACTCGGCTCGAGGCTGGAGATCGCGCTGCTGGCTCGCGATCTTGGCCGGAGCGCCGATCTCTCCGACCCGCTGGTCAACTAGGTGCCGCGACCGATGAGCGCGTGGTGAGTCGCCAGTAAGCCCTGGGTGACCGGCCACGCCCACGATGACGTGGTGTTGGCCATCGTCCCGTCCGCAACGTTGCTCGGCCTGGAGGGCCGGTCCATCCGGGTCGAGGTGGACGTGGCTCCGGGACTACCCGGGTTCACCATCGTCGGGCTGGCGGACACCGCGCTCCAGGAGGCACGTGAGCGGGTCCGCGGCGCGATCCGGAATGCCGGGTTCGTGCACCCGCCGAGACGGATCACGGTCAATCTGGCCCCGGCCGAGTTGCGCAAGGCCGGTTCCAGCCTGGACCTCGCTATGGCTATGGGGATCCTGCTCGGGTCGGAGCAGGTTCGGCCCGGCGTCGGCGTCATCGGGCTGATCGGTGAATTGTCGTTGGGCGCCGAGGTGCGGCCTGTGCCAGGCATCCTGTCGATGGCCGCCGCCATGGCCCGACGCGGCGTGGACCGCCTGATCGTCGCGGCCGCCGCCGAGGCCGAGGCCCGTCTGGTGGACGGACTCGAGATCGAAGCCGTCGAGTCGCTCGCGGAGGCGGCGGAGCTGGTCTCGGGCAGCCGGCATCGGCGGATCGTCCGGCCGAGACCGGATCGCGTGGGCCTGGAAACCGGCAGGGACGGCGCTCCGACAGCGGCCGATGTGGGTGGCCCGATGCTGTCAGTCGGACTCGTCCCGGACCTCGCGGAGGTCCGCGGCCAGGCGGAGGCTCGTCGTGGCCTCGAGATCGCGCTCGCGGGCGGGCACGGTCTGCTCCTGATCGGGCCACCCGGCTCGGGCAAGACGTTGCTCGCGCGCACCACGCCGAGTCTCCTGCCGCCGCTCGAAGACGACGCGGCGATGGCCGTGTCGATCGTGGCCTCGGCCGCCGGGGAGGGCCCCCTCGACGCCCTGCGGCGGGCCGCTCCGTTCCGCTCGCCCCATCACACGATCTCGTACGCGGGGATGGTCGGCGGCGGGCCGCGCCTGTCGCCGGGCGAGGTCACGCGGGCGGACCATGGTGTGCTGTTCCTCGATGAGCTGCCCGAGTTCGACCGTGACGTCCTGGAGGCCCTGCGCCAGCCGCTCGAGGAGGGCCGGGTCGCGATCGCCCGGGCGGGTCGCACGGTGTCCTTCCCGGCCCGCTTCCAGCTGATCGCGGCGATGAACCCGTGCCCGTGCGGATTCGCCGGGGCACCGGGACGGACGTGCACCTGCCCCACGAACGTACCGGAGCGGTACCAGAAGCGGATCTCCGGTCCGCTGCGAGACCGGATCGACCTGTCGATCACGATGCCGCGCGTGCCGCCGGCTGCGCTCGTCGGGGACGTGCCCGCCGAGGCATCGGCCGCCGTGGCCGCACGGATCGCGTCGGCCCACCGGATCGCGCGGGACCGCCAGACCGGGCGTCTCAACGGTCGGCTGAGCGGGGATGAGCTACGGGCGATGGTTCGACTGGACGCCGTCACGCGGCGGCACGCGGTGGCCCTCGCCGAGTTGGAGCGAGCGAGCGGGCGGGGGACGGAGCGGATCCTGCGGGTCGCCCGGACGATCGCCGACCTCGCCGGAGAGCGATCCGTCTCGGCCGGACATCTCGATGAGGCCGCGTGGTATCGCTCGTCCGACCATCGGGCCGCCGACGCCAGGGCCGTCTGAGGTGCTTGGCGTCGGGGCCTCCGGGCCGCTGATGGAGGCGCCGGGTCCGCGTGCGGCGGGCGCGATGGACGCGGCGGGCGCGAAGGACGTTGCGGATGCCGCGGGTGCCGCGGACGCCGAGCGTGACGCCTGGGCGATCCTTGCCGGCGTGGACGGCCTTGGGCCGGTCGGTCTCGCGGCGCTGCTGCAGCGGTTCCGGACCGGGCGAGAGGTCCTGCGGATCGCGACCGGTCCACGCGGCGTCCACGAGCTCATGTCCACGCCGCACGGCACGCCGGCGGGGGATGGGACCCGCCGGAGACCGATCTCGCCCGGCCTGGCGTCCGCCATCGCCGACGCCGCGAACGACGGCGATCGCTTCCTCACGAGACTCCGCGAGATCGGACTGACCGTCGTGACCGTGGACGACGCGACCTACCCGAGTCGCCTGGCGTCCGTCGAGCTACCGCCGGCCCTGTTGTTCGTCCTCGGTGACGTCCGGGCCCTCGAGTCGGCCCACGCCATCGCCGTCGTCGGGACGCGGCGGCCGTCCGATGCCGGTCGTGCGCTCGCGTCCAGGATCGGGGCCGCGCTCGTTGCGGCGGGGGCCAGCGTCGTGTCGGGGTTGGCCGTGGGGATCGACGGCGCCGTCCATGACGCGACCGTCGCGAGTGGCGGGTCGACCGTGGCGGTGATCGGGGGCGGCCATGCCACGCTGTACCCACGCGCCCACCGAGCCCTCGCCGACGCGATCGTGGCGAGCGGTGGGGCGGTGGTGTCCGAGCTCGCGCCGGACGCGAGCCCGACGAAGGGCACCTTCCCGCGCCGGAACCGGGTCATCAGCGGCTTGTCCGACGCGACCGTGGTCGTCGAGGCCCCGGCCCGCAGCGGCGCGTTGATCACCGCGTCGTGGGCCCTCGAGCAGGGCCGCGAGTGCTTCCTGGTCCCGGGCGCCATCGGCGCACCGGAGTCCGAGGGATGTCTCGCCTTCCTGCGGGAGTTCCCGGGCGGCGCTCGGATCGTCGCGGGCATCCCACAACTGCTGGACGATCTCGGGCTCGTCCACGGCTCGCGGACGGCCGCCCTGGCGCCTGCGACCATCACCGTGCTCGGCGAGACGGCCGGCGTGGTCGCGGCCGGGTTGGTCGCGGGGCTGGCCACGGTCGACGAGCTCGTCGCGGCCACCGGCCTGCCCGTCGCGACCGTGCTGGCGACGCTCACCCTGCTCGAGCGCGACCGGCTCGCCGTGGGCGTCCATGGGCGCTTCCGGCCGGCCGGGACGCTCGCGGCGCAGCCGTCGGCCGACCCGCGTCGGCGGGCTCGGGTCCTTGCCCGTTCGGACGACCCGATGCTACCCTGACCTTCGGTGCCCGCCCCAACGTCGGCACCCGCCCGCCCCTCGGGAGCCACCCGAACCCGCAGTCAGGGAGCGTCTATTGCTGAAGGTCGCCGCCGCGGTGCTGGCCGTCCCGATCCTCGCCGTCGTGTACGTCTCTTCCGCGCTGCGTCGATCGACGCTGCTCCGGACGGGGCTGGCGGTCGGGCTCGGTGGCATCCTGGCCGTCGGTGTCGTCTTCGCGGGGCAGCCCGCGCCGGCGGCCGCGACCCCGCCCAGCGCGGATCTGCCCTTGACCAGGGGGGCGTTCGGTCCCGTGGTCGGGACGAGCGTCGGACTGTCCGAGCCGTTGACGATCGCCTTCTCCGCCCCCATGGACCAGGCTTCGGTCGGCGCGCTCACGTCGGTCTCTCCCGCGGCACCGGTGACCTTGACCTGGGACCCGACCTCGACGGAACTGACGATCTCACCGGCAGATGGCTGGGACGCGGCGACCTACCACACGGTCACGGTCGCGGCCGGAGCGCTCGCCCGGAGCGGGCAACCCCTCCTCGCGCCGATCCGGACCGGCTTCCTGACCCGCGCCCCCGCCGGCGTCAGGATCCTCGCCACCGACGTGGTCGGCACACGGGTCAGCGGCTCCACGGCCTTCGAGATCACGGTCGACCAGCCGGTCGATCCCACTGAGGCGAGCACGGCGATCCGCCTGGAGCCTGACGTTCCAGGCACCGTCGTCCCCACCGACGTCGGGCCCGATGGCGCCACGACGTTCATCTTCACCCCGGCCGGTGGCCTGCGAGCCGATACCCGCTACCGACTCGTCGTCGCCGGCCTTCGTGACGTCGATGGCGCCGAGATCGCCGCCACCAGCCTGCTCGTCAGGACCGCCAAGGCCCCGTCCGTGGTTCGCTTCCGCCCGAGAGCCGACACGATCGATGTCGCCCGGGACGCGACGTTATCCGTCCGCTTCACGGCGGCGATGGACCGGGCGAGTGCGACCAAGGCGTTCACCGTCACCGCAGGCGGCAAGCCCGTCGCCGGCACCGTCTCGTTCGCCGAGGGCGACACGGTCCTGATCTTCAAGCCAAAGGCCCTGCTGCCGTACTTCACCGCCGTCGCCATGACGGTCGCGGCCACCGCCGAGGCCACGGACGGGACGCCGATCGCGAGGGCCGTGCGCGGCCTCTTCCGGACCGTGCCCAAGCCGGTCGTCGCCGCGGCTCCGGCTTCGTCCGGATCGGGCGGCTCCTCGAGTGGCGGGTCGTCCGGGGGGTCCGGCGGCGGCGCCGTCGGCGGCGGCAGCTGGGGTTCCGTGGAGACGTACTACCTGGGCTTGATGAACTGCACCCGGACCGGTGGCTGGGTCACGTCGTCTGGTTCGTGCAGCAGCCCGGGCGGCCGCAACGTGGCCGCGCTCAAGCTGGACAGCGGGATCAGCTCGAAGGTCTCTCGCCCCTATGCGAAGAAGCTGGCCGTCGGGAACGACTGCAGCCACTTCATCGGGGGGAACCCGGGCGATCGGCTCGAGGCGGCGGGCTACACGAGCTACCGCTGGGCGGAGAACCTGGGCTGTCGGTCAGGGGGCGCCAAGAGCGCCGTCCTCGGTTCGCACCTGTTCTTCCAGTCCGAGAAGTCGTACAACGGCGGCCACTACGTGAACATGATGAACGCCGCCTACGACCGGGTGGGGATCGGGGTGTGGGTGGCGTCCGGACGCGTCCGACTGGTCATCGACTTCTACCACCCCTGAACGGGACCATCGGCTGGGTGACGGACGCGGTGCGTCCTGCCACCATCGAGGCGTGATCCGGAATGCGTGCATCCACCTCAACGGCGAGCAGCCGCTCCTGGCCGACCTGTTCGACCTGCCGGCGACGTCCGACGTGACGCTGAGCTGCACGAACCTGCGCAACATGAACGGCAAGCGGCCGGTCTTCGCGGACGACTCGGCGGCCGTCTTCTACTTCCCGATGATCCACATCCGGTTCATCGAGGTGCCGCCCGGTTCCGTCGCCGGCACGGCGCTCGCGCTGGACATGCCGGTCCCGGTCGGGGTCGCGGCGCAGCTCGGCGACGGGCGGCCCGAGTCCGAACCCGACCTGGACGAGGACCTGGAGATCGACGAGGACTTCCTCCGCCGCGTTCGCGAGGCCTGACCGCTCGGCGAACGGCCGGATACGGGACCGTGCAGGACCCGGTGCTACACTCCCGGCCGTGCCCAAGAACCTCGTCATCGTCGAATCGCCGGCCAAGGCCCGGACCATCGAGCGCTACCTCGGCGCCGACTACCGCGTGCTGGCCTCCTACGGCCACGTCCGCGACCTCCCGGAGAACCCCGGCAAGGGCAAGTTCGGCGTGGATGTGGACCATGACTTCGCGCCCGAGTACGTCATCACCGAGGACCGTCGGAAGCAGCTGGCCGAGATCACGAAGGCCGCCAAGTCGGCCGACATGGTCTTCCTGGCCACGGACCTCGACCGCGAGGGTGAGGCGATCGCCTGGCACGTCGCCGAGGCCGCCAACGTGCCCGCGGACCGCACCCAGCGGGTGACGTTCTCCGAGATCACGGAGCCCGCGATCCGGGAGGCGTTCGCCAACCCGCGCGACATCGACCAGAACCTCGTCGACGCCCAGCAGACCCGACGCATCGTCGATCGGCTCGTCGGCTACACCTTGAGCCCGCTCATCGGACGCAAGGTCCAGCGTGGCCTGTCGGCGGGTCGGGTGCAGTCGGTCGCCGTCCGCCTCGTGGTCGAGCGCGAGCGCGAGATCGACGCATTCACGGCCCGCGAGTACTGGACGATCCAGGCGATCCTCACGACCGCTGCCGGCGAGCGCTTCAGCGCCGACCTGGTCCGCATCGACGGCGAGGCGCTCGATATCCCGGACGAGGCGGCGTCGGACGCGCACGTCGCCGCCATCCGCGAGCTACGACCGGCCGTCACGAAGCTCGGGACCCGCACCCAGAAGCGCTCGCCGGCGGCCCCGTTCACGACCTCGACCCTCCAGCAGGAGGCCAGTCGGAAGCTCGGGTTCAGCCCGAAGCGGACGATGTCGGTCGCCCAGCGGCTGTACGAAGGCACGGACACGCCGCAGGGGCACGTCGGGCTCATCACCTACATGCGGACCGACTCCACGGCCATCGCCGGCGTGGCGATGGGCGAGGCCCGCGACGTCATCGGCGAGCGCTACGGCGCGCCATACACGATGCCCAAGGGCCGCGTCTACAAGACCAAGGCCAAGGGAGCCCAGGAGGCGCACGAGTCCATCCGTCCGACCAGCTTCCGGCGCGATCCCGATTCGATGGCGGCCTTCCTGGCGGCGGACGAGGCGCGACTCTACCGGCTGATCTGGCAGCGAGCCCTGGCGTCCCAGATGGCGGCCAAGGAGCTCGAGACCACGACGATCGAACTCGCGGACGGTCGCTACGAGCTCCGAGCGTCCGCCACGAAAGTCCTGTTCGATGGGTTCTCCATCGTGTACACGGAGGGTCGCGACGATTCCGCGACGGACGACGACGATGAGGCGGGCACCAAGCTGCCGGCCCTCGCCGAAGGGGCCGTGACCGCGGTCGCCGAGGTGACGCCGACCCAGCACTTCACCGAGCCACCGCCTCGCTTCACCGAGGCCACGTTGATCAAGGCCCTCGAGGAACTCGGGATCGGACGTCCGTCCACCTACGCGGCGACCATCTCGACGATCACCGATCGGGGCTATGTCCGCGTCGAGGAGCGGCGCCTGTTCCCGGAGCTGGTGGCCGAGGTCGTGACCGACCTGCTGGTCGAGCACTTCGGGGACTATGTCGACCTCGGCTTCACCGCCCGGATGGAGGAGGAGCTCGACGAGGTCGCCCTGGGTGAACGAGCCTGGGTCCCGTTGCTGCGCGCGTTCTACGGTCCGCTGAAGGACGCCGTGGAGGCCGGCGGCGACATCGAGCCGTGGACCCGATCGACCGACGAGATCTGCTCGCTGGGCCATCCGATGGTCCTCCGGTTCGGGCGGAACGGCCCCTTCGTCGCCTGCTCGCTGTATCCCGAGCACAAGGAGACGAAACCCTGGCCGATCGTCGAGCCCGTGACCACGGGCGAGGTCTGTCCGGAGTGCGGCCTGGGTGAGCTCGTCGGCAAGAGCGGGCGATTCGGGCCGTTCGTCGGATGCTCGCGCTATCCCGACTGCAAGTTCATCAAGAAGGATGGGCCGCCCCCGCCGCCGCCCCTCCCCTTCGAGGCCGCCTGCCCCAAGAACTCCGACGGCCATCTCGTCCCGCGTCGCGCGCGGCGCACCGGGAACGTCTTCTGGGGGTGTTCGAACTACCCGAAGTGCGATTACACGTGCAACGACGAGCCGTTGGGCGGTCTCCACGACGTGGACGACGGCCCGATCGCGCGCAAGGGCGAGGCGGCCCTGTGCCTGCGCTGCGGTTCGGCCATCGATGCGACGCCGGACTCGATCGTGATCGGCGAGCGCTATGCCGGCGGGCCGGCCGACCCGGAGGCGATCGCCCGCCCGACACGCGGCAAGCGGCCGCCGGCGAAGGGTGGGGGACGGTCGACGGGCCGGGCGCGGACGGGACGCACGGGGACACGCGGCGGCACTCGACGCGCCAAGCCGGTCGAACCCGCGCCGGACGCGTGAGCGCTTCGGGGTCGGACGCGGTGACCGACCCCACCCTCCGACGGTTCCTGCGGTCGCTGGAAGCCCGGGACACCTCGCCCCACACCCAGCGCTCGTATGCGACGGCCGTCGGGGCCTACCTGGCCTGGCTGCGTGACCGCGGCGTGGACTGGCGGACGCCGGGCCGTCCTGACCTGCGTGCGTACCTCGCCTCGCTGACCGCAGGCCACGCTCGTTCGTCGGTCGCGCAGCGCCTGGCGGCGATCCGGACATTCCACCTCTGGGCGGCCAGGACCGGCCTGTCCGCGGGTGATCCCTGGGGTTCCATCGTGCGGCCGCGCGTCTCGAGCCGGCTGCCACGGGTCCTCGAGATGGATGACATCCTCCAGATGCTCGCCGTGGTCGATGCCGGGCTGGACGATGCCGGCGGCGACCATCTCGCCCTCGCCCTGGGCCTGCGCGACCGGGCGCTCGTCGAGACGGCCTATGCCGCGGGTCTGCGGATCAGCGAGCTGGCCGGTGCGGACCTCGGTTCACTGGACCTCGCGCGCGGCGAGCTGCGGATCCTGGGCAAGGGGCGCAAGGAGCGCGTCGGGCTGTTGGGCGATCCCGCGCGGCGGGCGCTTCGCGCGTACCTGGAGGACGGTCGTCCGATCCTGCTGGAGCGTCGGCCACCAACGGCCGGGCCCGAGCCGCCGAGCGAGATCTTCCTCAACCATCACGGCCAGCCACTCGGCGTCCGAGGGCTGCGCTATCGACTCGACCGGATCCGCAGGCTGGCCGGGCTACCCGAAGGGATCACGCCGCACACCCTGCGCCACTCGTTCGCGACGCACCTGCTCGAGGGCGGGGCGGACCTGCGTGTCGTCCAGGAGCTGCTCGGCCACGAGAACCTGGCCACGACGCAGATCTACACCCACGTCTCCCCGACGCGCCTCAGATCGGCCTACCGAGACGCCCACCCTCGGGCGCGCCGGGACCCCGGCCCGTGAGCGGTGCCCAGACGATCGCCCGCGCCGGGCTCATCGTGTCGGGGGCGTTCCTCGTCTCCCGGATCCTCGGCTACGTCCGCCTCGTCGTCATCGGCAACACGTTCCCGGCCGGCCCGGAGCTGGACGCGTTCTTCGCCGCCTTCCGCTTGCCGGACCTCATCTTCCAGCTGGTCGCGGCGGGGGCCCTGTCGTCGGCCCTGATCCCGATCGTCTCGGCCCTGTTCACGACCAACGAATCCGCCCGTGCCTGGCGGGTCGTGTCGACCGTGGTCAACCTCATGCTGATCGGACTCGCAGTGCTGGCGATCGGGCTGTTCATCTTCGCCCCGGTCATCGTGCCGGTCATCACGCCGGGCTTCGGGGACGCGGAACTGGCCCGGACCATCGAGCTGACCCGGATCATGCTGCTCAGCCCGGTGTTCCTCGCGCTGGGTGCCGTCGCGACGAGCGTCCTGAACGCGGGTGGTCGGTTCACGGCCGCCGCCATGGCGCCGATCGTCTATAACCTGGCGATCATCGGGGCCGCGATCCTCCTCGCCCCGTCGATGGGTGTCGTCGGGCTGGCCATCGGTGTCGTCGCCGGCTCGATGGGGCACCTGCTCGTCCAGTTGCGGCCCCTGGCCCGGATGGGCTTCCGCTATCAGCCCAGGATCGAGGGCGACGATCCCGAGGCGCGCCACGCCCTCCTGCTCATGGCTCCACGGGCGATCGGTCTCGGGGCCAGCCAGATCACGTTCATCGTCGTGACGTCGCTGGCGACGCTCCTTGGCGCCGGCGCCGTGTCGGACTTCAACTTCGCCTTCGCGATGCTCCAGATCCCGCTCGGGATCATCGGCGTTCCCCTCGGCATCGTCGTGCTGCCGACCCTCTCGCGCGACGCCGCGCAGGGTCGCGAGCCGGCCTTCGCGTCGCTGCTCACCCGCGCGCTGCGGCTGCTGATCTTCGTGATGATCCCGATCTCCGTCCTCACGGCCATCGTGCGCGGCCCGTTCGTCGAGATCCTGTTCGGGAGCGGCAAGATCAGTCAGGAGGACCTTGACCTGATCGCGCTGACCCTGGGGTACTTCCTGATCGGCCTTACGGCGCATGCCTTGATCGCCGTCCTGGCCCGGGCGTTCTATGCCCGCCAGGACACGGTCACGCCGGTCGTCGCGGCGGTCGCCGCGGTCGCCATCAACACGACCCTTGCGATCATCCTCGTCGGTCCGCTCGGGCTGGGTGGCATCGCGCTGGCCATCGCGATCGCGGCGTGGGTGGAGGCCCTCGCCCTGATCGTCGTCCTCCGCCGCCGGCTGCCGGTCTTCCCGCTGTCCGGGATGGGCCGGGTCGGGCTGGAAGCCGCCGCCGCGAGCGTGGCGGCCGGTGGCGTGGGGGTGGCCATCCTGCGGATCAGCGGGACGTGGCTTGGCGCGGACCCGGGCTGGTTCGCGTTGGTGGCGCAGGTGGCGGTCGTGGGACTCGGGTTCGGCCTCGTGTATGCCGCGATCTCACTCGCCTTGCGGATCCCCGAACTGCCGACTATCGTCGGGGTCATGGTCGACGCCTTCCGCCGCCCCGGACGAGCGTGACCGCTCCCGGGACGGATCCACGCTTCGGCGCCGATGCCGATGGGGACCCGGTGGCCTGGGACGCGTTCGTGGCGGCCAGCGATCCGGGCTCGTACCTGCAGCTGAGTGGCTGGGCCGCCGTCAAGGCGGTCAACGGCTGGACGGCGATCCGTTCGGGTGTCGCCGAGCCGGGCGAGGGGATCGGCGCCCAGATCCTGCTCCGGCGGCCGCGTGGGATGCCCTGGGCGTTCGCGTACGCCCCGCGCGGACCGGTCGCCTCGGACTGGTCCGCCGAGGCCCTCGGGGCGTTCACGGAGCACGTGCGGCGCGACCTCCCGAGACGGGCCGGTCGGGTCGCGACGCTCCGGATCGATCCGGAGATCGAAGCCGAGGGGACGCTCGACGATGGCGGGCGCGTCCGGGCCGCCCTGACCGCGGCCGGCTGGCGACCTGCGCCAGCGGTCCAGCCCGCAGCGACGCGCATCGTGGACCTGCGGCCGGACGAGGGCGTCCTGTGGGGCGAGCTGCGCAAGAAGTGGCGCCAGTACGTGAACAAGGCCCGAGCGGCCGGTGTGGTCGTCGTGGACGCCGAGGGCGACCGCCTCGGGGACTTCTATCGGATCTATCGCGATACGGCCGACCGGGCCGGATTCCTCATCCGCACCGAGCAGGCCTATCGGGACGTCTGGGAGGCCTTCCGCCCGGCCGGGAACGCGCGCCTGCTGTTCGCCCAGTCGGCCGACGGCGAGCCGCTGGCGACGCTCTTCCTCGTCCGTTGCGGGCCGCGGGTCGTGGAGCCCTACGGCGGGATGACCGTGGCCGGCGGCGACTCCCGGGCGAACTACCTCCTCAAGTGGGAGGCCATCCGCTCGTCGCGTGAGGCTGGCGCCACCTCCTACGACCTGTGGGGCCTGGCGACGGGCGGGATCGCCCACTTCAAGGCGGGATTCGGCGGTCGCGAGGTCCAGTACATCGGGGCGTGGGACCTGGTCCTGGATCGGGTCGGCCGGGCCGCCTACGACACGGCGCAGCGGGGCCGGGTGTGGATCGAGCGTCGACGGCACGGACTGGCGACGAGCGGGAGCGCCGCGTCCTTCGGGGCGAGCGAGTGATGGACGAGGTCCGGGAGGCGACGAGCGCGGAGCGCGCGGGCTGGGACGGGCTCGCGGTCGACGCCCCGGGCGGACACGTCTACCAGTCCATCGCCTGGGCCCGGCACCGGGCCTCTGCGGGCTGGCACCCGCGGTTCCTCGTCACGCCCGATGGTGGTCGGGTGCTGTCGCTGGAGCGGCCGTGGCCGTGGACCGGCGGCTCGAGCGCGTACATCCCGCGTGGGCCGGTGCGCGCCGGAGTCGGCGGCGCTGACGATCCGGCCTCGGGGGCCGCCCTTGCGACACGCCTGGTCGTGGTCAGCGACTGGTTGGAGGCGGCCGGCGTGGATGTCGTCGCGGCCGACGCCGAGGTCCCGGCCGCCGACACCGCGTACGGGTCGGCCATCCGGGCGGCCGGGTTCGCGCCGATCGAGGAGATCCAGCCATCGCGTCACAAGGTCGCCCTGCCGCTCGATCCCGGTGCCGGCGAGGGCCCCGTCTTCGACGCCATCGCGAAGTCCACCCGCCAGCGGATCCGTGCCGCCGAGCGAGACGGCGTCGTCGTCGTTCGGCACGACCGGCGCCAGGCGGGTGGGACAGCGGGCGACGGGTTCCTCGGCCCGTCCGAGCCGAGCGAAGTCGCGCTCGATCGCTTCTACGACCTCCTCGTCGAGACGGGGGAGCGCCGCTCGTTCGGGTTCGGTCCCAGAGAGCGATTCGTCCCGTGGTGGGTCGCGGCGCTCCGGGCCGGCCACCTGGTCTACCTCGAGGCGCGTGCCGCCGCGGCCGCCGCGGACGGGGAGGTCCTGGCGGGTCTCGTCCTGTATCGGCACGGCGGACGACTCTCGACGGTCCACTCCGGCGACCACGCGGCCGGTCGTGCCCTGCATCCAGGTGCCCTCCACCTGCTCCGCTGGCGGGCGATCCAGCTGGCCATCCGCGAGCGGTGCGGGGAGATGGACCTCGGTGGGGTGGATGTCGCGGGCGCCCGCCGCGAACCGCTCGAGGGTGAGCCGATGGCCGGGCTCTACCAGCACAAGCGCTCGTTCGGGGGCCGCTGGGTGGAGCTGACCGGTGCCCACGAGCGGATCCTCGACGGACGGGGATACGCGCTGGGCCGGATGGCGATGCGCACGCGCCGGGCGCTGGGACGGTCGTCAGGATGAACGACCGAACGATCGCCGGCCTCCTGGCCATCGCGGAACCCACCGAGCCCAGGCCGTTGGACGAGCTCGCAGCGCGCCTCGGCCTGGCCCGCGGACCCGTCGGCGCGACCCTGATCCGTGGCGTGACCAATGACTCGCGCCTGGTCGTGCCGGGCGCGCTCTTCGTCGCGGTGCCCGGCGCGCACACGGACGGACACGACCATGTCGCATCCGCGGCGATGCGCGGGGCGTCGGCGGCCCTCGTGGAGCGGCACGTCGAGGGGACGGACCTGCCCCAGATCGTGGTCGGGTCCACGCAGCACGCCCTGGCCACCGCGGCGGCCTGGTGGTACCGCGATCCGAGTCGCGAACTCCTCACCGTGGGGGTCACCGGCACGGACGGCAAGACGACCACCTCATACCTGGCGGTCGCGGCCCTCGAGGCGGCCGGGCTCCGGACCGGGATGCTCGGGACGGCCGGCCTGCGGATCGGTGGGGTGAGCGAGGCCAATCCCGAGCACGCCACGACGCCGGATGCCCCGATCCTGCAGCGAGCGTTGCGCGCCATGACGCTGGCCGGCGATGTCGCCGCGGTGGTCGAGACGACCAGCCACGGGCTGGCCCTGGAACGGGTCGGCGGCGTCGCCTACGACGCGGCGGTCCTGACCAACGTCACCCACGAGCACCTCGAGTTCCACGGCACGTGGGAGGCGTATCGCGACGCAAAGCGATCCCTGTTCGATCGGCTGGCGGTCACGGACTGGAACCCACGGAAGCGCTGGCCGAAGGTCGCCATCGTGAACGCCGACGATCCATCCGCCGATGCCTTCGTCACGGCGGCCCGCGGGGCGGGCGCGTCGCTCGTGACCTACGGCCTGACCTCCGCAGCGGACGTGACAGCAGGCGCCATCGAGGAGGACGCCTCCGGCCTTCGGTTCCGGGTCGATGGCCCACAGGGCGGGGCCGCGATCCACCTGCCGCTCGTCGGTCGGTTCAACGTCCTCAACGCCCTGGCCGTCATCGCGCTCGGGGCCGGTCTCGGGCTGGATCCGAGCGCCATCCGTGCCGGGCTTGCGTCCGTGACCGCCATCCCCGGTCGGATGGAGCGGGTCGACCTCGGCCAGCCATTCGAGGTCATCGTCGACTACGCCCATAGCCCGGCCTCGTTGACGACCGTCCTGGACCAGCTCGCACCGGCCGCCCGGGCCCGCGGTGGCGGCGTGATCGCCGTCTTCGGGTCCGCCGGCGAACGGGACACCGCCAAGCGGCCGCTGATGGGCCGGATCGCGGCGGAGCGGTGTCGCCTCATCGTCGTGACCGATGAGGATCCGCGTGGGGAGGATCGCGACACGATCCTGGCCCAGATCGCGTCCGGAGCCCGTTCCGCGGGACGACTCCCCGACGACGCGATCCTGGCCATCGCGGATCGGCGGGAGGCCATCGCGACCGCCTTCGCGCGAGCGGTGCCCGGGGACACGGTGCTGCTCGCCGGCAAGGGCCACGAGCGCTCGATCATCGGGCCGGATGGGCCGATGCCGTGGGACGAGCGCGCCGAGGCGGAGACCGCCCTGCGCCGCCTGGGCTTCGGCTGACCCAGCGGCGGGGCGACGTCCGCGGCACGCTATCCTTCGCGCATGGCCACCAGCACGCCTCGCACGAAGGCCAAGCCCGGCGCCACGTCGTCCACGAAGACCGGCGCGAAGGCCACGACGACCGACCAGGCGCCCATCCGCCGGACGCCGAGCGCCGCGGCGTCTTCGACGGCCGCCCCGAAGAAGGCGGCCGTCGACCTCGGCGCCCTCGAGACGGCCCTCCTCGCGTCGATCGCCGAGCACCACCCGTCGGCGGACCTCGACCCGGTCAGGGCGGCGTTCGCCCTCGCGGTCGATGCGCACACCGGGCAGCTGCGCGCGACCGGTGAGCCGTACGTCACCCACCCGATCGCGTCGGCCCAGATCCTGGCCGACCTCGGCATCGAGCCCGTCGCGATCGAGGCCGCCCTCCTGCACGACGTCCCCGAGGACACCGAGTACAGCCTGACCGACGTCGAGGAGCGCTTCGGGGCGGAGGTCGCCCAGCTCGTCGACGGCGTGACCAAGCTGTCGAAGTTCAGTACCCACAGCCACGAGCAACAGCAGGCCGAGAACATCCGGAAGATGCTCCTGGCCATGGCCCAGGACATCCGAGTGGTCCTGATCAAGCTCGCCGACCGGCTCCACAACATGCGGACGCTGTACGGCCTTCCGTCCGACAAGCAGCAGCGCATCGCCCGCCAGACGCTCGAGATCTACGCCCCGCTGGCCGAGCGACTCGGCATCTGGCAGATGAAGTGGGAGCTCGAGGATCTCGCGTTCAAGGCGCTGGACCCGGAACGCTTCCGCGAGCTTGCCAAGCTCCTCGATACCCGCCGGAAGGGCCGCGAGAGCTATATCGACCGGGCGATCGCGGAACTGCGCCCGCGCCTGGAGGCCGCCGGCATCGAGGCGGACCTGCAGGGTCGCCCGAAACACATCTATAGCATCTGGAAGAAGATGGAGCGCAAGGGCGCGGAGTTCGGCGAGATCTACGACGTCTATGCCATCCGGCTCCTCGTCGAGGACGTGCGCGACTGCTACGCGGCCCTCGGCATCGTCCACTCGCTGTGGCGGCCCATCCCGGGCCAGTTCGACGACTACATCGCCGTCCCGAAGAACAACCTCTACCAGTCGCTGCACACGGCCGTCATCGCCCTCGACGGCAAGCCGCTCGAGATCCAGATCCGGACGCAGCAGATGCACCAGGTCAGCGAGGTCGGCATCGCCGCCCACTGGCGCTACAAGGAAGGCACGAAGTCCGACCGCGAGTACGACGCCAAGCTCGCCTGGCTCCGGCAGCTCATGGACTGGCAGCGGGACGTCACCGATGCGACCGAGTTCGTCGAGGGCATCAAGCTCGACATCTTCCAGGACCAGGTCTTCGTGTTCACGCCGAAGGGCGACATCAAGGACCTGCCGGCGGGTGCGACGCCGCTCGACTTCGCGTACCGGATCCACACCGACGTCGGCCACCGCACGATCGGGGCGAAGGTCAACAACCGACTCGTCCCGCTCGACTACCGACTGAAGAACGGCGACATCGTCGAGATCGTGACGACCAAGGGCGAGCACGGACCGTCGCGCGACTGGATGAACGTCGTCCGTACGAGCCATGCTCGCGAGAAGATCCGCCAATGGTTCAAGCGCAAGGACCGCGACGAGAACATCGTCCACGGTCGCGAGTCGCTCGAACGCGAACTGCGTCGGCTCGCGCGGACCTCGATCTCCGCCGTGGGTGTCGAGCGCGTGGCCGAGGTGGGCCGGGCCTCCAACCACGAGACCCTGGACGACTTCTACGCGGCCATCGGCTATGGCGCGATCAGCGCCCAGTCGGTCGTCATGAAGCTCGGGGTCGTGGACGACGGGCAGAGCACGCTGCCGCCGGTCGCCCCGCCCCAGGAGATGGTCCGGACCGGCGGCGTTCGGGTGAAGGGCGTCGGGGACCTCCTCATCCGGTATGCCAAGTGCTGCCACCCGATCCCGGGCGACCCGATCGTCGGGTTCATCACCCGGGGCAAGGGCGTCACGGTCCACCTGCAGGCCTGTCCGACCGTCGTCAACGAGCGGGAGGTGGGCCGGCTCATCGACGTCGAGTGGGAGTCGCAGCCGACCCAGACGTACCCGATCGCGATCCGCGTCGAGGCCTACGACCGGACCGGCCTCCTGAGCGACATCACCCAGGTGGTGGCCGGCGACAAGGTCAACATCCTCGCGGCGTCCGTCGCCGTGAACGCGGACCACACCGCCATCGTGACCGCCACCCTCCAGGTGCACTCCGTCTCGCAGCTGGCCCGGGTCATGAGCCGGATCGAGACCCTCAAGGACGTCCTGAGCGTCCAGCGCGACCTCGGCTAGTGGGGTCCGACTTCCGAGCCCCGCGAGGGACCCGCGACCTGCTGCCGACCGAGACGCCGACCTGGACCCGTCTGGAGCGCCTGGCGGACGACCTGGCCGCCCGGTACGGCTACCAGCGCATCGAGACGCCGATGCTCGAACAGGCGGCCGTGTTCGAGCGTGGCGTCGGCGAGGTCACCGACATCGTCGAAAAGGAGCTGTTCCGGATCGCGCCGCGACGCGAGGAGGCCGAGTCGTGGTCGCTCCGGCCGGAGCCGACGGCGGGCATCGTCCGGGCCTACATCCAGCACGGCATGCAGACCTGGCCGCAGCCGGTGAAGCTGTCGATGACCGGGCCGATGTTCCGCTACGACCGCCCGCAGGCCGGGCGCTACCGCCAGTTCTGGCAGTTCGACATCGAGGCGATCGGCGACCCGGGACCCGCCGTGGACGCCGAGATCATCGAACTCGGGGCGCGTTACTACGCGGATGCCGGGCTGAACGGCGTCCAGGTGCTGCTGAACTCCATCGGCGACGCTGCGTGCCGGCCCGCGTACATCGCCGAGCTGACCGCCTTCTACCAGGCCCGATCCGATGCCCTGCCGACCATGGAGCGCGGTCGATTGGACCGGAACGTCCTGCGGCTGCTCGACTCCAAGGACCCGGCAATGACGGCGATGAACGCCGAGGCGCCGCGGATCACGGATCGGCTGTGCGAGGCGTGCGCCGCCCACTTCACCGCCGTGCGCGGCCACCTCGATGCGCTCGGCGTCCCGTACCGACTGGAACCGGGTCTCGTCCGCGGACTGGACTACTACACACGGACCGCGTTCGAGTTCTACGTCACGGGGCGTGAGGGTCAGCAGCAGGCGCTCGGTGGCGGCGGGCGCTACGACGGCCTGGTCGAGCTGCTCGGCGGCCGGCCGACCCCGGGGATCGGGTTCGGGATCGGGCTCGACCGGCTCGTCCTTGCCCTTGCCGAGCAGGGTGCGGCGATCGACGGAGGCGAGGACGGACATCCGGTCGCGTTCGTCGTCGGGGCGGACCCGAACGACACGATCACCCGGCTTCGGATCACGACGGACCTGCGCGCCGCTGGGATCGCGGCACGCGCGGAGCTTGGCCAGCGCAAGCTCGGCAAGCAGCTCGAGCGCGCGGCACGTGACGGGGCCCACTTCGCGGTCATCGTCGGTGACGAACTGGCGGCCGGCGACGTCCAGCTGCGCGACCTGCCTGCCGGGACGCAGAAGGTCGTCCCCGTGGCCGATCTGGCGACGGAGGTGGCGCGCGCCCACGCAGCCCACCGGCACGGCGGGCGGGAGGGCTGACGTGACCGATCCAGGCGGGCCGCCGCTGGACGATGCGACGCTGACCGACCACGAGCGCTTCAATCGGGCCGATTGGAACGCCTACAGCGACGAGTACCAGGCCCGCCACGGCGCCGATCTGGCCGAGCACGACGGCTATGCCTGGGGGACATGGCAGATCCCCGAAGCGGAGCTCCAGGTCCTCGGCGACGTCCGTGACAAGGATGTCCTCGAGTTCGGCTGTGGGGCGGCCCAATGGTCCATCGGCCTGGCCAGGCGTGGCGCCCGGCCCGTCGGATTGGATCTGTCCGATCGCCAGCTCGAGCATGCCCGTCGGCTGATGGCCGAGGCCGGCGTCGACTTCCCGCTGATCCACGCCAGCGCCGAGTCGGTGCCACTGCCGGATGCGAGCTTCGACATCGTCTTCTGCGACCACGGGTCGATGACGTTCGGGGATCCGTATCGGACGGTGCCGGAGGCGGCGCGGCTCCTGCGTCCGGGCGGGCTGTTCGCGTTCAACCACGGCTCGACGATCGAGACGCTGTGCTGGGCCCTCGGCGACGAGCGGCCGACCGATCGCCTGGCCTACGACTACTTCGGCCTCCACATGATCCGGGCCGACGACGAGATCACGTTCAACCTGGGCTATGGCGAGTGGATCCGGCTGTTCCGGGCGAACGGCCTGCAGGTCGAGGACCTGATCGAGCCACGTCCCGCCGCCGACGCCACGAGTTCGTACCGCGATGCCGAGTCGCTCGCCTGGTCGCGCCGCTGGCCGGCCGAGTCGATCTGGCGCCTGCGCAAGGGGGCGATCACCTGATGGCCGAGTGGATCTACTTCATCCATCCGCCTCGCGAGGACTTCGCGGACACGATGACCGACGAGGAACAGGCGGTCTGGGGCGTCCACTTCGAGCGATTCGAACGGGCGATGGCGGATGGGACGCTCATCCTGGTTGGGCCGACCCTCGGATCGAAGAACACGGGGATCGCGATCTTCGAGGCACCCGACGAGGCGGCAGCGCGCCGCTTCATGGACGAGGATCCGGTCATCGCCGGCGGGTACGCGACGGGCGAGCTGCGACCGTTCCGGGTGTCGCTCCTGCGGGGGCGCGACTAGGAGCGACATCCTCGGGACGCCGGGCCTGTTCCAGTCATCTGCCGGCGGGGCCGGCACGGGATGGACGGACCGAGCCCGGATGGTCATCCGGAGCCACTTCCGTGGCTCTTTGCCAGTCATCTGCCGGGCTCGGTGGTCACGCGGCTGGAACCGCCGGGCGCGTGCTGGCGTGGCCGACATCTGACGGGAACCCGTGGGGCTCCGGCGGCCCCGGTGTTCCGGGTGTTCCCGGCGCTCCCGGCGCCCCCGGCTCCCGGCGCCCCGGTGTTCCGGGCTCCCGCGCCTCGCGCCCGGATGACGCGCCCGAACACCCGGCGCCGCTACGATACGGCGACCATGACCGACCACCTGCCCAGTCTCGCCACGCCGTATCGGACCCATACCTGCGGGGAGCTCCGTGCCAGCGACGCCGGCGAGACCGTCCGCCTGTCCGGGTGGGTCCACCGCCGGCGCGACCACGGCCAGTTGATCTTCCTCGACGTGCGCGACCGCCACGGGCTGACCCAGGTGGTCATCGACAAGGCCGACGCCCCCACCGCGCACGAGGAGGCGAGCCGGGTCCGCTCCGAGTTCGTCGTGTCCGTGACCGGCTCGGTCGCGTTGCGACTGCCCGGCACCGAGAACGCCAAGTTGCCGACGGGTGCGATCGAGGTGCAGACGGCCGCCTTCGAGATCCTGTCCGAGGCGAAGACGCCGCCGTTCTACATCAACGACCCGGACGCCCCGGTCGACGAGGCCGTTCGCCTCAAGTACCGCTATCTCGACATCCGGCGCGATCCGATGCAGGGCCGCCTGCTCCTGCGATCGCGCATGGTCCAGGCGATCCGCGAGGTCCACCACCGCAACGGGTTCGTCGAAGTCGAGACGCCGACGCTCATCAAGAGCACGCCCGAGGGCGCCCGCGACTTCATCGTGCCGAGCCGCCTCCAGCCCGGCGCGGTGTACGCGCTGCCCCAGAGCCCGCAGCAGCTCAAGCAGCTGTTGATGGTGGCCGGGATCGACCGCTACTTCCAGATCGCCCGCTGCTACCGCGACGAGGACCTGCGCGGCGACCGCCAGCCCGAGTTCACCCAGCTGGACCTCGAGATGAGCTTCGTCGACGAGGCGGCCGTCATGGGCTTCGTGGAGGCGCTCGCGATCGAGGTCTCGGCAGCCACGACGCCGGATCGCCCGATCCTCCAGGTCCCGTTCCCGAGGATGACCTTCGAGGAGGCCATCGAGCGGTACGGCTCGGACAAGCCCGACATCCGCTTCGGGATGGAGCTGGTGGATCTTGCGCCGGTACTCGTCGACGGGGACGGCGCCCCGGCATCCGGGTTCGGTGTGTTCGACTCGGCGCTGGCGGCCGGCGGGCGCGTGAAGGCCATCGTGGCGCCAGGGATGGCCGGCGTGACCCGCCGCGAGGTCGACGACCTGACCGAGCGCTCGAAGCGCTTCGGGGCGCGTGGGCTGGCTCACCTGGCCATCGAGCCAGGCGGCGAGGTGAAGGGCCCCATCGCCAAGTTCCTGTCGCCGGCGACCCAGGCCGCCATCGTGGCGCGGGCCGGAGCGGGCGAGGGCGACCTCATCCTCATCGTCGCGGACACCGCCGAGACCACGGCCGACGTCCTCGGCCGCCTCCGCGTGGACCTCGGCGCCCAGCTGGGCCTGGCGGACCCCGCCGTGCTGGCCTACGTCTGGGTGAACCGCTTCCCGATGTACCACTGGGATGTCGACAACGAGCGCTGGGATGCGACCCACAATCCGTTCAGCGGCGTGTTGCCCGAGGACGAGGCGCTGCTCGTCACGGCGTCCGGCGACCCGGCCCGGCCGTCTCCGGCCGATCCAGCGGGCCGCGCCCGGGCCCTGCAGTACGACCTGGCGCTCAATGGTTGGGAGCTCGGCGGCGGCTCCATCCGCATCCATCGACGCGAACTGCTCGAGCGCTCGTTCCTGCTCCAGGGTCAGACCGCCGAGGGGATGCGGGAGAAGTTCGGGGCCGTCCTCGACGCGTTCGAGTACGGCGCGCCGCCGCACGGTGGGATCGCGCTCGGGATCGACCGCTGGGCGATGATCTTCTCGGGCCAGACCAACATCCGTGAGGTCATGGCGTTCCCCAAGACGCAGTCCGGCACGGACCCCATGCTCGACGCCCCGTCCGTCCCGGAACCTGGCCAGTACGAGGAGCTCGGCCTGCGGTACGTCGGACTGCCCGCGAAGCCATCCTGACCCGGCGGCGGCCCGTGACCTCGTCGAGCCGGCGCGCCCCGTGACCTCGTCGAGCCGGCGCGTCCCGTGACCTCCCCGGTCGCCGCGCCGGAGCGGGCGCTCGGTCTCGGGTTCGGGCCGCTCGAGTGGTTCGCCAGGCGGCCGCGACTGGCGGCGCTGCTGGGGGCGATCTGCATCTCGTTCTCGGGGATCTTCTACCTGAACGCTTCGGTCTCGGCGTCGACCGGAACGGTCTTCCGGGCGCTGTTCGGCCTGCCGCTGCTGGTGCTCGTGGCGATGGCGGAGCGTCGCCGGTCCGGCGCACTGCCGACTCGGACCGTCCGCCTGTCGGCCATCGCCGGCTTGTTCTTCGTGGGCGACCTCATGACCTGGCACCTCGCGATCGCGGCGGTCGGTGCGGGGCTGGCGACCGTCCTGGGCAACCTGCAGGTCCTGATCGTCGGGTTCATCGCCTGGATCGCGCTCGGCGAGAAGCCCTCGCGCAACACGCTGATCGCGCTGCCGATCGTGCTCGTCGGGGTCGTCTTCATCTCGGGTGTCGTCGGCGCCGGGGCGTATGGCGCGAACCCGGCCCTCGGCGTCGCCCTGGGGATCGCCTGCGCGTTCTTCTATGCGGGCTACCTGCTGACGATCCGGCTGGGCGGACGCGACCAGAGTCGACCGGCCGGCCCGGTCGCGACATCGACGTTCGTCACGTTCCTTGGCGCGCTCGCCGTCGGGGTGGTCGGCGGCAACCTCGATCTCACACCGGACCTCACCAGCCTGTTCTGGCTGATGCTGTACGGCCTGACCAGCCAGTCGCTGGGCTACCTGCTCATCTCGATCTCGCTGCCGCGCCTTCCCGCGGTCATCGTCAGCGTCATCCTGCTGGCCCAACCGGTCATCACGGTCGGCCTGGCCCGGGTCCTGCTCGGCGAGACACCGTCACCGGCGCAAACGCTGGGGGTCGGCCTGGTCATCGGCGGCATCGCCATCGCGACCGTCCCCATCGGCCGGTTGCGCGGGGTCCTTCGGCGCGACCCGGCGGGCGATCTCGGCTGATCCCCGGGTCCTAGCGGACCGGGTCGCCGACCTCGTCGAGCAGCCGTTCCGTGGCCGCGATCACCTGGGCCTGCTGGTCCACCCGCGAGATCGTCGCCGGCGGATCGTTCGGCTGACCCGTGTACCAACCCATCTGTTCGTGGTTGCCGCCCTCGACGACCGTCGTGACGAGGTTCGGCCCGACGTTGGCGATGGCCGTGGCGCTCGTGTACGACGGGATCCCGGTGTCGAGCGACCCATAGATCGATGCGACGGCGAGATCCTGCGCGCTGAGGTCGGTCGCCGCATAGGCGGCCCAGAACACGAGGCCCTCGGCGACGCCCGGACTGCCGGCCAGGAACTGGGCGGCCATCGCGCCACCGAGCGAGTGGCCGCCGACCACCCAATGATCGATCTCCGGATGGGCGTCGATGACCGGCTGGGCGGCCCCGATGTCGAACACCGCGAAGTTGAACGGGACCGACACGATGACGGCCAGGTAGCCGGCCTCGGCGATGGCGCGGGCCTGCGGCGCGTAGGCGGCGGACGGGACCTTGCCACCCGGGTACAGGATCAGTCCGGTCGTGGGCGTGCCGGCGGTCGGCGTGAACGTGATGAGGCCATCGGATCCGTCATACGTCGCGCCCTCCGTGGACGCGAGAGCGGCCGTGGCCTCGGGCAGCAACGGCTGTGGCTGGGCGTACCACAGGAACCCGAGCGCGCCGACGACCAGCACGACCAGCACGGTCGCCCCGAGCGCCTTGAGGATGCGTGAGCGGGTCATGACCCTTCCTTCGTGCGCGGCGGCCGTCTCGGATGGGAGGCTGGCCGGGCGGACGGGCACGTCACTCGGTCAGGCCGGCCTCGGCGGCGACATCGGCCCCCCACTCGTGGGTGTGCCCGGCAGGCGGATCCGGCGGACCTTCGTAGGCGGGCAGGTCCGCACGAGGCGTATCGACGTCGTGGGTGACGCCGGGATCCCCGACCTCGACGATCCGGCTCGGGATCGCGGCGACCAGGTCCTCGATGACGTCCGGAGGCATCCGCGTCGGGGCCACGGCGGCCAGCGTTGCCATGCGGGCGGTCGGGACGAGGACCGGCCAGCCGGGTTCTCCCTGCCAGGCCGGTCGGAGGACGGTCGTCCCATCCAGTCCGTGGGCCTCGATCAGCGACGTCACCGTCTCGGGCCCGACCCAGGTCATGCGGGCCGGCCAGAGCAGGACGGCGGTCGTGTCGCGGACCTCGGCCATCGCCAGTTCGGTGCCGCGCACCATCTGGCCCGCGGGCCCGGTCTCCGTCGGAGCCGGTGCACCCAGCATGGCCTCAGACCCAAGGAGCGCCTTCGCCACGGCGCCGTCCACGTCGGGCGAGACGACGATCACCGGGAGGGCCCCGCCGGACCACGCGATATCGGCCAGGCGACGGACCCGTGCCTGTCCTTCGGTGGGTGCCACGGCGCCCTCCGCCGTCGCGGACAGGATGACGGCCGCGACGGTCATGCCGCCCCCCGGTGCCGGTCCGTCACGAGGAGCGTGCCGGCGGGGGTGTCGCCGGGGACGCTGACAGGCGGCATCTCCTGGCGGCCGGATCCGGAGCGTTCGACGCGACTCATCGCCGCAGCATAGGGCGGACGTTGGTGCGGGTCCACATCCCGGCGACGGATGCGGCGACCTGCGGGGCCGTGCGGCGCCCTGCGGGCCCGTGTGCTGGCTCAGAGCCATCGAATCCGAACGACAGCGATGCGCCCGGCGCCGTGTGCTGGCTCTGAGCCAGTGGATCCCGTGATTCGTGGTCCCAGCCGGACACTGCGCGTCCGATCGCTGGCTCTGCGCCA
>CAZOHT010000020.1:27197-65705 GCA_964579825.1 uncultured Anaerolineaceae bacterium
GCACGCAAGCGTCGTTCGGCCCGAAACCGCCCCGATCGCTGGCTCTGCGCCAGCACGCAAGCGTCGTTCGGCCCGAAACCGCCCCGATCGCTGGCTCTGCGCCAGCATCGACCAGGTGGGCACCACGCCCCGCGGGCACCACGCCCCCCGGTCCATCGACGTTCGGGGCGCACTGGGGGCTCGCTCGGGGCTCGCTCGGGTCGATTCGGGCTCGATGTGCGACACTGCGCACTCCCGTGACAGACCTCGCCAGCTCCAGCACGCCCACCGCCGTCCGAACCGACCTGCGCAACGTGGCCATCGTGGCCCATGTCGACCACGGCAAGACCACGCTGGTCGACGCGATGCTGCGCCAGACCGGCGCGTTCCGCTCGAACCAGGCCGTCGTCGATCGGGTCATGGACTCGGGCGACCTCGAGCGCGAGAAGGGCATCACGATCCTCGCCAAGCAGACGACGATCGACCACGCCGGGATCCGGCTGAACATCGTCGACACCCCCGGCCACGCCGACTTCGGCGGCGAGGTCGAACGCAGCCTCCTGATGGTCGATTCCGTGCTGCTCCTGGTCGACGCCGCCGAGGGCCCCCTGCCGCAGACCCGCTACGTCCTCCAGAAGGCGATGGCCCGCCACCTGCCGGTCGTCGTGGCGCTCAACAAGATCGACCGCGGCGATGCCCGCCCGGCCGAGGTCCTCGACGACGTCTACGAGCTGTTCATGGACCTGGGCGCCGACGAACACCAGATCGAGTTCCCGGTCGTGTACACGAACGCCAAGCTCGGGACCGCGACTCGTGATCTGGCCGTGCCCGGGACGGACCTGGCCGCCCTGCTCGACCTGCTCGTCGAGGTCACGCCCCCGGTCAGCTACACACCGGATCACCCGCTCCAGCTGCTCGTCACCAACCTGTCCGCCAACGAGTACGTCGGGCGGATGGCCGTCGGGCGGATCTGGAACGGCACGATCAGGACCGGCCAGCGCATCGTCGTCGTTCGCGAGGAGGCGGACGACACGGCCGGCGCCGTGGAGCCCGGCCGGACCGTGACGATGAGCGGCACCGTGACCAGCCTGCAGACGGCCCATGGCATCGAGCGGGTGGACATCGAGGAAGCCGGCCCCGGCGACATCGTGTCGGTCGCCGGTCTGCCCGAGGTCACGATCGGCGACACGCTGACCGACCCGACGGACCCGCGCCCGTTGCCACGCCTGGACGTGGATGCCCCCACGCTGCGCATGACGTTCGGCGTCAACACGTCGCCCCTGGCCGGTCGCGAGGGCAAGTACGTCACGAGCCGACAGATCAAGGCGCGCCTGGAGAAGGAGGTCCTCGGCAACGTCTCGATCGAGGTCCGGCCGTCCGAGTCGTCCGAGGCGTTCGAGGTTCGCGGTCGGGGTGAGCTCCAGCTGGCCGTCCTGATCGAGCAGATGCGACGCGAAGGCTTCGAACTGACCGCGTCCCGTCCGGAGGTCCTCCTCCGCCAGATCGACGGCAAGATCCACGAGCCGTACGAACGCATCACCATCGACATCCCGCCCGAGTACATCGGGGAGATCCAGTCGGCCCTGGCCGGGCGCAAGGGCCGCCTCGAGCAGATGTCGACCGACGCCGATGGCCGGGTCCGCCTCGAGTACGTCCTGCCGGTCCGCGGCCTGATCGGGTACCGCGGCCAGTTGCTCACCGACACCCGCGGGACCGCCCTGCTGCACCAGATCGGCGAGGGCTATGGACCGTGGGCGGGCGAGGTCACCCACCGGACGAACGGCGTTCTCGTGTCGGACCGGCAGGGCACGTCCAACGCCTACGGCCTGTTCAACCTGGAGCAGCGCTCCGAGCTCTTCATCGGCGCCGGGGTCGAGGTGTATGAGGGCATGATCGTCGGCGAGAACGCCCGGTCGGGCGACATGGACGTGAACCCGACCAAGGAGAAGAAGCTCACCAACATCCGGACCCACTCGCACGACGAATCGCTCCGGTTGACGCCGCCCCGCCAGATCACCCTGGAGACCGCGCTCGAATTCATCTCCGGCGACGAGCTCGTGGAGGTCACCCCGCAGTCGATCCGGCTGCGCAAGCGGGCGCTCTCACAGCACGACCGGCGTCGCGCCGCCGGCCAGGCCGACGACCTCAAGCGTGCCGCCGAACGGGGCGAGACCCCAGCCTGATCGCACGGTGTACGATCGGCCGGATGCCGATCTACCTCGATCACGCGGCGACGACCCCGCTCCGTCGCGAGGTCCTTGACGCGATGCTCCCATACCTCACCGGATCCTTCGGGAACCCGAGTTCCGCGCACGGTTTCGGCCGCGCCGCGCGAGCGGCGCTCGATGGCGCCCATGAGCAGGTCGCGGCGGACCTGGGCGCCGAGGCCCGCGAGATCGTCTTCACCTCGGGGGGCACGGAGGCGATCAACCTGGCCCTCAAGGGCGCGGCGTGGGCCGGCAAGGCCCGTGGGCACCGCATCGTGACCTCGTCGATCGAGCATCACGCCGTCGGGCACACCCTCCGCTACCTCGAGAAGTTCGGCTTCGAGGTCGTCGAGCTGCCGGTCGACCGGTATGGACGGGTGGATCCGGATGACGTCGAAGCCGCCCTCACCGATCGGACCATCCTGGTGTCGGTCATGCTCGCCAACAACGAGGTCGGCACCATCCAGCCGATCGCCCGGATCGCCGAGGTGGTCCATGCCCGCCGGGGCATCCTGCTCCACGTGGACGCCGTCCAGGCCGCGCCGTACCTGCCGGTGGACGTCCGGACGCTGGGGGCGGACCTGCTCTCGCTCGGCGCGCACAAGTTCGAGGGCCCCAAGGGCGTCGGCGTGCTCTGGGTCAAGCACGGCACGCACATCCTCGCCCAGCAGCAGGGCGGATCGCAGGAGCGCCATCGCCGGGCCGGCACCGAGGATGTCGCGGGCGCCGTCGGGCTGGCCACCGCGTACCACCTGACGTGCGCGGAACGGTCGGAGACCGCGGCCCGGCTCACGGTCCAGCGCGATCGCCTCGGGGCGGCGCTCACCGCCGTGCCCGGCACGGAACTGACCGGCCACCCGGTCGAGCGCCTGCCGGGCCTCCTGTCGGTCATCTCGGCCGACACGGACGGGACCGCGGTGGCGATGGCACTGGACCTCGAGGGCATCGCCTGCTCGGTGGGGTCCGCCTGTGCCACCGGGTCGGCCGATGTCAGCCATGTCCTGACGGCGATGGGCTATCCCGAGGAGGAGGCGCGCGGCGCGCTCCGCGTGTCGCTGGGTCGGACGACGACGGACGATGAGGTCGCGGCGGCGATCGACGTGATCCCGAGGGTCCTCGAGTCGATGCGGACGGGGACGATGGCGGTCAGGGCGGATCCGCTCGGCCAGGGCGTGCCGGCATGAGCCGGATCCTCGTCGCGATGTCCGGTGGTGTGGACTCGTCCGTCGCGGCCGCCATCCTGCACGAGCAGGGCCACGAGGTGGTCGGCGTCTGGATGCGCCTGCACGACGTCGCGGACAGCTACTCCGAGGTCAAGAAGAGTTGCTGCTCCGCGGACGCGGCCGACGATGCCCGGCGCGTGGCGGCCCAGCTCGACATCCCGTTCTACGTCATGAACCTCGAGCGCGAGTTCGACGCCGGGGTCATGCAGCCGTTCCTGGATGCGTACCTGGGCGGGACGACGCCGAGTCCGTGCGTGGACTGCAACACCTACGTCAAGTTCGGGGCGCTCCTCGGACGGGCCCGGCATCAATACGAGTGCGACGCGGTCGCGACCGGGCACTACGCGCGACACGACACGGGGCCCGACGGTGCCGCGCGACTCCTGCGCGCGAAGGACGTGGACAAGGATCAGACCTACTTCCTGTACGGCCTCCGCCAGGACCAGCTGGCCCACGCCCGGTTCCCGCTCGGCGAGCTGACCAAGCCCGAGGTCCGCGACGTGGCCCGGGGCCTCGGCCTCGCGACCGCGGAGAAGCCCGAGAGCCAGGAGATCTGCTTCGTCCCGGGCGGCGACTATCGTGACGCCCTGCGCGAACGGGCCGGCTGGCAGCCGCAGCCCGGGCCGCTCGTCGACGCCGATGGCGCATCCCTGGGAGCGCACGGGGGATCGGCCGGCTACACCGTCGGGCAGCGACGCGGCCTGGGGGTCGCTCTCGGCGAGCCGCGCTACGTCAGTCGCATCGACCCGCGCTCCAACACGATCCAGCTGGGCCGGCGCGAGGACCTCGAGACCCGGACGGTCGCCCTGGAGCGGACCTCGTTCGTCGCCGGCCGTGCGCCCGCGTCGAGCGACGCCGACGGATCGTTCCGTGCCGAGATCCGGATCCGTCACCGGGCGACGCCGATCCCGGCCTCGGTCCGGCGTGACCCCACCGTGACGGGGACCGGCCGCTGGATGGTGGAGACGGACCGGCCCGTCTGGGCGGTCGCGCCCGGTCAGGCGGCCGTTCTGTACGACGGCGACCTGGTGCTGGGTGGCGGCCGGATCGCGGCCTGATGGCCATCGGCCCCGCGCTCATCCTCGGGGCGCTCGTCGGGATCTTTCATGCCTCGCTCTACGTGTTCATCCGCGGCTCGGCCGGGGGGCGCCTGCCGGTGCTGCTCGTGGCCTCGGTGCTGGGGGCATGGGCGGGCGACGCCCTGGCGGAGCGACTCGGGCTCGACCTGCTCGTGATCGGCGACTTCCACCTGGTCGGCGCGTCCATCGCCGCCTGGATCGGCATCGGCATCGTGTCGGTCCTCGCGCTCCTGGGACCGTCGGACACTCGACCGTGAGGGGCTGACGTGGACGACCGCGATCCTTCGAGCCGCTTCGTGCGCGGCCTGACGCTCGGCGCGCTCCTTGGCGCGATCATCGCGGGGTCCTCGATGTGGCGACGCTCGAAGGCGTCGCGCCCGACGACCCGAGGGCGAGGCCCGAACCCGCCGCCCGGACCGACCGCCCCGACCGCCCCGACGGACGGCGAGGCGACCCCGATCGACGGCGACCGCCGCTAGCTCGTCTGGACCGCGATCTCGAACGTCGCGGCCATGACGTCACCGTCCGGGACGACGTTCAGCAGCGTCAGGCCCTGGCTCTGCTGGTAGATGCCGTCGCTGGCGTTCCGGACGTCCTGTGGGCCCTTGGACGCGTACACGCCGGTGCGGTAGACCTGCTCGCTGAGGGCATCGTCGAAGAAGAGCTGCGACGTGAATTCGAAGCCGCTCGCCTCGCCTGGATCCGTCCGGATCTTGAAGTGGATGTGGACGGCTCGCCCCGAGTACCAGCCGGGGTAGATCGTCGTGATCGTGGCCTTCCCCTCGGCGTCGGTGTGGACATAGCCGCGCAGGTAGTCGTGGCCGACCTCGCCCTGGACGTCCGAGTAGTTCCCGAGTGCGTCGCAGTGCCAGACGTCCACCAGGACGCCCTCGAGCGGGATGCACGCGCTGCCATCGACCTGCGAGACGACCCAATGGATGCGCAGCAGCGCACCCTCCACGGCGGCACCGTCGGCCGAGTCGATCCGGATGTCCGACCGCTCGATCTTCTCGTCGACGTAATACGGGCCCTCGGTCAGCTCCGGGACGACGACGCAGGCCGGCAGGGCGTTCGCCGTGGCGGAAGCGACGGCGGCGGCGGACGCGGTGGCGCCGGCGCCCGCGGCCTGCGACGCCGCGGCGGACCCGGATGCGACCGCGGACCCCGATGCGCCGGGAGCGCAGGCGGCCGCGACCATCCCGACCGAGGCGAGGCCCATCAGCGCGAGGACCTCGCGGCGCGACAGGACGCGACCGATCATCCGGTCGTCGTCATCGAGAACGTCGAGTGGTGGAGGGGCGATCGGATCGGCGTCGATTCGTGGCATCGGGAGACCTCGGCTGCGTTGGGTTCCTCGCGAGCTTCGCGTCGGTTCCTGAGACGCGGCTGAGACGGGTCGGTCAGGTGGCGACCTGCCCGGCCAACCCGACCGCCACGAGGGCCAGTACGGCGGGGAGTGTCTGCACGAGGAGGATCCGACGGCTGACCGTCGCGCCGCCGTACAGGCCGGCGACGATGACGCACAGCAGGAAGAACAGCTTGACCTGGAAGCCGACCGGATCGGCGGCCAGCAGGCCCCAGATGAGGCCGGCCGCGAGGAAGCCGTTGTAGAGGCCCTGGTTGGCCGCCAGGGTCGCCGATCGATCGGCGAAGTCCTGGTCCATGCGGAACGCCTTGAGGCCCCGTGGCGTGCGCCACAGGAACATCTCAAGGACCAGGATGTAGACGTGGATCGCCGCGACGATGGCGACGAGCAGGACCGCGAGGGTGGCCATGACGACTCCTATTCGTTGATGTCGAGTCGGCGGAAGCGGGCGATGGCCAGCAGCATCGGGAGCGTGCCCCATGCGAGCAAGGCCGCGATCGACAGGCCAGCGGGGACGATCCGGGCGATGTCGGACCCGGGGCTCAACAGTCGGTTGATGGAACCCGTGATCGTGATCGCGGGCAGCCACGGGATCGCGCTGGTCGCCCAGAACGGCGTCGAGGCGAGTGCGACGTCGGCGGCGAGCAGGAGCACCGTCAACAGGAAGGCCAGGCTCATCGAGCGGGTCAGGACCGCGAGCAGGGCAGGGACGGCCGCGAACGGCAGCACGATCGCGCAGCGAAGGAGGATCTGCGCCAGGAGATCGGGGGTGGCCACGGCGGACGACTGGAGCGGCACACCTTCGACGCTCATCAGGAACGGCAGCACGGCCCCGAGCGCCAGCGCGAGGAGGAGCGCCATCCCAAGCAGGCCGACGATGACGAGGAAGCGCATCGCGAGGGTGCGCCCGCGGCTGGTCGTCAGGTGGAGGGTTCGGACGGTGCCCCACTCGAACTCCCCGGCGGTCAGTGCCACGGCAAGGTAGATCGCGAGAAGCGCCGGGGGCCCGAGGTTACCGATGACCTTGAGCAGACTCGCGGGAAACGCGAACGCCGGCAGCTCGATCGCCATCTGGTCACGCCAGCTCGCGAGCATCTGCGCGCGGATGTCGGCCTCGGCGACCGGATCGTACGGGTCGGTGACGACATCCATGGACGGGGGTGTCGTGAGCGTGTTGAACTCCATGACGAAGAGGACGCCCATGACCAGTGGCACGACGGCGACGAGGATCCACAGGTCGCGCCGACGACCGAATCGGACCCGGTCGGCGGCCAGGAGGCGCCTCATGACGGCGGAGCCGCATCGGTGGTCCCGGTCAGTCGCAGGAAGACGTCCTCGAGCGAGTCGTGCCGGCGGATGAGCCCGTCGGGGTGGACGTCGACCGCGGCGAGGAGCCGACTGACGGTGGAGCCGTCCGGGGCGCCGTCCACCCAGAGCTCGACCGGGTCATCAGCCGGGAGTACGCCGAAGCCGGCGCCTTCGAGGGCTCGTCGTGCGGCCGGCAGGTCGTCCGGCAGCAGCCGAACCTCGATCCGTTCGCCACCTCCGGCCAACGCCTGGGGCGTACCACTTGCGACGATCCGGCCGTGGTCGACGATCGTGACGTGGTCGCACGTCTTCTCGACTTCGGTCAGCAGGTGGCTCGAGACGAGGATCGTCCGACCGTCGCCGGCCAGCGCGAGCAGGAGGTCGCGGATCTCGACGATCCCGGCTGGGTCGAGCCCGTTGACGGGCTCATCGAGGATGAGGAGGGGCGGGTCGGCGAGCAGGGCCAGGGCGATCCCGAGGCGCTGGCGCATGCCGGTCGAGTAGCCGTTGGCCGCTCGGCCGCCGGCCGTCGTGAGGTCGACCAGACCGAGGCACTCGGCGATCCGGGCGTCCTGTCGGGCCCGCGGCCAGCCCCAGGCGGCGGCCAGGACCCGGAGGTTCTCGGCACCGGACAGGTGCGGGTAGAACACCGGGGTCGCGACCATCGCACCGACGCGCTCTCCGGCGACCCAGCGCTGATCCACGAGGATGCCGTCGATGTGGACCGAACCGGCGTCCGCCCGGACGAGGCCGACCAGGATGCGCAGCGCGGTCGTCTTGCCCGCTCCGTTCGGTCCCAGCAGGCCCACCACCTGGCCCGCATCCACGGCGAGGTCGAGGCCGTCCAGGGCGGCCACGTCTCCATAGCGTTTCCGCAGCCCGGCCGCCTCGAGAACGTGCGTCATCCGCCCCAGCATTCGTGGTCGGCCCACCCGATGTCAACGGTTCAGCCGGTCCGCTCGGTCGCCGAGGCCGCAGTGCGGTCACGGTTCGCTACCATTGCGTCCGATGCCGCCTCCCGAACAGATCCCCGATCCGCGCATCGTCGCCCTGCCCGCGTCCGAGATCCGCCGACGATTCGTCGAGTTCTTCGAGGAGCGCGGCCACGCGGCCGTGCCCAGCGCGAGCCTCGTCCCGGCCGGCGACCAGACGCTGCTGTTCACGAACTCCGGGATGGTCCAGTTCAAGGAGGTCTTCACCGGCGCCGAGACTCGCTCCTACACGAGGGCGGTGGACTACCAGCGCTGCCTGCGGGTCGCGGGCAAGCACAACGACTTCGAGGAGGTCGGCCGGACGCCGCGCCATCACACGATGTTCGAGATGCTCGGCAACTGGAGCTTCGGCGACTACTTCAAGCGTGAGGCGATCCACTGGGCGTGGGACTTCCTGACCCGCGACATGGGCATCCCGGGCGACCGGCTGGCGGCCACGACGTACACGGACGACGAGCTCGCCTGGGAGGTCTGGCGCGACGAGATCGGGCTGCCGCCCGAGCGGATGGCCCGCTGGGGCAACGTGGACGCGGGCGACGACAAGAACTTCTGGCGTATGGCCGATACGGGGCCCTGCGGACCATGCAGCGAGATCCACTTCGACCGTGGCGAGCAGTTCTCCGAGGGACCGCACTGCATCCCGGATCACGACGAGCATTGCCCGCGCTGGCTCGAGATCTGGAATCTCGTCTTCATGGAGTTCGACCAGCGAGCGGACGGGCGGGTCCCGCTGCCGTTCACGAGCGTCGACACCGGCATGGGCCTGGAGCGGCTGGCCAGCGTCCTCCAGCAGGTGCCCACGAACTACGACACGGACCTGTTCACGCCGATCCACGCCCGGATGCGCGAGCTGATCGGGCACGACCCGGACGCGTTCGAGGCCGAGCGGTTCAGCTACCAGGTCATCGCCGATCACGCTCGCGCGGTGACGTTCCTCGTCGCCGACGACGTCCTGCCCTCGAACGAGGGTCGCGGCTACGTCCTGCGCCGGATCCTGCGCCGCGCCGTGCGGCACGGCCGCCTGCTCGGCCGTCGCGAGCCGTTCATGGCCGAGGCCGCCGCGGTCGTCATCGACGTGATGGCCGAGGCCTACCCGTACCTGATCGACCGGCGCGACGACATCCTCGCCGCGATCGCCCGCGAGGAGACCCAGTTCGCCCGGACCCTCGATGCCGGCACGGGTCAGCTCGAGACGGCGTTGCGAGCCCTGACCGACGCGGAGCGGGTGATCGGGCGCCGCCCGGAGGAGCTCCCAGCGGACGTGCCCCAGGTCGCCGGCGACCTCGCGTTCAAGCTCCACGATACGTACGGCTTCCCGATCGACCTGACCGTGGAGCTCGCCGCCGAGTACGGTGTCGGCGTAGACCGGGCCGGCTTCGATGCCGCTCTGGCGGAACAGCGCGCTCGCAGTCGATCCGGCACGAAGGCCCAGCTGAGCAGGCACGCGGAACTCGGCGCCCTGTACGGGGCGATCCAGGCTCGCGCCGGTGACACGACCTTCCTCGGCTACGAGACCACCTCGGCCGAGGGTCGAGTCGTCGCGATCATCCGCGACGGGATGGAGTTCGACGAGTTGACCGGCCACGGTGAGGCCGAGGTCGTGCTCGACCGCACCCCGTTCTACGCCGAGGGAGGCGGCCAGGTCGGCGACCACGGGCTCCTGCGCGAACCGGGGGGTGGGAGCGAGCTCTTCAGCGTCACCGACACCCAGCGGCCCCTCGGTGGCCTCGTGGTCCATCGCGGGACGCTGCACGGCCGCCTCAGGGTGGGGGAGACCGTCACGGCCGAGGTGGACGCGGAACGCCGCGCGCACACGATGCGCAACCACACGGGCACGCACCTCCTCCACCGGGCCCTGCGGCATGTCGTCGGAGAGCGCGCACGCCAGGCCGGTTCCCTGGTCACCCCCGACTACCTGCGCTTCGACTTCCCATTCGATCGTGGACTGACGAGCGATGAGTTGCGCGCCATCGAGGACGAAGTGCGCCGCATCATCCGCGACGATCGGCCCGTCTCCATCGCGTTCATGCCCATGGCGGACGCGATCGAGGGAGGCGCCGATGCGTTCTTCGACGAGAAGTACGGTGAGACCGTCCGGACGATCCGCGTCCAGGACTACAGCTTCGAGCTGTGCGGCGGCACGCACTGCCGTGCGTCGGGGCAGATCGGCGGGTTCGTGATCACCGGCGAGCGCAGCATCGGGTCGGGGATGCGCCGGATCGAGGCGCTCACGGGAGCCGGTGCGGACGCGTACCTCCGTGCGCGAGTCGACCTGCTCCACGACGCTGCCACAGTGTCCGGGGCGCGAACCGTCGAGGAGACGACGAGCCGGATCGAGGCCCTTCAGGTGGAACTCCAGGAGGCGAAGCGTCGCCTGAAGGCTGGCGTCGGGGCCGGCCTGCCCACGCCGGCCGCCCTCGCGGCCGGCGCCTCGGAGGTGCGTCCCGGCGTACGGCTCGTGGCCACGGCCCAGCCATACGAGTCGATGGACGCGCTCAAGGCCGCCGCCCGCGACGTCAGCAAGGCGCTCGGCTCGGGGGTCGTCGCGCTCGTGCTGGACGCCGACGAACCGCAGCTGTTCGTGGCCGTCTCGGACGATCTCGTGGCGACGGGGATCTCCGCCGGCGACCTCGTGACCGCCGCGATGCCGTCGCTCGGCGGTCGCGGTGGCGGTCGTCCGAACATGGCCCAGGGTCGTGGCACGCAACGGGATGGGATCCCGGCCGCCCTGGCGGCCATCGGCGCGCACCTCGGATCGGAGGCCTGATGGCGTTCTGGCGCCGGATCTGGCAGCGCGACGGGGAGGCCTCGCTCGCCGCGTGCACCGCGCTGGACGTCGGCACCGAGTTCGCCAAGGCGCTCGTCTTCGACATCGACGAGACCGGGCACGGCACCGTCCGCGGCGTCGGCCGCAAGCGCCAGGGCCTGTCGCACATGCAATCGGGCACGGTGGCCGACATCGCTGCCGTGGTCGACAACTGCGCGGTCGCCCTCCAGGAAGCGGAGGAGATGGCCGGCTTCCGCCCCACCCAGGTCGTCATCGGGATCGCCGGGGAGCTGGTCAAAGGCTTCACCACCACCCACAGCCAGGAACGCAAGAAGCCGGATCAGCCGATCACGGAGGGCGAACTCCAGAAGCTCATCGACGTGGTCCAGCGTGAGGCGCTGCACGAGGCCGAGCGGGCCATCACGTGGGAGACCGGGCTGCCGCATGTGGACGTCCGCCTCGTCCATGCCGCGGTCACCGGCGCGTCGATCGATGGCTACGCGCTGACGAACCCGGTCGGGTTCCAGGGCCGCCACGTCAAGATCGGCATCTTCAATGCGTTCGCGCCGCTCGTCCATCTCGGGGCGCTCCAGAGCGTCGCGTCGCAGCTGGACCTGGAGCTCCTGGAGATCGTCGCCGAGCCGTACGCGGTAGCGCGCGTCCTCGGCAGCGACCAGATCCGACAGGCGGGCGCCCTGTTCGTGGACGTCGGCGGCGGCACGACCGACGTCGCCCTCGTCCGCCACGGTGGCATCGAGGGCACACGGATGTTCGCGCTCGGCGGCCGCGCGTTCACGAAGAGCCTGGCCGATCGCATGGACCTGCCCTTCCCGCGCGCCGAATCGCTCAAGGTCGACTACGCCCGAGGTCTCGCCACGGAGTCGCGCGACGCGGTCGCGGCGATCATCGGCGACGATGTGGCCGTGTGGGCCGCCGGTGTGGAACTGGTCATGGAGGAGCTGTCCGGGGGCGACCTGCTTCCGGGCCGGATCTTCCTGTGCGGCGGGGGATCGCGCTTGCCGGAGATCCGGGCCGCGCTGGAGGCCGAGGCGTTCTGGGGCCACCTGCCGTTCGCGCGACCTCCGGAGGTCACGGTCATGTCGCCCGACCAGATCGAGACGATCTCGGACTCGACCGCGCTGCTGGTGGACCAGCAGGATGTGACACCGCTCGGCCTGGCCTACCAGGCGATCGAGCTGCAGACGAGCGAGGACGCCCTTGACGCCGCCCTGCGCCGCGTCCTTCGGGCGATGAAGGTCTGACGATGGCGGACGGGATCCTCTACCTCGACGTCGACGACGAGATCACCTCGGCAGCGGCGCGCGTTCGAGCGGTCGCCGGTGGCCGCGTCGCGGTCGTCCTGCCCTACGGGTCTCGCGTCGCCACGTCCCGGATCAACTTCCGCCTGCTCGCCCGTGATGCCCTGACCCACGAGAAGCGACTGTCGGTCATCGCCACGGACTCGGCGACCCGGGCGCTGGCCGCCTCCGCCGGACTGCCGGTCTTCGCGAGCGTCAGCGAATACGAGGCGTCGCTGGGGCCGTCGCGCGAGGTCGTGGCGGACCCGGACCCGGCGCCGAAGTCCGCCGCCGCCGTGCGCAAGGCCAAGCGCGCCGCCGCCGCGTCCGCCGCCGTTCCGGACGGCACTCCGGAGGCGATCTGGGCCGAGACGGCCAGGGTCGAGACCCCGGTCGATGGCACGGACGAGGGTCGAGACACGACGGCGGGCGCCGCCGCAGCAGCTGCCGCCGGGGCGGGCCTTGCGGCCATGTCCGGCACGAGAGCGGCCGACACACCCGGCCCGATCCGCCCGACCCCAGGGTTCGGCGACGCTCCCGTGGATGCCCAGCGTCGAACGGACGTGCCGATCACGAGTTCCCGTGGGACCGGGCGTCGGACACCCGTCGCGGTCGGTCTGGCCGTCCTGGCGCTGGCCCTGCTGGTCGGCGTCGTCGGCGCGTACCTGTTCCTGCCCTCGGCGACGATCGTGGTGACGCCCAGGACCAGGACCGTCGGTCCGATCTCGCTCACGGTGATCGCCGACCCCGACACGACCGAGCCCGACCCGTCCGTGCCGAGCGTGCCGGCCGACACGCTGAGCGTCGACGTCGATACGACTGACACGTTCCCCGCGACCGGCAAGCGGGTCGAGGAGACCGCCGCGACCGGCAGCGTCCGATTCCGCAACGTGGACTTCACCGCGTCCAACTTCATCCCGGCCGGCAGCATCGTCAGCGCGAACGGCGGGATCCGGTTCCGGACGGATCGCTCGGTCACGGTCGGGGCGGCGTCGCTCGTCGGCCTGCAGATCGTGCCCAAGACCGCGTCGGTCCCGGTCACCGCGGTCGAGCCGGGCCCGGAGGGCAATCTCGAACCCAACTCGATCCTGACCATCCCCAAGGACGAGAGTCCCGTCACGCTGTCCGTGACGAACCCCGAGGCGACGACCGGCGGGACCCGCGAGGAATTCCCCAAGGTCACCCAGGCCGACGTCGATGCGGCTCTCGCCGCTCTCGATGTCACGCTCCGGGCGGACTTCGCCGAACAGGTCGCGGATCCGGCCCTGGCCCCGCCGGGCAGCACGGTCTTCCCCGAGACGGCCGTGCTCGGGGAGGCCACGCCATCGGTCGACCCGGCCACCCTGGTCGGGGTTGAGGCGGCGTCGTTCGATCTGGGCCTGAGCGCGACGGGGACGGTCATCGCGGTCGACGAGGCGCCCGTCGCCTCGATCGCCGAGACCCGGCTCCGCGAGAGCGTGGTCGCGGGGTCGGAGCTCGTCGAGGACTCGATCGACATCGAGGTCGGGACGGCCGTGGTCGTCGACGGCGTGGTCACGTTCCCGGTGTCCGCCAGTGCGACCCAGGTCGCCGTCCTCGACCCGGACGAGCTGAAGACGTTGATCCTCGGCAAGACGCCGGCCGAGGCCGAGGTGATCCTCGCGCCGTACGGCACGGCGGTCATCGAGCTCTCGCCGTCGTGGGTCAGCACGATCCCGACGTTCGAGAACCGCGTGGACCTGACCGTCGACGCGGGGCCGACCGACGACGCCGAGGTCAGTCCGTCACCGTGACGGCCCTCCTCGGCGTGGACCTCGGGGAGCGGCGCATCGGGATCGCCGTCGCGGAGGACGAGACCGCGCCTGCCCGTCCGTTGACGACGCTCCGGCGTGCCCGAGCGCCCGAGGCCGATGCGGACGCGTTGCGCACGCTCATCGACGCGCACGGGGTCACGGAGCTGGTGGTCGGTCTGCCGCTCGAGGCCGCCGGCCAGGAAGGGTCGCAGGCCGCCATCACCCGGGCCTGGACGGACGCCATCGGGACACTTCTGGCGGTTCGGGTTACCCTCCGGGACGAGCGATTGACCAGTCACCTGGCGGAGACACGTCTCGGCCCGATGAAGCGCGGTCGCTCCGGTGGTCCGCCGTCGAAGACCCAGCGCGACGCCTATCGGGCCCGCGTGGATCGCGAAGCGGCGGCGATCATCCTCCAGGACGAACTCGACACACGGGCCGGACGTCGCGCGTCCATCACCCGGACCCCAGACCCCCAGGAGAGGCCTTCATGACCATCCGCTCCGGCGGAGGCCCGCGCGACCCGAAATCCCACGCCCGCCCCTACGACGAGGACGCCTACGCGACCGAGGCGATGTCCGTCTACCCGGATCCGGCCCGCTACGGCGGCCGCGGCTCGCGCGGTGGCCGCGGCGGATCCCATGGGTTCCTGGGCCTGGTCAAGTTCCTGATCTTCGCGTTCGTCCTGGCAGGCATCGTCCTTGTCGTCTCCCTGACCGCCCTGCGACCGGTCGTCAACAGCACCGTCCTGTCGTGGGCAGCCGAGAACCCGGCGGCGCTCCAGCTCCCGTTCGTGAAGGACCTCGTTCGTGAGGACCTGGGGGCGGCGCTCGTGACGCCGGCGTCCACGGATCCGGCCCAGGTGGAATTCGTGGTCGAGGCCGGTGACACCGCCTCGACGATCGCGGCTCGCCTGGCCGATGAGGGGCTGCTCGTGGACCCGCGCACGTTCGTGTTCACCGCCATCGACCAGGACCTCACCGGTGACCTGCAGGTCGGCACGTTCGTCCTGCGCAAGAACATGACCCCGGAGCAACTGGTCCAGGCCCTGCTGGCCGCGCCGGAGATCAAGTACGTGGACATCGGCCTGCGGACCGGGCTACGCCTCGAGCAGATCACGGCCAAGCTGCAGACGCTCCCGCTCGACATGGACCCCCAGGACTTCTACGACCTCGCGAAGAAGCCGACGGCCGCGTTGTTGGCCGACTACCCGTGGCTCAAGGAGATCCTCGCGGACGCGCCGAAGGGCGCCTCGCTCGAGGGCTTCCTGTGGCCCGCCACGTACCGCGTCCTGCCGGACACGACGGCCGACGAGCTCATCCGCCTGATGCTCGACGGGTTCTACGAGAATGTCGGCGAGGACCGCCTCAACGTCCCGAAGGAGCGCGGGCTGCCGTTCTACCAGGTCCTGACGCTTGCGTCGATCGTCGAGCGGGAAGCCGTCCTCGACGACGAGCGGCCGACGATCGCGGGCGTGTACCAGAACCGGATCGACGGCTACAAGGGCATCGCGCCGATCCTTAACTCGGATCCGACGGTGTTCTACGCCATCGACACGATGAAGCTCGCCAAGATGCCGTTCGATGACTGGCAGAAGTACGTCTTCTGGACGCCCCCGGGCACGCCGCTGGCGGACATCGCCGTGACGAAGGCCCTGCAGGGCTACCAGACCTACCAGACGGCCGGCCTCATCCCCGGGCCGATCGCCACGCCGAGCCTCCCGTCGATCGACGCGGCCCTCGAGCCGAACGTCGCGGATGGCTACATCTACTTCGTCGCCATCCCGGACGGCGGGGGAGCGCACGACTTCGCGAAGAGCTACAAGGAGCATCAGGCCAACCTGAAGAAGTACGGCTACTGATGCCCGACCCATCCTGGCCGGTGCCGGCCGACTTCGCGGTCCCGCCGTCCGCGGCACAGCGACTGGCCTGGAGCGATGCGGACCGAGCCGCACGGCCGTCCCGTCTGGCGCGGCTCCGAGCCCGGTTCGAGGCAGCCGGCGTGGATGCCTACTTCGGGGTCCGACCCGAGCACGCGCGCTACCTGACCGGGTTCGCGCTGGGGGACGGGGAGGAGAAGGTGGCGGGCGACTCGGGCAAGTTCCTCGTCACCGGCGACGAAGTCGTGCTGCTGGCCGACACGCGGTACACGGTCCAGGCGAGGGACGAGGCGCCGGACGCCCGCGTTGCCGAGGCCTACAACGATCTCTCGGCCCGCTGGCCGGACCTGCTCGCGTCGGTCGGGACGCGCCGGGTCGCGGTCGAAGCCGGATCCGTCTCGCACGCGACCTGGGAGCGCCTTGCCCTGGCCGCACCTGACGTCGAACTGGTCCCGGTCGAGGGCTGGCTGGAGGCGGATCGTGCCGTCAAGGAACCAGCCGAGCTGGAGCGGATCGCGGCCGCCTGTGCCGTGGCCGACCGGGCGCTGGCGGCCCTCCTGCCGTCGATCCGCCCGGCCGTGACCGAGGCGACCCTGGCCCTCGAGCTGGAGTGGCTGATGCGGACGCGTGGCGCGGAAGCGCTCGCCTTCGACGTCGCCTGCCTGGCCGGGCCGCGGGCGGCCCTGCCGCATGGGTCCCCCGGCGACCGTCCGGTCGAGGCGGGAGCCGTGCTCCTGTTCGACTTCGGCGCCCAGGTCGCCGGCTACCGCAGCGACATGACCCGGACCCTGTTCGTCGGCGAACCCACGGAACGCGATCTCGCGATCTATCAGCTCGTCGCGCACGCGCAGGCGTCGGTCATCGAAGCGATCGAGGACGCCGTCGCGGGTGGCGCGGGGTCGCTCGAGGGGCCACCCCTGCCGGATGGTCGTTCCCTGGACGCCATCGGACGCGACCTGATCGCGGCGGCCGGGCACGGAGCGCACTTCGGCCACGGGACCGGCCACGGGATCGGTCTGGCGACCCATGAGGCGCCGAGCCTCGGCAAGACCGCCTCCACGGCGCCCCTGCCGAGCCCGACGGTCTTCTCGGTGGAGCCGGGGGTCTACCTCGACGACGAGACCGGCGTCCGGATCGAGGATCTCGTCCTGCTCGACGGCGCGGCCGGGCGGGTCGACCGTCTGACCCGGTTCCCGCGCGAGGTGATCGTCGTCGGAGCGTAGGGGCTGCTCGCCGGACCTTCCGCGGCCCGCCGCGAGACGCTAGGCTCTCCGACCATGGATCCCTTGCCGTTCGATCCGGGCGACTTCATCGGAGCGACCATCGCCCTCAGCGTCATCGTGCCGCTGATCACGACCCTCCTGATCATCGGCGTCGTGGTCTGGGCGATCCGTCGGTCCATGCCGCCGCGTGAGGATCCGGCAGTCCGCGAACTCAAGGCCAGGCTCGCTCGGGGCGAGATCGATACCGCCGAGTATGAGGTCCGGCTTCGCGCGCTGCGCGGTCCCGACTGACCCCTCTGCTACGATCGGGGCCACCAGACCCCGGTCCACGACCCGCCGGACCGCCTCGTCCGCGCGCTCTCCAGGAGCCCATCCCCCATGATCAGCACCGGTGAACTCAAGAAGGGCGTCGCCATCGAGCTCGACGGCGAGCTCTGGCAGATCCTCGACTACCACCACATCAAGATGGGCCGGGGATCCGCCCAGGTCCGCATCACCCTGCGCAACATCAAGCGCGGGCAGACCGTGGAGCGCTCGTTCCAGGCCGGCACGAAGTGGCCGCGAGCGTCCATGGAGAAGCGACCCGTCCAGTTCCTGTACCGCGACGGCGACGACTTCCACTTCATGGACAACGACACGTACGACCAGTTCTCCCTGACCGCCGACGCGCTGGGCGACACGGCGCAGTACCTCAAGGACGGCATGACCCTGGACCGGACCAGCTACCAGGGCGAGACGATCGGGATCGAGGTGCCGATCACGGTGGATCTCGCGGTCGTCGAGACGGAGCCCGGCTTCGCCGGGGACACCCAGAGCGGGGCCCGCAAGCCCGCCACGACCGAGACCGGTCTCATCGTCCAGGTGCCGATCTTCGTCGAGCCGGGGGACACCATCCGGATCGATACGCGGACCGGGGAATACCAGACCCGGGTCTAGCCGTGCCGAGCTCGGATCCGCCGGACTGGGCGCTCCCGAGCTGGGATTCGATCGTGGACGGGACCGGGCTCTCCGGAGCTGGGACGTCGGGGGGAGCGACCGGCCAGGGCACGCCCAAGGCGCCCGGCACGTTCGGCGTCCGCATCCTGGGCGTCAGCGAGGCCACCCGCGCCATCCGTGACGCCGTGCGGTCCGATCCGCGCCTCGGTGACCTGTGGGTCGAGGGCGAGATCAGCCGCGTCACGATCTCATCCGCCGGGCATGCGTACTTCGCGCTCAAGGACGAGCGCAGCCAGCTGCAATGCGTCTGGTTCCGCGACGACCGGCTCCGATCCGCGTTCGAAGCGCAGACCGGGTTGCGCGTCGTGGCCCACGGCCGGATGGACCTGTACGAGCCGAACGGTGGGCTCCAGCTGTACGTCGAGTCGATCCAGCCGGCCGGGGTGGGGGATCTCGCGCTCAGGTTCGAGGCGCTCAAGGCCCGCCTGGCGGCCGAGGGACTGTTCGACACCGCGCGCAAGCGTCGGCTCCCGCCGCGACCCGCGACCATCGCCGTCATCACCAGCCCGACCGGCGTCGTCTGGAAGGACATCTGCCACGTCCTGGGGCGCCGGTGGCCCCTGGCTCGCGTCGTCCTGGTGGCCGCCCAGGTCCAGGGCGAGAGCGCACCCGCGAGCCTGCTCGCGGCGTTCCGCCGGCTCGAGGCCCACGTCGCCCGCCTGCACGCCGAGGGTCGCGGCGCCGACGCGCCGACCGTCACGATCCTGGCCCGCGGGGGCGGGTCGCTCGAGGACCTCTGGGCCTTCAATGACGAGCGGGTGGTGCGGGCCGTCGTCGCCCACCCGCTGCCGGTCGTCTCCGGTGTCGGACACGAGTCGGACGTGACGCTGGCCGACTTCGCGGCGGACGTCCGGGCGCCGACCCCGTCCGCCGCCGCGGAGATCGTCGTGCCGGACCGCGCCGAGTACCTCGCCAACCTGGGCGTCGCCCGCCGCCGCCTCGATGCCGTCGCCGCGCGTCGCCTGACCGACGCGACCGGGCGACTGGCAGCCGAACGCCGCGCGCTCGAGCGGACGGATCCGGTGGCCCGTCTCGCGGTCTCGCGTGAACGGGTCGGCCTGTTGCTGGATCGGGCGACGCGGGCCGCCGGAGCGCGCGTGGCCGGGGAGCGGGCACGCCTGGGCCGGACGCGCGTCCTGCATGAGGCCGGCGCGCGGCGGGCCGCGATCGCGCGATCCGAGCTGGCCACGGCGGGCGCCGCGCTGACCGTGCTCGGCCCGCAGGCGACCCTCGAACGCGGCTACGCCATCGTCCGACGCGCCTCGGACGGGGCGATCGTGCGCGACCCCGACGAGGCACGCGCCGGTGAGCGCCTGGACCTGCGCGTCGCGCGTGGCAGCTTCCCGGCGACCTCGGATGCGCCGTGACCCAGCTCGTCGCGGCGCTCGTTCTCATCGCGATCGCGGGTGCGCTGCTGGCCGGCGGGATCTGGTTCGGTATGCTGCTCGCTCCGCGGCTCGGACGGCTGGCGGACCCCGACGACGAGGCACCGAGTGACGACGACTGACCCCCCGACCGACCCGACTCCGGACCCTGCCATCGATGCCCTGACGTTCGACGACGCCCTCGCCGAGCTGCAGCGGGCGGTCGCGGAGCTCGAATCGGGTGGTCAGCCGCTGGAGGCCTCGATCGCGCTGTACGAGCGCGGCGTCGCCCTCCAGGCGCGCTGTGAGCGGTTGCTCGCCGAGGCGGAGCTCAAGGTCCAGCAGCTGATGGCCCAGGCCGGCGGGGCGATCTCGGCCCGCGACGTGCGCCCGGAAGACGCCACCGACGACGCCTGACCGGCGCGTCGACCGGCCGCTCGAGGCGTCCCGACCAGGTCGCGCGTCGGCGACGTGGCATCGACCGTGGGTCGCGCGTCGTAGCATCGGCGGACCGCCGGAGAAACTGGCGACTTGCCGGGAACAGGTTTACACTGACGCGCGATGTCGATGCTGTCCGAACTCCAGTCACCCGCCGATCTGCGCGGCATGGACGAGATCCAGCTCGCCCAGTTGGCCCTCGAGATCCGCGAGACGATCATCGCCACCGTCGCGACGACGGGCGGCCACCTCGGGTCCTCGCTCGGCGTGGTCGAGCTGACCATCGCCCTGCACCGCCTGCTGGAGTCGCCACGCGATCGCATCGTGTGGGATACGGGCCACCAGGCCTACCCGCACAAGCTCCTCACTGGTCGCCTGGAGCGGTTCGGGACGCTGCGGCAGCTCGATGGCGTGGGCGGGTTCCCGCGGCGCTCCGAATCGGCCCACGACGTGTTCGATGGCGGCCATGCCGGCACCGGCCTGTCGATCGCCGAGGGCCTGGCCGAGGCGCGCGACATCCGCCACGGCCTCGAGCGGATCGCGGTCGTCGTCGGTGACGCCGCGCTGATGAGCGGCCTGTCGCTCGAGGCGCTCAACGACATCGGCCAGCGCCAGACCCAGATGCTCATCATCGTGAACGACAACGAGATGTCGATCAGCCCGACGGTCGGCGCCTTCAGCAAGTACCTGTCGCAGATCAAGCTGTCGAACGCCTGGCGCCAGGGCAAGGGCGCCTACGACCGCACCGTGGAGCGCATCCCGGTCGTGGGTCCGACGACGCTCGAATGGAGCCGGCGGCTCCGCAAGTCGGTGGTGAGCTTCGCCCAGCCGGGCCAGCTCTTCGAGGATCTGGGCCTGACCTACATCGGGGTCGTGCCCGGCCACGACATGCACGCCCTGCTCGAGACCCTGGGACGGGCCCTGGACCTGCCGGGACCGACCATCGTCCACGTCCGGACCCAGAAGGGTCGAGGCTTCCGCCCCGCCGAGGCGGACCAGATCGGGTTCCACGGGGCGGCGCTGCCGCCGATGGGGGTCGCGCCGACCGTCGACGCCTACGACGGCAAGAAGCGCGAGCCGGCGGTCGCGACCGCGCCCGCGGCGACCGCCCGGCCGATGCCGTCCGAATCGATGGCCGACGACGCGGCGCCGCCGGCCGCGGTCGTGGCGGCCCCGAAGAAGGCGCCCAACTACACGTCGGTGTTCGCCGACGAGCTCATCGCCCTGGCGCGCACGGATCGCCGGATCGTCGGGATCACGGCCGGGATGCCGACCGGCACGGGGATGGCGCGCTTCCAGGCCGAGTACCCGGAGCGGTTCTTCGATGTCGGCATCGCCGAGCAGCATTCGGTGACGTTCGCGACCGGGTTGGCGCTCGGTGGCATGCGACCGGTCGTGGCGCTCTATTCGACCTTCCTGCAGCGCGCGTTCGACCAGACCGTCCACGACGTCTGCCAGAACGACCAGCCGGTGCTGATCGCCGTGGACCGGGCCGGTCTCGTCGGCGAGGACGGCACGAGCCACCAGGGCATGTTCACGCTCCCGGCCCAGCGCCAGCTGCCGAACCTGGTCATCGCCAGCCCGCGCGACGAGCAGGAGCTTCGCTCGCTGCTCCACACGGCGTTCGCGCAAGACCATCCGTTCGCGCTGCATTACCCGCGTGACGCGGGCTTCGGTCTGCCCTCCGTCGAGCCGTCGGTCATCCCGGTCGGGCGCGGCGAGGTGCTGCGCGAGGGCGACGACGTGCTCCTGGTCGGCTTCGGGCCGATCGTGGCGCGGGTCTCGGAGGCCGCCGAGACGCTGACGGCCCAAGGGTGGTCCGTGGGCGTCATCAACGCCCGGTTCGCCAAGCCACTCGACGGCCAACTGATCCTGGACCAGGCCCGCGGCAAGCGACTCGTGGTCACGGTCGAGGAGAGCGTCGTGACCGGCGGGTTCGGGAGCGGCGTGCTGGAGCTCTTCGAGGAGGCCCGCCTGACCGATCCGGCCCTGCGCGACGTCATCGTCCATGTCGTGGGCATCCCAGGCGATCGATTCGTCGATCACGGGTCGGTGACCGATCTCCGGCGCACCCTGCGCCTGGACGCCCCGGGTCTGGCCGCCCAGGTGCTCGAGACCTTGACCGCGCTCCAGGCCACTCCCGGGACGTCCAAGGCCCGTCGATCCGCCTAGCCTCGACGAGCCAGTCATGGCTCCGCGCAGGGGCCGCAGCACGCAGCGCCTGGGATTTCGACTATCGACGGTCGCTATAGCGACATGTAGACTAGCCCCGATCCGATGCCGGGCGGCCGGAGTGCCCCGGGCGGGATCGGGAGGCTGGCATGACGATCCCCGTCAGTCCCGCGCGAGACGCCGACGTGCCCACCGTGGCGACGCGACCGGTGGTCCGGGCACGGCCGGCATCCGTCCGGATGGATGGCCTCGTCACCACGGTGACGGCGCTCCTGGTCGTCGGCGTCTACCTGGTCCTGTGGGCCGACCTTCGCGGCGAGCTTGACGATCGCGTCTTCACGTCCTGGCACGTCCCGGCGTACGCGGCACTCCTCGGGCTCATCCTCGTCGTCGTCCTGTCCGCCGATCGGGCGATGCGGCGCGGACAGTCATGGCGGACCGCCCTGCCGTCCGGTTACCTGACGGTGGTCGTGGGCGTCGGGATCCTCGCGGCCTATCCGCTCGTGGAACTCGTCTCGCCCTGGTCACCGGATGCCGGCGACGGGGTCGGCGGAGCCGTTCGGCTGTCCGGTCTGCTGATCCCGCTGGGACTCGTCCTGATCGTCCTGGCACCGCTCCGTGCCGACGCCGACGACCCCGGTCGGAGTCGGGCTCGCACCGCCGTCCGCCGTCTCCCGGCGATGCTCGCTGGGGGGCTCCTGCTCGCCGCCCTGTGGATCCCGATCCTGCCGCTGTCGCCGTTGGCCGGAGTCCCGGCGGCGGCGACGAGTCCGGCTCGCGACGCCACGCGCCAGCAGCTCGTCGCCAACGACCAGTGGTCGGGCGTCTGGGTCGAGTCCGTCGATCGCCGGACGACGACCCACCTGACCTTCGGCAATCAGGCTCGCGAGGCCATCTGGTCGCCTGACGGTCAGCGGATCGCGTTCGGGGAGGGTCCCGACCTCAGCCTCATGCGGCCCGACGGCAGCGGGCGGGTGTCGCTGGCGTCGAGCCGCGGGGTGGAGGCCTGGATGTCATGGGCTCCCGACTCGTCGCGCATCGCCTACATGCTGCCGACCCAGCGGGACCTCGGCGCCGTGACGGTCGCCAGCGAGCCCCCGACACCGGCACCCGGGGGCTTCGGGCCGCTCAGCCCGGATGGGTTGGATCTCGGGTCCGGACCGCGCGGCCAGCCCGGTGACGAGTGGGACCTGTGGGTCGTCGGGATCGACGGCAGCGATCCGGTGCAGCTCACGGACGCGGCCGGCGTCGAAGGCGGGCCCTCGTGGTCGCCGGATGGCCGCGAGATCGTCTACCACTCGAGCCACCTCGGCCAGTCCGAACTGTGGATCATGCCGGCCGCGGGTGGCGAGAGTCGCCGGCTGACCGACGACCCCGCCGAGGACCTGACGGCCGCCTGGTCGCCGGACGGGTCGCGCATCGCCTTCACCAGCGACCGAGGCGGCGACTACGAGCTGTACTCGGTGGCGATCGATGGGTCCGACCTGCGGCAGATCACGAACTCGGACGGCCAGGCCTGGAACCCGAGCTGGTCGCCCGACGGGCGGACGATCGCCTTCCTGTGCAGTGGTCCGGCCGAGACCGATGTCACCGAGGTCTGCACGATCATCCTGTCCACCGGGCTCGTCCGCCAGTACACCGACGACGTGCGGGACAGCATCTGGCTGTCGAACCAGGCCTGGTCGGCCGATGGCAAGACGCTGCTCTGGTCGGCGCGTCGGTTGACGCCGGAGGAGCAGGCGACCGCCGCGGTGGCGAGAGGCGTGGACGACGCGTTCGATGTCGCCCGGCTGTTGCTGGCGACCGGGGCCCTGGTGCTGGTCGTGCTCATCGCCTGGCAGCGCCGGGTCCGGGCCACCGGCCTGCTCGTCGCCGTCATGGTCGTGCCACTCGTCCTGACCGCCGCGGTCTTCGATGAGCTCCGGTTCGTGCCGGCCGTCCTGGTCGCGGCCGTGGCCACCGAGATCGCGGTCCGGGAGCTCAGGCCCTGGGCCGATCGATCCCGCCTGGTCGTCGTGGCCGCCGTCCTCGCAGCCGGCTGGGTGGTCGCCTACCTGGCGACCCTGGCCATCTCCGGCGACCTGCGCTGGTCCGTCCAGCTGACGGTGGGCGTCGCTCTCCTGTGCACGACCGTCGGGGCGCTCCTCATCCAGCCGGTCCTCGGCCGGGGTGGCACCGAGACCGGGTGATCCCCGGTGCAGCGAGCTGTGCCACGATAGGCGCGTGAGTCCCACGGCCTCGACCCGACCGGAACGGATGCGCCTGGACCAGCTGCTCGTGGAGCGCGGTCTCGTCGAGTCGCGCAGCCGGGCCCAGGCGCTGGTGATGGCGGGCAAGGTCCGGGTCGGCGACGGCGATGCCGCTCGCCTGGACCGGAAGGCCGGCGACCTGATCGCGGCGGATGTCCAGGTCACGGTGCTGGAGCCCAGTCCGTACGTGAGCCGCGGGGGCCACAAGCTCGCGGCCGCGCTGGATGCCTTCGAGATCGATCCGGCGGGCTCGGTCTGCCTGGATGTCGGGGCCTCGACCGGCGGTTTCACCGACGTCCTGTTGCAGCGCGGCGCGACGCGGGTCTACGCTCTGGACGTGGGTCGCGGACAGCTGGCCGAATCGCTCCGGCGGGACCCGCGGGTCGTGTCGATGGAGCGGACCAACGCCCGGACGTTGACCGCCGCCACGCTTCCCGAACCGGTCGCCCTCGTCTCGATCGACGTCTCGTTCATCTCGCTCGCCCTGATCCTGGGTCCCGTGGCATCCACCCTGGCGCCCGGCGGCGCGATCGTGCCGCTGGTCAAGCCGCAGTTCGAGGCCGGCCGCGGACGGACGGACCACGGCGTCGTGCGCGACCCGGCGATCCATCGTGAGGTCCTCGACGCGGTCGTCGCGAGTGCCGCGGACGTCGGCCTGGGGGCACGGGCCGTGATCGCCTCGCCGATCACCGGGCCGGAGGGGAACCGGGAATTCCTGCTCCATCTGGCACCCGGCCCGGGCTGTGCCGAGATCGCCGATCGCATCGCCGAGGTGGTCGACGCATGACCGTCAAGCGGATCGGGTTCGCCTACAACCCGACGAACGCCGATGCGATCGAGCTGGCCGAGCGGGCCGCCGGCTGGTGTCGTGTCCGCGGCCTCGAGCACTGGACCCTCCAGGCGGCCGACATGGCCGGCCAGCTGGCGGAGTTGCCGACGACCGATGTCGTGTTCGTCCTCGGCGGCGACGGCACGTTCCTGCGGGCGATCCGGGCGGTCGCCGAGGTGGACGTGCCGATCCTCGGCGTCAATCTCGGCAAGGTCGGGTTCCTCTCGAAGGCGGAAGCCAGTGAACTCGAGTCGGTGCTGGCCCTCGTCGTGGCCGGCGACTACGGGATCGATGAACGGATGGCGCTCGAGGGCCGGATCCTGCGCGGCGACCAGCCGATCGACGGCGACCGCCACGTCGCGCTCAACGACATCGTGGTCGCCCGCGGGTCCCTGGCCCGGGTCTGTCGGCTCGATGTCGCCATCGACGGGACGCATCTCGCCACGTTCCTCGCCGATGGACTCATCGTGTCGAGCCCGACGGGTTCCACCGGCTACTCGTTCTCGGCCGGGGGCCCGATCGTGGATCCGGTCAGTCGCAACCTGATCATCACGCCGATCGCCGCCTACCTGTCGGCCTTCCGCTCCGTCGTCGTGAGCCCGAGGCAGGTCGTCCGCTGCACGGTCGTGGATGCACTCGAAGCGCTCGTGTCGATCGACGGCCGCGAGGACCTCCGGCTCGAGGTCGGCGATGTCGTCGAGGTCCGTGCCGTGGAGCGGCCGATCCGGCTCGTCGAGCCGGCCGGTGCGCTGTCGTACTGGGACCTGCTCCGCCATAAGGTGGAGCTGCTGCCGTCGTGAGGGCCGGTCGATGAGCGACGATCGGGCCGGGCGCCTGCTCGAACTGACGGTCACGGACCTGGCCCTGATCGACCGCCTCCGCCTCCAGCTCGGGGCCGGATTGAACGTCATCACGGGCGAGACCGGGGCGGGCAAGAGCCTGATCATCGACGCCCTCGGGCTGGCCCTCGGCGAGCGTGCCGACACGAGCCTCGTCCGCCATGGCGCCGAGACGGCCCGCGTCGAGGCGCTCTTCGACCACCGACCGGAACCGCGCATCGCCGTTCGCGAGGTCGCCGCCAATGGGCGGTCCACGGCCCGCCTGGACGACGCGACGGTCACCGCGGCGCGCCTGGCGGAGGAGGTCGGGTCGCTCGTGGAGATCCACGGCCAGCACGACCAGCAGCGCCTCCTCGACGAGCGTTGGCAACGCGACCTGCTGGACGGCTACGGCGGCCACGGGACGTTGCGCGCGGCGATGGCCGCGGCGGTCGCCGCCTGGCGGGAGAACCGGGCCGCCATGGCGGACCTGTCGGTCAGCCCGCACGAACTCGTTCGGCGCCTGGAACTGGCCGAGTACGAGGCCAGCGAGATCGCCGCGGCTCGTCTCCGCCCGGGTGAGGCGGACGAGATCCGCGGACGCCTGGCGGCCGGGCAGCATGGCGAGTCGATCGCCCGAGGCTCCTCGCTCGTCCACGACGCCCTCACCGGCGAGCCCGGCGGCGCCCGCGAGGCGACCGCCCAGGCGCTGCGCGAAGCGCGCTCGGTCGCCCGGGTGGATCCCCGGTTCGAGCCGCTCGTCGAGCGCCTGGCCGGGTTGGAGGCTGAACTTGCCGATGTGGCCGCCGAGGCGCGCACGCTCGCCGACAGCGTCGAACACGACCCGCGCGCCATCGCCGCGCTGGAAGAGCGCCTGGGCGTCATCTATGCGCTCGAGCGGCGCTACGGCGAGGGTGAGGCGACGGTCATCGCCCACGGCGAGCGCGCCGCGGCGGAAGCGGAGCGACTGCGTGGCCTCGAAGGAGAGCGGGCCCGCCGCGAGGCCGACGACGCACGACTCCTCGCGACCGTCGCCGTGCACGCCGCCGCCCTGTCCGCGGCTCGTGTGACGACCGCACAAGCACTGACCGACGCCGTCGCGGCCGTGCTCGTGGAGCTCGGCTTCCCGGCGGGGATCTTCGGCGTTTCGCTCGGCCGTCGACCGGCAGCTCCGGATGAGCCCGCGATCGAGCTCGACGGCGACGCGTGCGCGTTCGATGCCGCCGGGGCGGACCTCGTCGTCTTCGTCCTGGCGCCGAACCCCGGTGAACCGGCCCGCCCGCTCGCCCGGATCGCCTCGGGCGGCGAGATGTCGCGCGTCGCGCTCGCCATCAAGCAGGTCCTGGCCGAGGCCGACGACACGCCGACGCTCGTCTTCGACGAGGTGGATGCCGGCATCGGCGGACGGAGCGCCGATCCGGTGGGTCGAAGCCTGTGGGCGCTTGGTCGTCGCCACCAGGTCCTGTGCGTCACGCACCTGCCCCAGATCGCCGCCCACGCGGATGTCCACTACCGGATCGCGAAGCGCGAGCGCGACGGGCGGACGGTGACCGAGGTCGAGGCGCTCGATCGCGAGGGCCGGATCGTCGAGCTCGCCCAGATGCTCGGCGGTGAAGGCGGGGGGCAGGCCACGATGGCGTCGGCTCGCGAGCTCCTGGATCGTGCCGAGGCCTGGCGCGGCGAGGCCGCCGGCGTCGGGTGAGGCGGGTCGGGTGAGCCGGGGCGGATGGTGACGACCGGGTTGGATCGTGCCATCGAGGACTACCTGACCTACCTGCAGGCCGAACGTGGGCTGTCAGCCGCCACGATCCGAGCCTATCGCGGGGATCTCGGCGACTTCGCCGACGCGCGCGGCTCCGCGCGGCGCTGGGCGACGACCCCGGATGCCGCCGTGGACTACCTGGCGGCCCGGACCCGACGCGGCCGTCCGGGCGATCCCGGCCTCGCGCCGTCCAGCCTGCGACGCCGCGCGGCCGCGCTCAAGGGGTTCTACCGCTTCGCCTACGGGGAGGGCCTGATCGAGCGCGACATCGCCGCGCACGTCCAGCTGCCCAAGCCCCAGCGCCTCCTGCCCGAGACACTGACCGTGGACGAGACGGAACGGCTGCTGGAGGCGGCGGGCGGCGACGACCCGAGCGAACCCGACCACGACCGCCACGTCCGCTCCCGCGCGCTCCTGGAGCTCCTCTACGCTGCGGGGCTGCGCGTCAGCGAGGCCCTCCGTCTCGATCGCGAGGATCTCTCGAGCGCCGGCGGGTTCGTCCGGGTCATCGGCAAGGGCGACAAGGAGCGGCTCGTCCCGATCGGCGACGTCGCCCAGGACTGGCTGGACGACTGGATGGCCGGTCCGCGCGAGCGGTTCCTCGCCCGCGATCATGTCCAGCTCATCCGCGGCGGTCCGCTGTTCGTCGGGGATCGCGGCCGCCGACTCGCCCGGCAGCAGGCCTGGAGCGCGGTGAAGACCGCCGCCGTCAGGGCCGGCCTGGACGATCGGGTGAGTCCGCACACCCTGCGCCACTCGTTCGCGACCCACCTCCTGGAGGGTGGCGCGGACCTGCGCATCGTCCAGGAGTTGCTCGGGCATGCCAGTATCTCAACCACGCAGCTCTATACCCACGTCACCGGCGAGCGGATCCGCGATGTCTACCGCCGGGCCCATCCGCGCGCATAACGAGGGAGCACACGCATGAGTTACGCCGACGGGTTGCTGTCCACGGGCGAGCACATCACCCATCGCAACAAGCAGCATCCGTTCATCTTCATCTGGGGCGCCCGCTGGACGATCCTCGCGGTCATCCTGGCGACGCTGCTGCTCTGGATCAGCGGCAACATGGGCGCCGACGGGATCTCCGGCACGCTCAAGACGCTCCTCTTCTACGCGGTCCTCGTCATGTACATCGGCGGCTTGGCGGTCTTCGCCTGGACGGCGCTGCGCTACGTGAACCAGGAGTACGTCCTCACGAACCGGCGGGTCATCCAGGTCTCCGGCGTCCTCAACCGGACCGCGACCGACAGCTCGCTCGAGAAGATCAACGACGCTGTCCTGAGCCAGTCCATCTTCGGGCGGATGTTCGACTTCGGGGACCTGCGCGTCCTGACCGCCGCGGAAGCGGGGATCGAGGAGTTCCGCATGATCAAGGGTCCGATCACCTTCAAGAAGAAGATGCTCGATGCGAAGCACGAGTACGAACTCGACATGGAGCGGGCCGGGCAGCCGGCGCCGCCGATGCGAGAGACGTCGATGGCGTCCGCGCCGGCGCCCGTCGCACCCGCGGTCGCACCCGCGGTCGCACCGGCCGCTGGGGCGTCCGTGGCCCCGGCCATCGACGACGGCCTGGACGAGACGAAGGCGGTCGACACGGACCTCAGCCCGGACGAGGTGACACGGACCCTCAACAATCTCGCCGACCTGCGCGATCGGGGCGCGATCACGGTCGAGGAGTACGAAGCGAAGAAGACCGAGTTGCTCAGCCGGCTGTAGACGCACCCAAGGCGGCAGGCCGGCGAACGCGCCGCCCGGCTACGATACGCGGGCCCATCCGCAGAGGTGTCCGTGGATCTCAACAGCCTTATCTCGCCAGAGCAGTTCATCCTGATCGCGATCTTCCTGCTGGTCGGATTCCCCGTCCACGAGTTCGCCCATGCGTTCGTGGCCTACCGCTCGGGCGACGCGACGGCCAAGATGTTCGGGCGCCTGACGCTCAACCCGGTCGTCCACTTCGACCCGATCGGCGGCCTGTTCCTGATCGTCTCGGTGCTGGCCGGCACGGGCTTCGTCTTCGGGTGGGCCAAGCCGACCCCGGTCAACCCGGGCAACCTGCGCGACCGTCGCAACGGCGAGGTCCTGGTCTCGCTCGCCGGTCCGGCGTCCAATCTGATCATGGCCAGCGTCGTCGCGCTCGTCTTCCGAGGCCTGCTCGCGGCGGGGTTCGACCTGCCGAACCTCGTCTGGGAGGTCCTCTACTACTTCGTCGTCTACAACGTGATGCTCGCGGTGTTCAACTTCCTGCCGATCCCGCCATTGGACGGGGCGAGTCTGCTGTTCCGGTTCCTCCCGCTGCGGTACGCCTGGCAGATCCGCCCGTTCCTGACCCAGTACGGGCTGTTCATCCTGCTGTTCTTCATCTTCTTCGGCGGCCAGTACCTCGGGGCGGTCATCGGGAATGTCACCAACTTCCTTCTGGGTCTCTAAGGCGCGTCAGTTCCGGGCGCATCTGCGGGCGAAGGTGAGACCGCAGGAGCGGGCGGTCCTGGCCGGCTGGACCACACCGGCACAACGGAGGCTGTTCGACTCGATGCACGTCGCGGACCAGCGTCACGGCCTGGATGTCGTCGCCTCCCTGCGCGCCGCCGGCGTCCGCGATCGGGAGGTCCTCGTCGCGGGGCTCCTCCACGACGCGGGCAAGGGCGATACGGGCGTCTGGCCCCGGGTGACGTTTTCCCTGGGCCAGGCGTTCGGACCGTCGATCCCGCGCGTGGCGAGCCGCTGGCCGGGCATGGACGCGACGCTCGAGCGCCTGCGAGACCATGCCGACCTGTCGGCGGCATTGGCGGCCGACGCCGGATGCTCGCCACGGACCGTGGAGCTGATCCGGTACCAGGACGACCCGCGCGACGCCGTCGGTGAGCAGCTGCGCCTCGCGGACGAGGCGAACTGATGGAGGCCGGCTGATGGACGCGGACGGGACCGAGCTCGTCGGCGTGCCGGTCATGGCCCCCGGGATCGGCCTCGGTTCGGCAGACCTCGCTGAGGCCGGAACGCCGCCGCCGGCGATCCGCGCGGCGCTCGCGACATCGCCCAGCGTCCGGTTCGGCGAGGGCCGCCGGCCCGAGTCCGCCCTCCAGGTGCAGGTCGCCGAGTTCGAGGGACCGCTCGCGCTCCTGCTGTCGCTCATCGAGGCCCGCCAGCTCGACGTCCTGACCGTCCCGCTCGGCGGGCTCGCGGAAGCGTATCTCGATGCCCTGGCGACCCTGGATGCGGATCGACTCGGCAACGTCAGTTCGTTCGTGGCGGTCGCCAGTCAGCTCATCCTCATCAAGAGCCGAGCGATGCTGCCGCGACGGCCGGCTGCGGATCCGACGGCCCTTGCCGACGACGGGATCGACCCGGAAGCCGAGCTTCGAGCGCGACTCCTCCTGTACCGTGCCCATCGCGACGCCGGCCTCCGGCTGGCGGCGGGGGCGCTCGAGCGGATCGGGCTGTTCCGACGGGAACCGGGTGCCGCCCACGCCGCGGCCATCGCGGGTGCCCGTCCCGGCGATGGTCCCACCCTGGACCCGACGCGGCTGGCTCGCGCGCTGCTGCGCCTCGCGGTCATCGCCCCGCCGGTGGAGCTGCCGCCCGAGGTCATGGCCCGCACCATCACCATCACCGAACGGGCCGCGATCATCCGCGACGCGCTCCGCGATGCCCCGACGGTCGTGCTCCAGGACCTGCTCGCCGGTGTCCGCGACCGGGTGGTCATCGCGATCACGTTCCTGGCCATGCTGGAGCTCATGAAGCGACGCGAGATCGTGGTGGAGCAGGCCGAGCCGTGGGGACCGATCGTCGCCCGCACGACGACCGCCCAGGAACGAGCCGCGGCCGGGGTCGGGGACGTCGCGGACGACGAGCCACTCGACGAGACCCTGGAGTCGTTCGCATGACGACGGTCGGATGACGGACGAGACCCTCGCGCCGATCGAGCTGACCGAGGCCGCCCTCGAGGCGCTCCTCTTCGTCGCGGAGCGACCGTTGTCCCGCCGCGAGATCGCCTCGGCCGCGGGCGCGGATCGCGAGACCGTCGACGCCCGCCTCGGTGACCTCGAGGTCTCGCTCCGCGACCGCGGCATCCGCCTGGTGACCGACGGCGATCGCGTCGAACTGGCGACGGCGCCGGAGGGTGGGGCGCTGGTGGCTCGCTACATCGGGGCGGACGCCGTGCGGCTCTCGAACGCGTCGCTCGAGACGCTCGCGATCGTGGCCTACCGCCAACCGGTGACCAAGTCCGCCATCGAGCGGATCCGTGGCGTGGACTCCGACTACACGATCCGGACGCTGCTCCATCGCCGGTTGGTCGTCGAGCTCGGCCGGTCCGAGGCGCCCGGACGGCCGTACCTGTACGGCACCGGCTTCGAGTTCCTGGAGCGCTTCGGGTTGACGAGCCTGGACGAGCTCCCGCCGCTCGACGTCGAGGTGGCCGCGCGCCTGGCCGACGAGGGCGACGAGCCGGTGACGGAGCCCCTGTTCGGCGAGGATCCCGACTGATGGCGCTCGAGCGCCTCCAGAAGGTCATCGCCGCGTCCGGCGTCGCGTCGCGGCGCCAGGCCGAGGTGCTCATCGCCAACGGCCGCGTCACCGTGGATGGGAAGCCGGCCGGGATCGGCACCCAGGTGGACGCCGAGAAGGCGATCATCGCCGTGGACGGTCGGGTCATCGGGGCCACCACCCAGAAGACGTACCTGCTGTTGCACAAGCCGGCGGGCGTGACCTCCACCGTCCGCGACCGACACGCCGAGCGGACCGTGCTCGACTACCTGCCGACGGCGCTCGTCCCGGATGGCGCCCGGCTCTATCCGGTCGGGCGCCTGGACCTGGACTCCGAGGGCCTGTTGATCCTGACGAACGATGGCGAATGGTCGGAACGTGTCCTCCATCCGCGCTACGGCGTCGAGCGCGAGTACGCGATCGGCCTGCGCGGGCGCCTGGATGGGGAGCGGGTGGATGCGCTCAAGGCCGGGATCCAGCTTGACGAGGGCCTCGCGACGCTGGGCGGCCTGCGCTCGATGACCGACACGGAAGTCCGACGGCTCGCCGAGCTGCTCCGGCCCGCCCCGGACGAGCTGACATGGTACCGCGCCACGCTCGCGCAGGGCTGGAAGCGCCAGCTGCGTCGGATGTTCGGCGCGGTCGGCGCACCCATCGACCGGCTCGTGCGCGTGCGCATCGGTCCGGTCCGCATCGACGGTCTCTCGAGCGGGGGCGTTCGGCCGCTGAAGGCGCCCGAGGTCCGGGGGCTCGGATCCGGCGGCGGGTCGTCACGAGCGCGGATCAAGGAGCCGCCGGCATGACCGCGTCGAGCCGCAGCGCCCAGCGCAAGCTCGTGGTCGCGCTCGACGGACCCGGATCGTCCGGCAAGAGCAGCGTCGGGGCGGCCGCCGCGCTCGAGTGCGGCTACCGCTTCTGCGACACGGGACTGCTCTACCGCGCCGTGACCTGGCTGGCCCTCGCGCGGGATCTCTCGGCGTCGTACCCGCACGCGGTCCGAGGATTGGTAGATGAAGTGGACCTCGCGCCGGACGCCCAGGGGCGACTCGCCCGCGTGATGGTGGACGGGACCGACCACACCGACGACGTCCGCGAGCCGGCCGTGGACGGCGCCGTGTCGGCCATCTCGGCGATCCCGGAACTGCGTCTCGCCCTCCTGGAACGCCAGCGCTCGCTCGCCGCGACCGGCGGCATCGTGATGGCGGGACGGGACATCGGCACGGTCGTCCTGCCCGATGCGGACCTCAAGCTCTACCTTGACGCCTCGGTCGAGGAGCGCGCTCGGCGCCGGACCGAGGAGCGCGGCCTGGATCCGTCGAGCGACGAGGCCCAGGCGATCCTCGAGGCGCTGCGTCGTCGCGACGAGCTGGACGCCACGCGACCGGTCGCGCCCCTTCGGCCGGCGACGGACGCTCGGATCATCTCGACCGATGGGAACACGTTCGAGGACACGGTCGACGCGGTCGTGGGCGCGATCCGCGATGCGGAGGCCCGCTCGGCATGACCACGTCGCCCCCGGCCGCGCCTGCCCCGACGCCGCCCACCCCGACGTCGGCCGCCGCGGGGACGGAGCCGCTCGAGCACACCATCACGCCGCTCATCCGCGCCACGGCGCTCGGCGGCCGGATCTTCGCGAGCTCGATGACCCGGGTGACCACGATCGGAGCGCTCGACCGCATCCCGCAGGACGGTCCGCTCATCCTGGCCTGCAACCACGCGTCCAACCTGGACGGTCCCATCGTCGGGTCGTGGCTGATGCCCAGGCTGGGCCGGCGGATCCACTGGATGGGCAAGAAGGAGCTGTTCGACTGGCCGTTCCTGGGCTGGCTGGCGACCAATGGCGGCGTCCACCCGGTCGATCGCTCCAAGGCCGATGTCGAAGCCTTCCGGCTGGCATCGCGGATCCTCGCCGACGGCGGCGTCCTGTTCGTGTTCCCGGAGGGGACGCGGAGCCCGACCGGCGCGCTCCAGGAAGCGCGCGACGGCGTCGCGGTCCTGGCCCTACGCAGCGGCGCGCCGATCGTCCCGATCGGGATCGCCGGGTCCCACCGCGTCTGGCCCAAGGGCCAGAAGCTGCCGCACCCAGGCGGCCGCGTGACGGCCCGGATCGGCGAACCGTTCGTCCTCGGCGACCTCGTCCCGCCCGACACGGACAAGCGGGCCGTCAAGGCCGTCGCGACGACCATCCTCATGCGCCGGATCGCGGACCTGCTGCCGCCCGAGTTGCGAGGCTTCTACGCCGACCCGCCAGCCGACGGCGCCGCGACCGACGGTCCCTCCGCCATCCCACCCGACCTCGCGCCCGAAGGGTAGGGCAGCGGGGTCGGTGGGACCCCATGCCATAATCGGGACGTGAACATGGTCGAGGAAGTCCGCATCGCGAGGCGGACCGGGTTCTGCTACGGGGTCCGCGAAGCGATCGACAAGGCCAAGGAGGCCTCGGCCGCCGGCAAGTCGACCCATACCCTCGGACAGGTCGTGCACAACGAAGGGGTCGTGCGCGAGCTGCAGGTCCTGGGGATCCAGACGGTCGACCAGCTCGACGACGTGGATCACGGGGCGGCCGTCGTCATCCGCGCCCACGGCGTCCGTCCGGACGTGCTGGAGCGAGCCAACGATCGCGGACTCGAGATCATCGACGGGACCTGCACCTGGGTCATCCAGGAGCAGCGCGAGCTGCGCCGTCTCGTCGACGAGGGCTACACGATCGTCCTGCTCGGGACGCCGAAGCACCCCGAGGTCGTCGGGCTCCTCGGCTTCGCCCCGGATGCGATCGTCGTCGACGAGGAGGACGAGTGGGAGGCGGCCATCCCGCGGCGGAAGCGGATGGCCCTCATCAGCCAGTCCACCCAGCCGCCCTGGAAGTTCGAGCGGCTGGCGGCCTTCATGGTCTCGCGGGCCCACGAGCTCAAGATCGTGAACACGGTCTGTCCGGTCACCATCCGCCGGCAGGAGGACACGATGGACCTCGCCCGCGAGGTGGACCTGATGGTCGTCGTCGGCGGTCGGTCCAGCGCCAACACGAAGGAACTGACCCGCCTGTGCGAGATCGCCGGGACGCGGGCCGTGCAGATCGAGAGCGTCCACGACCTGGCCGACCCCGCCGTCTTCGCCGACGCGACCGTCGTCGGTGTCACCGGTGGCACCTCCACGCCGATCGAGGACCTGCGCGACGTGACCGAGCACATCCTCGAGTTCGCCGGGACGCCCGAGACCCGGGCCCGGGCGCACGAACTCGCGCTCGCCGCGCTCGAGCAGGCCGCGACGCCCGCCGGCCGGACGACCTCGCTCCCTTCTCCCGCCACGCCGATCTCGTCGGGCGCGGCCTGACGGTGTCCGGCCCCCGAGTCGGGATCCCGCTCGTCGCGATCGTCGGACGCCCGAACGTCGGCAAGAGCACCCTCTTCAACCGGATCGTCGGCGGCCGCACGGCCATCGTCGAGGACCGGGCGCGGACCACCCGCGACCGACTCTACGGCGACGCCGAGTGGAATGGTCGGCGATTCGTCGTCGTCGACACCGGCGGGCTGGAGATCGATCCGGACGACCCGATCGAGGCTCGCGTCCAGGACCAGGCGCGACTGGCCATCCGCGAAGCCGACGTCATCGTGTTCGTGGTGGACGCCGCGGTCGGCCTGACCGCCGCCGATGCCGAGGCCGCCGAGATCCTGCGTCGCGCGAAGGCCCCCATCGTGATCGCCGTCAACAAGGCCGACAACGAGCGACGCGAGCTCGAGGGTGCCGAGTTCTATTCGATGGGCTGGGACGAGCTGTACGCCATCTCGGCGGCCCATGGTCGCGGGACCGGCGACCTGATGGACGCGCTCGTCTGGGCGCTCCCGCCGGAGACCGAGCAGGAGATCGCGCGCAAGGCCCGCGAAGCCGAGGCCGAGGCATGGGCCGAGGAGGTCGCCGCCGGCCACCTGGAGCCGTACGTGGTGGGCGACCCAGAGGCCGAGGATTCCGACGCGGACGATGCCGGCGAACCCGGCTCCCCGGAGGACACCGAGGCAGCCAAGTGGGACGCCGCGATGGCGGCCGAGAAGGATGGCGAACCCGCCGCGATCGCGTTTGTGGGGCGCCCCAACGTCGGCAAGAGCAGCCTCGTCAATGCGTTGCTCGGAGAGGATCGGGCGATCGTCTCGGACGTGCCCGGCACCACGCGGGACGCGATCGACACGCGGCTGGCCTGGGGCCGGAGCGAGGTCGTCCTCATCGACACCGCCGGCATCCGTCGTCGTGGCAAGGTCGCCTCCGGCCCGGCGGCGGAGAAGTACTCCACGCTGCGGGCGTTGCGGGCGCTCGGGCGAGCCGACGTCGCGGTCCTCGTAATCGACGCCGTCGAGGGGCTCACCTCGCAGGACGCCCACGTCGCGGGCTACGTCGTCGAGGAGGGCAAGGGCCTCGTCATCGCGGTCAACAAGTGGGACCTGCTCGAGGAGAAGACGGACCGCACGTTCGACCAGTACACCTCCTGGATCCGCAACGAGGTCCCATTCCTCGACTTCGCCCCGATCATCTCCATCAGCGCGAAGACCGGCCAGCGGGTCGGGCGCGTGTTGGAGGCGGCGGTCGACATCTGGGGCGAGCGTCGTCGCCGGATCGGGACGGGGGAGCTCAACCGGCTCCTGACGGACTCGACCGAACGGTTCCCGCCGCCGATCGTGCGCGGTCGCCGCCCCAAGCTCTTCTACGCCACCCAGGCGGCCGTCGCGCCACCGACGTTCGTGTTCTTCGCCTCGGACGCGAGCTCCGTGCACTTCAGCTATCGGCGCTATCTCGAGAACCGGCTGCGCGAGACGTTCGGCTTCGATGGGACGCCGATCCGCCTGGTCTTCCGCGACCGGACGTCGGTGAAACTGCCGCGCCACAAGCGGAATCCAGGACGCGCCGGCGGGCCGAAGGCGAGCATGTCGAAGGGCAGCAAGCCGAAGACGGGCGCCGCGAAGCCGAGTCCCGCGAAGCCGAGTCCGACGAAGCCGAGTCCGACGAAGCCGAGCCTGACGAAGTCGGGCGGGTCGGAGGCGCGGGCCAAGGCGCCGGATCGGCCCGGCTCGAGCCACTGATGGGCGGGCCACTCGTCGCGGTCGTCGGTGCGGGGGCGTGGGGGACCACCCTGGCCCGGGTGATCGCCCGAGTCGAGCCGGTCACGCTCCTGTGCCATTCCGAGGCGACGGCCGCCGAGATCCGGGCCACGGGCCGGAACGAGCGCCGACTCCCCGGGATCGACCTGGGTCGTTCCGTCGTGGCCACCGCTGATCCGTCCGCGTTGGCCGAGGCCACGGATCTCGTGGTCTTCGCGGCGCCGTCCTCGCACCTGCGTTCGACGGCGGCCGCGTGTGCGCCCGACCTCGACGCCTCGGCGGACGTGCTGTCCGTGGTCAAGGGACTGGAACGTGTCACGTTGCTCCGGATGAGCGAGGTCATCGCGGAGAGTGCCCGCATCGCGCCGGGCCGGATCGCCGCGCTCTCCGGCCCGAACCTGGCCGCGGAGGTCGCACGCAACCTGCCGGCGTCCGCCGTCGTGGCGTCAACGGATCCCGCCCTCGCCGAGCGGATCGTCGCGAGGATCGCGCGGCGGCGCTTCCGCATGTGGGTCAACCAGGACATCCTGGGTGTCGAGCTGGCCGGGGCGACCAAGAACGTCATCGCCATCGCGGCCGGCGCGGCGGACGGGATCGGCTTCGGCGACAACGGCAAGGCCGGGCTGCTCACCCGGGGCCTGGCCGAGATGATGCGGCTGGGGATCGCCGCCGGGGCCAATCCGTTGACGTTCGCCGGGCTCGCCGGGATGGGCGATCTGATCGCGACCTGCGGATCGAGCCTGTCGCGCAACCACCGGTTGGGCGAAGAACTGGCGAAGGGACGGACGTGGGCGCAGATCGAGGCGGACCTGCCGGGCACGGCGGAGGGTGCCTACACGGTCCAGGCGGCGCTCGCCCTCGCCGATCGCCTCGGCGTGGAGATGCCGATCGCGCGCGAGGTCTACCGCGCGCTGTTCGAGGACAAGAGCGTCAAGCGTTGCCTGGTCGACCTGCTGGCCCGCGAGTCGAAGGACGAACTCAGTGACAACTCCGCCTGGATCGCCCGCGTGGGTGAGCATCGGGCGTAAGCGGTCCCGCGCCGGTCGGTGTGCGTGTCACCGAGGTCCACGGTCTCTCGAGGCCCTCGGACGGTCTCTCGAGGCCCTCGGACGGTCGGTCGAGGCCCTCGGACGGTCGGTCGAGGCGCCCGGCCCTGCTCAGAACCAGCGGATCGACTCCATGGGGTCATCGCGAGTGCCCAGGACGACCCTGTGCTGG
>CAZOHT010000021.1:0-6375 GCA_964579825.1 uncultured Anaerolineaceae bacterium
TCCGAGGCCGTCGGCGAGGTGCCGTCCGCGTCGAGCGGGGCGAGACCCTGGAGTGCGCGAAGGCGGTCGATCCGGGCCCCGAGCGACGGGTGCGTCGAGAGGAGTCCGGCGCGGCGGTCGCTGCCGGCCTTGACCGGATTGCGGAACCACAGGTGCTGGGTCCCACGGTTGGCGGCCTCGAGGGTGTCGGTGTCCGCGGCCAACGAGGCCAGCGCCCGTTCCAGGCCTGCGGCGTTGCGCGTGAATTCGACCGACGTCGCGTCGGCGAGGAACTCCCGTTCGCGACTGGTAGACGCCTGGACGAGCGCGGAGAACAGCGGTGCGAAGACGCGCAGGAGCGACGCGATGATGAGCAGGAACAGGCCGACGAGCAGGCCCATCGCGAGCCCGGTGATCGTGCTGGCCGGGTCGTCGCCGTCGGTCCAGATGAACGCCCCGTTCTGCCAGCCTTCCACGACGACCTGGAGGAACCCATCGGTGACGAGGGCGACCAGGCCGACGAGCACCGCCACGTACAGGGCGTAGCGCGTGTCCAGATTCCGGATGTGGCCGAGTTCATGCCCGATGACGCCCTGGAGTTGCTCGCGATCCATCGAATCGAGCAGCCCTCGCGTCACCGCGACGGACGCCCGACTTGGGTCGCGGCCCGTGGCGAAGGCGTTCTGGCTACCGTCCTCGATGATGTAGACGCCGGGTTCCGGGATGTTCGCCGCGAGTGACAACTCTCGAACGACGTTGACCAGCGCCGCGTCCTCCACGGGGTCCGCGCGTTTCGCGCCCGCGCTCTCGAGGATGAGGGCCGACCCGAACCGGCTCGCGGCGAGCGCCGCGACGAGGCCCACCATCCCCGCGATGCCGGCGGCCCACAGGGCCGGGACCGGATCGAATGTCACGCTCACCGTGATGATCTCGACGGTCGCCGCCACGATCCCCACGAGGCTGATGAGGAGCAGGACGGTGTTCCGGCGATTGGCTGATTGTTGTGCGTAGAACGTCCCGCCCGCGGCCCGATGCGACCCGAGTGACGCCAGCCCGAACAGCACGATCGGGACCACGATGACCAGCACCACGATCCCCCACGGCAGCCGGTCGATCGAGTCGCCCTGGGTGACGATCCGATAGACCGACCTGACGAGGCTCAACAGGAGCACCGCGGCACCGGTGGCCATCAGGATGGCGGCCGCGAACACGATGACCGCCCCGAACCGTCCCAGCGGATCCGTCGGACCGGTGGAGATCGGGCCGCTCGTCAGCATGAGACCCACGAGCGCGACGGCATCGATGACGGCCAGCCCTCCGACCACCGCCGCGGCGGTGTCCGGCCTGCCGGTGTAGAGGAGGGCGGCCAGCGTGCCGCCCAGGATGACCAGCCAGACGAGGGCGGAACCGGCCAGCGCACGGCGCAGGACGATGGGTCGCGGGTCGAGGGTCACCGCCCCGGCGATGGCCAGCATCGCGATGGCGAGCAGGACCAGGAAGGTCTGGGCGGCCCACGTGCCGGTGGTCCGCGAGCCGGCGGTCAGCCAGACATTCGCGAGCCCAAGGGTCAGTGCGAGTCCCACGACGATCAGCGCGATCGGCGGGACTCGCGCCCGGATCACCGGATGACGAGGTTGATGAGCTTGCCGCCGCCCGCGACGATGATCCGGTCAGGCGCCTTGCCACCCAGGATCTCGCGGATCCGCTCGCTTGCCAGCACGGCCGCCTCGATGTCGGCGACCGACGCGTCTGCGGCAACGACGACCTTATGGCGCAGCTTCCCGTTCACCTGGACGGGGATCTCGCGGGTCGATTCCGCGGTGGCGGCGACGTCCAGCTCTGGCCAGGACTGGGTGTGGATCGACGTCCAGGGAACCCCACTGGCCGCCAGGCGGCGCGTCCAGAGTTCCTCGGTGATGTGCGGAGCGGCCGGCGCCAGCATCAGCAGCAGCAGGCCGGTCGCTTCATCCCAGGCCGGTGTGCCGGCGGCCACCGTCCCGCGGTAGTGGAAGAGCGTGTTCGACAGCTCCATCAGCTTCGCGATCATCGTGTTGAAGCGGAAGCCCTCGTAGTCCGCGGTGACGTCGCGCAGGGTCCGGTGCGCCGCCGCCCGGATGGTCCGGATCGCGTCCGCCTCGGTCTCGCCGGCCGGCAGGGAGCCCGCGTTCGGATCGCCGGGTTCGCGGCCGTGGCCGTCCAGGATCAGGGTCCAGACCCGGTTCAGGAACCGGTGGACGCCACCGATCCCGGTCGGGCTCCACGGGCCGCCCTGGTCCCACGGGCCCATGAACATGAGGAACAGCCGGACCGTGTCAGCGCCGTACCGGCTGACCAGCTCGTCGGGGTCCTGGACGTTGCCGCGCGACTTGCTCATCCGCTCGCCGTCGGCACCCAGGATCTGGCCCTGGTTGAACAGGCGCTTGAACGGCTCGCGATCGCGGACCAGGCCGATGTCCGCCATCGCCTTGGTGAAGAAGCGGCTGTACAGGAGGTGCATCACGGCATGCTCGGCACCGCCCGTGTACTGGTCCACGGGCGTCCAGCGATCGGTCATGGCGCGGTCCACAGGGCCGTCCATCCGCTCCGGCGACAGGTAGCGGAACCAGTACCACGAGGAATCCATGAACGTGTCCATCGTGTCGGTCTCGCGCCGGGCCGGACCGTGGCAGCGCGGACACGTGGTCGTGCGGAACGCCTCGTCGTGGTTGAGCGGGTTGTCGCCGCTACCCTTGTAGTCGACCGTCTCGGGCAGCCGCACTGGCAGGTCGTCGTACGGCACGGGCACGATGCCGTCCACATCGCAGTACACGACCGGGATCGGCGTCCCCCAGTAGCGTTGGCGGCTGAAGAGCCAGTCGCGCAGTCGGTACGTGACCTTGGGCTCGGCGCGACCGGACTGGGCCAGCTCGGCGACGATCGCCTTGCCACCCTCGTCGGCGCCGAGGCCGTCGTAGCGACCGCTGTTGACGAGGCGCTCGCCCGCGGTGTGGGCGATGTAGGCGTCGTCCATCGGCGCGTCCGCCTCCACGCCCGGCGCGGCTACGACCCGTCGGATGGGCAGGCCGAACTTGGTCGCGAATGCGAAGTCGCGCTCGTCGTGGGCGGGCACGGCCATGATCGCGCCCGTGCCGTACCCGGCCAGCACGTAGTCCGCGATGTAGATCGGGATCCGTTCGCCGTTGATCGGGTTGATGGCGTCGGCGCCGAGGGCGACCCCCGTCTTGTCGCGATCGGTCGACAGGCGATCGATCTCGGTCCGCCGGCGGGCCTGTTCGACATAGGCATCCACTTCGGCTCGACGGGTCGGGTCGACCAGCGTGGCCACCAGCGGGTGCTCCGGCGCCAGGACCATGAACGTGGCCCCGAACAGCGTGTCCGGGCGGGTCGTGAAGACGCGCAGGGTGTCGCCGCCCGGCTGGTGGTCGTCGGGCGCCGTCTGGAAATCGATCTCGGCGCCCTCGGACCGGCCGATCCAGTTCGTCTGCATGGCCTTGATCGGCTCCGGCCAATCGAGGCCGGTGAAGTCCAGCAGCTCGTCGGCGTAGGCCGTCGTGCGCAGGTACCACTGCTCCAGGTCGCGCTTCTCGACCAGCGCGCCGCAGCGCCAGCAGCGTCGCTCCACGCCCTCGACCTGTTCGCGGGCGAGCGTGCCGTCGTTGGGGCACCAGTCCACCGGCGACTTGGCCCGATAGGCCAGGCCCTGCTCCAGGAATCGCAGGAACAGCCACTGGTTCCAGCGGTAGTACTCGGGATCCGCGGTGACGACCTCCGCATCCCACGCGAAGGTCGCGCCCATCGTCCGGAACTGGCGGCGCATCGTCTCGATGTTGGCCATCGTCCACGTGAACGGGTGGCCGCCGTTCTTGATCGCGGCGTTCTCGGCGGGAAGGCCGAAGGCATCGAAGCCGATCGGAAAGAACACGTTGTAGCCGTGCATCCGCCGATAGCGCGCGAGCGCGTCCGACGGCGTGACGATGTACCAGTGCCCGATATGGAGGTCGCCCGACGGATACGGGTACATCGTGAGCAGGTAGTACTTGGGCTTCGACGCGTCCCGCAGGTCCGTGTCGTACAGATGGAGCTTCGCCCACTGCGCCTGCCAGCGCGGCTCGATGGCGATCGGGTCGTAGCGCTCGATCCGGGTGCGGTCGTCGGCGGTGTCGGACTTGGACTCGGTCACGGTGCCCTCGGATACCACGCACCCCCCGCCGGCCGGGCGAGGGGTGGGAGGTCGGCTGACTCGGTTCATGGTGGAGCTACGGGGACTCGAACCCCGGACCCCCTGCATGCCATGCAGGTGCTCTTCCAGCTGAGCTATAGCCCCACGGAGCGCGCATTCTACCAGAGGCCCGCGCTCGACCCGGGTGGGCCGTCCGTGCATCCGCGTCGGCGACGCGACGGCGCCGAACGCGGTCATGTCATCATCCGGCGGATGGCGACCACCCTGGACCGCGCCGGCGCGCTCGAGACGTCCGAGATCGTGCGCCTACCCGGTGGTCCGCTCGACTACACGCTCCGGCGATCACCCCGCGCCAGGACCCTGCGCGTCCTGGTCCATCCCGAGCGGGGCGTCGTCGTGACCATCCCGGCGACCACCCGACGCGGTTGGGGCGCGCCGGAGCGACATGTCGAGTCGTTCCTGGGCGCGCGCGAGCCGTGGCTGCGTCGCCACCTGGCGCGGCAGGCACGGGATCGCGCCGATCTGGCCGCGCGCGGCGGCCTGCGCGACGGCGCGACGCTCCGCTACCGAGGCGACCTCCATCGGCTGCGCATCGAGGACGCCCGGCCCGGCGCGCGACGGTCCAGCGTCGAGCGGATCGGCGGCATCGAGGAGGACGAGCTGATCGTTCGCGTCGCCGCCTCGGATCGACGATCGATCGCCACGGTCCTCGAGGCGTGGTTCAAGCCGCGAGCGCGCGCGGCCATCGAACGCGACATCGCGCGCCATGCGGGCGCGCTGGGCGTGACGCCGACGTCGGTCGGCCTCCGCGACCAACGGACCCGCTGGGGGAGCGCCTCGCGCCAGGGCCGCCTGTCGTTCTCGTGGCGGCTGATCCTGGCCCCGCCGGAGGCGCTCGAGACCGTCGTCATCCACGAACTGGCGCACCTGCGGGTGTTCGGGCACGGGACGACCTTCTGGGCGCTGGTCGCGTCGCGTCGCTCGGACCACGTCACGTGGCGGCGCTGGCTGCACGATCACTCGCACGAGCTTCACGGGGCGCTGGACGATCGAGCGGTCGGTCCGACCTAGGCCTGCGCGGCCGCCTCGCTCGGCGGGTCCACGCGACAGATCGCCAGGAGGTCCATCGACCGATCCACGTCCGTGTCGGCGTACCAGACGTCGTCCACGGTGCAACGCAGGAATGCCGTCATGTCGACGGGCGTCGCCTCGACGGCGGGGGTCGCCGACGGGGTCGCAGCGGTCGCAGCGGTCGTCGCGGGTTCGACCGACGGGACCGTCGCCCCGCGACCGGCCAGCGGCCGGAGCCGGGCCCGGAGCGGGGTCGGGACGATCGTCCGGGCGATCCGGACGGGAAGGGAGCGTCGGACCGGTGCGGGTGGCGGGGCCGCCTTCCTGGCATCGGCCGCGGCCATCCGCCTGGCTCGCTGCCGCGCCTTGTCGACCCGGGCCAGTTCGGTGTCCTGGATCGGGTCGACCGCGAACATCCCGAGGACGCGGACATCGGTGAACGCCCGCTCCAGGAGCGCCTGGAGCTCGGTCGCCGTGAACTCGCGAACGTGGAATCGATTCCAGGGCGTCATGCCGGGGTCCAGTCGGATCGCCGCGTTCGGCGTCGCCAGGATGATCTCGCCACCGGGCCGGACGACGCGGGTCAGTTCGGCCAGGTACGGCATCGGGTCCTCGAGGTGCTCGATGACCTGGAACGAGGTGACGAGGTCGAACGAGTCGTCGGGGAACGGGAGGGTCGTGCCGTCCGTGACGAGGAACTCGGGATGCCCGTCGATCGCGCGCTCGACGGCCGCCTCGATCGCCCGGGGCGAGACGTCCACCCCGACCACGCGCCGGGCGACGGGCACGAACCGCATCGTCCCGTAGCCCGTGTTGCAGCCGACATCGAGGACGTCGCGATCCGCGGCGTGCCCGACCGCCTCGTCGTAGGCACGCTCGTGCATGAGGCGCAGGACGTGTTCGGCGGGCGTCGTTGGTGGGAGGTCCTCGACGAGCGGATGCTCCTCGGCCTGGAGGCGGATGGCCTCGGCGGAGGCGGCATCGACGGCGGTCACGGGTCGAGTCTAGCCGGGGAGGACGGTCGCCCGGAAGGCGATGGTGGAGATGAGGGGACTCGAACCCCTGACCCCTGCGATGCGAACGCAGTGCTCTTCCAGCTGAGCTACATCCCCACGGGAGGGTCGCGCCACGTCCGCGGACGGGGG
>CAZOHT010000021.1:6475-23062 GCA_964579825.1 uncultured Anaerolineaceae bacterium
GCCCGCTAGGCTCTCCCGATGCCCATCGGACTGCTGACCGGACTCGGTGCCGCCCTCGCGTGGGGCACGATGGACATCGCGTCCGCGCTCGCCAGCCGCCGGATCGGCAGCCTTCGGGTGGTGGCCGGCGTCCAGCTCGTCGGAGCCTCCATCCTGGTCCTCGTCGCGCTCCTCACGAGCACGGCGCTCCCGTCGGACCCGACCGCGCTGGCTCTCTCCGCGTTGCTCGGATTGATCGGCGCCGGGGCGTACCTGAGCTACTTCACGGGCCTGCGCGTCGGGCCGATCGCCGTCGTCAGCGGTGTCGTGGCGGCGTACGGCGGGCTCACCGTCGTGCTGTCGGTCGTCCTGCGCGGCGAGACGCTGACCACCCTCCAGGCGCTTGGGGCCGCGATCGCCACGGTCGGTGTGATCCTGACCGGGATCGCCTTCGAGGGGCACTGGCGGAGCACCCGTCTGGCCGGTCCCGGCGTCATCTTCTCGATCGTCGCGCTCGTCCTGTTCGCGATGATGGCCATCACCACGGACGTGGCCATCGGCTACGCGGACTGGCTCCAGGTCCTGCTCATCTCGCGGGTCGTCAATGCGACGTTGGGTATCGTCGTCGTCGGGATCGTCGTGTGGCTGGCGGCTCGGCGGGTTCGCGCGGCGACCGGTGACGAGACGGTGGCCGCGGTCATCGTCCCGTCCAGGCGGGTCGTGGCGACCGTGATCCTGGCCGGGATGCTCGATGTCGCCGGCCTGGCGGTCTTCGCGTACGGGATCTCGGTGGCCCCGACGTGGCTCGTCGGACTGGCTTCGTCGTTCGGCCCGGCCGTGACGATCATCATCGCGGTCGCATTCCTGGGCGAGCGGCTGAAGGGGATCCAGTGGTTCGGGCTCTGCGGCGTCGCCGTCGGGATGGTCCTGATCGCCATCCCGTGACGGAGGATCCCGGCGCGGCGTCGGGCGGGGTGCCGTGCCGTCGGGCGGCGCGGCGCGGCGTCGGGCGGGGTGCCGTGCCGTTGCCGTGACCGGAGCCGCCCGGGCTGCCCTTCCTGCCACACGTCCAGCTCGTGGCGGTACGGCCTCGTACCAGGACGGATCCAGCGCCGTATGGCGCTGTCCAGACCCTCGACGACGACGCTCCACGCTCGCAGGCCGACCGGACAGGTTCCTCGACCAGACGTAGCGTGCAGGACATGGACAGATGGCAGGAATCATGGGGCGCGGGCTGGATCGCATGCCGGCGCGGGCCGAATCCCATGCCGGGGCGGGGCGCGACCATCCCATGACGGGCGTTGCGCGACACATCCCATACCGGGGCTGGGCCCGCCACATCCCATGCCGGGGCGGGGCGCGACGCATCCCGTGACGAGCGTGGCGACTATGCCGGGAGGCTGAACCAGACCCGGGTCAGGCCGTTGCCCGACTCGGCCCCGACCTGGCCGCCGCCGGCCTCGACGAGCTGCTTGACGATGGCGAGGCCGATGCCTGCCCCGCCGTGCGCCCGGTCGCGCGACTTCTCGACTCGGTAGAAGCGCTCGAAGACGCGATCGAGCTCGTCCGCCGGGATGCCCTCCCCGGAGTTGGAGATCGAGACGAGGAGGTCCGCGGGCCGCCGTTCCGCCCGGACCGTGACCGTGCCTCCGGCCGGGGTGTAGCGCGCGGCGTTCGACAGCAGGTTGGCGAGGACCTGGGCCAGGTGGTCCGGGTTCGCCCGGGCGGGCAGCCGCTCCGGTAGCTCCGCGACGACCGTGAGCTCCGCGCGCTCGAGCGTGGGTTGGGCGAGTTCCAGCGCGGACCGGATCGCGACGACCAGGTCCAGGTCCTGCAAGGAGGGCGGGCCACCGGCGGCATCGCCCTCGGCCAGCGCATCGAGCGAGCGCGACAGTCGAACGAGTCGCTCCGCTTCGTCCCACAGCGATTCATACGTCGCCCGGTCCGCGACGATGACGCCGTCCCGAAGCGCCTCGAGGTAGCCCTGCAGATTGGTGAGCGGCGTCCGCAGTTCGTGGGCGGCGTTGGCGATGAAGTCGCGGCGCATCGATTCCTGGCGCTCCAGGCTCGAGGCCATCTGGTTGAACGAGTCCGCGAGCGACGCGATCTCCTCCGGGCCGTCGCGCGGGACCCGGGCGGCGTAGTCGCCGTCGGCCACCTGGCGCGCGGCCTGCCCGACGGCCTCCAGCGGCCGAGCCAGCATCCGGCCGAGCACGACGGCGAGGATGACGCTGGCGATGAGCGCCACGACCACCGCGGCGATGACCACGGTGGTGACCGACTCGTCGTACATCGCCTGGGCGTGGTCCGCCGAGTCGCCGGCCTCGACCATCAACGCCGTGAAGATCTCGGCGCCGACGACGGCCACGCCGACCGCCAGGATGACGATCCCGACCGCCGCCGATGCGAACGCGGCCAGGGCGATCCGAAGCGCGATGCCGCGGCCCATCAGGTCGGACCCGGCGCCGGGCTACCCGTCGGCTCGGCGCCCGGTGGCGCGGAGCGATACCCGATGCCGCGGACCGTGGCGACATAGCGAGGCGCGTCGGCGTCGTCGTGGAGCTTGTCGCGTAGCCGGCCGATGTGGACGTCGATCGTGCGATCCATGACCTCGGACTGGTCGCGGCCGTAGACCGCATCGAGGAGCTGATCGCGGGTGAGGACGCGCCCGTCGGCTTCGAGCAGCGTCTGGAGCAGGCGGAACTCGACCCGAGTCAGGTCGATGGTCGTGCCATCCCGACGGACCTCGTATCGGTCGAGGTCCATGACGAGATCGGCCTGGGTGAGCGTGCGGGGTGGGGGGCCGGCCGTGCCGGCCGTCCAGGGAGTGGCCGGCTCGGGTGCGAGCGCGCCGACCGAGGCCGGGGTCGTGCGTCGCAGGATCGACTTCACCCGCAGGACGAGTTCGGCCGGCGAGAACGGCTTGGGCAGGTAATCGTCGGCGCCGTCCTCGAACCCGGTGATGCGATCGAGCGTCGAGCCGCGGGCACTGATGATGAGGATCGGCGTCGCGGCCGCCTCGTCGTCGCCGCGGACCGCCCGGATGACGGCCCGGCCGTCCAGTCCGGGGAGCATCAGGTCCAGCACGACGAGCGCCGGCCGGTGTCGCTCGATCGCGTCGAGGGCCCCTGGCCCGTCGGCCGCGGTCACCACCGAGAAGCCGTCGCGCTCCAGGTACGTGCGCACCAGCCGGACGATCTTCGCGTCGTCGTCGACGACCAGGATCGGTCGCTCCGGGATGACGTCGAGCGGCGGGTTCGGCATGGCCAGCATGGTAGGGGAGCGATGCTAGGCAGCGACCATGACGCTTGGGTGACGGACCATCAGCCAGCCTGAGACGTCGGTGCCGGGGATCGTGAGCCGCTCGACGGTCTTGAAGCCAAGGCGCTCGTAGAGGACGACGTTGCGGGCGGTCGCGGTCTCCAGGTAGGCGGGGATCCCGTCGCGATCGCAGCGGTCCAGCATCGGGCGAACGAGCGCACTGCCGATGCCCTGGCCCTGGCGTCCCTGGTCCACGCCCAGCGCCGAGAGGTAGGCGTGTGGTTCGGCGAGATGGTGGTGGCGACGCGATTCCATCGTCTCCAGCACGGAAGCCACCTCGCGCAACCGGCTCCAACCCGTGAGTCGGATGAGCGTCGGCGTCAGGCGAAGGCTGTCGAGGGTGGTGCTGGCCTTGCCGCCGGGCGGGATCCACATGGCGGCGCCGGCAAGGTCCGTGGTGGTGTACGTCGCGGTCAGGCCGGCGGAGGCGTGGCGCAGGAGGCCGTCCCAGCCGGTCCGCATCCGTTCCGGGACGCCCGGTCCCGGACCGGCGAACCACGAGAAGAACGGATCCTCCGCGAACGCCCGGGCCATCACCTGGGCCAGGGCGGGGATGTCCTCCCGACGCGCCGGTCGGACGGTCGGTGGGGTCGCGGTCGGGGTCATGGACCGAGCGTACAGGTTCCAGGGCTTGGCTTGGCACGCCCGGCTCCGGCGCGTCCGGGTAGATGCGGATCCGGAACGAACGCCTCGTGGACCGACGACCAGGCTGCGGTCCAGCCGGTTTCGGTGGGGCTCCACGCTCATCTGTCTCGAATGGGCATCTGGTGGTCACGCGACGCCTGGGGGTCTTGTTCGACTAGAACAGATGTTCTACTATGACCGTCCGATGGCGACCCTTTCCCCGGACGTGACGGCAGCCATGGCGACCCTCCAGGCTCGCTGGGGAGCGGCAGCTCCGCAGGTCGTGGGATCGCTCGCCATCGCGCCACTCCCCGGGGACGCGCCGGAGGACCCGCGGCACGACCTGGGGACCGCACCCCGCCCGGACGTCGATGACCGGGTCATCCGCACCGGGTTCGCGGCGCTCGACGCGATCCTGGGGCCCGGCGGCCTGCCCAGATCCGCCAGCGTCGCGATCCGCGGCGACGGCTCCAGCGGCCGGACGACCCTGGCGCTCCGGGTCGCCGCCGAGGCCCAGGCGAGTGGCTCGGTGGTGGCCTGGCTGGATCTCGCCCGCTCGTTCGACCCGGTGGAGGCCGTCGCCCGCGGCGTCGATCTCGAGTGGCTCGTCGTCATCACCCCGGCCTCGCTCGACGAGGGTCTGACCATCGCCGGCAGCCTGCTGACCGGCCGCTCGGTGGACCTGCTCTTCCTGGACCTGCCCGGCGGCCGGCTCGCCGCCACGGACAGCCCGGCCCGCATCGCCGATCGGCTCGGACGCCTGGCCGCGTTCGCCCGACGCTCGGACGCGATCCTCATCGTCCTCGAGACGCCGGGTCCCGCCGGCGGCCTGTCGACCGCCGTCGCCGAGGCGACCGGCCTGCGCCTGGAACTCGCCCGACGGTCCTGGATCCGGCTCGGGCGGGATGTCGTCGGCCAACGCACGGAGGCGCTGGTCGCCCGCAATCGATACGGGCCGCCGGGCAAGCGGGCGACCCTCCGGATCCTCTACGCCGAGGGCGGTGAACGGGACGCCTGTCTCCGCCGCCCGGATCTCCTGCTCGACCTCACCGCCCCGCCCCCGATCCATGCCCCCGCGATCCAGCCCGAACGGACCACCCGCGATGCGACTCATCCACCTCCACCAGCCGCACCTCCCCCTCCAGCTCGCTCGAGCGCGCGCCTCCGATCCCTTCCCGCCGGGTCCGATCGTGCTGGGCGGCCGGCCGTGGGATCCGGGACCGGTCATCGACGCGGATCCGGAGGCCCGGGCACTGGGCGTCCGGCGCGGGATGCCGCTCGGGAGCGCCCACCGGCTCGCCCCTGAGGCGACCTTCATCGAGGCGGACCCGGACGCGGACCGGGCGATCGCCGAGGCCGCCTTCGAGGCACTCGCCGCGTTCAGCCCGGGTCTCGCCGGCAGCACGGATCCGCTCGACCCGGCGTTCGGCCTGTTCGAGGTCCAGGCGGACGGCCTGGAGCCGCTGTGGGGCGCCGAGCCGGTCCTCGTCGGGCGGCTGGTAGGGGCACTCGCGGGGGCGCTGCGGGTCGCGCCGCCCGCCGATCCCGCGGAGCCCGCCGATCCCGTCACGTCCACCCGGGTCGGCGCCGGTGCGACCCGGTTCGCGGCCACGGTCGCGGCCATCCATGCCAGGCACGGCACGCCCATCCTCATCCCGCCCGGTGGCGAGGCGGCGTTCCTCGCGCCGCGGCCGGCCGGCCTGCTCACCACGGACCTCGACATCCGGGCGCGGCTGTCACGCTTCGGGCTGCGGCGGATCGGGGCCGTGGCGGACCTGCCCGCCTCAGCGCTCGTCGCCCGCTTCGGGGCGGAAGGGGCCCGGATCCACGCCCGGGCCAACGGCGAGGAGACCGATCCGTTCCGCCCGCGCCGGACTCCCGAACGTCTCGCCCTCGCCGTCCCGGTCGAGCCGCCGGTCGAAGATCTCGAGCCGCTCCGCTTCGTGCTCCATCGGCTGGTCGTGGCCCTCGCGACCCAGACCGCCGCCCGCGGCCTGGCCGTCACCAGCGCGAGCCTGCGGCTGGACCTGGACCTCGCCTTCGCACCGGCCGGCACGCCCGGGGAGCTGGTCGCGGCGCAGCGCTTCCCGGAGCCCACCTCGGACGCCGAGGCCATCGAACGTCTCCTGTTCGCTCGCCTGGAGCGGACGCCACCACCGGCCGCGGTCGCCCGGCTCTCGCTGGAACTCGCCGGCGCCGAGCCGGCCACCGGTCAGCAGCTCCCGTTGTTCGTGCCGCAGGCCGCTCGCAACGCCCGGCTGGCCTGGCAGCTGGCGCGCCTCGCGCTCACGTTCGGCGAGGATCGCATCCGTCGGACGGAGCTGGCGGACCCCGAGGCACCACTCCCCGAACGGCGCTGGACCTGGCGTCCGGTGGATCTCGGATGACCCGTCTCCTGCGCGAGCACCCGCTCATCGATGTCGAGATCGATGCGACCGGCGCCCTCACCGCCATCCGCTGGAACGGCCGTCGCGAACCGGTCGAGGTCTGCAACCGCTGGCGGATCGAGGAGGCCTGGTGGCGTCAGCCCATCGCCCGCGACTACGTCAAGGTCGTCGGCGAGCGCTGGCTGGCCCTCGTCTACCTCGACCGCCTCGACGGCACCTGGCACCTCGAGCGCCTGTACGACTAGGGCGCACCCGCCTCGTCTCGATGCTTGCCGATGCGGCCGAGGTGCGTGTCCTGGAAGGCCGTCTGCAGCTTCAGGCCGTAGCCGAGCGCGCGGTCCATGCCGACGTGCGCGATGAGGATCGAGCCGGCGACGGCGAGCGGGAAGGACACCAGCCACAGGCCGGCACCGAGCACGATCAGGCCGGTCGCCCAGTTGTGGACCAGGTTGTAGGTCAGGGCGCCCGTCTTGGGGGAATGCAGGTAGCCGACCATCGAGAGATCCGGCACGAGCAGCAGCGGGATGAGCAGGAACCAGGGAGCCCCGAGCCACAGGTACAGGGCGGCACCGGCGACGAACGCGGCGATCGACTCGGCGCGCAGCCAGCCGCGGACGGCCTGGATGGGATCGCCGGCGGACGGGGTCAGCGCGGTGAGGCTCCGAACATCAGCGTCACGACGAAGAGGACGAGGAACAGGCCCACGACGAGCGCGAGCGCGCCAAGATCACGCGGCTGTGCCGACTGCACCAGCAGTCCCCCGAGCTACAGGATCGGATTCCCGGCCGATCGCCCCGAATCATAGACCAGCCGCAGCTGCCGGTTTCGCCCATCCGGCACCGTGGACGGTCAGGCCGGGATGTTCGCCCCGACGATGACCGCGACCAGGGCGATCAGCACGATGGACAGGGTCGCAGCGCCGACGAAGTCGCGCCGTCTCGGCTTCATGTCAGGGCTCCTCCGATCAAGTGTTGGGGCACGACGCACCGTAGAGGATCGTGATGGAGGTCAGGGTCCCGAGCGGGGCCAACTCGACGTGGATCTCACAATCGGGCGCTCGCTCGCCATCGATGGCGTAGCTCCCGTCTTCGAGCGCCGCCGTCTCGCCGTTCACGTCGTACCCGTCCGAGACGAGCTGGTCGGCCGTCCAGGCGGCGATGGTCTTCGCGTCCGTGCCATCGACCACGAAGAGCGCCGAGACCGGACCGACCGTCGCCTCATCGGATGGGACCGCGCCAGCGTAGACCGGAAAGTCTGGGGGGATGGCATCCCAGATCCGACCCCACTCGGTGTCGGTCTGGCCGGTCAGCGGCGGGACGAGGCTGCCGGTGGGCGCCGCGGTCGGCGAAGCGGTGCTCGACGACCCGCACGCGGCGAAGACGGCGAGCGCGCACAGCAGCAGAGCGAGGACCGAGCGTCGGGGGGTTCGCACGCGGGCCATCGTACCGTGGCCGGACGTGACAGGACCCCGCCGCCCCCAAAGCAGCGGGGTCCTGTGGCCGAGCTGGTCGCTCACCGACCTGCCGGCTGGTCGGCGTACGGATCTCTGGGAACCGTCGCCGCCGAACTTTCCCGGGCCTCCCCAGGCGCCGAGATTTCGGGTTGATGTGAGGGCGGTGTCAGCGCACCGCTGCCTGGACTGCCAGGACCGCTGGGAAGAGGATGAAGATCAGCACGACCGCGATCAGGATCATCGCGACTCGACGCAGTGCGGCGGTCGCAACGGGCTTGATCGGCTGGATCGGTGCGTGCATGCCACTGAGACGCCGATACCCCCGAACTTGTTTCGTGCCGGGGATGGGAAACTTGGCGTCGCACGCCTGACCATCGGCGGTCAGTACGGCTGGCGGAACCCCGCATCCGGCGAACGGAAGTATGCACCCGGGACGCGTTCGAAACGAGCCCTGAACTGCCAGGTTCCTGCGGGCAACTTGCTGGCGAGCCCGATGCGCACGTTGGTGGCGTGCCCGATGGCCTTTCCGGGGTAGATCGTCTCGGTCGGACCCTTGCCCGTGAGCCACACCTTGTCCTTCGCGTCGCGGAGCGTCCAGATCCAGGTGCCACGCTCGGGGACGGTGCCGACGTTCTTCCCGTTGTAGTGGACGACGGCCCAGACATACCCGGACTTCGACGTCACGTTGGTGACGTACGCGCCCACCGTCACCGCGTGGACCGGCGCGTAGAACTTCGTCCGCAACAGGTCCCACAGCTCCGTGTACCCACGGTCGTTGTCGAGCGTCCAGATCCCGATCCCAGCCAGCCCGGTGGCGATGGCCCAGTCGTACTTCTCGGTGAGGCTGCGCTCCTCCTCGAAGTAGACCTGTCGCCACGTCTTCTTGATCGGCTCCCAGTACGTGTAGAAGCCGCTGCCCTCGACCGCGTCGTACTGACGCGGCACCTCCGGATGGGCGGCGAGGAAGTCGCGAGCGCTGGCGTAGGTGACCGCGGCCACGGCGCCGTAGGCGGTCTTGTTCGACTGGACGGTCGCGTTCGGGACGTTCGCGGTGACGGGCCAGTCGTAGCCGTAGTAGGGCACGCCGAGCAGGACCGTATTCGCCGGTGCCCACTGGAGGATCCGCGTGATGTGGGCCTTCACCGTGCGGGTCGTGTTGTCGAGTGGGGCCACGGCGCCGGCCACCGTCGACGACGAGTTGCGGTAGCCGTAGGTCATGATCATCTGGCGGTCGACGAGTGGGACCAGGCCCAGGATGAGCTCCTTGCCGGCCCCGGCCGAGGTCGCATTGACGAGTTGGGCGGTCGGGAACCGGGCCTGCATCGCCGTCCGGAACCGGGCCACGAACGCGAGGTAGGACGCCGCGTCCTCGTTGAACATCGGCTCGAAGTCCAGACCGGCGCCGTCCGCCTGGCGCGCCTCCATGAGGTCCAGGGCCTGCCCGATGAACCGGTCCTGGGCGGTCGTGCTCGCGAGGAACGCGCGCATCTTGGGCAGGCTCCCGGAGTCGAACAGCTGGAACGTGGGGACCACCCGGACGCCCTTGTCGTGGGCCGCGTTGGTGATGGCCGCGACGTCGTCGCCGATGTACTCCCGATACCCCACCCAGCTCGTGTCGAGGTTCCCATCCGCCTTGATCCCGAGGCCGAAGATGGCGATCGTCGAGACGAGCTCGTACTGGATCCGGTCGACGGTCGTGGCATCGATCCGCCAGTAGGGGAGGTAGCCGTAGACCTCCTTGCTGAGCGGTGCGATGCCCGTGATCCGCGGGCGGATCGGCGTCGCGGCCTGGACCGGTGGCGCGTCGGCGAACAGGCCGGCGGGCAGCACGGTGACGAGGGCCAGCAGGGCGGCGACGGCCGGGCGGACCAGCTGATGGGGACGGCGGAGGATCGATCGCATCCTCGTAAGTCAACCCCGGGAGGCTCGGTTCGTCCAGTCCTACCTTGGTCCTGCCGGGCGGGGAGTGGCACGTGGTAGAACATCCGTTCTATACTTGAGGGCCCCCAGCCAGCCGGTCAGGACCGGAGCGACCCCGTGGCACTCACCCCGTACGCCGAGCTCCACTGCCACACGAACTTCTCGTTCCTCGACGGCGCGTCCGCGCCCGACGATCTGGTCGCGCGGGCCGTGGAGCTGGGTCTGACCGGGTTGGCCGTCACGGACCACGCGGGCCTGTACGGGGCGGTCCGCTTCGTCAGCGCCGCCCAGGCGGTCGGACTGCACCCGGTCGTCGGCGTGGAGATCGAGCTGCTGGATCCGGCCGTCGCGGATCCGGACCGCGTGGTGATCGCGCCACGCCGCTCCAGGCGAACGGGGCGTGCCGGGGCGGTGGTGGGCGCGCGCGAGCCCGGGTCGTCCTCGGCCCCGGTCGCCTCGGACGGTCTCCCTGCGCGGCCACGGCCGGGACGCCCGCGACTCCCCGGGCATCGCGAGCCGGTCAAGGAGGACCTGCGCGGGGTCGGCGAACGGACGCGAGGTCCGCACCTCGTCCTGCTGGCCCGGTCGCCGGCGGGCTGGCGCAGCCTGTGCCGCCTCATCTCGAAGGCGAACATGGCCGGGACCAAGGGTGTCCCGCGCTTCAGCCAGGCGCTCCTGGCCGACGACGTCGAAGGGCTGGTCGCCCTGTCCGGGTGCCGGGACGGGGAACTGATCCGGCGCCTGCGGGTGGGCGATCGGGCGGGCGCCCGGGCCGTGGCGGAACGGTATGCGGCGCTGTACGGCCGCGGAGAGGGCCCCGCCACGAGTGGCTTCTTCATCGAGCTGTCGCACCACCTCGGTGCCGACGACGACTGGCTGGTCGCCGAGGCCGCCGAGCTCGCGGGGGAGCTCGGCCTGCCAGTGGTGGTGACCAACGACGTCCACTACGCTCGACCGGAGGATCGCGAGCTGGCCGACGTCCTGACCGCCATCCGCCACGGCCGGACGCTCGACACGCTGGCGGACCTGCGCCGATCGGATGGGGAGTCGTTCCTGAAGTCGGGCGAGGAGCTGGCGGCGCTGGTGGCACTCGGGCCAGCTGGCCTGGGAGCGGGTGAGCCGGTCGCCGGGTCGTCGGCCGGGCGGGCGTGGGCGGAGGGCATCGCCACCTCGGTGGAGCTAGCCGCTTCGTGCCAGGTCGATCTCGGGTTCGAGCAGTACCGCTTCCCGGGCTTCGCGGTGCCGGACGGTGAGACACCGTTCTCGTACCTGTCGGAGTTGTGCTGGGCCGGCGCGCGTCGCCGCTACCACCCGGTGACCTCGGCGGTGATGACCCGGCTCGCGCACGAGCTCGACGTCATCGAGCGGGCCGGTCTCGCCGAGTTCTTCCTCATCTGCTGGGACCTCATGCAGTTCGCCAAGAAGCGCGGGATCCCCGCCCAGGGACGGGGCAGTGCGACGAGCTCGATCGTGTCGTACACGCTGGGCATCAGCCGGGTGGAGCCGATCGCCCACAACCTGCTGTTCGAACGCTTCATCAACCCGGGCCGGACGACCTACCCGGACGTGGACATCGACTTCTCCTCGGAGCGTCGAGAGGAGGTCATCCAGTACATCTACCGCCGCTACGGCCCGGAGCACACGGGGATGGTCTGCAACCTCGTCACGTACCGGGCGCGGTCCGCGGTCCGCGAGGTGGGCTACGCGCTCGGGTTCCCGCGTCCACTGGTGGACCGGGTGGCCAAGGCGCTCGAGACGTACGACTCGGTCATGGTCCGGCGCGATCTCGAGGCCGACGGTGGATTCGCCGAGTTCTTCCGGCGGGCGGGGGACGGATCGCCGGCCGAGGTCCTCGCGGCCGATCGAGCGGAGGCCCATGGGCTGGTCGATCGGATGGGTCAGCTGCAGCAGCGGGTCCCGCTCGTCGGCAAGGTCCCGCCCTGGCGGCAGGCGTCGGCATCGGCGCCGGACGATCCGGCGGCCCCACGGCCGTTCGCCTGGCTCGGCGACGACCCGCTCGCGCCGCGGACGGCGGGCCGTGGCGGTGGCCCATCGGACGACGAGGGTGGGCCGGGCGACACACCGGCGAGCGTCACCTGGCTGCGCGCCGGTCGCGGCACCGGCTACGAGGCGGACCGCACACGGTTGGTGCCGCCGCCGCTCATCGACGGTCGTCGGGTGGATCCGGAGAGTGGCCAGCTGGAGCCGCCGCCACGCTCGGCCGACAAGCTCGGTCGGCCCGCCCGCTGGGATCCGCCGGCGGCACGGGCGGGCGGCCGCTCCTCGGTCGCCCGGATCGAGCCGGAGGCGCCGCCCCAGGCGCGCGGCGGGAGCACGGTCGGGATGAGCGACTGGGAACGCTGGCTGGAGTTCTGTGCCCGGATCGACGGCTTCCCGCGCCACCTCAGCATCCACAGCGGCGGGATGCTGGTCACCGCGGCGCCGCTCATCGATATCGCGCCGCTGGAGCGGGCGACGATGGTGGATCGGGTCGTCGTCCAGTTCGACAAGCGCGATGTCGAGACGCTCAAGCTCATCAAGCTGGACCTGCTCGGGCTCGGGATGCTGGCCGCGATGGACGAGACGCTCCAGCTCATCGAGCACGATTGCGCGGTCTGCCTGGACCTCGACCGGCTGCCGGAGGACGTCCCGGAGGTGTTCGAGATGCTCCAGGCGGCCGACACGGTGGGCGTCTTCCAGGTGGAGAGCCGGGCCCAGATGCAGACGCTCCCGAAGTCGAAGCCCCGGAACCTGGATGACCTGGTCGTCGAGGTCGCGATCATCCGGCCGGGTCCCATCCAGGGCAATGCCGTCCACCCGTTCCTGCGCCGCAAGCAGGGCCTCGAACCGGTCGCCTATCTCCACCCCAGCCTGGAACCGATCCTCAAGGACTCGCTCGGGGTCATCCTCTACCAGGAGCAGATCATGCGGATCGCCATCGAGGTCGGCGGGTTCACGCCGGCCGAGTCGGACGGCTTCCGGCGCGCGATGGGCACCTGGCGGTCCACCCGGGAGATGGAGAAGCTCCACGCCCAGTTCGTCGACGGCTGCCTGCGTCAACCCGGGATGACGCCGGAGATGGCCGAGGAGCTGTTCCGCCAGGTCGCGGCGTTCGCCAGCTTCGGGTTCGCCAAGTCGCATGCGGCGGCCTTCGCCCGGACGGCCTATGAGTCGTCCTTCCTGAAGCTGTTCTACCCGGCGCAGTTCCTCGTCGGACTCGTGAACGCGCAACCGATGGGGTTCTACCCGGTGGAGGTGCTCGTCAACGACGCGAAACGGCACGGCGTGACGGTGCTCCCCGTGGACCTGGCCCGCTCGAGCTACCGGACGACGACCGAGTGGGTGGGCCGGCCCGGCGAGCCACTCCCCGACGGTGCGGGGGTCGCGGCCAGGCCCGAGCCGATCCGTTCGCCGGCCTGCGTCATCCCCTCCGCGGCGTCGCGCGAGCGCTGGATCCCCGAGGTGACTGCCGGGTGGGGCGTCCGCCTGGGCCTCCACCTGGTCAAGGGCATCGGCGAGCAGCACCAGGACCTGCTCGACCGGGAGCTGGCCCGTGGGCCGTACGCCAGCCTGGCCGACGTCGTGGAGCGGACCGGGCTCGGCGAGGAGGTCCTGGAACGGCTCATCCGGATCGGGGCGATGGACGGCCTGGGCCAGCCGCGCCGGTCGTTGCTGTGGCAGCTCCGTGAGGTGGCCGCCCCGATCCGCGGTACCTCGACGGGGAGGGGTGCCGGCAAGCGGTCCGCGGCGGCCGGCCGGCCGATGGACCTTCGGCTGCCCGCCACGGAGGCACCGGACCTGCCGCCTCTGACCGAATCGGAGCGGATCGGCGATGCCTATGCGGTCATCGGGCTGGATGCGCGCCGGCAGGTGGTCGGCCTGTTCCGTGGGGCCCTGGACCAGCTGGGGGCGGTGACCAACGCGGCGCTCTCGGAACGGCGGCCTGGCCCGGTGCGGATCGGCGGGCTGGTCGTGACCCGCCAGCACCCGATGACGGCCAAGGGCACCGTCTTCCTGGCCCTCGAGGATGAGACCGGGATGGTCAACGTCACGCTCTGGCCGGACACCTGGGAACGCCTGCGGGGGGTCGTCCGGCGGAACGCCCTGCTGCTGGTGGACGGGGAGTTGCAGGTCCAGGGGTCCGTGGTCAACGTGGTCGCCCGGGAGATCCGGGCACTCCCCGAGGTAGCGGTCGCCGTCTCGGGGCCGGACGGGCCCGATGGGGTGCGCCAGCTGGGCCATGCCGGGATGCGCCGCCTGGGCTGAGCGTCGGGTGCCAAGGGCGAGCGGCCGTCGGCCGGCCTGGACGAGAGACGCCGATGACGACCTCACGGCCATCACCGGCGCCCGGGACGTCTCCACATCGAGCCGATCGTGCGTCGCCCTGGCGGCCCGAGCTTCCGCGTCAGGCGGCCGTCACGACTCGACGTCGTAGCGCATCCACCGTCCGATTCGGTTGAGGGGCCGGCACGGATTGCCCAGCGACGGCGCAGCCGAGTCGCCAGACCGCGATCGGCCGCCTAGCGGCGGGCGCCGGCCTTCTGGTCCCGCCCGCTCGTCCGCGACTTGCCGTCACTCGACTTCTTCTTGGCTTCGGCGCGCCTGCCCCGGTTCGGGTTCGAGAGCTGCAGGAACCGGCGATACCACGCCGCGCCGGATGCGAACAGGGCTCCGAACACCGGCGAGAGCAGGAACCCGGAGGTCGCCAGATCGCGGACCTGGTTCGGGTCCGGCGTCGTCGTGCCGAAGATCGCCGACGGGAACGCGTACAGGATGAACGCATAGCAGAGGGCCGCGACCAGGCCGACGATGATGCCGAGGAGCCAGCTGGCCCGTGGCGCCAGGAAGCCGGCGATGAACACGCCACCGATGGCCGGCGGCTGGATGAAGTACTGGAAGATCAGCGACGTGAGCGCGGCGATGATCGTGTTCTGGATGGTGACCGTGGACGCGATGGCGATCGCGGCCGTCCCGGCGACGGTGATCAGGATCGGGACCCACAGGGCCTTCGTGTGGGTCGCGAGCCACGGGATCGCGCTGAGGTCCGCCCGGATGTCGACGGGGTGGAACGCCTGTCGAAAGGCCGTGCCCATCGGCAGACGGCCGCCTGGGGTCGACATCGTGGTCGCCCCGGACGGACCCTTGGCAGCGGGCGAACCGGTGGTGGCCGGTCGGGTCGGCGTCGGCTCGATGCCGATGTCGCCCTCGGCGGCGGCGGCGGCGGTCGCGGCGCGGTGGCGGCGGCGCGCTTCGGCGCGATCGGTCCTCTTTGCGCGGGCCAACGGTGTCTCCTGTCCAGGCCCCGGGCGGGGCGCCTGACGCGGCGGTGCAGGCGGCTCGGGCGTGGCGGACATCGTAGCGGAAGCGCATCGGATGAGCCGCCGTGCATCACCCGATAAGCCGAGGTTGATCGCTCGCCGGTACAACGAGGGGGTCACGACCCGCCTGCCCGTGTCCCGCCGGGAGGTCAGTCATGCATCGCACCCGGCCCATGGGACGTCGCGCCCTACCCGTCATCCTGATCCTGGCACTGGGCGTCGCCCCGGTGGGCCTCGCCGTGCGTGCTTCCGCGACGTACGCGGCCGATGTGGCCTGGCCGGTCTCGAGCCTGCTCGTGTCCGAGGTCCAGACGGGCGGCGCGTCGGCGTCTGACGAGTTCGTGGAGATCGCGAACCAGGGCGCCGACACCGTGGATCTGGGCGGCCTCGAAGTCGTCTACGTGACCTCGTCCGGCTCGACCGTGACCCGCAAGGCCACCTGGACGAGCCCGTCGCTGCTGGGCGCCGGGCGTCGCGTGCTCATCGCCAATGCAGCCGGGACGGTCGCACCCGGCGCGGACCTGACGTACGCCGGCGGGTTCGCCGCGAGCGGCGGGGCCCTGGCCATCCGCGTCGTCGGCGGCGCGGTCGTTGACGCGATCGGGTGGGGCGACGCCGTGAACGGCTTCGTCGAGGGAGCGGCCGCGCCTGCCCCGGCCGCTGGATCCAGTCTCGAGCGATCGCCCGGCGGGACGGCCGGGAACGGTGTCGACACCAACGTGAACCTGGCCGACTGGCTGGTCCAGCCGCTCCCGAACCCGCAGAACCTGGCCTCACCAACGGTCCCGGGCAGTCCCGGCCCGACGCCCACGCCCACGCCCACGCCCCCGGCGGCCACCCCCTCACCGACACCGGTGGTCACACCGAGCCCCACGCCCACACCGACGCCGACCCCGACGCCCATGCCGACCCCGAGCCCCACCCCGACACCGGTGGTCACACCGAGCCCCACGCCCACCCCGACCCCGAGTCCCACGCCGACCCCGACGCCGACGCCGGTGGTGACGCCGATCGGCCAGGCGCGTCTGCTGGGCGACGACAGCCCGGCGACCATCCGTGGCGTGCTCACCACGGATCTCGGTGCGTTGGAGTCTGGCCGGACGGCCTTCGTCCAGGACGGGTCCGGTGGTGTCGGCCTGTACCTCGAAGCGACGGTCGTGGACCCGCTGCCGGCCGGGACCTCGATCGAGGTGACGGGCACGATGGACACGCGCTACGCGCAGCGGGTCCTCCGGATCGCCGAGGCCGACGTGATCGTCGGTGAGATGAGCGGACTGCCGTCCGCGCTGGGGGCGTCGACGGGTGCCCTCGGCGAGGCCCAGGAGGCCGTTCGGGTGACGGTCGCAGGATCCGTCGTCGGGTCGCCGGATGCGTTGTCCGACGGCCTGGGACTCGATGTCGATGACGGGTCAGGGATCGTCCGCGCCGTCATCGGGCCTCTCGCGCTCGGCGACCTGACCGTCGCCTCCGGTGACGTCGTCACGATCACCGGACCGCTCGGTCAACGTGACAGCGGAGGGACGGGAACGGCGGGCTATCGCATCCACGCCACATCGGCCGGCGAACTCACGGTCGCCGCTCCGAC
>CAZOHT010000021.1:23162-64259 GCA_964579825.1 uncultured Anaerolineaceae bacterium
CGGGCTATCGCATCCACGCCACATCGGCCGGCGAACTCACGGTCGCCGCTCCGACCCCGACGCCGACGCCGACCCCGACCCCGACGCCCACACCCACACCGAACCCGACGCCGACGCCGACGCCCGCGCCGACCGCCTCGCCGAACCCGACGCCCACGCCGACCGCCACGCCAGACCCCTCGATCCTGACGCTGGCCGAGGCTCGGACGCACGCCATCGGGGACGTCGTCACGGTGATGGGCATCGTCACCGCCGAAGCGGGACGGCTCGGTTCGCCCCGTCTCTTCGCCCTCGGCGACGTGACCGGTGGGATCGTCGTCCGTCTTCCGCTCGGGGCGACCGCGTTCCCGCGCGGGGCGTCGCTGGTCGTCAAGGGCCAGCTCGCCGACCCGTATGGTCAGCTCGAACTCCGTCCGACGGCCGGTGACGTCCGTTCGACCGGAACCGCCACGGTCCCCTCGCCGGCATCACTCGGCCCCAGCGGACCCGACGAGTCCGTGGAAGGGCGACTGGTGTCCGTCCTGGGACGGCTCCTGGCCAAGCCGACCCGGTCCGCCGGGGGAGACCTGACCTTCCGCTTCGAGCGCTCGGACGGTTCGAAGTTCACCGTCCAGTCGGATGCGTCCAGCGGCATCGCCGCGACCCTGCTGCAGCCGAAGGCGACCTACCTGATCGTCGGGATCGCGGGGCAGCGGGCGACGCGCAAGGGCGCCCTTGACGGCTACCGCATCTGGTCGCGCGATCGCAACGACCTGCGCCTCCAGTCGGCGGCACCGACGCCGACGCCGTCGGGTTCGCCGCGGCAATCCGCGTCGGCGGGCCATCGGGACGCGATCTCCATCGCGCAAGCGCTCCGACAGCCCGACCGACCGCTCGCCATCGAGGCGACCGTGACCGCCGGCGCGTCCCTGCTGGACGCCTCCGGTCGCCGGATCGTCGTCCAGGACGCGACCGGTGCGATCGAGATCCTCCTGCCGACCGGCTCGAGCCGACCGGCGGTCGGCGCGAGGTTCCGGTTCGAGGGCAAGGTCGGCACGGCCTACGGCTCGCCCCGACTTCGGGCGACCGACGTGGACCGCCTCGCGGCCGGTCCACCGATCAGCGCGCTTCGACTCTTCGCGGCCCCGACCGCGTCGCACCTGTGGCGGCTCGTCACGGTCACCGGCCGGATCGACGACGTCCACAAGCTGGGCGACCGCTGGCGGGCGGAGCTCGTCGTCGGCGGATCGCGCGTCCCGATCGTCGGCCAGCCGGGTTCGGGCATCGACGTGGACCGTGTCGTCGAGGGGCGCACGGCGACGGTCACGGGCATCGTCCGCGCCGCCTATCCGTCCGCATCCGACAAGCGAGCGGCCATCCTGCCGCGCGCTTCGGCCGACCTGCATGTGGAAGCGGCGACCGGCTCCGCATCGAGCTCGACCTCGGGCGGATCCCCGACCGATGGATCCCAGACGCCGGTGCCCGATGGGTCGCCTCTGGCCGGTGATGCCGCCGCCGCTCCGGTCGCCGCTCCGGATGTCGATCTGATCGAGCTCGCGGACTTCGACGGCCGCGCGGTCCGGGTCGGAGGGATCGTCGTGGACGTCGCAGCGACGGGCTTCCGACTGGACGATGGGACGGCGATCGGCACGATCGGACTGTCCGGTCCCGCGCTCGAGCTCCTCGCGCTGATCGAGCCGGGTGATGTCGTCAACGTGGAGGGCACCGTCGTCAGGTCGGACGATGGTCTCACGGTCACGACCGCCGACCCTGGCTCGATCGCCATGACCGGCGATCCGGTCGCCGAGGGCGACACCACGATGCCGCCCGAGGCGGTGGTGCCACCGGCGAGCCCGCCGGCCACGCTCAGCCTCGCCGGCTTCGACCTTCCCGGGACCGGTTCGACCGACCTCGCGGCGATCGGGACGCTCGCGGCGCTCACGCTCGGCTCGCTGCTGATGACCCTCGCGCTCCGTCGAGCGCGGGCTCGTCGTGCCCTCGCCCGGCGGGTGGCATCCCGTCTCGTGGCCATCGTCGGACCGGACCCGGCGACGCCGATGGCGGCGGTGAGCGTCGCGAACGTCCATCCACGCTCGCGCGACTCGGCTTGACGCTCGTGAGAACGCGGGACTATCCTCGCCCGAGTTTCGCGCCAGCGAAGCAGCCACACGAGCGAGGGAGCGGTCTTGCCGAACGCGGATCCCCGCGTCGAACACCTCCCGGACCGCAGGATCGCGGTCCCGACGGGAGAACGGCAGTACCACATCGGACTCGGCCCAGGTGAACTGGCCGAGTACATCCTCCTCCCCGGCGACCCCGACCGGACCGCCCGGATCGCCTCACGCTTCGAATCGATCGAGCGCGAGCACCGACACCGGGAGTTCGCCTCGGTCACCGGACGATATCGAGGCGAGCGGGTGTCGGTCGTGTCGACCGGCATCGGCACGGACAACGTCGAGATCGCGGTGGCCGAGATCCTGGCGATCACGGAACGCCCCACCTTCATCCGGGTCGGGTCTTGTGGCGCCCTCCAGCCGGAGATGGACCTGGGTGACCTGGTCATCACCACCGGTGCGGTCCGCCTCGAGTCCACGACGAGCTACTTCGTCCACGAGGGATTTCCGGCCGTCGCCGACTACGAGGCGGTCAGTGCCCTCATCGAAGCGGCGGAGCGGCTCAGACACCGGTATCACGTCGGGATCACGGCGACAGCGCCGGGGTTCTTCGGGGCGCAAGGCCGTCCCATCCCGCAGCTGCCCATCCGGTACCCTGACCTCGCCGAGGAGATGGCGCGCCAGCGCGTCCTGAACTTCGAGATGGAGGCGTCGGCCCTCCTCGTCTTCGCGACCCTCGCCCACTGCCGCGCCGGCGTGGTCTGCGCGGTCTACGCGAATCGCACGACGGGAGCGTTCGTCGGCGACGATCAGAAGGACGCCGCTGAGGCGGCCTGCGTGGAGACCGGCCTGGAGAGTCTGGTCATCCTGGCCCAGATGGAACGACAGAAGCGTGACGCAGCGGCTCAGCGCTGGCGTCCATCACTCTGGCAGCATACGTAACACGCACCGCGAGGCGGATGCGGGACATGGGTTCCCGCGACGCACGGATGGATCGAGGAGGAACCCCATGGCCGAGGCCTATTGCGTCAAGGACAAGAAGAAGGTCGAGATCAAGAACCCCGTCGCCATCACGATGAAGAACGGCAAGCCGGCGACCCAGGGCACCTGCCCGGTCTGCGGCGGCAAGGTCTTCCGCATCGGCGCCAGCAGCTAGACCTCCTTCAGACGCAGCGACGAGACCCCCGCTCCGGCGGGGGTCTCGTCATGTCAAGTGCCGACCGGACCGCGTCCGCAACCCCCTCGCATCCTTCGCCCAGCCTCGCGACGGCGTACGATTGCGCCACCGTGACCAGGGCCCCGCCAGCGGGCCGACGCGAGGAGTAACCGCCATGACCACCCGTGTAGGGATCAACGGCTTCGGCCGCATCGGACGCCAGTCGCTCAAGGCGCTCATCGAGCGTGCCCCGGATGTCGAGGTCGTCGCCGTCAACGACCTCGTCGACGCCGAGATGAATGCGCTCCTGTTCAAGCGCGACTCGACGTACGGGACGTACCCGGGCGACGTCCGCGCCGGTGACGCGTCGATCATCATCGACGGTCGCGAGATCAAGATCCTCGCGGAGCGCGATCCGGCCAACCTCCCGTGGGGCGACCTCGGCGTCGACATCGTCCTCGAGAGCACGGGCATCTTCACCGACGCGACCAAGGCCGGCGCCCACATCACGGCCGGCGCCAAGAAGGTGCTGATCAGCGCCCCGGCCAAGCACGAGGACATCACCATCGTCCTCGGCGTCAACGAGGCCAAGTACGACCCGGCGACCCACCACATCATCAGCAACGCCAGCTGCACGACGAACTGCCTCGCGCCGGCCGCCAAGGTGGTCCACGACCTCGTGACCATCGAGCAGGGCCTGATGAACACGATCCACAGCTATACGAACGACCAGCGCATCCTGGACGTCGCCCACAAGGATCCTCGCCGCGCCCGCTCGGCCGGCCAGAACATCATCCCCACGACGACCGGCGCCGCGAAGGCACTCGCCCTGGTCATCCCGGACCTCAAGGGCAAGTTCGACGGGTTCAGCCTGCGCGTCCCGACCCCGACGGTCAGCGTCGTCGACTTCACGGCGACCGTGAGCCGGCCGACGAGCGTCGAGGAACTGAACGACGCGTTCCGCGCCGCGGCGGCGGGCCCGATGCAGGGCATCCTGGGCGTCTCGGACGAGCCGCTCGTCTCGATGGACTTCAAGGGCGACAGCCGCTCCTCGATCATCGACGGCCCCTCGACCATGGTCCTCGGTGGTTCGATGGTCAAGGTCATCGCCTGGTACGACAACGAGTGGGGCTACAGCTGCCGCGTGGCGGACCTCATCAGCTACATCGCCGCCCGTCTGCCCGTCGCCGCCTGATCCACTCGAGGTCGTTTCGATCATGGACAAACTGACCATCCGCGATGCGAATGTCGCCGGCAAGCGCGTGTTCGTCCGGGTGGACTTCAACGTCCCCCTCGCCGACGGCAAGGTCACGGACGACTCGCGCATCCGAGCGGCCATCCCGACGATCACGGCGCTCCTCAATTCGGGGGCCAGCCTCGTGCTGGCCAGCCACCTCGGTCGTCCCAACGGCAAGGTCTCGGACAGCCTGCGCCTGCGGCCAGTGGGGGAGCGGCTGACCCAGCTGCTCCGCCGCAACGTCCCGGTCACGGGCGACGCGCTCGGACTTGGCACGGAGGATGCCGTCAACCGGCTTCGCCCCGGCGAGCTCCTGCTCCTGGAGAACCTGCGCTTCCACGCCGCCGAGGAGGAGAACGATCCGGCCTTCGCCGCGTCGCTCGCCGCCTACGCCGACCTCTACGTGAACGACGCGTTCGGGACGGCCCATCGAGCCCACGCCTCCACGGTCGGGGTCCCCAAGCTCATCCCGGGCTACGCGGGCCTGCTCATGGAGCGCGAGCTCGAGATGTTGTCGGTCCTGGTCAAGTCGCCGGCCCGTCCGTTCGCGGCGATCCTGGGCGGGGCCAAGGTCTCCGACAAGATCAAGGTCATCGACAACCTGCTGACCAAGGTCGACCTGCTGATCCTCGGTGGCGGGATGGCCAACACATTCCTGCTCGCCCAGGGCAAGGCCGTCGGCAAGAGCCTGGCCGAGCCGGATCGGGTGGACGACGCGCGCCGGATCCTGGCCACGGCCGAGGCGAACGGCGTCCGGGTGGTGTTGCCCGTGGACGTCATCGTGGCCAAGGAGGTCACGCGCGGAACGGAGTACAAGACGCTCCCCGCCGAGAAGATCCCGGCCTCGTGGCACATCGTGGACCTGGGCAAGGCCAGTCAGGATCGCATCGTCGAGGCGCTCGCCGACGTGAAGACCGTGTTCTGGAATGGCCCGATGGGCGTCTTCGAGATCCCGTCCTTCGCCCATGGCACGAAGGCCGTCGCCCGGATCCTCGCCGATCGCGCGGCCGCCGGCGCCACGGTCGTCGTGGGCGGTGGCGACTCGGTCGCGGCCGTGCAGCAGCAGGGCCTGGCCGACGCGATGACCCACATCTCCACCGGTGGCGGCGCATCGCTCGAGTTCCTCGAGGGCCGTGAGCTGCCCGGTGTCACCGTCCTGCAGGACCGGCCCGCGCCCGAGCCCAAGTCCCGGAGCAAGGCCAAGGCTGGAGCGAAGGCATGAGCACCGCGATCGACTTCATCGACGCCCGCGAGATCCTTGACTCGCGCGGCAACCCCACGGTCGAAGTGGACGTCGTCCTCGACGACGGATCCGTCGGCCGGGCCGCCGTGCCGTCCGGGGCGTCGACCGGCGCCCATGAGGCGGTCGAGCTGCGCGATGGCGACAAGCGTCGCTTCGGGGGCAAGGGCGTCCTGACCGCCGTGGCCAACGTGACCGACATCATCGCGCCGTCCCTGCTGGGTCTCGATGCGTCGGACCAGGCCGGCATCGATGCCGCCCTAATCGACATCGACGGCACGACGAACAAGGGCGCGCTCGGCGCGAACGCCATCCTGGGCGTGTCCCTCGCCTGCGCCCACGCCTCGGCGGCGTCGTACGACCTGCCGCTGTACCGCTACCTTGGCGGTGTCGGCGCCCGGACCCTGCCGGTCCCGATGTTCAACATCCTGAACGGCGGCAAGCACGCCCAGGACTCCACGGACTTCCAGGAGTTCATGGTCATGCCGGTCGGGTCGCAGACGTTCTCCGAGGCCCTCCGGGCGGGTGCCGAGATCTTCGGCGCGTTGCGGGCGATCCTGCACGATGAGGGCCACGCGACGGGCCAGGGCGACGAGGGCGGCTTCGCGCCGTCCCTGCCGACCAACGAGGCGGCCGTCGAAGTCATCCTTCGGGCGATCGAGAAGGCCGGCTACCGGCCCGGCGTGGACGTGTCCATCGCTCTCGATCCCGCCACGACCGAGCTGGTCGAGCCGGGGAGTGGCATCGACGGCGCCCCGACGCGCTACGTCCTCGCTCGCGAAGGCCGGACGCTGGACTCGGGCGAGTTGGTGGACCTGTGGGCGGATTGGGCGGCCCGCTACCCGATCGTGTCGCTCGAGGACGGCCTGGCCGAGGACGACTGGACCGGGTGGCAGCACCTGACCGAGCGTCTCGGCGGCACGATCCAACTCGTCGGCGACGACCTGCTGGTCACCAACACGGACCGGATCGCTCGCGGCATCGAGCTCGCGGCGGCGAACTCGGTCCTCATCAAGCTCAACCAGATCGGCACGCTGACCGAGACGATCGACGCGATCGAACTGGCGCGCGGCGCCGGCTGGTCCGCGGTCGTGTCGCATCGCTCCGGTGAGACCGAGGACACGACCATCGCGGATCTCGTGGTCGCGATGGGGACGGGCCAGATCAAGACCGGCGCGCCGTCGCGATCCGAGCGCGTGGCCAAGTACAACCGGCTGCTGCGGATCGAGGGCGAGCTCGGCGACGCGGCTCGCTACCCGGGCCTCGGTGCCCTGGCCGGTGTCCCGAGTCCGGCGCGATATGCGCCCGAAGTCGGAGTCCACTCGGCCTCGTGAGCCGCTTCGTCGACAAGGGAGCGATCATCGCCGCCTATGTCGGGATCGGCATGGGGGTGACCATCGCCGTCAGCTTCCTACTCATCATCCCGATCGAGTGGGTGGTCTGGATCCTGACGATCCCGGCCGGCCTGCTCATCGGCTACTACGCCAACCAGCGGTCGAACCGCCGGGCCGGGCCGTGGAGTCGGATCCTCGTGAATGGCGTGTATGCGGCGTTCATCACCGGCCTCACGATGGCCGCGATGCTGCTCCTGGTGAAGGGGCTGTTCTTCTTCGCCGACGACGGCTATCGAGACGCGGGTCAGGGGGGCCGCATCGAATGCACGACCGGCGCCGACTGCGTGTACCAGCGCTACCTGGAGGTCGGCCGGGGGCCTGATCTCGAGGCGGCCGGCGTGACGGACGTCGAGTCGTTCACGGCGTTCTACTGGCAGGAGCAGTTCGGGACGGCCAGTCGGGTCATCCTCCTGACCACGTTGAGTGGCCTGGCGGGCGCGGGGCTCTACGGCGTCTTCCGGCCACGACCGACGGTGCCGGGGACGGAGTCCGCCGCGGCCTGACGGGCACGAGGCACCGGGCCTCAGGTATGTGATGCGGCTGCGACCCTTCCGTGCTGCCGCGGGGACGGATCGTGTGCCACACGCAAGGTGACGGCCTGGTGTTGCGTCCAACGCAAGCAAGGTCGGCGGGTCCCTCGGGTCGGGTGCCAACCTTGCCCGTGACGCAGGATGGATCGGATGATGGACTGACGCGGCCCCGCCGATGTCCGTACCCTGCACGTGACGCAAGCCTACGACGCCGAGGTCTGCGACAGGCCGTGCCGGCGACGTTGGTTGCGTCTGACACAAGCCGTGACCGTCGATCCAGACCCACGGTGGTGCCATCGGAGCCGTTGACGCGTCGGGACCAGCTGTCGGGATCGAAGACGCCCTGGCGGTGCCAGGGCGTTCGTGTAGGCGACTCGGGCCGATCGGCCCGCTCGGGCTACTTGGTCGCGGCGGGCTTCTTCGCCTTCGGGGCCGCCTTGGCGGTCGCCTTCGGAGCCTCGGCGGCCTTCTTTGGCGCGGTCTTGGCGGCGGTCTTCGGTGCGGCCTTCGCCTTCGTCGCGGTCGAGGCCTTGGCCGCCGGCTTGGCGACGGTCGTGGCGGCAGCGGCCTCGGCGGCGGCCTTGGCGGCGGCCGCCTCGGCGCGGGCCGTCTTGCTCAGGGCCGCGCGAGCCTTGCCCGCAGCGGTCTGGGCGCCCTTCGCCTTGCCGGCCTTGCCGGCCGCGATGCGGGCCTTGGCGGCCTTCGCGGCCGCGGCCTTGCCGACGACCTTGGTCGCCTGGGTCGAGGACTGGAGATTCGCCCCACCCATGGCCGCATTGACCTTGCGCGTCAGGCGCGACTTGCGGCGCGCGGCGGCGTTCGGGTGGATGGCACCGGCCTTGGCGGCCCGATCGAGCGCGCTGAGCGCCTCGACGAGGGCGACCGCTGGGTCGTTGTTCGAGTCGACGGGCTGAGCCGCAGACGCCAGGGCCTTGGCCACGTAGGTCTTCGCGGCGCTTCGGCGCGGCTGCAGGACCTCGCGGCGGCTCTGCGCCTGGCGGACACGCTTGAGGCCCGACGGCGTGCGTGCGCCGGTCCAGGTGCGGGGCGTCTTGGCCAAGTGGGCGAACCTCGTTCGTACTGGGGTTGATCGTCAGGACGCGTCGGAACGGGTCGTGCTCCGGGCGCGAAGGCGGATGGTACCACAGCCCTCGAGCGACGCCACACCGTGCGGCGAGCGCCGATAGATTGTGGGACAATCCTATCAATCTCGGGGCAGGCCCTGCCGTGCGAGACCGACCGTGATCGAGGGACCGATGGATACGTCGCTACCGGATAGTCTGATCGGTGTAGCCCGGCCCCGCACGGATTCGGGTTCGAAGGTGCGCGGCGCCACCCGCTATGCCGGCGACCGCAAGACCCCAGGGATGCTCCACGCTCGGATCGTCCCGAGCCTGTACGGGCACGCGCGGATACGCGGGATCGATGGAACCGAGGCGATGGCCGTTCCCGGTGTCGTCGCGGTGCTGACCGCGGCCGATCTCCCGATCAAGGGCATCGACGACTTCCGCATGTTCGAGCCGTTGGCCCGCGATGAAGCCCTGTTCGTCGGTCAGCCGGTCGCCCTGGTCGTCGCGGAAACGGAAACGGCCGCCGCGGACGCGGTCGGCCTCGTCATCGTCGACTTCGAGCGCCTGCCCGTCGTGTCCGACGTCCGGGCGGCGATGGAGCCCGACAGTCCGCTGGCCAGGCTGGAGCCACTCGTCCCGCCTGCGGAGGAGGACAAGGGCCCGTCAAAGTCGGCGCATGCCGCAGTGGGAGGTGAAGGGTCCGAATTGCTGCTCGAAGACCTGTCTCCGAACGTCGTGAACCGCAAGCGGTACGCGGATGGCGACCTCGCCGCCGCCTTCGCCGGATCGACGGTCGAGGTCAAGGGGAGCTTTCGGACGAATTGGGTCTACCAGGCCTACATGGAGCCGCATGCGGCATCGGCCTGGTTGGACGAGGACGGTGATCTCGTCGTCTCGACGGCGACGCAGGGCGTGTTCTTCGTTCGCCAGCAACTGGCCAAGATCTTCGGGCGCTCGGTCGGATCCGTCCGAGTGGTCGCCACGCCGCTCGGCGGGTCGTTCGGTGGCAAGATCCTGATCCTCGAGCCGCTGGTCGCTGCGGCCGCCCTCGCCTTGCGGCGGCCCGTTCGGATCGTCCTCGATAGGCACGACGACATGCTGGCGACGAATCCGGCGTCGGCCGCGTGGATGGACGTCCGGATCGGGGCGCGCGCCGACGGCACGTTCACGGGTCTGGAAGCGAATCTGGTCTTCGACAACGGGGCCTACGTCGAGTGGGCCATCGAGACGGTCGCGGCGGTCCTCATCGGAGGACCCTACCGTTGGGATGCCGTCGATGTCCGCGCCTACGGGGTCCGCACCAATCGCTTCGGGACAGGCTCGTATCGGGGACCGGGCGGGCCGCAGGCGGCGTTCGCCATCGAGTCCCTGGTCGATGAACTCGCGCCACGGCTGGGGATCGACCCGATCGACCTTCGTTCGCGCAACCTCGTGACCACCGAGGACGCGATGATCGATGGGACGCCGTGGCCGGGGCTCGGCCACGCGGAGGTCCTTGCAGCCGCTGCCGCTCACCCCATGTGGCAGGGGCGGCAGGGCCTGCCCGCCGATGAAGGCGTGGGGATCGCGTTGGCCGTCTGGCCTGGGGCGACGGCGCCGGCGGCGGCCCTGTGCCGTCTCGATGCCGACGGGTCGATCACGATCGCGACCGGGGTGGTCGACATGAGCGGCACCAACGGGGCCTTCGAGATCATCGCGGCTGAGACGTTCGGGGTCCCGGCCGGCTCGGTCAACATCGTGGCTCTGGACACCTCGGGCGCGCCGCAGTCGCCGATCAGCGGCGGCAGCGTCGTCACGTACTCCGTGGGCCGCGCTGTTCGCGAGGCCGCCGCCGAGGCGCGGCAGCGACTGCTTGCGTTCGCGGCCCTCGAGATGGAGATCGACCCTGCCGATCTGGAGATCGTTGATGGCGTCGTTCGGCCGGTCGGGTCGCCCGACCTCGGCCGCCCGCTCAAGGAGTTCGCGGCCCAGCTCCACGACCTTGGAAGCACGCACCCGCCGATCGAGGGCCACTCGTCGACGGTCCCACCGAGCCTCGCGCCGTCAGCCTGCGCGCACATCGCGCATGTCCGCCTCGATCGCGAGACCGGCGAGACCCGCGTCCTGGGGTATGCCGTGGTCCAGGATGTGGGCCGAGCGATCAATCCGGCCCTGGTCGAAGGCCAGATGCGTGGCGGCGCGGTCCAGGGGATCGGCTGGGCACTCTTCGAATCGATGCTCCACGACGACGCAGGTCAACTTCTCACCGGCACCCTCCAGGACTACGCGGTCCCACGGGCGGGCCACATCCCCGACATCGACACGGTCATCGTCGAGGTCCCGGCACCGGACGGACCGTTCGGTGCGAAGGGCATCGCGGAGGCCCCTGTCATCCCCGCCGGGCCGGCCATCGCATCGGCGATCGCCGCAGCCGACGGGCCCAGGATGCGCGAACTGCCCATCACCGCCCGGCTTGTCTGGCGCGCGATCCAGGCGGCGGGCTAGCCTGTCGACCACACCAGCTCGGAGACCAGGACATGCCTACTCGCATCGGGATCGCCCCGGACTCATGGGGCGTCTGGTTCCCCGACGACCCTCGCCAGACGCCTTGGCAGCGTTTCCTCGACGAGGTGGTCGAGGCCGGCTACGACGCGATCGAACTCGGGCCGTACGGCTACCTCCCGACCGATCCGACGCAGCTGCGACGAGCCCTCGATGAGCGTGGACTGCGGCTGGCCGGCGCGTTCATCTTCGACGACCTGGTGCGCGAAGGCGCGTGGGAGTCGATCCGGCCGGACGTCGAGTCCGTCACGGCGCTGCTCGAAGCGTTCGACTCGCAGACCCTGGTCGTCATCAACACCCTCTACACCGACCTGTTCACGGGTGCGATGGTCGGTCCGGCGACCCTGGACGCATCGGCCTGGTCCCGCCTGATCTCGACACTCTCGGCGATCACCGACCACGTCGCGAGCCGAGGGATCACGGCCGCCTTCCATCCCCACGCCCAGACACCCGTCGAGCACACCGACCAGGTCGAACAGCTGCTGATCGACGCTCCGCCACAGCTGACCCTGTGCCTGGACCTTGGGCACATCGCGTATTGCGGTGGCGATCCGGTCGACCTGCTCCAGCGCCACGCGGATCGCATCAGCCACCTGCACATCAAGAACGTCGACGGACCATTGCGGGACCGGGTGATCGCCGAGCGCCTGTCGTTCGCCGAGGCGGTTCGGCTGGGCACCTTCTGCGAACTGGACCAAGGGGTAATCGACTACGAGCGCGTTCGGGACATCCTGGCCGATGTCGATTTCGATGGCTGGGCGATCGTCGAGCAGGATATGTATCCCTGCGAGTTCGACGAACCGTTGACCCCGGCCGCCCGCAACCGAGCCTACCTGCGTGAGATCGGGTTGGGTGCCTGACCGATGACATTCGACCACAGTCACCCCGGGAGAGAGATCCGATGAAGATCGTGGAGATCGCCTTGTTCGAGCTCGACGGGGAGCTGTCGATCGAGTCCGAGTACTGGCTCGACCGACCGACCTACCCGATCGATGTCTACGAGTCGTTCCGCGCCGAACCGTTCGACGTGGAGCGACGCCGAGCGGATGGCGTTCTGCCGGTCTCGCAGATCTTCCTCGAAGTCCGGACGAACGAAGGCGTGACGGGTCTCGCGGGACCCATCGATCAGGACCAGGCCGACATGATCACGCGTCACATCGCCCCGCTCGTCGTCGGTCTGGATCCTCTCGCGACCGAGTACATCTGGGACCTCCTGCACCGAGCCGGCATGCTGCTGCATGGAAGGCGCGAGATGAGTGCCCGGGCCGCGCTCGACAACGCCCTGTGGGACCTGAAGGGAAAGTGGTTCGGCCAACCGGTCTTCCGGATCCTTGGGGGACCGACCCGGACATCCATCCCGGCGTACGCCAGTACGGTCGGATCGTCGGCCGAGCCCGAGGCGGTCGCGATCGAGTGCGCCGCCCTTCGGGCCGAGGGCTACAAGGCCATCAAGCTCTTCACGCGTCATGGTCCTGGGTCCGGACCGGCGGGGATGGACAAGAACGTGGCCCAGGTCGCGGCGGCGAGGGACGCCGGCCAGGTGACCCTGATGGTCGACGCCTGGATGAGCTGGGACCCGCAGTACACGATCGAGATGGCCAGGCGACTCGCGCCACACGGCGTGTCTTGGATCGAGGAACCCCTGATGGCCCACCAGGTCGAGGCCATGGCCGACCTCCGCCGGGCCGTCAATGGCCTGGGGATCAGGATCAGCGCCGGTGAGCACTATTACGATCGATGGTCGATCCGCCGTTGTCTCGACGCCGGCGCGGTCGACATCCTCCAGCCCGACGTCCTATGGGCTGGCGGGATCACGGAGATGGTCAGGATCGCCGCGATCGCCTCGACCTACTCCGTCGTGGTCATCCCGCACTCCCACGAGGCGCATCCGACCGCGCACGTGATCGCCTCGCAATCGCCCGCGCTGTTCCCGCAACTCGAATTCATGATCAGGCGGAACCCGATCAGCCAGTACTTCATGCGACACCGGTTGTCCCCGGTCGACGGCGCGGTGCCGGTCAGCCAACTGGAGCAGCCGGGACTCGGGATCGAGTTGGATGAGTCGAGGATCGTCGCTCGACGCGAACTCGCTGGTCGCTGAACGACGCGACCCGGACCAGCCGTCCATGTCGACCGGGCCCGGCGCGCCTCCGATCCGGGTCGGCGTGCTCGCATCCCGCACGTTGCCGACGCGTGACTGGGTCGGGCGAGCCCGGACGATCGAGACGCTGGGCTTCTCGACCCTCCTGGCACCGGATCACTTCGGCGGCAGGCTCAGTCCGTTCCCGGCACTAGCCGCCGCCGCAGCCGGGACCGGCACGCTCCGCTTGGGCACTCTCGTGGTCAACGTGCCGGTGTGGGGGATCGCCCAGTTGGCACGGGATGTGGCGACGGTCCACCTGCTCGCCGACGGTCGGTTCGAGCTCGGGGTCGGGGCTGGCTGGAGCACCCAGGACGAGCGGGCCACGGGGACGGCGGAGCGATCCAGTGGCGAGCGTCGACGGATCTTCGAGGCCAGGCTCGGGCAGCTGACGACGCTCCTGGCGGGTGGTCGGATCCGATCGCCCTCGGTCGGGCGTAGCCGACCGTCGTTCGCTCTAGACCTGCCAGGCCTCGAGCGTCTGCCGCCGCCGCGACTGGTGATCGGCGCGACTGGCCTGCCGCTCATCACCCACGCCGCGCAGATCGCCGACACGATCGTCCTCGGCGCTCGACCGCAGCCCTCGGGCGTGGATGCGCCCGAGTCGGCATCCGACATCGCGTTGACGCAGCGGGTTCACTGGGTCCGCTCGGCCACGAAACGACAGGTGGAGTTGGCCCTGCCGATCAGGCGCATCGAGATCATGAGCTACCGACAGGCCGGACGAGAGCTCGCGCCGGCGAGGTCCACCGGGACATCCGCGCGCCCCGATCACCTGGTCGGCTCGCGGGACGGGATCGTCCGGGCGATCCGGGAACTCCACGCACGGTCCGGGATCTCGTACCTGATCATCCCCGAGTCGGCGGCGTCTCGGTTCGCGCCCGTCCTTCGCGACCTTCGAGACCTTGTCGCGGACGCCTGAGTCGACTGACCGCGGCTACGAGCGAGGGGCAACGACCGGTGACAGGGCCCGCGGCGGGACCTCGCCCGCGAGCATCGCCGACACGGACTCCGTGGCTAAGGCGATGCTGCGGTGGATGCTCGCCTGGGTCGAGGCAGAGATGTGTGGTGTCGCGATGACACGTGGATGGCCGGCCAGTCCGGCGCTGACGCCAGTCGCAGGTTCGGCCACGAAGACGTCCAGACCGGCGCCGGCGATATGGCCGTCATCCAGCGACAGAAGGAGAGCAGCCTCGTCGACGAGCCCGCCCCTGGCGGTGTTCACCAGATACGACCCGCGCGGCATCATGGCCAGAGCCCGGGAGTCCATCGTCTGTCGCGTGTCGGCCTGGAGCGGTAGGTGCAGCGACACGATGTCCGAGGTGCGCAGGAGTTCTTCGAATGTCGCGGGCCGTACGCCGACGTCCTCGATCGACGCGGCCGACCGGTGCGGGTCGTAGGCCGACACCGACATGTCCATCGCCTGGGCCCGCCGGGCAACGCGCGATCCGATGGCCCCGAGCCCGACGAGCCCCAGCGCATGCTCAGAGACGTCGCGCCGGATGTCCGGCTTCCAGTCGCCGGCGCGGAGTCGCGTGGCATGGTCGAAGGTGCCGCGCACGAGGGCGATGATCAGTCCCATGGCGTGATCGGCAACGGAGTCCGCATTTGCGCCGGGTGTGGTCGTGACATAGACGCCGAGGTCGGTGGCGGCCTCGACGTCGACCCGGTCGAAGCCAGCCCCGATGCGGGCCACGAGCCGCAGGCGTGGGGCTCCCGCGAGGACGGCTGCGTCGTATGCGTCACCGCCGGCGATGACGGCGACCGCGGCATCGAGCAACTCGATGAGCGGATCCCTGTCCCAGCCCGGGTGCGCCGGTCGGTAGTCGATCGTGGCGACGTCACCGAGTCGCGAGCGAACGAACGCCAGGTCGTCGGACGTGAGTTCTGCGGTGATCAGGACGACGGGTCGCTGTGGGTCGGGCAGCATGGTCAGACCAGCTCCCGTCGCGCCGCAAGTCGGTCGAACCCCTGGGCGAGCAGGAGGTAGTCGGCGCTGAGGGCGACGAAGCGGCATCCCCGCCGCAGCCAGTGACCGATGACGTCCGGGTCGTCAGCGCACGCGATGCCGATCGGCACCTGAGCCGCCACAGCCGAGGCGACGACCGATTCGATGACGGCCGTCACCGCCGGATCGGTCGGCTGGCCGGGGTGACCCAGCGAGCCGGCCAGGTCGTTCGGCCCGACCAGGATGCCGTCGAGCCCTGGTACGGCGAGGATCCGCTCAAGATCGTCGACCGCCTCGCGCAACTCCACCTGGACGATGACGGTCGTCCGCTCGCGTGTGTCGGCGCGGTATTCACTCGACTCCCGCCCGAATGCCGACGGCCGCCGCGGACCCCACCCGCGTGTCCCATGGGGCGGGTAGTGCGAGGCTTCGACGGCCCGGGCGGCGTCCTCGGCCGACCGGACCTGCGGGATGACGACCCCGTCCGCTCCGGCGTCCAGGGCTACCGAGATATGCGTGGGAGCGTTCGTCGCCACCCGAACCAGCACCGATTGGTCGATGCCGCCAGCGGCGCCCACCAGTCGATGGATCGACTCGGGGCCGAGCGGGGCATGCTCGCCATCGATGATGACGAAGTCCAGCCCTGAGCCGCCAGCGATCTCCGCGACCACCGGGTCGCCGAAGGTCAGCCACGTGCCGACGAGTGGACGGACGGCTACGGATCCCCGAAACGTCGCTCGCTCTCGCCTCGACATCCGGCTTACCTCCTGCTGCTGTGACGACGACTGGCCTCGATCGCGATGCCCGTCATCATCTGGCTGACTATCTGGTCGTAGGATGATTGGTGTATGTTGGCTGTGCGTTGACCAGGGAGCGCCCCTCGGATCGCGTGCGAAGGTTAGGGTGTTGCTGTGGACCCGTCATCGAGCCCGTCAATCGGACTGGACACAGACCTGGCTCGTCGTCCTGGTGATCTCGCCGCCCTCCCGCGGCGCCAGTTGATCCATCAGGCGGTGCAGGCGGAGATCAAGCGATACATCCTCGAGCATCGGCTGAAGCCGGGGGACTCCTTGCCCACCGAGGGTGAGCTGGCGGCGCGGCTTGGGGTCAGCCGCAATTCCGTGCGAGAGGCCGTCAAGGGCCTCGAAAGTCTCGGCATCATCGAGGCCCGGGCCGGCGCCGGACTGTCCGTGCGCGACTTCTCGCTGGACGCCCTCCTCGATCATCTGGCCTTCGGGATGCTCTTCGACGTGCGGTCCCTGGCAGACATCCTGGGGGTTCGCTTGGCGGTCGAGACGGGCATGTCGAAGGAGGTCGTCCTCCACCGCACGCCGCGTCAACTCGAGGATCTCGATGCGATCCTCGGCCGATGGCTGTCGGCCGCCGAGCGCGGTGAATACGCTCCGACCCTGGACCGTGCCTTTCACCAGACCCTGTACGTCGACGTCGGCAACCCGCTCGTCCCGCCGATCCTCGATGCCTTCTGGCGGGTGTTCTCCGAGGCCCGCGAGCACGCCCTCGTGTCCGAGGTGGATGATCCGATGGAGACGTATCGCGTGCACGTGGACATCCTGGAGGCCCTCCGGGCGGGAGACCATCCACGGCTGATGGCGGCTCTGGAAGTCCATCACCGTGGCATCGAACGGCGAATCGCGAAAGCGGTGGAAGATGCGCGCGACCAGAGAGTTATACTACAATCCGATTGACCTGTAGTAGCATGTCTACTCGGGCCACAGCTGACGTTCGCTCGAAGCCGACATCCGCCGCAGGAGTGTTCGCGTGTCCGACGCCTTCCAAGAGGCTCCACACCTGGGGGCGATGTGGCACGCGGGTCGAGTGACGTTCGGTGGTTGGTGCTCGATCGGTGACCCGTTCGTCGCGGAGCTCATGGGCCGATCCGGGTTCGATTGGATCTGCCTCGACATGCAGCACGGGCTGATCGGACCCGACCGACTCATGTCGATGTTGCAGGCGACCGATGCCGCCGGTGTGCCCGCCCTCGTTCGAGTCCCCGACTCCAGCGCTCAGTGGATCGGTCGTGCACTCGACCTGGGGGCAGACGGCGTGATCGTGCCCATGGTGGAGACGGCGGACCAGGCAGCGGCCGTGATCGGGGCGATGCAATACGCCCCACGCGGTCGCCGGAGCTGGGGTCCGACGCGCGCCTCGCTCCGGACCCCGAACTACGGCCCGACGCAGGCCGACTCGCGCGCCGTGGCCGTGCTGATGATCGAGACGCAGATCGGCGTGGAACAGGTCGAGCAGATCATGGCGACGCCCGGGATCGATGCCGTCTTCATCGGCCCCGCGGATCTCGCCCTCTCCGAGGGTGAGTCGCCCACGAGCCCCGGCGCCTTCACCGCTCGGTCCATCGATGCCGTCGTCGCCGCTGGGCGACGCCAGAACGTGCCGGTCGGGATCTTCTGCCAGAACATGAGCGAGGTCGAGCGGTACCTCGGTGCGGGACTGCCGATGATCGCGGTGATGTCCGACGTCCGACTCCTGCGTCAGGCTGCTGCGGAGGCGCTGTCGACGGCAAGCCTCCTCGCCATGCAGTCGAGTGTCGGCGTTGGACAGGGTCGCGTGTCATGACCGCTCGGATGCTCATCGACGGGGAGTGGATGGTGCGCGAGCCCGCGTGGTCGATCCGCCGGCCGTTCGACGGATCCATCATCGGGGAGGGTCTCGAGGCGACGGATGTTGACCTCGATACCGTCCTGGACAGCGCGACGCGCGGGGCCAAGGAGATGCGAACGCTGACGCCATCGCGGCGAGCCGAGATCCTCCTGCGGGCGGCGACTTCGCTTGACGCCAGGATCGAGGAATTCGCGCAGGTCATCAGCGATGAGATGGGTAAGCCGATCTCGGAAGCACGTGCCGAAGCCGCTCGCACACCGGACCTGCTGCGGCTGTGCGCGACCGAGGGGGCGCAGATGCGGGGCGAGACCCTCCCCGTGGATACCCCGGCGGGACCATCCTCGAGATTGGGCCTGACGCTACGGATCCCGTCGGGCGTCGTCCTCGCGATCACTCCGTTCAACTATCCGCTCTTGCTGGTCGTCCACAAGATCGGCCCGGCGCTGGCCGGGGGGAACGCGGTCATCCTCAAGCCGGCAACAGCAGCACCGTCGGCTGGCCTCCTCCTGGCCGACGTGCTGCTGGACGCCGGCCTTCCGGGCCGTGCCTTGCAGGTCGTGACGGGCGACGGTCGCCGGATCGGGCCCCGCCTGGCAGCCGACCCGCGCGTCCGCCGGATCTCGTTCACGGGGAGTACCGGTTCCGGGATGGCCCTCGCCCGCGCCGGTGCCGGCAAGCCGATGTCACTCGAGCTCGGCTCGGTGTGTCCCGTGGTCGTGGCCGCCGACGCCGATATCGATCAGGCGTCTTCGGCGATCGCCGGAGCCGGGTACGTCAATGCCGGACAGGTGTGCATCTCCACCCAGCGCGTGATCGTCGCCGAGTCCTGCGCGGATCGACTGACCGATGCGGTCGCATCCAAGGTCGCCGAGATCGTCGTCGGTGATCCGCGTTCCGGATCGACCCGCCTCGGCCCGCTCGTGTCCGAGGCCAGCGCCGAACGGATCCTGCAGGTCATCGATGACGCTGTAGGCCGTGGCGCGCGGGTGGTGACGGGCGGCGAGCGCGACCGGGCGGTGCTCACCCCATTGGTGGTCGCGAACGTGACATCCGATACGGCCCTTGCTCAAGAGGAGCTCTTCGGACCGGCCGTGGCGATCACCGCGGTATCGACCTTTGACGAGGCCATCGCACAGGTGAACGACAATCGTTACGGTCTTGCGGCGGGGATCTTCACGAATGACATGTCGAAGGCGCTTCGGTTCGCGCACGAGGCGGAATACGGGATGGTCCAGGTGAACGCGGTCCCGACCTGGCGCTCCGACCCGATGCCTTATGGCGGACTCAAGGACAGCGGCTTCGGTCGTGAGGGTCCCCGCTACGCGCTTGCCGAGATGACCGAGACCAAGACCGTCGTTTTCCACGGAGGATGACCCGATCATGACCGACGTCGCCACCGAAGACGCCAGCCGGGCCGGACGCCACGCGGTCCGCCTGACGGCCGCGCAGGCGATCGTGCGCTACCTGCAGCGCCAGTATTCGGAGCGCGACGGCGACGAGCTTCGGCTGATCCCGGCGATCGCCGGGATCTTCGGCCACGGCAATGTCACCGGCCTCGGGCAGGCGATCGTCGAGGAAGGCGAGGCGCTGCGCTTCTTCCAGGTCCGGAACGAGCAGAGCATGGTCCACATGGCGGCCGGCTACGCCAAGGCGATGCGCCGCCGTGCCACGCTGGCGTGTACGGCGTCCATCGGGCCAGGCTCGACGAACCTGGTGACCGGTGCGGCGACGGCCACGGTCAATCGCCTCCCGGTCCTGTTGCTGCCAGCCGACGCCTATGCCAGTCGACACCAGGGACCCGTCCTGCAGCAGATCGAGCACCCGGTCTCCTTCGACGTGACCGTCAACGATTGTCTGCGGCCGGTCAGCCGGTTCTTCGACCGGATCAACCGTCCGGAGCAGATCCTGGCCTCGCTGCCGGAAGCGATGCGGGTGCTAGCCGATCCCGTCGAGACCGGTGCGGTGACGATCTCGCTCCCGCAGGACGTCCAGAACGAGGCCTACGACTATCCGGCAGCATTCTTCGACCGACGGGTGTGGCGGATCGGTCGAGTGGAGCCCGATCGATCGGCCATCGACGCGGCGCTGGCCCTGCTCGCCCAGGCGACTCGGCCGATGATCATCGCCGGGGGTGGGATCCACTACTCGGAGGCCTGGGACGAACTCCGCGCCTTCGCCGAGGCCGCGGGGATCCCGGTTGGTGAAACCTTCGTCGGTCGGGGAGCGATGCGAGACGAGGGGTCGCTCGTGTTGCGTGGTGCGGGGATCACGGGCACGCCAGCCGCGGGCCGGATCATGCGCGAGGCCGATCTCATCATCGCGGTCGGGACTCGACTGACCGACTTCACGACAGGATCCCACGGGGCGTTCCAGCACCCGGACGTCCGATTCATCAACATCAATGTCTCGGGGCACGACGCCAACAAGCTCGGCGGCCTGGCCATCGTCGCCGATGCCCGGCGTGCCCTCAGCGCCCTGACGACCGGGCTGCGGGGCCAGCTCCGGCCCAGCCGGCTGGCCTATCTGGCCGACGTGGCCGACATCCAGCGCGACTGGCTCGAGACCGTCGATCGCGAGGTCTATGCCTCGCGTCCCGGCGAAGCGCTCGGTCAGGGCGAGGTGATCGGCGTCCTCAACCGTCACGCCCGCTCGGGCGATGTCGTCGTGGCGGCCTCCGGGACCCCGGCCGGCGACGTCCACAAGCTATGGGATGCGACGAACGGGCGCGAGGTCCAGATGGAATTCGGCTTCTCGTGCATGGGTTTCGAGCTGCCGGCAGGTCTCGGCATCCGACTCGCTGGCACGAACGGCGAGGTCTTCGTGTTCATCGGGGACGGGACGTTCCTGATGAGCCCGACGGAGCTGGTGACGGCCGCTCAGGAGGGCCTGAAGGTCACCGTGATCCTGTCCGAGAACCACGGGTTCCAGGCGATCCGCCAGCTGCAGATCGGCAAGGGCGGAGCGAGCTTCGGCAACGAGTTCCGGTACCGCGACCCGGCCGTGGACGCGTTGGCGGGCGACTACGTCCAGATCGACCTCGCGGGCGCGGCCAGGAGTCTTGGCGCCCGCACCTGGTACGTCGAAACGCTGGATGCCCTTACCATGGCCCTCGACGAAGCGCGCGAGGCCGACGGTCCGTGCGTCATCGTGGTCGCCACGGAGCCGCACCGCTATACACCCGGATCCGAGGTGTTCTGGGATATCTCTGTGGCGCAGGTCTCCGACGACCCGGCCGTCCAGGCCGAGCGCCAGGTCTACGAGCGCCAACGGACACAGCAACGCTTCCTAGGCTGACGAGGGCAGGCGATGCTCAGCACGATCGACGCCGCCCTGACCACGGTCGATGCTGACCGCGTCGTCGCCTTCGCGTCCGACCTGGTCGCCGCCGGGGCGCCAGACGATCTCGAAGGCCCACGCGCGAGCGTCGTCGAGCGCTTGTTGCAGCACCCTCGGATCGAGGTGCACGTCGACCCCGTGCTGCCCGGCCGACCCAATGTCATCGCGCGGTTGCGCGGCCGTGGAGACGGCCCCGGTCTGCTCCTCAATGGCCACCTCGATGGCATCGCGCACGAGGGCGGCTGGACCGACGATCCGCTCGTCCCGCGGATCGAGGGCGGGCGGCTCATCGGCGGGGTCGTCACGGACATGCTCGGCGGCGTCGCCTCGATGATGGAGACCATGCGGGCCGCTGCCGACCTCGATCCCTTACCCGGGGATCTCGTTCTGTTGGCGAACATGTATCACGACTCGAATGGCGTCGGCACGAAGTACGCGATGGCTACCGACGATCCGTGGCCCGACTTCGCGATCAACTGTGAGCCGACCGCGATGTCGATCCTGACCGCCCATGGCGGCTGCATCAAGTTCCAGGTGACGTTCCGGGGGCGGTCGGCCCACGTCTCGCGGGCCGATGAGGGTGCCGACGCCCTGGCCGCCGCCGTCGCTGCGTATCGCGCCATTCGGGAGCACGGGTTCCGGCACGAGCCGGAGGAACGACTCCCCGGCCTGCCGATCCTGCAGCTCGGAGTCCTGCAGGCCGGATCGCAGGCAGCGCTCGTCGCGGATGCGGCCGTGATCCGGGGCGATCTCCGTACCGTCCCGGGGATGGATTGGGCGTCGTGTCGAGCCGACATCGAGCGAGTCCTGCACGACGTGCGCGTGCCGGACGTGACGACGAAGGTCGACTGTCTCGTCAGGCAGCATCCGTTCCTCGGCCAGCGAGCTGGCGTCGTCGTGGGAGCGCTGCAGGCAGGTCACCGGTCGGTCCTGGGAATGGAGGCGAGCGTCGACGTCGACGCGGCGGCGATGCGCTTCGTGACCGATGCGTCCGACCTGTCGCGGCGTGGCCTGGAGACGGCGGTCTACGGACCGGGAACGTGGCGCTACGTGCCCGACGAAGGCATCGAGATCGCCGAGTTGGTGGCCGCCAGCAAGGTCTATCTCGCGACGGCCTGCCACCTGATGGCCACCACCTGATTTCCGTTCGGTGGCCTATTGATTCGCCCGAAACATGTAGGTTAGACTATTATCGGATAGCCGGTGTGATCCGGTCGCGAGGAGGATGGTTCTATGGCGCGTGAGCAGTCGAGCCCCGGCGGTCTGATGCGACCCATCGACCGCCGGGATTTCCTGAAGATCACCGGACTGGGCGGTGCCAGTCTGGCGTTGGTCGCCTGTACGCCGGCGGCGACCGCGAGTCTCGCCCCGTCGGCGGCGGCGTCGGCCGGCACGGGCGCCACGCCGGCGCCGTCCACCGGCCAGGCGACGCGAAATCTCGTGACTCGTGTCTCGAACCGGATCCGCGAGATCGATCCGGGGAATCTGACCGAGTATGCCGACTTCGAGATCGCGGCCTCGGTGATGGAGGGCCTCGTCCAGTATCGCTGGGAGGGGACCACGTCCTACGAGAACGTCCTCGCCGAGACCTTCGAGCTGTCGGAGGACGGGACCAAGGTCGACTTCACGCTCAAGAAGGGCATCCAGTTCCACGGCGGCTACGGTGAGGTCACGGCCGAGGACGTCAAGTTCACCTACGAGCGGAATGCCGGCATGACCACGCCGGAATTCAAGACATGGCAGACCTCGTACTGGGCGGACCTCGATCATGTCGAGGTGACCGACACGTACTCGGGGACGATCGTCCTCAAGCAGGCGTCGGCACCCTTCATGGTGGACGTCCTTCCGAACTTCATCGGCATGATCGTCTCCAAGAAGGCGTTCGAGGAGTTCGGCGCCGCGAAGTTCACGTTGCAGCCCATCGGCACCGGTCCCTACGAGATCGTCACGCCGGGCACCGAGGAGGCGACGCTGCGACGCTTCGCCGACTGGGGCCGAGCGTCGGAAGCCCTCTACGACGCCGACTCTCTCTTCGACGAGATCAAGGTGACGTTCGTCGAGGACAACAACGCGGCCGGAATCGCCTTCGAGAACAAGGAGCTCGACTTCATCGCGGCAGACGCCGCCACCGCTGACCGCCTCGAAGGCAGCGGGTACACGTCCGACCGGATCCCGAGCAACGGCATCTTCGTGGTCGACATGAACATGAAGAGCGCCAAGCTCGGCGACCTCAACGTCCGAAAGGCCATCCGCCTGGCAGTGGACGCCCAGGCCATCGCGATCGCCCTCGGCGGCAGCGAGAACGCCGGCCAGTTGACCGGCCAGTTCGTCCAGTCCACGTTCGGAGTCACCGAGCGACCGGTCCTGCAGCGCGACGTCGAGCAGGCCAAGCAGCTGATCGCGGCGTCCAGCTTCGGCGACACGACGCTCAACATCCACTCGAGCTCGGAGGGCGGCAAGGCGATCGCCGAGGTGCTGCAGGCCAATCTGGCCGAGGCCGGCATCAAGACCGAGATCATCCTGCTCGACCAGGCAGCCCTGCACCAGGTCAAGAACCTCGGTGGCGCGGACCACGACCTGTCGTTCTCGCAGTACGGTGCGATGGCCGACCCGTCCGGGGTCTACGTCAAGTTCACCTCGGCCCAGATCGGCGTCTACAGTCCCTCACAGATGACGGATCCGACGCTGGACGGCCTCGTCAACGACCTCAAGACGGAGAGCGATCAGGCGAAGCGCGAAGCGATCTACGACGAGCTGGAGCAGATCCTGGAGGATCAGGCCCCATCTGTGCCACTCTTCTTCACGACGTACAGCTTCGTGTCGCAGTCCGATCTGAAGCCGTCGTACGGTGTCTGGATGCCCAATCCCGTGTATCAGGCATTCAAGAGCGCATAGTCCCTGAGGTCCCCGCGTCCCCAAGATGGTTTGGTACATCCTCAGAAGGATCGCGGCCGCCGGTGTGGTCGCGGTCCTTCTGATCACATTCCTGGCGGTCATCGCCAACTTCGTGCCAGGAGACCCGGCCGCGGCGATCCTTGGATCACGAGCCACCCCAGAACTCGCCGCCCTTGCCAGGCGCGAGATGGGTCTCGACCTGCCGGTGTACCAGCAGGTCGTCATGTTCTTCGGGGCCATCCTCCAGGGCGACCTGGGGCGCGACTTCGTTTCGGGCGTTCCGGTCACCGAGCACCTGTCACGGGTCCTCCCGCATACCATCATCCTCGCCTTCGCGAGCCTCGGCGTCGGCGTGGCCATCGCCATCCCGCTCGGCGTCCTGGCCGCGTCCCGGCGCGGCTCCTGGGTGGACCGGACCCTGGGGGCCGTGTCCATCTGGTTCATCACGGTGCCGTCGTTCGTCCTGGCGCTGATGCTCATGCTCGTCGGTGTCGCCTGGCTGCGCATCTTCCCCGCACTCGGGGCCGGGGATCTGTCGGATCCCGTCGACTACACCCGGCATCTCATCCTGCCGATGACGGCGCTCGCCCTGCCGTGGGCCGGCTACCTCTCGAGGCTGGTGCGGACCAACATGATCGACGTGCTCGAGCTCGACTACGTCCGGAGCGCCCGAGCCCTGGGCCTCTCCAAGCGGCGCGTCTACTTCGTCTACGCCCTGCGGAACGCCCTGGTGCCGACCCTGTCCATCGTCGCGGCGGGCCTGGGCGGTCTCCTGGGTGGGGCCCTGTTCGTCGAGGTCATCTTCGCGCGGCCAGGCCTGGGATCCCTGATGGTCGACGCCCTCAACCTCCGGAACTACCCCGTCGTTCGCGGCGGCGCACTCGTCGCCGCGCTCCTGTTCATGACCGTGAACATCTGCATGGACCTGGCGTACCGCTACATCGATCCACGCATCCGAGTGGAGCAGGGTAACCAGGGATGACGGTCGACGCGACGGCGGCGGTCGCTGCCTCGAGGCGGTTTCGCCTGCGAGGATCCGGCTTCGCATTGACGGCGACCGCGTCCGGACGACTGGGCCTGTTCATCGTGGGCGGGATCATCCTGGTGGCGATCCTGGCGCCGTTCGTCGCGCCGCACGACCCGTACGCGCAGGATATCCGCGGTCGCCTCGCTTCCCCGTCCTTCGAGCACCTGCTCGGGACCGACGCGCTCGGTCGCGACGTCCTGTCGCGCGTGATCTACGGCGCTCGCATCGCGTTGGCGATCGCGATCCCGGCGGTCGTGCTCGGGATGATCATCGGGGCGATCCTGGGGTTGACCGCGGCGCTGTTCGGCGGTCCCTGGGACCTCGCGGTCCTGATCCTGATCGACGCCTTGCACTCGTTCCCGTTGATCTTCCTCGCCATCACGATCGTCTCGATCTACGGCGCGTCGGCCGGCCTGACCATCGTCCTGATCGCCGTCGGCAGTCTCCCGCACTACGCCCGGATCGTACGCATCCTCGTCCTGAACATGCGCCATTCCACGTTCGTCGATGCCGAACGGACCCTGGGGATCGGCACGCCACGGCTCGTCGTGCGTCACATCGCACCGATCATCGCCGGGCCGTTGTTCATCGTGATGGCCATCGACATCCCGGGTGCCGTCGCGGCCGAGGCCGGCCTGTCGTTCCTCGGGTTCGGCGTCACGCCGCCCGAACCGTCCTGGGGCGTGATCCTGGCCGACGGCTTCAGCCATATCCTCGACTCCCCGTGGCCGGTGATCGGCGCCGGCGGAGCCCTGATCATCGCCACCGTCGGGTTCACCCTCCTCGGCGAGCGTCTGCGCGACATCTTCGATCCGCGCTCCATCGACCAGACGGGCCTGACCCCATGACGGTCCCCAACCTAGCGGTGGAGCACCTCTCGGTGGGCTATCAACGACGAGACGCTTGGAACCAGGTCCTGAGCGATGTGTCGTTGACCGTCGAGGACGGCGAGATCCTCGGGATCGTCGGTGAGTCGGGATGCGGCAAGTCGACCCTCGCGCTCGCCGTCCTCGGATTGCTCCCGTCGAATGCTCGGGTCCTCGAGGGACACATCCGCCTGCAGGGGACCGAGATGTCGGCGCTGTCTGAGGAAGACCTGCGACGGGCGCGCGGCCGCCGAATCGGGGCGGTCTTCCAGGACCCGCTGTCATCGCTCAACCCGACCCTGACCGTCGGCCAACAGATGATGGATGCCATCCGGGCGCACCCGGAGCTGGCGCCCCAGTCTCCCGACGGTCCCCGGGGAGACGCCATCGCGGCCCTCCGATCGGTAGGTCTGGCGGAGCCGGAACGCTTGCTGAAGCGATACCCGCACCAGCTCTCTGGCGGCATGCGGCAGCGAGTGACGATCGCGATCGTCCTCCTACTTCGCCCGTCGATGTTGCTCATGGACGAACCCACCGCATCGCTGGACGTGACCCTGGAGGCTCAGGTCGTCAACCTGGTCCGCGACATCCGAGCCTCGCACAACCTGTCGATCGTCTTCGTGTCACACGATCTCGGAGTGATCTCGAGCGTCAGTGACCGCGTCGCGGTCCTGTATGCGGGACAGGTCGTGGAGGTGGGCTCGACCGAGTCGGTCCTCGCCGCGCCACGCCACCCGTATACGTCCGCGCTCATCGGGGCGGCGCCGTCCTTCCGCAAGCGCGCCGCCAAGCGCCTCGCGACGGTCCCGGGCGATGTCCCGACCAACCCGAGTGCCATCGTGGGGTGCCGTTTCGCGGCCCGTTGTCCGCTGGCCCGGACGGTCTGTCAGACGGATGCCCCGAAGCTGATCGTGGACGGCGACACGGAGATCCGGTGTCACGTCTTCGATCCCGCTTCCGGCTGGGCCGACGCGCCGCCGGCCCGGGTCGCCGAGAGCGAGGAGATCGTCGTCCCGATCCTGGCTCCGAGTCTCAGCGCGGACGTCTTCGACGATCAGGTGCTCGCCGTCGAGGACCTCCATGTGGCCTTCTCGAACGGGATCAGCTGGTTCGATCGCGCCGCTCCGACGAGAGCGGTCGATGGGGTATCCATCACCCTCGGTCGAGGCGAGATCTACGGCTTGATCGGCGAGTCCGGTTCCGGCAAGACGACCGTAGCGCGTTCCATCGTCGGCCTGATCGAGCCGGATGGCGGCACCATCCGGGTCGGTCGCGCCAGCCTCGTCGAGGCGAACGGCCGGGGGTCGGGCCGTCGCGGGTCGCGCGCCCAGATGGTGTTCCAGGATGCCCAGGCCAGCCTCAGCCCTCGACAGTCCGTGCGATACCTCCTCGAGGAGCCGTACGTCATCCACAAGACGCCACAGGCCGAGCGCATCCCCGTCGAGGAGCTGCTGGCGTCGGTCGGGCTTGGGGCGATCTTCGCCGACCGCTTCCCGCACCAGCTGTCGGGCGGACAGGCACGCCGCGTCGCGATCGCGCGCGCGCTGGCGCTTCGCCCGGACGTCATCGTCGCCGACGAGCCGACCGCCGGCCTCGATATCTCGGCCGCCGCGAGCATCCTGAACCTGATGCGCGATCTGGCCAGGGACCACGGCGTGTCGTATCTGATCATCACCCACAACCTCAACCTCGTCGCGTACGTGGCCAACCGGATCGGCGTGATGTACCTGGGGCGGATCATCGAGAGCGCGCCCACGGAGGCGATCTTCACCGCCGCCCGGCATCCCTACACCCGGGCCCTGCTGCGCTCCATCGCCGAGGTCAGTGGGCCGCTCGCCGCCAAGGCGGTGATCGAAGGCGAGATCCCCGGCGCCAGCGCCATCCCATCCGGCTGCCGCTTCCACACGCGCTGTCCGTTCGCGCAGGCCGTGTGTTCCGAGGTCCAGCCCCTTCCCGAGGCGGTCACGCCATCGCACACCGTCGAATGCCACTTTCACGAGGAGGTCGCCCGCAGTGGAACCGATCGAGCCTAACGACGCGGACGCTGGACGCGAGACCTACTGGCTGAACTGGCTGTTCGGGCAGGAGGAGATCGGACTGCCGAACGGGATGCGGATGGGCAACGTCAGCGCGACGAGCGTCGGTGCCGACGGGACCGTCTACGTCCTCCAACGCGGCCCGCTCGCGGACCCACTCGTGGCCTTCGACGAGCAAGGTCGCTACCTGCGGACGGTCGTGCGCTGGGACGACGGGATCCTGTCGGTCCCCCATGGCTTGCGGGTGTCACCGAGCGGTAGCCTATGGGTCGTCGACGCGGGCACCCACCAGGTGCTCCAGCTGGACGAGGACGGACGCGTCGTCCTGGAACTCGGGACGCGTGACACGGCCGGGTGTTCACCGACCCACTTCGACATGCCGACCGATGTCGCGATCGATCGGTCCGGCCGGATCTTCGTCGCCGACGGCTATGGCAACCATCGGGTGGCCCGCTTCAGCTCGGACGGTCGGTTCGAGGTGGACTGGTCGGGGACGGGGGAACCAGGCGACGAGCTGGACACGCCACACTCCCTGGCCGTCGCCGACGACGGGACGGTCTACGTCAGCGATCGCGGTCATGACCGGGTGCTGATCTTCGACGATGCCGGCGGCCTGCTCGGCACCTGGGATCACGTCGGCGCGGTCAATGGCATCACCGTCGTCGGAGACCGGATCTGGATGGTGACGGCCTACCTGGGCCGCACACAGGTCCAGTGTGGCGATCGTTCGATCCCCAGCCTCGCGTACGGAGGGCAGGAGAGTCGGACGCTCACGGTCCGGAGGGCGGACGGCGCCATCCTGGGCGCCTTCGACGGGGCGCCGGCGGCCACGGCGCACTGGGTGGATGTCGCTCCGTCAGGTCGGGTGTACGTCTCGAGTCTCATGGGCGATGTCCTCCAGTGGACGCCGGGCGTGCCGGACCCCGGGATCTAGCGACCTGGATCGAATTTCGGCGGTCGCCGGGAACGGGACTACAGCCGCGAGAGTGGAGGAACGACATGACCGAGGTTTCAGGCACGCTGGCCGGCCAGGTCGCGATCGTCACGGGGGTGACCGCCGGGATCGGGCGGGCCTGTGTGGAGTCCCTGCTGCTGGCCGGCGCGTCGGTGGTCGGGATGGCGCGGCGTGAGACGGTCGGCCGCGACCTCGAGGCCGCGTATCGGGATCGCGGATCGCCTTTTCGGTTCGTGGCCGGCGACGTCGCGATCAGCCAGGATCCCCAGCGCCTGGTCGATGCGGCGATCGGGTCGTTCGGCCGCCTGGACATCGTGGTGAACAATGCCGCGATCCTCGACATCCATAGTCTCGAGGAGTGCCCGGAAGACTGCTGGGACAACGTCCTCGCGACGAACCTCAAGTCCGTCTATCTCGTGAGTCGGGCGGCGATCCCCCACCTGCGGGCGGCGGGCGGCGGGACGATCATCAACATGTCGTCCGTCCATGCGGTCCAGACGATGGAGCGGGTCGCCGCGTACGCCGCGAGCAAGGGCGCCATCGTCGCCCTCTCGCGCCAGATGGCGCTCGACCTGGCCAAGGATCGGATCCGGGTGATCCCGATCGTCATCGGCGGGGTCGATACGCGCATGACGGCCGACCACCTGGCGGCCCTCGGGGGCGAGTTGACCGTGAGCCACGATGAGACCGTCATCGGGCGCATCGCCCAACCTCGTGAGATCGCCGAGGCCGTGGTCCTGTTGGCGTCCCCCGCGGCGTCCTTCATCAACGGGAACCCGATCCCCGTCGACGGCGGCATGTTGGCGCGCCTCTGGTGACCGGTCGTCGCGGTCGCCTCAGCTGAGCGTCGACCGTCCCTGTGTGCGGCCGATCAGGTCCACCACCTCCGCGGCTTCGTGGGTGGCCGCATAGACATCGCGCGGCCTGGACGCATCCCCGATCACGTGGACCCGAGCGCGGCCGGCAGCGGCTGACAGGGCGTCGCCCAGGTCGGTCCGTGCGACTCGACCGCCCACGATCAGGGCCTCGACGTCCTCGACCCATGCGATCGATCCGTGGAGCTGGTGGCCGATCCGACCGTCCTCGATGACCTCGACCGTCGATTCCGGGTGTAGATGGGCGGTGGGCTGCGATCCCAGGAGGTTCAGCAGGATGTCGCGGCCCGGCGACAGCCGATCGGCCGCGAATCTGGCCGCCGCGTCGAACAGGTGGACCTCGACCCCGAGTCGCGCCAGGTAGAGCCCGACACCACAGTCCACGGCCGCGGCGCCAAGGATCGCGACGGCGCCCGTCCATCGGTCGATGGGCCGGTCCATCGCCGAGAAGACATCGAACCGGGGGATCGTCGGCGCGGGAGGCCAGCTGTCCACACCGGGGCCAGCGCCGGTCGCGATGATGATCTCGTCGGCGCCGACGGCCATCAGGTCGGCGAGCGTCGCTTCCGATCCGACTCGGACGTCGACTCCCGCCGATCGGACCTGCCGTTCGAGGTACGTGATGAGCTGTCCGTAATCACTCGCCAGGCGCGAGGAGTAGCGGATCTGCCCGCCCAGCACGTCGGCCTGCTCATACAGCGTGACCGACGCTCCCTGCCGGGCCAGGAGCCTGGCGGCATGCAACCCCGCGGGCCCACCGCCGACGACGACCGCGCGTCCGCGAACGGGCGGCGCCGCGCGTCGACGGGCTTCGTAGGTCGAATCGGGATTCGCCGCGCAGCCGGCCGGGACGTTCGCCTCGAGCAGGTTGGTGCATTGGTGACACGCCATGCAGGGCAGGATGTCGGCCGGCCGCTGTTCTCGGATCTTCCGAACGTAGTGGGGGTCGGCGTGGAACGCCCGAGACATCGAGATGAAGTCGATGCCGTGCTTGAGCATGACCGCCTCGGCCAGTGCCGGGTCATTCAATCGCTGGGTGACCGAGACCGGTACAGCGTCCCCGACGACCGACTTGATCCGGGCCGCGTCGTCGACGAACCCGCCTCGTGGCACCTCCGGTCCTTGGATGATCTTCGTCGAGCTCTCGTAGATCCCGCCCGAGACGTCGATCAGGTCGATGCCGGCGTCGACCAGCCGACTCGCGAAGGCGGACGTGTCCTCGATGGTGAGGCCGCCATCGACGTATTCCGTCGCACTCAGCCGATAGCCGATGGGATACGACTCCCCGGTCACGGAACGGACGGCCGCCAGGACTTCGAGGGGAAACCGCGATCTCGCCTCGGCGGAGCCGCCGTATTCGTCCGTACGGTGGTTACTGAACGGCGAGAGGAAGCTTCCGAGCAGATACCCATGTGCACCGTGGAGGTGGATCATGTCGATGCCGGCCTCCACGGCGCGACGCGCCGCGTCGGCGAAGGACTGGACCATGTCGGCGATCTCGAGCGTGGTCATCGCCCGTGGGGTCGGGCGGGGGTCGAGCACCGCGCACGGGATCGCCGATGGCGCGAGTGGCTGATGCTGGCTCGCGATGGCCGGTGTCTGCCGGCCACCGAAGTAGAGCTCCAGCCCGAGGCGCCCGCCCTCCGCGTGGACGGCTTCGGCGAGCCGGGTCAGCCCGGGGATGACGTGGTCGCCATGGCAGCCGAGCTGGTGAAGGTGGCCGAGGCCGCGGGCGTCGACATAGGTCGACTCCACCATGAGCAGGCTCGCGCCGCCTCGAGCCCGCTCGACCAGATAGTCGATGTATCGCGGCGTGATCGATCCGTCTCGGTTGGCCAGACCGCGCTCCATCGGCCCGGTGATGATCCGGTTTCGAAGGGTCATCCCATTGATGCGGCCCTCGCGGAGCAGGGCTTCGAACGCCATGGTCAGGCCCGCCCGTCCGGGTCGCCTGGACCAGCGCTGCCGGAACGGTTCACAGGACGGCGAGCGGATTGACGGCCGACCCGGTACCCCCGCGGATGGGCAGCGGCGCACAGATGAACAGGAAGGTGGCCTGATCATGCTCCGTACACGTCTCAGCGAGCGGTTCGACCATCGGCGCGTCCACTAGCGCAAGACCCATCCCGGCCAGCCCGATCTGATGGAGGGGCATGTCGAGGTCGCCGGTCGACGGGAACGACTCGATGCAATCGCCGGCGTACACGGCGACATCGCGCTCCCGCATCCAGGTCACACACGACGCATCCAGACCCGTCCGGCGCACGTTGGACAGGAAGTCGGACTCGGGCTGTCGCTCGATCCCCGTCCGGACGACGACCGCATCGCCGGGCAGGACGGTGACGCCGGCCCGTGCGGCCGCGAGCTCGAGGTCCCCGGAGGTCACGACATCCGACGGTTCGAGATGAGGCACCGAACGGACGCCGGCGACATCGAGGAGGACCCCCCGAGTCACGATGCCCCCGGCCAGAGCGGCTACGTCGCCGAACGTGAGCCCATCCGGTGCGACGATGTCCTCGGCCCGGCGCCCGTTGTAGACCCGACCCTCGTAGTAGACGTGCCCTGGGGCATCGACATGTGTGATCGCGAGGCCGTGCGGCGCGATCTCGACCGAATCGAGCGCACCGTTCGGGACGTGCTGCTGATACAGCATCCGTTGGGCGACCCGCGCCGGCGCGGGCAGGGCCCGATCGGGCACGAGCTCCCGACCCATCGACACGACGATCCCTCGTCGGACGGCGGCGATCCCACGCAGGACGGCATCGCTCGTGATCAGGTTGAGCGTCCCTCGCTCATCATCCGGCCCCCACCGACCCTCGTTCGACAGGCGATCGAACAGGGACTCACCTCCGAACGGCATCTGGCGTTCCCTCCGATCTCAGGATCGAGCCGGCCACACGGCTCGGTGGCGCGATGGTGATGATATCCTGTTGTATGATAATTATAGCCTCGATATGCAGGGGAGGGGTTGATGACCGGCGTTCGTGACGGGATCGGCCGCCCGTACGCCTTCTGGTCAGAACGTCAGGTGCCCTCGAGCGCCCGTTCGGTGCTGGACCAGCGAGCCATCCTGATCGGTTCCTCTGACACCGAACCCGACGACCCATTGGCATCGATCGGGGATGCCGTGGCCATCATCGCCTCTGCGCGGATCACATACGACGCGGCCCTGATGGATCGAGCCCCGTCGTTGCGCGTGATCTCGCGCACCGGGACCGGCACGGACAACATCGACGTGGCCGAGGCGACCGCGAGGGGCATCGTCGTGTGCAACGTGCCGGATGGACCCACGACGTCGACCGCCGAGCACACCCTCGCCCTCCTCCTGGCCGTCGCGAAGCGTCTGAAGTCGGCGGAGGCCGTCCTCGCGGACGGTCGGTTCGACGTGTTCAACGAGCACGACGCGCTGGAACTCCACGGACGCGTCCTGGGGCTGGTCGGGATCGGATCGATCGGCCGCCTGGTCGCGCGGTACGGCCGTGCGTTCGGCATGTCTGTCATCGCCTACGACCCTTTCGTCGAGGACGACATCATCCAGGGGCTCGATGTCGAGCCGTGTCCAAGCCTGCTTGACCTCCTCGGACGGGCCGAGGTCGTGAGTCTCCACGCACCGTTGTCATCCGTCACCCGCCACATGATCAATCGAACCACCCTTGCCTCCATGCGGGACGGGGCGATCCTGGTCAACACCGCACGCGGCGGCCTCATCGACGAGGATGCGCTCGCGGATGCTCTCGACGCCGGTCGCCTCCGCGGCGTCGGCATCGACGTCTTCGACCCGGAGCCGCCGACGCTGCCGAGCCGGTTGCTCGGCCGCTTCGATGTCGTCGCCACGCCCCACGTGGCCGCGGCGACCGGTGCGGCACGAGCTCGGCTCTGGCACACCGCCATCATCCAGGCCCTGCAGGTCCTGGACGGCGACGTGCCGGACCACGTCGTCAACCCGGCGACCGTTCGGGCCTGACCGGCGGTACCGACTCGACACCCGCCACGTCCGCCCGCAGCGGCGTGCTCAGGCGATGATCAGCTCACCGCCATGGATGTCGACGTTGGCGCCCGTGATGTAGGCAGCCTCGTCCGACGCGAGGAAGCAGACGAGCGCGGCGATCTCGTCTGGTCGAGCCAGGCGCGCCATCGGGATCGCCGCGATCACCTGTTCGAGCCGCTCCGGACCAGTGGATCCGCGCACCATCGGCGTATCGACGATGCCGGGCGAGATCGCATTGACGGTGATCCTATCGCGCGCCCACTCGCGCGCTAGGTGGCGCGTCAAGCCGAGGATTCCCGCCTTGGCGGCGGTGTAGTGCACCCCGCCCAGGGTGCTCGTCGCCCGCCCGGCCATCGACGCCACGTTGACGATCCGTCCGTGTCCACTGTCGCGTAGGGCCTGAAAGGCGGCCTGCGCGCACAGGAACGACCCGGTCAGGTTCGCGTCGACCACGAGACGCCACTCGTCGGCCGAGACCTCCGCCGCCGGCGTGGACCGCAGCAGGCCGGCGTTGTTCACGAGGATGTCCACCCGTCCGAACGCCCGGGTCGTCGCGTCCGCCATCGTCGCCGCGTCCTCGGGTCGCGTGACGTCGACATGGATCGCCGATGCCCGCCCGCCCGCGGCCTCGATGGCGGCAACGCTTTCGGCCGCCGCCTGATCGTCGAGGTCGGCGATGACGACCGTCGCTCCGTCCGACGCCGCTCGCTCCGCGATCGCGCGCCCGATGCCGCGACCTCCGCCCGTCACGATGGCCACTCGTCCTTCGAACCGACCGTCACCCACGCTCGACCTCCGATCCTGCTGCCGGCCGCGCTCGCGGCCCCGACGATGCCCGACGAGGAGAGTCGGCCATGTGCGCCGTCGCGGGCCGCCACCGCAGATCCGTCATCGAGCGCCACGGGATGCGACGACGATGCCGGGCCGAGCCGACGTCGGCGCGCCGTCTCGTGCGACGACGACGCCGTTGACCAACACGGCGTCGATCCCGGTCGCGGGTCCTCTTGGGGCCTCCCAGGTCGCCGTCGCGCCGACGTGTTCGGCGTCGAAGACCACCAGGTCGCCTGCCAGGCCCTCGGTCACGCGACCACGGTCGTGGATCCGGAACCGCTCCGCCGGGAGGCCGCTCATCAGATGGACGGCCCGTTCGAGGCTGACCAGGCCGCGGTCGCGGACGAAGGAGCCGAGGACCTGGGCGAAACACCCGTAGCCCCGTGGGTGCGGGCGGGCGCCGTGGTAGAAGCCATCGCTCGCGACCATGAAGGCGGGATGGGCCAGGGTCCGCCGGACCAGGGTCTCGAATACGTCTGCCGAGGTCCCCCGGCGGAAGACGAGCGTCGCATCGGGCGACTCCTCGACGATCAGCGCGACAGCGGTCTCCCCGATCCCCCGACCACGTTCGGCCGCCACGTCGCCGATGGACATGCCGATGTAGCGGCCCGTACGGGTGTTCGAGAAGTACTCGGTCCCTCCTGCGGCATGCGTGGCCGCGATCTTCGCTTCGATGGTCGCGGCGACCAGGCGTCGGTGCGCCGGGTCATCGCGGATCCGATCCACGGTCGCCTCGGATCCGCCGATCTGCATCTCGGGTGGCAACCACACGAGCAGGTGGCTCGATCCGGCCGGATAGAGGTACCAGTCGATGCCGAGATCGACGCCGGCCGCCCGTGCCTCCTCGAGCCATCGGTCGGTGTCATCGTCGACCGACTCGTGCGAGATCCGGATCGGGATCCCGGCCGTCCGGCCGATCTCGATCATCTCGGTATAGGCTGCGGCCGTCCCGAGGGCGTTGTACCGGATGTGTGCGGCGAGCACGCCGTCGTACTCGCGAACGACGCGGGCCAACTCGGTCAACTCGGTCGTATCGGCACTGGCCGCCGGCTGGTAGTCCAGGCCGGTATTGATGCCGACCGCACCGACATCCATCCAGTCCCGGGTGATCGCGCGCATCCGGTCCATCTCATGGGCGCGTGGTCGACGGTCGTCCCAGCCCATCACGGCGAATCGGATGGCCTGATGGGGAGCCATCAGCACGAGGTTGACCGGGATGGTCCCATCAAAGCCCTCGAGGTACGTGTCGATCGTGGGGTACGCCGGTCGAAGGTCGGAACGGCCGTAGGCGAACGCCTGCGCGCGCCATAACTCGGCGCACCGGTCTGGCGGCAGCGGTGCCCACCCGAATCCATCCGGACCCGTCAGATGCGTGGTCACGCCCTGCAGTACCGAGCCCCAGATCTCCCCGTTGCCCCGTAGCGCGGTTTCGGAGTGGACGTGGGCATCGATGAATCCCGGTGCCACGATCCTCCCCGCCGCCTCGATGACGGTCGCCGCTCGGACCTCCGGCATCGCACCGACCGCGGCGATCCTGCCGTCTCGGATCCCCACGTCGGCGCGGAATATCGGCTGTCCGGTGCCATCGGCGACCAGGCCACCGCGGATCAGGACATCGACATCCATGTCAGGTCAGTCGTCCACGTCCCAGGAGTGGGATGACCGTCTCGACGACCCCGTCACGCATGCCGATGAAGGCGTCGTGTCTGAACGTCGTCGTGTCGTGATAGTCCGGGATGACCTCCAGGACATCGCCGAGCTGGACCGGTCGGCCATCCGTCGACTGGATCCAGACGCCATGCTCGGCCGACAGGTAGTCGAGGGTGAGGCCAGGATGCCCGAGCACCGGCCCACGCCAGTCATCCTTGGCCGACAGCGCCTTGAACCCGGCATCGGTGATGACCCGTTCCGGCGTCGGTAGGCTGGTGACCGTCGTCATGATCGTCAGGGCGTACTCGAAGCCGAGTTCGCCGAGGTGGCACTGGTCGCCGTAGAACGTGTCCATGAAGCACGCCCCGCCCGCCTGGACTTCGGTCAAGCCATCGATCGCCGCCGCGAACATATGGTTGCCCGAACCGCCGCCGCTGACGATCTCGACAGGCATGCCGTCCGCTTCCATGAGCGTCCGCGACTCCTGGAGACCCGCGATCGCCTGGCTCGTCAACGCTCGCTTCGCCTCGGCCGGCCAGGCCGTCAACGTGTGCCCTTCATAGCCCATGATCCCGGCCAGCCGGACCCCGTCGGCGCGATTGATGGCACGGGCGAGCTCCAGCGCCGGAGCGCCCGGATCGACCCCGGTCCGATCCATACCCACGTTGATGTCGACCAGCATCGGCAGGACGACACCGGCGGCCGCCCCGACGTCCGACGCAAGGTCGACATGGAATCGGTCGTCGGCGCAGATCAGGACCTCCGCGCGAGTCTCCAAGCGCGCGGCCCGCTCGACCTTGGCTCGGGTCGCCAGCTCATTGGCGATAAGCACGCTCGGGATCCCGCCGTCGACCATCACCTCGGCCTCCGAGACCTTGGCGCAGGTCACGCCGATCGCGCCGATGTCCATCTGGCGCCGGGCGATCCAGGGCGACTTGTGCCCTTTCGAGTGCGGCCGCCACGTCTTCCCACCGGCCGCGATGGCCCCATGCAAGCGCGCCGCGTTGGCTTCGAACCGGTCGAGATCGAGCAGCAGGACGGGCGTGTCGAGGTCGGCCTTGGGCCGCCCGATGAGCGACTCCAACTCGGTGGTATCGGACGTTGCCACAGGTCTCCAGGCGGACGGCGGACGGGGCCGGGACACGGTCGTGCGCGGTGAGTTGTAGATTATCCTACATTCAGTCGCGTAGGAGGGTCGATGGACATCGTGGCATCGGGCAGCTTCTGGGATGCGACGACGGCACCGGTCAACGAACGGTCCGTGTCGTCCACCGATGTCCTGACATCGGCCGACGGGGCCGTCCTGGTCACGTGTCGGCTCGGCTCCGACCGCGAGGGCGCGGACGGGCATAGCGCGATATTCGCGACGCAGGACGGCGGCGACACATGGGACGTCCGCTGGCTGGGTCTCGCCGAGCGCATCTGGGACGACCAGGTCGGGGAGACCAGGGGCTGGTACCTGGCGGAACTCGCGCCCGGCGAGCTCCTCGCGTCCGTCCTGTGGACGGATCGATCGGATCCTAGCTTGCCCTGGGTCCACCCGGAGACCCAGGGCGTGCTGGGGATGCGGACCTATCAGCTGTCGTCGGATGACGGTGGCCGCTCGTGGCACGACCGGAGGCGGATCGACCTCGGCGATCACCCAGGGGCGTCCTGTACGGGCGCGGTCCTCAGCCTCGCCGGTGGCCTGCTGGCACAGCCGTTCGAGACTTGGAAGACGTACGACGATCCCGGACCGGCAGTGCCCGGGGCCTGGCTTCGACTGTCGCACGACGACGGCGCGACCTGGTCCGAGGATGTCCTCGTCGCCCGTCATCCGGACAACGCCGTCTATTACTGGGACCAGCGGTTCGAACGGCACCCGGACGACGGCCGCTGGGTGGCCATGTTCTGGACGCACCGACCGGCGGTGGGACGCGATGCGGACGTCCATGTCACCTGGGGATCGGCCGATGGCCGCCGGTGGACCGAACCCGTCGGATCAGGCCTGCCCGGCCAACACTGCCAGCCAGTCTCGCTCGGTGGCGATCGGCTGCTGGCGGTGTACACGCATCGCCAGCGGCCGCCAGGGATCCAGGTCGCCCTCAGCGAGGACTTCGGCCGAACTTGGGACCTCGAGGGTGCGACCACGGTCTGGTCCAGCGATGTCGGCGACGAGCCGGGCACTGGTTCGGCTCGCGCGCAGGGCGAGTACTGGAACGACATGGGGGCCTGGCGCTTCGGGCATCCACGCGCGACCGTCCTGCCGAGCGGCGAGGTCCTCGTCGTCTTCTACGGCGGTTCCGACGAGCGACGCAGTGGGCGTTGGGTGCGTCTCAGGATCTGACGACAGCGCGCGACGGGCCAGCGCGCCGTGGACGCAGGGTCGATGTCAGCCAGCCAGCGCTACCGCGGAGCCGCCGTAGTTGACGCAGTGCGTCTTGAGGTGCGTGAACGTGTCCAGGGCCTCCACGCCGAGGTCCTGGCCAAGGCCCGACATCTTGTGGCCCTCGTACGGGACGTTCGCGGGGAGGTAGTGCGGGCAGTTGGTCCAGATGATGCCGGCGTCGATCCGGTCCGCCACCCGAAAGGCGCGTCCGAGGTCGGAGGTCCAGACCGTGGCCGCGAGCCCGTACATGACGCCGTTAGCGATCCGGATCGCGTCCGCCTCGTCTTCGAAGGTCAGGATCGACAGGACCGGCCCGAAGATCTCCTCCTGCGCGATCCGCATGTCGGGCGTCACGTCCACGAACACCGTGGGTTCCACGAAGTAGCCTCCGGGCGCCGTGTTCGACGGGCGGCCGCCGCCGAGGGCCAACCTGGCGCCACCACGCTGGCCGGTCTCGATATAGGACGCCACCCGCTGGTGCTGCTCCTCGCTGATGAGTGGCCCGATCTGCGAGCTGGGGTCGCTCGGTGCGCCGACGCGGACTCTTCGGGCGCCTTCGACGATCGCGTCGACGATCCGATCCGCGTGGCTCCGCTGGACGAGCAGTCGAGATCCACTGGTGCAGATCTGTCCGGCGTTATGGAACGCGGTGAACAGGGATCCGGCGACGGCCTGGTCGAGGTCCGCGTCGCCGAACACGATGTTCGGCGTCTTGCCACCGAGTTCGAGGTGAACGCTCTTGATCTGGTCGGCGGCCGCATGAAGGATGGCCTGACCCGTCGCCGTGGAGCCGGTGAAGGTCAGCTTCCTGACGTCCCGATGTGCGACAAGGGCGGCGCCCGTCGTCGGTCCATCGCCGTGGACGACGTTGAATACGCCCGCTGGCATACCCGCCTCGAGCGTCATGCGACCCAGCTCGGCCGTGGACAGGGGCGTCTGCTCCGCCATCTTCAGGACGATCGAATTGCCGACGGCGAGGGCGGGCGCGGTCTTCCAGCAAGCCAACAGGAAGGGATAGTTCCATGGGCTGATCGCGCCGACGACGCCATACGGCTCGCGGACCGAGTACACGAAATAGCCGGCGTCGGCCGGGTACGTGGTGCCGTTGGGCAGCTCGGCGTGGCCCGCGAAGTAGGTGAAGAAGTCCGCCCCCAGCCTGACCTCGGCGCAGGCCTGCGCCAACGGCTTGCCGGTGTCGGCGGACTCGATCGCCCCGATGCGGTCGGCGTCGGCGCGGATCAAGTCAGCGAGCCGGCGCAGGACGGACGCGCGGAGCGAAGGGCCGACCTTGGACCAGGCTCCCGACTCGAAGGCCGCCCGGCCCGCGGCCACGGCCGCGTCCACGTCGGTCGCGTCTCCGAAGGCGACGTTGGCCAGGGCCAGACCCGTCGATGGATCGATCGAGGTGAACGTCCGTCCTGCTGCGGCTGGCACCTCACGGCCGCCGATGAAGTGGGGCACGGTGCGAGTGCCGTCGACGACCGTCATCGCGTTGCTCCTCCGATCTCGAGACGAGCCCACCGTCCAGAGCGCTTGTCGCGCGGCCGCCGTGCTCATCGGGGGAATCTACATCGAGTCGGGGCGTGCTGTCGGATGTCCTATAACTCTCTACCCTCCATGGTGGCGTGCCCCGGGTGAGACCTCAGCGTCCGGTCAGTGGTCGTGCCACTGGAAGTGAGTGGGTAGGACCTCGATGATCAGTTGGGGTCCGCTGGCAAGCAGCGATGACCAGTGAGCGTCCACGGCCTCGGGGGCCATGTACTTCCGGCACAGGGCGAGCGTCGGCTCGTGCACGGGATCGCCTTCGATGAGGGTCGCGGTGCCGGTGATCTGGACGTAATCTCCGGTCGAGACCACATCGATGCACAGGGCGATCCGCGGGTCGCGTCTCAGGTTGCGGACCTTCACCGTTGCCGCCGCCGCGCTGATCCAGAAGACGGTCCCGGTCCACAGGAACCAGGTCGGGCTGAGCTGCGGCGTGCCGTCGCGTCGGATCGTCGCCACGATCACGTTCGCGGTCGTCGTCAGGATCTCCGCCTGACGCTCGGGAGTCGGGATCGCCACGGCGCAAGGATACGGTCCTCGACCCCGTGAGCCCGCATCAGTCCGCGCGGATGCAGACCGCGAGCTGGTGCCCGATCACCACGGCTCGCCTTCGTCGTGCTTGGTCGATCGGGCCCGACGCCCTTGGTCGATCTGGTCCGACGCTGGTCGGGCCGGCAGGGTCCGCTACACTGCCGCCTCGTGACCATCCCCCAGGACCGCCTCCGGAACTTCAGCATCA
>CAZOHT010000022.1:0-9403 GCA_964579825.1 uncultured Anaerolineaceae bacterium
AGGCCGCTCACCGGCCATCCCCAGAAGGACCGACCCGCGACATGACCGACGATCCCACCCAGCGCCACGACCTTCCCACGGACCCGGCCATCCCGGCCTGGCCGAACTCGTCCATCGCGCCCGATGGCGCCGTCCCGGCCTCCTGGACGGTCGAACCGGTCACCCCCGGCGCTGCGGCCTCGCCTGCGCCCGCGGCGGCGCCGGGGTACTCGCCCGTCCCCGACGCACGGCCCGAGTGGACCCGCTCGATGGATGGCGCCGTACCGCCCACGCCGGAGCGCTGGTACGAACCGGCCCCGGCCGTCCCCGTGGCGGCCGCCACCACCTCGACCCCGCGCTCGCGGGGCGGGATCGGGACCCTCCTCGGCGTGTCGCTCCTGTCCGCCGTCCTGGCCGCCGGGGGCACCGTCCTGGCGCTGGGCGCGAGCGGCAACCTCGATCGGACCACGGCGATCGTGCCGGCGACCGGTCAGGGCAGCAATGCCGGCACGGTCAAGCCGGTCACCCTCGACGAGTCTTCGGCGACCATCGATGTCGCCGCCAAGGTCAGCCCGGCGGTCGTCCGCATCACCGCCAGCGGTGCGGGCTCCGGCGATACCGGCGTCATCCCGGACACGGGTGTCGGCTCCGGCGTCATCTACGACAGCAGCGGCTGGATCCTGACCAACCACCACGTCGTCGAAGGGTCCGAGAGCCTCAAGGTCGAGCTGAAGGACGGCCGCACGTTCACCGGGACGGTCTACGGCATCGACACCCTGACCGACCTGGCCATCGTGAAGGTGGATGCCACGGGCCTGCCGACGGCGGCCCTCGGCAACTCGGATGCCCTCAAGGTCGGCCAGCTCGTCATCGCCATCGGCAGCCCGCTTGGTACCTACTCGAACTCGGTCACGAGCGGCATCGTGTCGGCCAAGGGCCGCACCATCTCGACCGACGACGAGACGACGCTGAACAACCTCATCCAGACCGACGCGGCCATCAACCCGGGCAACTCGGGTGGTCCGCTGCTCGACGCCAACGGCGCGATCGTCGGCATCAACACGGCCATCGCGACGGACAGCAACGGGATCGGCTTCGCGATCCCGATCGACATCGCCCGGCCGATCATGCTCCAGGCCGTGGCCGGCGAGCCCCTGGCCCGCCCATACCTCGGCATCAAGTTCATCAGCATCGACAAGGCGCTCGCCGCGGAGCGGAAGCTCGACGCGGATCAGGGTGCGCTGGTCGGCGGTCTCGACTCGCAGGGCAACCTCGTGCCGGGGGTGAACGACGGCACGCCGGCCGCCGCGGCCGGGATCGAGGATGGCGACATCATCGTCAGCGTGGACGGCAAGGTGATCGACGAGGAGCATCCGCTCGATGCGACCCTCAGCCAGTTCGCGCCTGGCCAGACGATCACGGTCGATGTCCTGCGCGACGGGTCGACCGTCACGCTCGAGGTCACGCTCGCGACTCGGCCGCCCGGCCTGTAGTCGGATCCCGGGTCAGCCCGACGGCCTCAGCCCCGGCGGTCCTTCGAACCGCGCCGACGCCGGATCTCGACGCCTGCGTAATCGAGCGGTCCGCCGAGCTGCACGGCGGGCTTGCGGACCCGGACGCAGACCTCGTCGACGTCGAAGTCGGCCAGGAGTTCGTGGCTGATCGCCTCGGCGATCGCCTCGAGCAGTCGGTACGTCGTCGATTCCACGATGGCGCGGACCTTCTCGTACACCGCGCCGTAGTCGACCGACTTCGTCAGGTCGTCGTCGACGCCCGCCGGCTGCAGGTTGCGGATCAGCTCGACGTCGACTTCGAACGGCTGGGTCGCCAGCAGTTCATGGTCGTAGTAGCCGTGGCGACCCTGGAATCGCATGTTCGCCAGGACGATCCGATCGCTCACAGGTCCCTCTAGCTGTCCGGATCAGGGTGCCACGTGCCGCGCACGACCGCGTCGGTCAGGCGAGCCGCACGGACGTTGGCCTGGACGTCGTGGACGCGCACGACGTCGGCGCCGCCGGCGATCCCGAGGGTCGTCGTGGCGATGGTCGCCTCCAGCCGCTGGTCCGCGGGCAGGTCCAGGACCTTGCCGAGGGTGGACTTCCGACTCGCGCCCAGCAGGATGGGCCGCTGGACGGCTCGAAGCGACGCCAGGTCGCGCAGGAGGGTCAGGTTGTGCTCGGCCGTCTTGCCGAACCCGAACCCGGGATCGACGATCACGGCCTCCCTGGGGACGCCCAGGCGGACCGCGCGATCCACGGCGGCGACGAGGTCAGCCACGACGTCGGCCATCAGGTCGTCGTAGACCGGCTCGATCCGGTTGTGCATGATCACGAGCGGGACGTGCCGGACCCCGGCCAGCCGGGCGAGCGAGTCGTCCGGGCCGACCCCCCAGACATCGTTGATGAGGTCGGCGCCGGCCCCGATCGCGGCGTCGGCCACGGCGATCTTCGTCGTGTCCACGCTGATAGGAGTCCCGGGCAGGGCTGCCCGCACGGCCGCGATGACCGGGACGACCCGCTCGATCTCGTCGGCGGCATCGACCGGGGCATGTCCGGGCCGCGTGGATTCGCCACCGACATCGAGGATGTCGGCGCCCTCCGCGACCATCCGGCGGGCTGCGGCGACCGCGGTCGCGACGGGGTCGCCGCCCGCCAGGAGGCCATCGCCGGAGAACGAGTCCGGCGTCACGTTCAGGATCCCCATGACGTAGGTCCGCTCGCCCCAGGCGAACGTGGCGGGCCCGATCCGGGTCGTGGCGACCGTCATGCGTCCGTGTCCCCGAGCAACAGGCCGCGGATCGCGCCGACCAGGTAGAGCGAGCCGGCGACCACGATCGGGCCCGTGGCGACCTCCGTCGCCCTTCGATGGCCATCGGCGACGGATCGTTCGACCAGGACGTGACGTGGGCCACCGGGTGCGGCGTCCCAGAGCGCTCCGAGGGCATCGGCCGGAAGCGCGCGCGGCACGTCGAGCGTGGTACAGACGATGGTGGCCCCGCGCATGGCGCCGGCCCGCGAGAGCGCGGCGACCACTCCGGCGACGTCCTTGTCCGCCATCGAGGCGGTCAGCACGGTGACGGGCCCAGGCGTGAGGAACGGTGCCAGGTCGTCCAGGGCCTCGGCCAACGCTGCCGCCCCGGCCGGGTTGTGGGCGCCGTCCAGCACCCACTCGTGACCGTCGACGTCCAGGCGCTCCAGGCGCCCGGGCCAGGTGACGCTCGCGTAGCCGGCCCGGCGTGCGTCATCGTCGACCCGGGCGATGCCCGCCGCGTCGAGCGCGTCGAGCAGCGCGTCAGCGACCGCGGCGTTGGCCGCCTGGTGCCGGCCCCGCAGCCCGACCCGCGTCGGACCGAGCCGGCCGAGGTCCACCTCGATCCCATCCCGATCCCAGCCGAGGAGCGGCGCCGGCCCGACCTCGGTGAGCGGGACGCCGAGGCGCCGTGCGCGGCGCCGGATGACCGCGAGCGCGTCCCCCTGGGCCCCGGTCACGGCGCGGTCGCCGCGCTCGATGATGGCCGCCTTCTCTCGGGCGATCGCGGTCACCGTCGCGCCGAGCCGGTCCTGGTGGTCGAGGTCGACGTTGGTGACGACGGCCACGCCACCGTCCCAGGCATGGGTCGCGTCGAGGCGACCGCCGAGCCCCACTTCGACGAGGGCGACATCGAGCGTCTCCTCGGCGAACCAGCGGAAGATGACGGCGGTCAGGATCTCGAACTCGGTCGGCTCGCCGAGGCGGGCCGGCACCCGATCGACCGCCTCGAGGACCTCGCCGACGAGCCGGGCGAAGGTCGCCTCCGACACGGGTCGACCGTCCACGACCAGGCGCTCCCGGTACGACACCAGATGCGGCTTGGGCGTCTCGCCGACGCGGTGACCGGCCGCGCGCAGCGCGGCCCCGGCCAGGGCCAGGACGCTGCCCTTCCCGTTGGTCCCGGCCACCAGCGCCCCGCGCAGGCCCAGCTGCGGGTCGCCCAGCTCGTGCAGGAGGGCCCGGACGCGGCCCAGACCCAGATGGACGCCGTATCGACCGCGTTCGGCGATGGCCTCCAGGGCCTGCGCATACGTGAGCGGAGTCGCGATGACCGTCACTCCCGGGTCAGTTCGTCCTCGTAGAAGACGCACTGGTTGAAGCGCGGCGTCAGGCAGACGTCGTTGACGAAGCCCTGGTCCATATGGACCCCGCCACGCAGCTGGCAGCGCGAGATGTTCGAGTCCTGGCGGATGAGCGCCTTGAGCAGGTGAGGCGCCTGGATCGGGATCGCGCCGCGTGACCCGGTCATGTAGAAGTGCGGGCAGACGTTGCGTCGCAGGTTCGGCAACCCGAACCCCGGCCGGGGCGCGGACGACATCGCCGCCGCTCCCGACATCGAGCGTCCGGCGGCGGGCGCCGGGGCCACGCGCGCGATCGGGCCGAGGCCGAACGCGGGGCGCCCGGTCGCGCCGCTCGACGATCGTCCCGCCCGCTGATCCCGTCCGCCGCGCGGATCGCGTTGATGCAACTCCATCCCTCGAGTGCGAAGCGCGAGGGGCGGTCTCGCCGCTCGTGCCGACCGCGCCAGAGTACAACGCACCACGCCGTTCCGACACGGCGCGACGCTTGCGCCGGCGGGTCCCGCGTGTCGACCGGACGACGGTCGGTCGTGGTCGCGTTCGTGTCCTGGCGCGACCCGTGCGACAATCCGTCCGATGACGACCCGGCGCGGCGCTCGGCCGAACCACGTTCGCCCCCGACCCCCGGTCGGTTCCCGACCGACCACGACGCGGGTCCGGACCCCGTCCCCGTCGCCCGGTCGCCTGTCCACCCACCGGCCGATCGAGCGTGGCGGGATGCCGCTCATCGGTCGCCTCATCATGGCCTTCGCCCTGGTCGCCCTGGGCCTTGGCGTGCTGTACGTCGGCATGAGCGGGATCGGCAAGGTCGTCGGGGCGGTCGGATCCACGGTCGGTGGCTTCGTCGCCGGCGTCACCGCCACCGCGACACCCGTCGCGTCCGTCCTGCCGATCAGCGACGCCCCGCTCATCGAGGCGCCCGAGGAGCCGTACACGACCGCCGACTCGGTCGACCTCGTGATCACCGTCCCGAGCGACCTGGCCGGCGACGCGGACTACCGCCTCCGGATCTACCTCGCGCTCAAGGACCAGGCCCCCGCCCCGATCGACGAGGTCGCCATCGCGGCCACGCCGACGACCATCGTGCCGGTCGCCCTGACCAAGGGCGTCAACGACTTCACGGTCACCATCGTCGGCCCGAGCGGCGAGTCCGAGCCATCCGCCGTGGCGCGCTTCTTCCAGGATCAGGTCCCACCCAAGATCACCATCGAGTCGCCCAAGAACGGCGCCATCGTCAACCGCAAGGCGGTCGTGATCACGGGCAAGACCCAGGGCCGCTCCACCCTGATCGCCCGGAATGCCGCCAACGGCGCCTCCATCACCGGCGATGCGCTGACCGATGGGACGTTCAGCCTGACCCTGGCGATCACCGCGGGCGTCAACAGGATCACCATCGACGGCACGGATCCCGCGGGCAACACCGCCCAGGTCGAGCTCACCGTCAAGCGCGGCACGGGCAAGCTGATCGTCTCGCTCTCGGCCTCGTCGTACCAGATAAAGCGGAGCTCGCTCCCGGAGAGCATCCGGTTGAGCTGCCTGGCGAACGATCCCGACGGCCGCCCACTGGCCGGCGCCGCCGTCACGTTCACGCTGTCGATCCCGGGGATGCAGACGGTCACGATGGACGGCACGACGTCCGCCAACGGGACGGCGACATTCAAGACGACGATCCCGAAGGGTGCCGACCTGGGCCAGGGCAGCGCCACGGTGCTGGTCTCGAGCGACGAGTTCGGCTCGGCCCAGGACTACACGGTCATCACGATCAAGTAGCCGGTTCGACAGGCGCCGGACTCGCAGCTACCATCCGCGCATGGCGATGTGGCGCTGTCCACACTGCGGCACCCCCCAGGCGGAGACGGCCCGCTGCTGGGTCTGCCGGCGTTCCAGTACGTCGTGCGGCACGTGTCGCCACTTCCGCGCCTCGGTCGCGGCCAAGATGGGCTACTGCGGCCTCGATCGCCAGCGCGCGCCGCTGAGCGGCGATGAGATCCGCGCCTGCTGGGAGTCCGGGCCGGACGTCGCGGACCCGACCGCCGGTCACGCGATCCGGCCCTCGGCCCTCCCACCGCTGCGAACGCCCGTTCCACGGCGGGACTTCATCGAGGTCCGGTCGACCGCCGAGCTGTCCGCCAAGCCCGCCGAGGAGCGCATCGAGCCGCCGGCCGACCTGGGACCGGCGCCCATCGTCAGCGCGCCCCGCTGGAGCCTCTGGGAGGACGCCGAGGTCTGACGCCGGGCGCGGCGCCGCCTGAGGCTAGGGTGACGGGGTCGGCGTGTCGCTCGGGGTGGGCGTCGGCGTCGGGGTCGGTGTCGGGGTCGGCGGTGGGGTCGGTGTCGGGGTCGGCGGTGGGGTCGGTGTCGGGGTCGGACTGGGTGTCGGACTCGGTGTCGGACTCGGTGTCGGTTCGGGTCCCTTCGACAGGACGTAATCGACCGCGGTCGCCTTGGCGACGACGACCCCGGCCGCCGGGCTCTGCGAGATGACCGTCCCGATCGGGACGAGCGGGTCGAAGGCTTCGCTGCGAAGGCCGATGGACAGGCCCGCATCCGCGATCGCCTGGACGGCCTGCTGCTCCGTCAGCGTGCGCAGGTCCGGGACCGGGACGGTGCCCAGGCCCGCGGCCACGACGACATCGACCGAGCCGCCGGCCTTGACCGTGCCCCCGACGGGTGGGTCCTGCGCGAGGATCGTCCCCACCGGCTGATCCGATTCCTCGGCTGTCGAGATCAGGGTGATCCCGAGGCCATCGGCCGTCCGGGTCGCGTCGGCGATCATCAGGCCGACGAAGTTCGGGACGGTCACGTCGGGTTCCGGCTCATCGCCGCTGCCGCCGGACGCGAGCTGGAAGACGAGATAGGCGATGACCGCGAGCAGGGCGATCGCGAGCAGCCCCGCGATCCAGACGACCGGCCCGGGGCCGCGATCGTCCGGACGATCGTCGATCGGTGGCGGCGCGACGGGGGCTGGCGTTCGGGCGGGGGCGGTCGCGTAGGCGTCGTCGGCGTAGGGGATGGCGCCGGGGTTCGCGTTGGCGACCCCGCTCGCCGCGGCGACGGTCGCGGCGGCACCGAGACCGGCGGCACCCGCGGCACCCAGGCCGGCCGCGCCCGGGTCCAGGGTCGCATCGAGGGCGTCGGCCATCGCCGCGGCCGACGAGAACCGGCCGGACGGCTCGGGCGCGAGCGCCTTGCGGGTGATCGCGGCGAGGTCCGGTGGCACGCTGGCTCGCACGAGCGACGGATCCGGGACCGGGCCGGACAGGCGGGCGATCCCGACCGCCGCGGCGCTGTCGCCCTCGTACGGCCGGACCCCCGTGAGCATCTCGTACAGGACGATGCCGAGCGAGTAGATGTCGGAGGACGCCGTGGCCGCCTCACCGCGGGCCTGTTCCGGGCTGAAGTAGTGGACCGACCCCATCGTCGTCCCGGGCAGGGTCAGCTGCGCTTCCGCGATGGCCCGGGCGATCCCGAAGTCGGCGACCTTCACCTGGCCGTCACGGCCGATCAGGATGTTGCCGGGCTTCACGTCGCGGTGGACGAGGCCGGCGGCGTGGGCGGCGGCGAGCGCGCGAGCCACGGCGGATCCGATCCGGGCCACCTGGCGCGGCGGGAGGGCCCCACTGCTCTTGAGGATGGTCGCCAGGTCCTCCCCGTCGACCAGCTCCATGACGATGTACGGGCCGGACGCGTCGGCCCCGTAGTCGTACACGGTGACGACGTTCGGGTGGCTCAGCGACGCGGCGGCCTGCGCCTCCTGGCGGAACCGCGAGGAGAAGTCGGGGTCGCGCAGGTACTCGGAGCGGAGCAGCTTGACCGCCACGTCCCGACCCAGCTGGGTGTCCACGGCCCGGAAGATGGTGGCCATGCCGCCCTGCCCGAGCAGTTCGATCAGTCGGTATCGACCGCCGAGGGTGTCCCCGATCTCCGCCACGTCCAGCTCACCTCATCCAGGAGCGACCGGCGTTCGGCCGGGCGTCGCGGCATCGTACCGCACCGAGCGTCTGGCGCTCACACTCAGAGCTGGAGGCCCGCCAGGTAGGCTCGGAACTCGGTCGCCAGGTCCGGCCGCTGGAGGGCCAGTTCCACCGACGCCTTCAGCCAGCCCATGGTGGTCCCGGCGTCGTAGCGGGTCCCCTCGAACTCGTAGCCGTAGACGTGCTGCTCTTCCATGAGCGCGGCGATCGCATCCGTCAGCTGGATCTCGCCGCCGGCGCCGCGCTGGGTCTGCTCCAGCTTGTCGAAGATCTTCGGGGTCAGGACGTATCGCCCGATGATCCCCAGATCCGACGGCGCGTCGGCGGGGGCCGGCTTCTCGACGAGTGCCGTGACGCGGTGGAGCCGGCCATGGTCCAGCGGATCCTGGCTCGCCTCGGCGCCGATGACCCCGTACCGTCCGGTCTCCTCGTGGGGGACCTCCATGACCGCGACGACCGAGGCGTGGGTCTGGTTGTACACGTGGATCAGTTGGCCGATGCAGGGCCGATCGCCGACGACGACGTCGTCCGGAAGGATGACCGCGAACGGCTCGTGGCCGATGAGGTCCTTGGCCATCAGCACGGCATGCCCGAGCCCCAGCTGCTCCTTCTGGCGGACGTAGGCCACCTGGGCCAGGTCGCTGATGTGGCGGACCTGCCGGAGCATCTCGATGTCGCCCTTCTCCTCGAGCAGGTGCTCGAGCTCGTAGGAGAGGTCGAAGTGGTCCTCGATGGCCCGCTTCTGGCTCGAGGTGACGATGATGACCTGCTCGATGCCCGCGGCGACCGCCTCCTCGACCGCGTACTGGATGATCGGCTTGTCGACGAGCGGGAGCATCTCCTTGGGCTGTGCCTTGGTGGCCGGCAGGAACCGGGTACCCCACCCTGCGGCGGGGAAGACAGCCTTGCGAACGCGCATGCGACCTCGGGGATGGCGGTTGGGCGGGACCCTGCGAGTATACCCGAGGGCCCCCGGCAACCCGGCGGAACGGACCTGGGCAGGGTCGCTCGAGTGGATCGGCGGAGCCACCGACCGCTGGCTCTCAGCCAGCGAGTTGGGACGCGATGGGTCGTGAGCGGGCCGCTCGCCGGCTCTCAGCCCGCGAAATGGGACGCGAAGGGTCGTGAGCGGGCCGCTCGCCGGCTCTCAGCCAGCGCCACGAGGATCGACGGATCCAGGATCGTTCCCACCACTGGCTCTGAGCCAGCACCTGGACCAGCTAGGCCCGTCGAGGCCCGAGATCACTGGCTCTGAGCCAGCACCTGGACCAGCTAGGCCCGTCGATGCCCGAGATCACTGGCTCTGAGCCAGCACCTGGACCGCCCGGCGTCGAGACCGAT
>CAZOHT010000022.1:9503-32775 GCA_964579825.1 uncultured Anaerolineaceae bacterium
GGCCCGAGATCACTGGCTCTGAGCCAGCACCTGGACCGCCCGGCGTCGAGACCGATGAGATCGCTGGCTCAGAGCAGGCAGGGTCGCCTGCCAGCGCGTCGCAGCCAGGATGGCGCCGGATCAGGCGGGGTCCAAGCCCTCGGCGAATCGACGGACCGCCAGGCTGAAGGCGTCCGGCCGATCGAGGTTCGAGAGATGCGTGGCGCCGGCCAGGCGGACGATCCGCGCGTCTCGTGCCGCCGCCGCGAACTGACGCTGGCCAAGCCGGAACGGGAGATCGAACTCCCCATTGAGGATCAGGGTCGGTCCCGGGTACGCCGCCAGCGACGGCAGGAAGCGATGGCCCGCCAGGGTTCGCAGCGCGGCCGCGCCACCGGACGCCCAGAACCCGCCGGCGATGATCGGCGCGGCGATGTCCGGACCGAAGCGATTGCGGAAGAACCACCGGTTGAGCCGGTCCAGGCCGTGCCCGTCGAACGTGTCCAGGACCGTGGCCAGCGCGCGATACGGCGCCTTCCGGATGCCGTCCGGCTCGGCCGTCGCCCCCGCCAGGACCAGGCCGCGGACCCGCTCGGGCGAACGCCCGGCCAGGTGCATCGCGACGTACCCGCCGAGCGACAGCCCGACCACGATCGCCCGACCGCCCGCCGCCTCGTCGATGACACGGGCGACCGTGTCCGCGGCCGCGTCCAGGGTGAAGGCCTCGTCGGTCCGGACGCCGTGGCCGGGCAGGTCCAGCGCGATCGTCCGGAACGAATCGGACAGCCTGGCCATCTGGGGCGCCCACATCCCGCGGGTCAGTCGCGTCCCGTGGAGGAAGACGATCGGTGGGCCGTCGTCCGGCCCGGCGATGTCGTACCCGATCACACGGCCACCGACGCTACGGCCCACCCGGGACGTGGAGCGCCAGGGCGTCCTCCTCGACGGGGTCGGGCCGTGACGCGTCGGCGCTCGCCCCGTCGTCCCGGCCCGGCGTCGTCCGCTGGAGGATGACGGCGGCGGTCAGGATCGCGGCGCCGCCCAGCAGCTGGATCGGCTGGAGTGCCTCGCCGAGCAGCACGGCCGCCAGGGCGACCCCGACGACCGGCTCCCACAGCATGACGATCCCGGCCCGCATCCCACCGATGATCCGGATCCCGATCAGGAAGCACAGCGAGGGCAGGGCGGCGGCGAACAGCCCGGTGTACAGGAGCAGTGGCCAGACCGACGGGTTCGTCAGCGGGAAGGTCATGGCCCCCATGGTCCCGGTGAGCAGGGCCAGCCCGATGCAGGCGAAGAACGCCGCGCCGATGATGACCGTCGTCGCCTGGTCCGCCGGGACGCGCCGGTAGCCGCTGCGGCTCACGATGACGAAGACGGTCTGGCAGACCGCGGCGATGAACGCGAGGGCGACGCCGATCCCGTCGAGCTCCACCCCGGCCGAGGGATCGAGCTGCGACGCGACGACCGCCACCATGCCGCCGAGGGCGAGGGCCAGCGCGACCCACTTGACCCGGTCGAGCTGCTCGCGCCCGGTGGCGATGTCGAGGGCCGCGACCATCGCCGGGTACGTGTAGAAGCACAGCAGGGCCAGGGCGACGGCGATCCGGTCGAACGCCACGAACATCGCGATGTTGAGCCCAGCCCCACAGGCCGCCGCGATGGCCAGGGTCGCGCGTTCGCGCCGGTCCAGCGAACTCGGACGGACGAGCCGTTCGGTGCGCCGCCGGACCCGCCACGCCACGAAGGCGCCCACCGTCAACGCTCCCAGCAGGGCGCGCCACGCGACGAACGGGACCGGCTCCATCCCGGCCTCGTACACGAAGTGCGACACCGGCCCAAGGGTGCCGAACAGGGACGCGCCGAGCAGAACGACGGCGAACCCGACCAGGGGCGGCCGGGTCTGAGGGGTCATCGCCCGATGGTACGACCCGCGCCCGTCGAGTGCCGGTCAGCGTCCCTCAGTGCCGGTCAGCGTCCCTCGGTGATCTCGGTCGAGGACGCGGCCCGGCTGTGGGCGGCGGCCACGACCTCGGCGGCGATCCGCTCCGCGGCCGGGGACTCGTGTCGCCCGGACAGCAGCCGGACCGACGTGAACGGGATGCGGATGTCGCGGAAGACCTCGATCGAGACGAGGAAGCCGGCGAACAGGAACACGACGCCCAGGAACTTGCCGAGCTGGAACAACTCCGTCGAACCGAAGCGGTTCAAGCCGTCGGTGAGGGTCGGGACGAACGCTCCGACGGCGATGAGGATCGTCGCGGGAACGCGGCTGTGGATCGTCCCGCCGACCAGCGCCCGGATGGCGCCCGGCAGCGACGCGACCAGGTTGACCGTGATCGCGACCGGGGCGATGCACAGGTTGAAGAGGAACTCGTCGCCGGGCTGGTTCGGGTCCAACGAGTACGCCAACACCCGCTTCTTCGGCATGAACACGTACGTCGAGAAGACGGCGCCGAGGATGAGCGCGAAGGCCCCGGTGATATTCATGAACGGCGTCAGCAGCCGAAGGGACGGCGGGAAGAGGGTGGCCACGGGCACGCCCGTCGCCGGGTCGACCGCGTAGCCGGGTGCCGGGAGGACCGTGACGACCATCAAGACGATGCTCAGCGCGGTCGCGCCGACGACCGCCGACGCGGCCAGCAACGGCCAGCGATCGTTGCTGAAGTACGTCTCCACCGCGACCGCGAGGGCCAGCAGCCCGGCCACGATGAAGTACAGCAGCGGCAACGTGCCGGAGCCCTGGTACTCGGGCCGGTTACGGATGAGGAAGGTGAACAGGCCGGCCAGGAACAGGCACAGGGCGAAGCTGTACCCGAAGCGGGTCCGTCCGAGCAGGAACGCCGTGCCGAGCCCCAGCCAGCCGGCCGTCCACACGGCGCCGGTCAGGTACCACGTCCGATACAGCGCCTCGTTCCAGCCGCCGATCGCGGCCAGGGCCTCGGCGCCGGCCGCGATCCCGTAGAACAGCATCCCGAAGGCCCAGATGAGCTGGAACCCACCGCGACGGACCCGCCACTGGTCGAGCAGGAGGACCGCGAAGATGAGCGCCAGGATGGACGTGAGCGCCGGCAGCCAGATCGTCGGGTCCATGTCAGTCGGCCGCCTGGTGGGTGGTGATGAGGCGAAGCAGCAGTCGGTCCAGCAGCCCGGACGCGTCCTCGTACAGCGCGGCCAGCCGGGCGGCATCCAGCGCGCGGCGTCGTCCGAGCCCGGCCAGTTCGGCCAGGAAGGGGCGTCGGGCCGCGACGAACAGCCCGACCGACTCGGTCAGGCTCGTCCCGGACGCCGCCAGCCGCCGAGCCAGCTCGTCGACGAGGTCCGCGGCATCGGCCTCCGAGCGCGCCCGTGCGGCCACGTCGCCGGGATCCGCGTCAAGGTGGGCCACGAGCGCCGATACGAGACGGCGGCCGTCCTGTCGATAGACCTCGCGGTCGGCGTCGCCGACGGCGGTCCGGACCTGATCGGCGGAGCCATCCGTGGCGGCGTAGCTCCGGTGATAGACCTTCGAGAGCCGTTCCGGCGTCGCGCCCATGCTGGCCAACGGTCGCGCACCCGGGCGCCGGCTCGCGACCAGCCGATCGACGTCGGCGCGCTCGAACCGGCGATGGCCGCCCGGGGTCGTGAAGGCGCCGATCCGGCCCTCGTCGGCCCACCGGCGCAGGGTGTCCTGGTCCACGCCGAGCAGGCGGCTGGCGGGCCCGATCGACAGCCAGCCGGGGCGGGGATCCTGGGTGCCCGTCCGGGAGGGCTCGGGGGTCACGGGCGCTGCCTCACGCGACAAGATCTACGTAAATCTAGGTACGACCCAAACGGTCTCGCCGGCGGAGGATAGGCGCGACGATCCGGGCCTGTCAAACCGTCGCGGACGGTCGCGACGGAGCGCTGCGCGTCAGGCGGGGACGAACTCGTGATCGTCGCGGTGGATGCCGTCGCACAGGCCCCAGCGGACCGTCTCGCCGGGGATCGCGATCGGCCGCATGATCTCGCGGACCTCCCCCCGACGGCAGAACAGGTAGCCCTTGCCGGCCATCCAGCGACGGACGCAGGCGGGCTCCCCGTGGAACTGGAACGGGCCGGGGTTGATGGTCGGGCGGTCGGTCCAGGCGACCGGGGATTCGCTCGCGACGATGTCGAGCAGGTTGACCCGCCACGGCGTGCCGTCGACGACCTCGAGGCAGCCATCGCAGCGCCTGGCCACGTTGTCGTGCACGATCGTGCGGATCTGGACGCCCATGATCTCCATCGGCCCGATGGTAGCAGTCTCGATGCGTCCCAGGGTCTGGCGCAGGAACCCCTCGTTGTACGCATCGGTGTCGAGCGCCATGTCCAGGTCCTGCTCCCAGCGGCACAGTCCGAACGACAGGGCCAGGAGCGCGACGTCCGAGCGCCAGGCGGACGCCGCTGCCGGGTCGTCCAGGTAGCGGACGAGGATGGCGTCGGCCAGCGCCCACGACGTGAAGTAGGCGATCGAGGCGAACTCCCACGCCGCCGCCCCGACGAACGTCTCGCCGAAGTCGATGAACGACAGTCGGTCGCCGTCGGACAGCATGTTCTCCTCGTGTAGGTCCGAGTGCACGAGGACGAGCGGCGGGCGCTCCATCGCCGCCTGGACCGCGTTCGCGTGGCGTTCGACCCGGGCTCGCAGGGCCGGCCGGCCGGCGAGCGCCGGATGGGCCGACAGCGGGCGATCGCCGATCGGCCAGATGCCGTCATCGAAGCGCTCGATCAACGCAGCCCGCACGTCACCGGTCGCCGGGAGCCCGTGGAGGATCCGCAGGAAGGCCGCGACCTGCTCGACCAGGACGGCGAGCGCCGCGTTGGAGGTCGGCGACCCCGTGACGTACGTCGTCAGCGAGTACGCCAGGTCGGCCCGGTCCTCCACCTCCCAGCTGCCGGCGACCGGCGTCGGGACCCGGGCGCCACGCTCGGCGATGGCCGTCATCAGGTCGTGCTCGCGCCGGTAGCTGTTCGGATAGCCGGCATCGGGTCGCTCGATGCGAAGGGCGAACCGGGCGTCGCCGTCACGGACCAGCCAGGCATCGCTCGCGAAGCCCTCGCCCAGGTGGGTCGCGGTCGCGGCCGGCCGGCCGAGGGCGACCAGGATGGATCGCACCAGGCCAGCGTCGAGCGGCATCTCGCCTCCGTGATCGATGGATCGCGGCCGGCGGTCGTGGTACCCCCAAGGGGATTCGAACCCCTGATCTCCACCTTGAAAGGGTGGCGTCCTAGGCCTCTAGACGATGGGGGCGCCGGACCCGGGGAGTCTAGCAGCCAGTCTCAGGTCGGGCGGAGCATGAACCCGATGATCGCCAGTGCGAAACAGCCGGCGGACACGATCGCCGCCGTCCCCCCGACCAGCGCGAGCGCCACAGCGCGCCCGTTCCGCTCGGCGATCCCGGCGCGCCACGTCGCCCGCAGCGAGTAGACCGCCAGGGCGGCGAACACCAGGCCGAGCACCACGGCGCCGGACGCCAGCAACGGGATCTGCGAGGGATCGCGCACGGTGACCGCGTACAGGAGGTAGGCGACCGACCCGACGAGGGCCACGGCGAGGATGACCACGCCGGGCGAGATGCGCCGACCCGCCGACCTCGCGGGGGCGCTCTCCGCCTCGCTCGGATGGCGCGTGGGGCCGCGTTGCGTCATGCCGGGTCGAAGGTGCGGTGGTAGACGGCCACGTTGTACGAGAGGCGCGGTCGGGTCAGTCCGGCCCCCAGGGTCTCGCCGACCGTTCCGAACGCGTCCGCCAGGAACGTCCGCGCCTCCTCGAGCGAGTCGAAGGTCCACCAGCTGTGGACGACCCGGATCTTGAAGCCGTTGCCCAGGAACGGCCCGTCGCGCCGACTCCAGTCGCCGTACTCCGGTCGCTGGCCGACGAGTCGCGACACGTCGTCCCGGCCGTAATCGTGGATCACCAGCAGGCGGCCCCCCGGGCGCAGCAGGCGACGGGCCGCGTCCAGCTCGCGGGGCGTCGGGCCCCGGAACGCGGACCAGGCCGCGACGAGGACGTCCGCCCCCGCGTCGTCCGATCCGCCATCGGGGCCGCCTTCCGCCAGGGCCTCGGGGGTGATCGGGGTCACTCGGGCGCCCGAGTCGGCCAGGCGTTCGGCCGTCCAGGCCGTCGTCTGGTCCAGCACGAGGACGTCGCGATCGGCGATCGGCCCGAGGGCGTCGAGCGCACGCGTGATCTTGGCCTCGCGATCCAGGGCACGCCCCAGCCGCTCGGCGAGGTCACCGGAGAGTGCGATCGGTGGGTCTGACACGAGCGCCAAGTATAGGGCCGCTCAGTCGCCCGTCCGGCCGAGGATCCTGGCGGACCGAGGGCCGACACCGACCGTGACCGTCCCGTCCGACCCGGCTTCGACCGCGCCGCCATCGGTCGCGATGAGGTCCTCCAGGCCGCCGGCGTGCGCCCCGCGGACCCTGAACCGGAGGATCGCGTCGGTCGGTCCCGCGTTGACGGCGACGACGATGGTCCGTCCATCGATGCGTCGCTCGATCGCGACGGCGTCCCCGGCGGTCACCGCGATGCGCGTGGTGCCGTGACGCAGGGCCGGCTCGGCGGCGCGCAGGCGGATGAGCTGGCGAACGAAGGCGAGCAGCGGTTCGTCCCAGGTCGCCCGGTCCCACCGGAAGGCGCCCCGGCACGCCGGATCGTTACCACCGGCCATCCCGATCTCGTCGCCGTAGTAGATCGACGGGGCGCCCGGCAGGGTCATCTGGAGGATCGTCGCCAGACGGACGGCCGCGTCGTCGTCGCCCATCACGGTTCGCATCCGCGGGGCGTCGTGCGAGCTCAGGAGGTTCAGCTGGGCGTCCACGATCGCCGGGTCGTAGGCGTCCAGCGTGGCCTGCAGCCTGTCGGCGAACCCGGCTCCGTCGAGCGGCCCCATCCGGAGACCGTACTCGTGGTGGCTCCGAACCACGTCCATGTCGAGCGACGGGCCTCCGGCGAACGCCATGATCGCCTCGGCCAGCGGGTAGTTCATCAGGGCGTCGAAGCGGTCACCACGCAGCCAGTCCGGGGCGAGGCGCCAGATCTCGCCGACCAGGTAGGCGTCGGGCCGGATGGCCCGGCAGCGCCGGCGGAACTCCTGCCAGAACGCCTCGTCATCGATCTCGGCCGGGACGTCCAGCCGCCACCCGTCGATCCCGAAGCGGAGCCAGTGTTCGGCGACGCTGAACAGGTACTCGCGGACATCGGGGTCGTCCGTGTTCAGCTTCGGCAACGCGGGCAGATCCCACCACGCCTCGTACCCGAGACCCGTCTGCCGTCCCTCGGTCGGCGGGTAGGCGTGCAGGCGATGCCCGGCGGCCAGGAACGCCGCGTCGACGTGGAACCAGCTCCGGTACGGCGAGTCGATCCCGGTCTCGAGGACGTGGTGGAACGGCCAGAAGCCGCGACCGGTGTGATTGAACACGCCGTCGAGGAGCAGGCGCATCCCTCGCTCGTGGATGGCGTCGAGCAGCGTTCGCAGGCCGTCGTTCCCACCGAGGAGCGGGTCGACCGTGAAGTAGTCGTACGTGTGATAGCGGTGGTTCGACGCGGAGCTGAAGATGGGGGTCAGGTACAGGGCCGTGACGCCGAGGTCGGCGAGGTAGGGCAGCCGCTCGGCGATCCCGACGAGGTCGCCACCCTTGAAGCCGTGGGTCGTCGGCGGGGTGTCCCACGGCTCCATCGGTCCCGGCTTGCGGACGCGGTCGGACGCGGCGAACCGGTCCGGGAAGATCTGGTAGAAGACCGCGTCGCGCACCCAGGCAGGCGTGTCAGCGGTCATCGCGGACTCGTTCCATACTCGCTCCCGTGCTGGCTCTCGATCCCGTTCCGTGGCGCCACCCCGTGGCGACGATGCTTGCCCTCTGCCTGGTCGCGGCGGCGTGCGCGCCGGCACCCAGCTCCCCACCGCCGTCCCCTGCCGGCACCGGGCCGGCATCCGCGACCGCCTCGGACGGTCCGCTCGCCTGCGACCCGACACCACCGTCCCACGCCGCCCCGATGGCGCCGGCCCCGTGGTGGCGCGACCGGGTCTTCTACGAGGTGTTCGTGCGCAGCTTCGCCGATTCGGACGGCGACGGCATCGGCGACCTGCGCGGCCTGACCGATCGGCTGGACTACCTCAACGACGGCGACCCGGCCACCACGGATGACCTCGGCGTCACCGCCCTGTGGCTCATGCCCGTGGCGGAGTCGCCCAGCTACCACGGCTACGACGTGACCGACTACATGGCCATCGAATCCGACTACGGCACGGCCGACGACTTCCGCGCGCTGATGACCGCCGCCCATGCGCGCGGGATCGACGTGGTCGTGGACTTCGTCCCGAACCACACGTCGAGCCAGCATCCGTGGTTCCAGGATGCCCGGACGCCGGGGTCGCCCCACGACGACTGGTACGTCTGGGCCGACACGGATCCAGGGATCGCCGGCCCGGGCGGCAGCCAGGTCTGGCACCCCGACGGCGATCGCTGGTACTACGGCTACTTCTGGGAGGGCATGCCGGACCTGGACGTGGAGAATCCGGACGTGACGGCCGCCCTGGACGATGTCGCCGCGTTCTGGCTGCGGGACCTCGGCGTCGACGGGTTCAGGCTCGACGCCGCCAAGCACCTCATCGAGGACGGGCCGACCCTCGAGAACACGCCCGCGACCAAGGCCTGGCTCCAGGGCTTCCACGACCGGGTCCACGCCGTCGATCCCGACGCGATGCTCGTCGGCGAGGTCTGGGACGCCACCGCCGTCTCCTCCGCGTACGTGCGAGACGGCGCGCTGGACATGACCTTCGGGTTCGATCTCGCGGCAGCGACGCTGAGCGCGATCCGCCTGGGTGACGCTCGTTCCCTGGCGCAGATCCTCGCCGACGCGAATGCGGCCTACCCGGCCGACGGCCTCGCCACGTTCCTCTCCAATCACGACCAGGACCGGGTCATGGACGTCCTCGGCCGGGACGTGGACGCCGCCGCCCTGGCCGGCACGTTGCTGCTGACGAGTGCCGGCGTCCCGTTCATCTACTACGGCGAGGAGCTCGGGATGCGCGGGCGCAAGCCGGACGAGGAGATCCGGACGCCGCTCGCCTGGGATCTGACCGAACCCGGGCGAGGATTCACGACCGGCGAACCCTGGGAGCCGTTCGCGCCCGGGGTCGACAGCGCCAACGTCGCGGGCCAGACGGGCGACCCGGCGTCGCTGCTCAGCCACTACCGATCGCTCATCGCCCTGCGAGCCGCCCACCCGGCCCTGCGCGACGGGTCCACGACCCTGATGACCGAGGCGACCCGCGGCATCCACGCCTACCTCCGGACGGACGCGGACGAGGTCATCGCCGTCATCGCCAACGTGTCGGACGAGCCGATCGACGGCGCCAGCCTGACCCTCGACGCCGGGCCGTTGTGTGGCGTGCCGACGGTCGACGTCCTGTTCGGCGACGCCGCCGTGACCGCCCCGACCGTCAACGCCGACGGCGGCTTCGATGCGTATGTCCCGATCGAGCACCTCGAGCCCAGGCAGGCGGTCGTGGTCCGGCTCAGCCCTTGACGCCGCCGACCGCCAGCCCCGAGGTGATGTACTTCTGGGCGAAGAAGTAGACGATCGCCGGCGGGATCGCGAACAGGATCGCGAAGGCCGAGAACTGCGACCAGGGCGTGCTCGCGAACTGGCCCTGCATCGCGTAGAGCGACATCGCCAGCGTCTGGTCCTGGGGGTTGATCAGGAACATCCACGAGAAGTAGAACTCGGTCCAGCCGCCGATGAAGCCCAGGAACCCGGTGACGGCCAGGGCCGGCATCGCCAGGGGCAGGATGATCTTGACGAACGTCTGGTTCGTGTTCGCGCCGTCCACCCACGCGGCTTCCTCGAGCTCACGCGGGATCGTGTCGAGGTAGCCCTTCAGGTTCCAGATGGCGAACGGCAACAGCCCGGACAGGATCGCCAGGCCGACGCCCATCAGCGACGCCCGCAGGTTGAAGGCACCGATCAGCGGCAGGTCCACCTGGACCTTGTTGAGCAGCACGAACAGCGGCGTCAGCGTCGCGACCGCGGGCAGCATCAGGACCCCGAGGATCGCCAGCATGAGGAACTCGCGGCCGCGGAACTTGAACCGGGCGAACGAGTACGCCGCGAGGACGCCGATCAGGACCGAGATGACCGACGTGCCGATCGCGATCTTGAGGCTGTTGAGCGCGAGCTCCCAGAACGAGATGGGGTTGTTCGTCGGCTGGGCGATGACCTGGCGGTAGGCCTCCAGGGTCGCGTTCTGCGGGATGAGATTCAGCCCGTCCGGCCGCGACCGGTTGAGCGGGTCCAGCGACAGCGCGAAGACCCACATGACCGGGAACATGACCGTGAACAGGACGAGGATGATCAGCACCTGCAGGCCGAGCTGCCGCGACAGGGACAGCTCGCCGCGGCGGCTCTTGAACAGGGACGGCCGCCGGCGGCGGCGAGGGGTCTGGACGGCCGGTCGGAGGGTCCCGGCGCCCATCCCACCGATGGTCGTGTCTTCACCAGCACCGTAGGCAGTCATCGTGGCGTCCTCACTGGTCCTGGTAGCTGCCGGTCGCCTTGACCATCCGGTTGGTGATCAGGGTGATGGTCAGCAGGATGAAGAACATGATCACGGCGAACGACGCCCCCACGCCGTACAGCCGCTGGTCGTTGACCAGGCGGTACGCCTGGGTGACGAGCACTTCGGTCCGACCCTGCGGTCCGCCGGCGGACATGAAGTAGGCCAGGTAGAACAGGTTGAACGTGATGACGAAGCCGTAGATCGCGTACGGGATCATGGCCGGCCGCAGGAACACCAGGGTCACGTTCTTGAACTGCTGCCAGCGGCCGGCGCCGTCGATCTCGGCCGCCTCGTAGAGCTCACCGGGGATGCTCTGGAGCGCACCGGTGGCGACGACCGCGTTGAGCGGCCAACCCAGCCAGGTGTTCGTCATCAGCATCGCGAAGAAGGCCAGCGGCAGGGGGATCAACGGGAAGGGATCCTGGATCTGGCGCAGCCAGTCGATGTCGAAGTCCGACCTCGGCATCCCGAAGATCCCGCCGATCAGGGCGAGCAGCTCGTTGATGGCCCCGTGGGTCGGGTCGTACATGTTCTTCCAGACCGTCGCCACGATGATCGGCGGGATGACGACCGGGATGATGAACAGGGATCGGTAGAAGCGTTTGAACCACAGGCCCTTGGTGTGGAGGAGGAGGGCGATCCCGACACCGAGGATGACGTGGATGATGACGTTGGAGAAGGCCCAGACCAGGTTGTACAGCAGCAACCGGACGAAGTTGTAGTTCGGGATCGACAACTCGCTGCTGATGATGTCGATGTAGTTCTGGACGCCCACCCAGGCGGGTGGCGCCGATCCCTCACGAAGGTTCTGGATCCCGTAGTCCGTGAACGACATCCAGACCTGGTAGATGAGCGGGTAGACCGTGATGACGCCCATCACGATGAACGCCGGGATCAGGTAGAGATACGGCGCCCGCTGGCGCCGTCTCGGGCGCCGGGGCTGAGCCGTCGCGCGCGTCGTCGTTGCCTCGGTCGCGGCCGCGGTCATCGCCGTACCTCCTTCGCGTCGGGGTAGGGCGACCCCCGGCCGCCGGTGGCGGTCAGGGGTCGCAAGCGCTATCGGGTCAGTCTAGAAGCCGTTGGCGGCGTCCATGGCGGAGCACGCCGTGGCGACAGCCGTGGTCGGGTCGACCCCGGCGGTCATGACGTCGGCCCACGCCTTGTCGAAGTTGGCCCAGTAGTTGTTCAACTGCTCGACCTGCGGGCGAGGATCGCCCGTGTTGATGGCCTCGGAGAAGGCCTTCACCAGCGGATCGATGATGGTGATGTTCTTGTTCGACGGGACGTGCCCGGCGACGTCGACGTAGATCGTCTGCGAGGCCTGGCTGACCAGCTCCTCGGCGACCGAGATCGCGAGGTCCTGGTTCTTGCTGGCGGTGTTGATGTACCAGCCATCGACACCGGTCATCGTGGCGGCGGCGCCGCCGGGACCGGCCGGGACCGGAGCGACACCGAGCGCGGGGCGCGCGGCCTTGTAGTCGCCGAGGGTCCAGTTGCCGTTCATCATGACGTCGATCTCCTTGTTCAGGAACGCGTCATTGACCTTGCCGTAGTCGGCGTCCACGAGGGCACCGGCATTCTTGAGGTCGAGTACGTACTGGAGGGCATCGGCCACGCCGGTATTGGCGGTCGCGGCGCACTTGCCGTCCGCGTCGAGGATCTCGCCGCCGAAGGCGCCGTACCAGCCCCACCCGAAGTAGGCGCCGGTGATGATGCCGACCTTGCCGCCGCCCTTGACGAACGTCATCAGGTCATCGGTGGTGGCGGGGGCGGTCGGGACGACCGCGGTGTCGTAGTACATGGCCACGGCCTTCAGGCTCTCGGGGACCATGTAGACCCCCTCGGTGCCGTTGACGGTGACCTTGCTGCCGTTGACCGAGATCTCATTGGAGTTGTCGAGGACGGTGTCGATCTTGCCGGTCAGGTCGGCCAGGAAGCCGCCCCGAGCCTGCGATCCGACGCTGTCGTTCGGTCCGATGTACAGGTCGGGGCCACCACCGGCCGCCGACTCGGTCTCGAACTTCTTGAAGATGTCGCTGAACGGCACTTCGAGGACCGTCAGCTTCAGGTCCGGGTTCAGGGCTTCGATGCCCTCGATGATCCGGCTGAAGGCCTTGAACTCGGCATTGCCACCGGACGAGCCGTAGGCGTGCCAGATGGTGAGCTCGCCGCTGAGCGTTGCCGGCATGCTGGGTCCGGCGTCGCTGGGCGCCGCTGACGGAGCGGTGCTGGCCCCTGCGGAGGGCGGGTTGCTGGCCGTGCTCGTGGAACAGGCCGCGGCCACGATGGCCACGCCCGCCACGAGGGCGGCGAGTCGAAGGTGTCGATTCACGGTTTCCGGTTCTCCTCTCTGGTCCGATCGGGTGATCCGACCGGCCTCTGTCTGCGGGTTGGTTCGTCGCCGGTCGGGGCCGGCTGCTGCGCCGGGGGGCCCGGCATGTGGTCGCCGCGTCGGGCGGCCGTGTCGCGGTACGGTTCGGTGGCGAGTCGCACCGGACTCGGGAGCTCGCCGCGTGGACCTCAGTGCTGTTCCCCGGCCACCTCCTCCCACTGAGGTGGCACAGGGCCGGTGGAGCCACGCACGATCAGTCGCGTCTCCAATCGACGGTGCTCGGGCCTGGCATGATCCCGTCGTTCGACGACGGTCAGGAGCAGGCGGACCGCCTCTTCGCCCTTGCGACGGATCGGCTGATGGACCGTCGTGAGCGGGGGATCCACGTGCGGAGCGAGATCGATGTCGTCGAAGCCGACGACGCTGACGTCGTGCGGGACGCGCAGGCCCAGTTCGCGCAGGCCGCGCATGGCACCGATGGCCATCACGTCGCTCATGGCCAGGATGGCCGTCGGTCGGAGCCCGTCGTCCCAGGCGCGTCGCAGGGCGGCGAGCCCGCCATCGATGGTGGCCGGGCCGATGATCAGGCGCTCGTCCGAGATCGGCACCCCGATCGCGGCGAACGTGTCACGGTAGCCACGCAGGCGGCGACCCATGACGCCATCCGGGTCCAGGCCGATCGCCGGAGCGGGCGGCTCCACGCCGATGACCAGGACGTCGCGGTGGCCGAGGCCGATGAGGTACTCCGCCGCGGCGCGGGCGCCACCGGCGTCGTCGATCTCGATCGAGCCGTGCTCTGGCAGGGCGGTCGAATCCACCAGGACGATCGGCAGGCCGGCGCGACGGATCTGCTCGACCTCCGGGTGATCGTCGGACAGGCCGATGGCGACGACCCCGTCCACGGTCGCCCGGCTCATCGCCCGGGCCAGGCTGCCGTGCAGGGGCGAGATGAAGTGCAGGCCGTAGCCGAACTCCTCGGCGGCGACCGCGACACCCTCGCTGAACGCCCCGAAGAACGGATTCGAGAAGATGACCGACAGGGCCTGGGGGGTGAGGACGCCGATGGTCAAGGTCTGGCCCTGGGTGAGCATCCGGGCGACCGGATGGGGCCGGTAGCCGAGATCGTCGGCGACGGCGCGGATGCGGTTGGCGGTCTCGGGCGACAGCCGATCCGGGCTGTTGAACGCGAACGACACGGCTGTCTTGGAGACACCCGCCTCACGCGCGACGTCCGCGATCCGTGGCCTGCTGGTCCGCTGGTCCACACCTGCTCCCACTGCGTCGGTGACGGCCATCCGGCGGGTCGGCCCACTCCCGGCCGACCGCATCTGCGGCGCCGAGCGGAGGAGGAACGGCGCCGAAGGAAGGTTGCAAACCGGTTTAGCAAACCGGTTTAGCTGAAGATACGAGCGTGGCAGGTCGGTGTCAATACCCTTGTGTCTCGGCGTCCTCGCGAGCATCCGGTACGATGCCCTGGCATGTTCGCTCGCCTTGCGGCGATGCCCGCCGGCATCCGCCTGTTCCTGGTCTACGCGCTGATCCTGCTGGCCGTCATCGGCTTGAGCCTGCGCTTCGTCATCGACCAGGCGATCGCCGCCCCGGTCAGTCCGCTCGGTGTCGTCGTGATGGTCCTGCTGGCCTACACCATCTTCACCACGACGCTCGTCCTGCAGCGCAAGCAGGCGGCGCGCACCCTCGCCATCGGCCTGGCCAGCCTGACCGTCCCGCTGGTCCCGTTCCTGCTCCTCGGCGGGCTGATCGTCCAGGCGGTCTTCGTGGCGGCCCTCGCCGCCCTCCTGTTGCGCGGCCTCCTGCGTCCGGAGGTCCGCGCGTACCTGAGCGAGGCCTGACCCCGGCAGCCGCGACGAGCGCACGACACCGCGCGGGGCGGTACCCTCACCGCACGCGGCCCCCGTCGCCGCCGAGGACCACCGTCACCCCGGCGACCCGGCCGACCGCAGCGAGGAAGACGTGAGCAAGGAATCGCGCCGGCAGCAACGTGCCGGCCGCACATCGAAGCCGACCCCGGCCGGTACCTCCCAGGATCCATCGACCGGCACGCCCCCGCCGACGACCAGTGGCCGACCCGCCTCGCACAGCCCCTCGGGCTCCCCCCGCGCCGGGCGGCGTGAACGCTCGCGCTACGCGGGCGGGCGGGAGCCGTCCTTCGTCGAGCGCTACCGGACCGCGATCGTCGGCGTCGTCGTCGTGGCGGCGGTCGCCCTGATCGGCGGGTTCGTGTTCGTGTCGGCCTCCGCGGCGGCCTATTCCTGCACCACCGTCTGGAGCCCGGCGCCCACCGCGAGCCCGGCGCCGGGCGCGTCCAACGCACCCGGCTATACGCAGCCCGACATGGGTCGCCGCCACGTGCCGTACGGCACGGCGGTGACCTACCAGTACTGCGCCCCGGCCTCCGGATCCCACTACAACCAGGCCGGCTCCGGCCCGATCCAGCCACGGGTCTACGGCCCGAACGACAGCGTGATCCCCCAGGGCTGGGTCCACAACCTGGAGCACGGGGCGCTCGTGCTCCTCTACACCGGGTCGAGCGATGGAGCCTCGCCCGAGGGCCAGCAGCAGCTCAAGGCGTTCTACGACTCGTTCCCGAACAGCCCCGTGTGCAACATCCAGCGAGGGACCACCCAGGGGCCGGTCATCGCCCGCTTCGACCAGATGGCGACCGACTACAGCGCCCTCGTGTGGGGCCGGGTCCTGCCGCTCGAGACGCTCGACACCAATGCGATCCTGGAGTTCTATGCCACCTGGGGCGAACGGACGAACCCGGAGCAGCAGTGCACCCCGGCGCCGAGCCCGTCGGCCTCTCCCAGCGCCAGTCCGTCCCCCAGCCCCAGCTGAGCGACCGCGATGCAGGCGCTGGTCAAGACGGAGCGTGGACCGGGCCTGACCTTGCGTGACGTCCCGATGCCCGTCATGGGCATCAACGACGTGCGCATCCGGGTCCATCGGACGGGCATCTGCGGGACGGACCTGCACATCGAATCGTGGGATGCCTGGGCGGCCGCGACCATCGTCCCGCCGCTGGTCGTGGGCCACGAATTCGTCGGCGTGATCGAGGCGGTCGGGTCGAACGTGACCGACTTCCACCCGGGCGACCTCGTGTCGGGCGAGGGCCACGTGGTGTGTGGCCGTTGCCGCCACTGCCTCGCGGGGCGACGCAACCTGTGCGCCAGCACGATCGGCCTTGGCGTCGGGCGGGATGGGGCGTTCGCCGAGTACGTCGTCCTGCCGATGACCAACATCTGGCACCACTGGCCGGGCGTGGACCCGGAGATCGCCGCGATCTTCGATCCGTTCGGCAATGCCGTGCACACCGCGCTCGCCTTCCCGGTCCTCGGCGAGGATGTCCTCGTGAGCGGAGCCGGGCCGATCGGCCTCATGGCGACGGCCGTCGTCCGGCACGCCGGTGCCCGGATCGTGGTCGTCTCGGACCCGAACCCCTACCGCCGGGCCCTGGCGATGGACCTCGGCGCGACCGTGGCGGTCGACCCGCGCGAGCGCGATCTCGGTGAGGTCGCGCGCGAGCTCGGGATGGTCGAAGGGTTCGATGTCGCGCTGGAGATGTCGGGCGTGCCCAGCGCCATCCGCGGCGCGGTGGAGGTGATGGCCCACGGTGGCGGCATCGCCCTGCTCGGGATCCCGACCGAGGAGATCTCGATGGACCTCAACGCGGTCGTGTTCAAGATGCTGACCCTGCGCGGGATCTACGGCCGGGAGATGTACGAGACCTGGTACAAGATGACGGTCATGCTCCAGTCCGGGCTCCGGATCGATCCGGTCATCACCCATCGTTTCGACCACCGCGACTTCGAGGCTGCGTTCGCCGCCGCCCGGTCCGGGGAGTCCGGAAAGGTCATCATGGACTGGACGCGATGACCGACATGACCGACCCGCTGGCCTTCCTGGACGACGAATTGGCCGAGCTCCGAGCGGCCCACCTCTATCGCCCGCTGCGGGTCATGAGCAGTGCCCAGGGACCCATCGTCTCGGTCGACCATCGACGGCTGATCAGCCTGTCATCGAACGACTACCTGGGCCTGACCCATCACCCGCGCATCCGCGAGGCGGCCGTCGAGGCCGTGCGCGAATACGGCGTCGGCAGTGGCGCGGTCCGGACGATCGCCGGGACGATGTCGATGCACGAGGACCTCGAGGCGGAGCTCGCCGCGTTCAAGGGGACGCCCGCCGTCCTGACGTTCCAGTCCGGGTTCACCGCCAACACCGGGGTCATCCCGGTCCTCACGGGCGAGGCGGACCTCATCGTGTCCGACTCGCTCAACCACGCGTCGATCATCGACGGGATGCGACTGTCCAAGGCGCCGCGTCGGATCTATCCCCATGCCGATGTCGACGCCCTGGACGACATCCTGCGCGAGGCTCGCACCACGGGCCGGCCGGATGGAGCGGGTCCGTACCGCCTGATCCTGGTCGTCACGGACGGCGTGTTCAGCATGGATGGCGACATCGCGCCGCTGCCCGGGATCGTCGAGGCGGCCGAGCGCCACGGCGCGGCCGTGATGGTGGACGACGCCCACGCGTCGGGCGTGCTCGGACGCGACGGTCGTGGCACGGTCGACCACTTCGGGCTCCACGGTCGGGTGGCCATCCAGGTGGGGACGTTGTCGAAGGCGGTCGGATCGCTGGGCGGATACGTCGCCGGGAGCCAGGCGCTGCGCGACATCCTGACCCAGCGCGCCCGCCCGTTCCTGTTCTCGACCTCCCACCCGCCGGCCGTCGTGGCGGCCTGTCGCGAGGCGCTGCACGTCATGCAGGAGGAGCCCGAGCTCCAGGAGCGGCTGTGGGCCAACACCGGCCGGTTCAAGTCGGGTCTGACCGACCTCGGCTTCGACACCGGGCGATCCGAGACGCCGATCACGCCGGTCATGATGGGTGACTCGGAGACCGCCGGCCGGTTCAGCGACCGGCTGCTGGACGAGGGCGTCTTCGCCCAGCCGGTCGTCTTCCCGACTGTCGCCATCGACAAGGCGCGCCTGCGCACGATCGTGACAGCGGCACACTCGGAAGGCCAGCTGGATCTCGCCCTCGCCGCCTTCCAGAAGGTCGGACGCGAACTGGGCGTGATCGCCTGATGGGGTCGACGCAGCGGGCCGGGGCGTGACCGCGGACGGCATCGAGGTCCTGGATCTCCCGCTCGACGCGCACCTGCACACGGATCTCTCGCCGGACAGCGATGTCCCGATCGACGTGTATGCGGCCGCCGCCGCGGCACGGGGCGTGGCCGAACTGGCCATCACCGATCATGTCGACTTCGAGCGCGGCGCCCCCGCCTACGACCACACCACCTTCGAGCAACGGGAGCGGACGGTGCGCGCGGCCGCCGAGCGCTGGGCCGACCACGGGGTCACGATCCGGTTCGGGGTGGAGCTGACCTACGACCGGAGCTGGGAACCGGCCATCCGCGACCACCTGGCCCGCCACCGGTACGACTTCACGATCGGCTCCGTGCACGATCGCGTCGAGTCGCCGTACAGCCGGAGGCACGTCGCGGCGTGGGTCGGTGGTCGCACCCTGGCTGACATCGTGGCGCCGTCCTTCGTCGAGGTCGCGGCTGCCGCGCGGTCCGGGCTGTTCGACACCATCGGCCACATCGACGTCGTCAAGCGCTACCTGTGGCCACACGTGTTGCCGGAGGCGCTTGCGGGCGCACCGGAGTTGTACGACCCGATCCTCCACGCCCTCGTCGAGAGCGGGACGGCCCTGGAGGTCAACACGAGTGGGTTGCGTCACCCGGTCCAGGAGACGTACCCGTCGGCGGCGATCGTCGCCCGGTATCGAGACGTCGGTGGCGAGCGGGTGACGGTCGGGTCCGACGCCCATCGAGCCCACCACTTCGGCTCCGGCCTGGCGGACGGATACGCCTATGCCGCGGCCGCCGGGCTCGACCGGCTCACGTTCGGTCGTGCCGGGCGGACCGTGGCCATCCCGGCCAGGTTCACCCGATGACGCCCGCCGCAGCCGGATTCGAGCTGGATGTCCTGGGCGCCGGCCCCGCGTTCACGGACCGGATCGGGGCGACCGGGGCGGCGTACCTGCTGCGCCATCCGGCCGGAGACCTCCTGCTCGATCTCGGCCAGGGATCGTTCCCCCGCCTGGCGGCGACCATGGAGCCCGGCGACCTGCTGGCGGTCGTCATCTCGCATCTGCACCCCGATCACTTCGTCGACCTTGTGCCGCTCCGTCACTATCTGCGCTGGCACCTGACCCCATCGCGCCGGGTCCGCGTCCTGGGTCCAGCCGGCCTCGGCGAGCGCCTCGATGGCCTGCACGCGGAACCCGGCTTCAGCGCGGCGACCCTGGACGTCGAACGGCTGTCGGTCGGGACGAGGCGGATCGGGCCGTTCACCGTGGAGGCCGCGCTCGTCGCGCACACGGACGAGAGCTACGGGTTCCGCGTCTCCGTGGACGACGGTCCGGGCCTGGTCTATTCGGGAGACTGCGGCCGGGCCGAGGACCTGGATCGACTGATCCGACCCGGCGATACGCTCCTGTGCGAGGTGTCGTTCGGAGCGGGACCCGTGCCCGGCGATGCGTCGCACCTGGACGGGCCGGGCGTCGGCGCGCTCGCCGCGCGGACGAAGGTCGACCGCGTGCTGCTGACGCATCTGCTGATGGACCGAGACCGGGATGCCACCATCGCGTCGGTCCAGGCGGGGTTCGACGGGCCGGTCCGCTTCGTGGACCCGGGCGACCGGGTCGAGCTCCCGACGACGACATGAAACGGCCGGGCCACGTGGGCCCGGCCGTCTTCAGCGAACTGGGATCGGAGCGCCGAGCGCTCCTGGATCGAGCTAGTCGCGGTTCCTGGCGCGCTTGACCCCCAGGGTCGCCGGCGTCAGGAGCAGGACCGCGGCGAGCAGGCCGCCCATCGCGACGAGCGCGATCGGAAGGCCGCCGGTGCCGGTGCTGGAACCGCCCGACAGGCCGTCGGTCGGCGGCAGGGTGACACTCGGGGTGCCGGTCTCCGCTTCGGTCTCACCGGTCGGCTCATCGCTCGGAGTCTCGCTCTCCTCGTCCGAGGGGCTCGCCGTCTCTTCGTCGGTCGGGCTGGCCGTCTCCTCGTCCGTGGGGCTGGCCGTCTCTTCGTCGGTCGGGCTGGCCGTCTCCTCGTCGGTGGGCGATGCGGTCTCTTCGTCCGTCGGAGACGCGGTCTCCTCGTCGGTCGGGCTGGCCGTCTCTTCGTCGGTCGGAGACGCGGTCTCCTCGTCGGTCGGGCTGGCCGACTCGTCGTCGGACGCCGTGGCCGTGGGCTCCTCGTCGGACGCCGTGGCCGTGGGCTCCTCGTCGGACGCCGTCGCGGTCGGGCAATCGACCGGGTAGTTCTCGGTCTCGCAGTTCGGCTCGCCGGCGAAGACCATCCCGGTCGCCCCGAGCGACAGGGCGAGAGCGCACAGCAGCGCTGCCAAGGTGCGGAGTTTCATCGATAGGTCTCCTGATCCCTCTGGATCGCGATGGATGGGTGACCAGGGAAGACTCCCCGGCCCGGATGGATGGCCTTCGATCCGGCGCCCCCTCGATGATCTGTCGCCCGATCCAAGACCTGGGCATGGTCGCATGTCGTACTAGCCCGCGTCTAGTACTTTCGACCACACCAGACCGCACCACCGGTCGGCGGACGACACCGAACGGCACAGGGTCTGGTGCGTCCTGTCAACGCGCGAGCCGCGACCATCCGCCGCGAGCGAGCGCGCGGGTGATCGATGGCTGACCTAGCGACGAGGTCGTCGGCCGGGCGGTCGGCGCCGGATCCCGTCGGACGGGGTCACGAACAGCAGGGCGGTCAGGACCGCGGCGAGGATCAGCAGGACCATGGACACGCTGGTGCCGATCGGCCCGCCCAGGGCGCCGGTCAGGCCGTCGGTCGGCGGCAGGGTGCGGCCTGGCGTGCCGGTCTCGGTCTCGACGGTGCTCGTCGGGGTCGAGGTCGAATGGTCGCTCGGCGTCGAGCTGGGTCCGCCGCTGGGCGACCCGCTCGGCGTGCCGCTCGGCGGGATGCTCGGCGTGCCGCTCGGCGGGATGCTCGGGCTGCCGCTGGGCGGCGTGCTGGGCGGGGTACTCGGAGGCGTACTTGGCGTCTGGCTGGGCGGCGAGCTCGGCGTGCCACTCGGGGGCGTCGTGGGCGTCCCCGTCGGCTCGTCGCTGGGTGTCCCCGTCGGCTCGTCGCTGGGTGTCCCCGTCGGCTCGTCGGAGGGCGTGGCGCTCGGGTGCGTCCCATGACCCGCAGCGACCGGTGCCGCCGTCGGGACGAGGAACGCCCCGATGACCAGGCCGACGACGACCAGCCACGCCAGGCGTCGCATGGGACTCGTCCGGCGTCGGGCGGGGCGGGAGGACATTCGGTGGGAAGACCCCGGGCTGGGAGACCGTGCGGCCTCATTCGAGATGGATCGGACGACGGGTGTCGAGCGACGTCCGGCGGACCACGCCATCGTCCCATGGCCCGAGGGCGAGCGTCTGATCGCGAGCGCGGGTCGTCACGCTCAGTCCGGCGGGACGAGCCCGAGGCGTTGCTTCAGGTCAACACTTCTTGTGCGGTCTGGGGTGGTCTGGGGTGGTCCGGGGTGGTCGCCGACCGCCGGCGCGCGCGGCCTCCCCGGTCACGCCCGCGACGCGTCCGGCGCGGCTAGGATTGCGTCCCATGTCTGCCGACCCGTCCATCCGCGACCAGGCCCGCCAGGCCGTCGAACGCGCCTGGCTCCGCGCCGTGGCGCAGGGCCGGCTGCCGGCACGCTCGGACGATGCGCCACCGCCCACCGTGGAGATCGATCGACCGGCCAACAGCGATCACGGCGACCTCGCGACGAACCTCGCCATGAAGCTGGCTCGGCCGCTCCGACTGTCACCGCTCGCGATCGCCACCGCCATCGCCGCCGAACTTGACGCCGAGGCGAGTGCGGACCCGGCGTCCACGCCGGTCGATCGCGCCGTCGTCGCACCGCCGGGGTTCATCAACCTGCACCTCTCGGACACCGCGCTCGAGCGGATGATCGGGACCGTGCTGACCGCGCCAACCGAGTGGGGTCGTTCCGCCAGCCTGACCGACGCCAGGGTCGTCAACGTCGAGTTCGTCTCGGCCAATCCGACCGGGCCGCTGCACGTCGGCAACGCCCGCGGGGCGTTCGTCGGCGATCTCCTGTGCCGCGTCCTGGAGGCCGGCGGCCAGCGGGTCACGCGCGAGTACTACTTCAACGACTCCGGCGGCCAGATCAGCATCCTTGGCGCGTCCGTTGCGGCCCTGCATCGCGGCGAGCCGCTGCCCGAGGATGGCTACAAGGGCGATTACGTGGCCGAGCTGTCGGCGACGCTCCCGGCGGACGTCTGGGCGACCGCCACGGCGGCAGGCGCGGACACCGCGGACGTGGTCGGACGCTGGGCGGCGGGCCGCGTCCGCGAAGCGATCGAGCGAAGCCTGGAGGCGCTGGGCGTTCACTTCGACGTCTGGACGAGCGAAGCCCGCCTGCACGCCGAAGGCTGGGTGGGTCGTGCCGTCGAACGCCTCCGCGAGCGCGGCCACGTCTACGAGGAGGATGGGGCGCTGTGGTTTCGATCCACCGCCTTCGGCGACGACAAGGATCGCGTCGTCATCCGCTCGAACGGCGAGCCGACCTACTTCGCCGCGGACATCGGCTACGTGACCGAGAAGTTCAGCCGCGGCTTCGACCACCTCATCTACATCTGGGGCTCGGACCACCACGGGACGGTCGCCCGGGTCCGCAACGCGGCCGAGGCCATGGGCTACGACCGCGAGCACGTCCAGATGCTCCTCTACTCCTGGGTCCGCTTCGTGCGGGACGGCCAGGAGGTCTCGATGAGCAAGCGGGCCGGTGAGTTCATCACGCTCGACGACCTGCTGGCCGAGGTCGGACCGGACGCGGCCCGTTGGTTCTTCGCGTCACGCGGCGTGACGTCGGCGATCGACTTCGACATCGAGCTGGCCAAGAAGCAGTCGAACGAGAACCCGGTCTACTACGTCCAGTACGCCCATGCCCGGATCGCGTCCATCCTGCGCAAGGCCGGCGAGGTGGGCCTGACCCCGGCCACCGACGTCTCGGGCACGCTCGGGGACGCGCCGGACGCAGCCCTGGCACGGGCCGTCGTGCGCTACCCGGAAGTCGTCGCGGACGCGGTGGCCGCGGAGGAGACGCAGGGCATCACCGCCTACGCCACGGAGCTGGCGACGGTCTTCCACGCGTTCTATCGCGATGCCCGGGTCGTGGACGTCGCAGCCCCCGAGCGATCGGCGGCCCGGCTGGCCCTGGCCCGAGCGACCCAGATCACCCTGGCCAGCGCCCTGGCCCTGCTCGGGATCTCGGCCCCCGAGTCGATGTAGCCGGGCGGTCCCGGTCGGCTGCGCCCGGAT
>CAZOHT010000022.1:32875-63565 GCA_964579825.1 uncultured Anaerolineaceae bacterium
GATCTCGGCCCCCGAGTCGATGTAGCCGGGCGGTCCCGGTCGGCTGCGCCCGGATCGACTCGCCGGTGTCGGTCCCGTCGTCGGATCGACCCAGGTCGTTCGGTTGGGTGGGCGCTCAAGCCGATCGAACGGCGCCCCTTGATCAGGTGAGCTGATCGCGATCGCCGTGAGCGAGCGTGGTCGATCTCGATGTCCGCCAGCTCGGCGCGTCGAGCCAGCGTGTGTCGATCCGATCCGATGAGTCAGGCTGGTCGGCGTGCACGAGCGCTCGGCGAGGGTCTAGGGTCCGGGGCAGCGGCAGGCTGCTCGGCGAGGGTCCCGGGCCCCGGCGCAGCGGCAGGCTGGTCGGCAGGCGGGTCGGCCGCCTAGCCAGCCAGCTCGAGGACGTTCGCGACCTGGCTCATCGTGGCCGCATCGCTCGCGACGAGGACCCAGCGGGTCGTCCCACCCGTGCCGGGCACGAGCTGGGCCACCCCACCGGCCTTGGCCAGGGCCGTCGTCGCGGCCGCCTCGAACGCGTCGGCATCCGCCTCGGTGTCCCAGACCGTGTGCCAGGCCAGGGCCCAGGTATCACCGGGACCGTCGATGACGGCCAGGCGGTCGCCGCCCCAGCCGGCCGCCGCATCGAGCGCCGCGGCCTGTGCGACACCGCCCTCGCGCAACCAGATGCCGGTCTGGAACTCCCCGAACGTGTCCAGCAGCGGGACCGTCCAGCCGGTCCCGAGCCGGGCCTCGAGGTCCGCCGGCAACTGGACCTCGATGGGCGGCTCGTCCGCGGCGTACGTGTCGGGATGGAGGATCTGCTCGGTGGACACGGGCAGCCGGTCGTACAGCGCATCCACCCCGGCCCATCCGTCCGTCGACTGCACCCCCTGGACGAACTGCATGCCGGTCGTGTACGGGAAGAGGAGCGTCTCCTTCATGATCGCCGGGATCCGGGCCATCAACTCGGCCTGAGCCGGATCGGAACCGGCCTGCACGATGTCGGCGAGGTCCTGCGTCGTCGCGTGAGCGATGGCCCACTGGGTCATGAGGATGGTCGCATCGCCCTCGTAGACGGCCTGGCGGCCCATGATCCAGTCGCTCCGATCCAGGACGTCTTCCTGATCCTTGAAGACGGTCCAGGTCTGGTCCTGCAGGGCGTGGGTGAACTCGTGGGCGAAGGTGATCTTCTCGTTGCCGCCGATGGCGCCGGTGCGCGACACGACGTAGAGCTTGCCCTGGTCGTCGCGGTAGAACCCAGCGACACCGCCGCTCAGGAGATCGAGGCTCAGGTCGCGCAGGCTGCCGTCCTGGGGCATGAGCCCGAGCGCCTTGTACAACCGCTCGTTGGCGGCGAGGTACTCGGGCGGGGTCTCCTCGTCGAACTGCTTCGTCAGCATCTCGCGCAGCTCAGACTCGCTGATCTGCTGACGATCGACCGGCTTGGTGGGCTGCAGGTCGCGGATCGCGATGACCTCCTGCTCGATGGTGTCGTAGATGGCGTCCGCGTCCTGACTGGCCGCGGGCGTCGCCGAAGCGGTCGGCGCGGCGGTGGCCGACGGCGCGGCCGTCGAGCTCGGCGTCGGACTCGGGGTAGCGGACCCGCACGCGATCAGCACCAGCGCCAGGACGAGCAGGAGGGTGCCGCGGCGGGCGTGGACGGACGGCAGGCGGGGCGGTCGGGGGTCGTACATCGGCGGGATTGTCGCACGGGTCGCCGTTTCGGCCTCCCGTACGGTCGGCGGGCCCGGACCAGGACCCAGGGCCGATCCGAGCGCGTATCGCTTTCTTAATCGCTTGCGGACTCGACCCTGAACCAGCGCGCCCTACTGTTCGGGACGGACGAACCCACCGTGGTTCTATCCTCCCTCCCTCGAGACCGGGGGCGCCGATTGGGCAGGCGCCTCCGGTCTTTTCGATTCCCGCGACGGCCACGTGAGCGGCGATGCATCGCGCTGTGTCAGAATCGGGGTGATGGAAGTGACCTGGTACGGACGCACCTGCGTCCGCCTTCGAGGCAGGGACGCGGTCGTCGTCACGGATCCGTACCAGGCGGTCGTCGGACCGACCGGGCGCGGGATCACCGGCGACATCGTGACCTTCAGCCACCCGGACGACACCCCGCTCCCGCGCGCCAAGGGCAAGCGCTCCCGCGACGGCCTGACCCTGCTGCCATCCAGCCTGGAGGACGCGTTCGTCCTCGACGGCCCGGGCGAGTACGAGGTGAAGGAGGTCCTGGTCACCGGCGTCCGGACCTATCGCGACGACGCGAAGGGGGCCGAGGGCGGCAAGCAGGTCTCGTTCGCGGTCGAGGTCGATGGCGTCCACGTGCTGAACCTGGGCGACATCGGGCACCTGTTGTCCGAGGAGAAGCTGGGCGACCTTGGCATGGTCGACATCGTGTGCGTCCCGCTCGGCGGGACCCTGTCGGCCACGCGAGCGGCGGCGCTCGTGGCCCAGCTGGACCCGAAGATCGTCATCCCGATGCCCATCTGCGACGACGAGTCCGAGTGCGCCGACGCGCTGGCGAAGTTCTTCCACGAGATGGGCGCCGAACCGGTCACCCAGCCGAAGCTGTCGGTGACCGCCACCAGCCTGCCCGTCGAGACGATGACCGTCCTGCTGGAGTCCCGCGGCAAGCAGGTCTAGGCGCGACGCAGGGTCCGGGGCGGAAGGCGATCGCTACGGGCGGTCCAGGACCACCCGGCCACGCTTGATGACCGTCCGAACGATGTCGGCCCCCGGCCAGTAGGGGATCTGGGTCGTCGTCGGGACCCGCCAGATGACGACGTCGGCGACCTTGCCCGGCTCGAGCGAGCCGATCTCGTCCTCGAGGAGCAATGCCCGGGCCGCGTTGATCGTGACCGCGGCGAGCGTCTCGTCCGGCGTCATCCGCAGGTTCAGGCAGGCCGCGGTCATCGCGAGCGGCAGGCTGGCCGTCGGCGATGTGCCCGGATTGAAGTCCGTCCCGATGGCGACCGGCACTCCCCGATCGATGAACGTTCGCGCCGGGGCGTGCTGCGCCTTCATGAGGAACCAGGTCGTGGCGGGCAACAGGGTCGCAACGACCGGATGGTCCGACTCGGCGGCGGCGGCCAACGCATCGATGCCGTCCGGCGATGGGGCGGCGAGGTGATCCGCCGACGCGGCCTCCAGCTCGGCGGCCAGTTCGGCGCCACCGGACGGGACCAGTTCATCGGCGTGGAGGCGTGGCGTCATACCGTATGCCCGGGCCGCCTCCAGGATCCGTCGGGACTGGTCCGCACTGAAGACCCCGGTCTCGCAGAACACGTCGCAGAAGCGGGCTCGTCCATGGGCCGCCACGCCAGGCAACTGCTCCTCGATGACCGAGCGGACGTACGCCTCGACGCCGTCCGGTCGACTCCGGAACTCGGGCGGGACGGCATGGGCGCCGAGGAACGTCGGGACGATGTCGATGGGTCCCTCGCGGCCGAGGTCCCATGCGACCTGGAGGAGGCGGATCTCGGTCTCGAGGTCCAGCCCATAGCCGGACTTGGCCTCGATCGTCGTGACGCCATGCCCGAGCATCTCGTCGAGCCAGCGCCGCCCGTGGGCTGCCAGCGCGTCGGCATCCGCGGCACGCGTGGCCGCCACCGTGGACAGGATCCCGCCGCCCGCGGCGAGGATGTCCATGTAACTCGCCCCTTGCTGCCGCAGCACGAGCTCACCCTCGCGTGAGCCACCGAACAGCAGGTGGGTGTGCGGATCGATGAGCCCGGGCGTGACGGCACCGCCATCGGCATCGATGCGGGCGAACCGGCCGAGCGGATAGCCCTCCGCCTCGAGCGCCGCCTCCACCTTCGAACGCGGACCGACCGCGGCGATCCGGCCCTCCCAGCAGGCCACCGCCGGGCCATCGGTCGCCGGGTCCAGGCCCGCCTCCGTCGTGAGCCGGCCGACCTGTCCCTGGGTCATCCCGGATCGCACGCCACCGGCCATCGACGCGACCTCGGAGGCACCGACGATCAGGAGGCCTGGACTGGGATCCTCGCTCCGGCCGCCCTCGATGACTCGGAACCCGGCGCTCACCGGACCCGCCCGGATCGGGCGGCCTCCAGGCGCAGCTCCAGGGCCTGCAGCGGCGAGAAGTCGCGCAACCGGAGGAAGGCGGCGGCGGCGGCGAGACGCGTCTCGACCGGGGCGTCGTCCGGCGCGCCGGCCCGATCCGCCACGTCCAGGAAGGCGGCCAGCGGGGCCAGGCCGATCAGCTCGGATTCGGCCAGCTCCACCCCGTCCTCGGCGGCGATGTCGCGGACCGTCTCCCACACCAACCAGAGCGGCGTCACGGAGAAGTCCAGCAGGTTCATCGAGACCTGGGCGCGGCGCAGCTCCTCGATCCAGAAGCCATTGCCCTGGACCTTGGGCAGCCCACCCCCGGACTCGCGGACCCGACGGGCGATCCGTTTCGCCAGGTCGACGTCCTCCGACGCGAGGTTGATGTTGTAGGCGATCAGGAACGGGCGAGCGCCGACCGCGACCGCGCCGGCCGACGGATGCATCCGGGCCGGCCCGAAGTCCGGTTCGCGGCCACGCTGGTCGATCTCCAGCTTGAGGCCCTCGTATTGGCCACGGCGGACGTCGGACAGCTTGACTCGCTCCGGCCGCACGGCAGCCTGGGCATACAGGTAGACCGGAAGCTCGAACCGGGCCGCGAGCCGCTCCCCGAACGCCTGGGCAAGCGCCACGCAGTCATCCATCGTCGTGTCCGCGAGGGGGACGAACGGGATGACGTCCACGGCCCCGATCCGCGGGTGTTCGCCGGTATGGACGTCCATGTCGATGTCGTGGATGGCGGCTGCCACCAGGCGCTCGAGGGCCTCCGTGACGTCCCCGGCCTCGCCGGCCAGGGTGAACACCGACCGGTTGTGACTGGCATCGCTCGTCCGATCGAGCAGGAACACGCCCGACACGCTCGAGATGGCGTCGGCCAGGCGGTCGACGACGTCGAGCCGACGGCCTTCGGAGACGTTCGGGACGGATTCGATCAGCACGCGACGATGCTAGTCGTCCGGCCGGGACGGCGTGGCCCCCTCAGGGCGCACGATGGCCAGTAGACTGCCGCGATGACCCAGTCCCGGAGCCTCGTTCGGCACGCCGACTTCCTGAAGTTGTGGACGGCCGAGACGATCAGCCAGTTCGGGACGCAGATCAGCCTGCTCGCGATCCCGCTGGTCGCGGTCACGATCCTCGACGCCAGTCCGTTCGAGGTCGCGATGCTCGGCACGATCGAGTTCCTGCCGTTCATCCTGTTCAGCCTGCCCGCCGGGGCCTGGGTGGACCGCCTCCGTCGCCGGCCGATCCTCATCGCCGGGGACATCGGACGGGCGGCGCTCCTCATCTCGATCCCGGTCGCGTTCGCGCTCGATGTCCTGACCATCTGGCAGCTGTACGTGGTGGGGTTCTGCGCCGGGATCCTGACGGTCTTCTTCGATGTCGCCTACCAGTCCTATCTGCCGTCACTCGTCGATCGCGACCAGCTCATCGAAGGCAACTCCAAGATGGAGGTGACCCGCACGATCGCCCAGACCGCGGGACCGGCCCTGAGCGGCGGACTCATCGGGCTCTTGACCGCGCCCATCGCGATCCTGCTCGACTCCATCAGCTACGGCGTCTCGGCCCTGTTCGTGTTCCTCATCCGGCGCAAGGAGCCGACACCGGACCGTCATGTCGACGAGCACGGCCGGCCCCGCGAGGGCCTGCGCAAGGAGGTCGCGGCGGGGTTGCGCTACGTCCTCGGCAATCGGTACCTGCGCGGGATCGCGGCCGCGACGGGGACCTCCAACCTGTTCAACAACATCGCGTTCGCGACGTACATCGTGTATGCCGTTCGCGAGCTGGGATTGTCGGCCGCCGAGATCGGGATCGTCTTCGGGATCGGCAACCTGGGGGCGCTCTTCGGCGCCTTCACCGGGAACCGCTGGAGCGCGAGATTCGGCCTGGGCCGGACGATCATCGGCTCGATGTTCCTCTCGGCGCCGAGCGTCGTCCTGATCGCGCTGGCGCCCAAGGCGTCACCCGTCCCGTTCCTCATCGCAGGCGGGCTGCTGGCCGGGTTCTCGGGCGTCGTCTACAACATCAACCAGGTCAGCTTCCGGCAGGCCATCACGCCCCCCACGATGCAGGGTCGGATGAACGCGACGATGCGGTTCATCGTCTGGGGGACCATCCCGATCGGCTCCATCCTGGGTGGGATCATCGCGACGAGCGTGAGCCTGAGTGCCGCCCTGTGGGTGGGGGCGATCGGGTCGTTCCTGGCCGTCATCCCGTTGCTGATCACGCCCGTCCGATCGCTCACGACGATGCCGGAACCCGTGGTCGATGCGCCCGGGGCCGCGCCGCCGGCGCCGCCCGAGCCAGAGATCGCCGACCTGCCGCCCGACGCGCCGTCCGCGATGCAGCGCTAGGGTCGGTCGTCCGCCAGCATCGGGACGACGACACCGCGCTCGCGGGCGATCTCGATGGCGTGGTCGTAGCCGGCGTCGACATGGCGCAGCACGCCCATCGCCGGATCCGTCGTCAGGACGCGTTCCAGCTTCTGTGCGGCAAGCTCCGTGCCGTCCGCGACGACGACCATGCCGGCATGCTGCGAGTAGCCGATCCCGACGCCGCCGCCGTGGTGGATCGACACCCAGGTCGCACCGGCCGCGGTGTTCACGAGGGCGTTGAGGAGCGGCCAATCTGCCACCGCGTCCGAGCCGTCCAGCATCGATTCGGTCTCGCGATTGGGTGACGCCACGGAGCCCGCGTCCAGGTGGTCCCGCCCGATGACGATCGGCGCGCTGACCTCGCCGGTCCGGACCAGGTCGTTGAACGCGAGGCCGGCCCGGTGGCGCTCCCCATAGCCGAGCCAGCAGATCCGGGCCGGCAGTCCCTGGAACGGGACGCGCGCCTGGGCCATCGCGATCCAGCGATGGAGCCCGACGTCGTCCGGGAACAGCTCCAGGACCGCGCGGTCGGTGCGCGCGATGTCGGCCGGATCGCCACTGAGGGCCGCCCAGCGGAACGGACCGCGGCCCTCGCAGAACTGCGGCCGGATGAACGCCGGGACGAAGCCCGGGTAGTCGAAGGCGTCGGCGACGCCCGCTTCCTGCGCCTGGGCGCGCAGGTTGTTGCCGTAGTCGAAGACGATCGCCCCATCGCGCTGGAACGCCAGCATCGCCCGGACGTGGGCGGCCATCGCGCGGCGCGATCGCTTCTGGTACTCGTCGGGCAGGGCCGCGCGCAGCTCGAGGGCGTCCGCGAGGGTCATCTCGTCGGGCACATACCCGCCCAGGGCGTCGTGCGCAGACGTCTGGTCCGTCACGAGGTCGAACCGCTCGCCATCGGCCGCCCAGGCCGGTTCGATCTCCGCGGCATTGCCGACCAGGGCGATCGAGATCGCCTCGCCGGCGGAGGCGGCCGCGCGGGCCCAGGCGAGGGCCTCGGCCGGATCGTGGGTGAGGCGGTCCACGTAGCCGATGTCGAGCCGGCGGCGGGCGCGGACCTCGTCGACCTCGATGGCGATGCACACGCCGTCGTTCATGGTCACGGCCAGCGGCTGGGCGCCGCCCATCCCGCCCAGGCCGGCCGTCAGGGTGACCGTGCCCCGCAGCGACCCGCCGAAGTGCTGGCGCGCCGCCTCGGCGAACGTCTCGTAGGTGCCCTGGAGGATGCCCTGCGTCCCGATGTAGATCCACGACCCGGCGGTCATCTGGCCGTACATCATCAGGCCCTGCCGCTCCAGGTCGCGGAAGACGTCCCAGGTGGCCCACTTCCCGACGAGGTTGGAGTTGGCGATCAGGACGCGCGGGGCCCACGGGTGGGTCCGGACCACCCCGACCGGCTTGCCGGACTGGACGAGGAGCGTCTCGTCGTCACCCAGCCGCCGGAGCTCGCGCACGATCGCGTCGAAGGCCGCCCAACTGCGTGCCGCTCGCCCGGTCCCGCCGTAGACGACGAGGTGGTCTGGGTCCTCCGCGACCTCGGGGTCGAGGTTGTTCATGAGCATCCGCAGGACGGCTTCCTGCTGCCAGCCGCGGCAGGTCAGCTCCGCCCCGCGCGGCGCCCGGACGGGTCGCGGACCGTGGTCGAGGTCGTTCGGCTCGTGCATGCCCGAAGCCTACTCGCGGAGGTCGGCCATGATCTGCTCGCCGAGCCGCAGGTCACCGACGGCCGTGACCGACACGAGGACGCCGGCGTCCGCCAGGTAGGCGTGATACGTGTGGGCACCCGCGGCGCAGGTCCCGATGTGGATCGTGCGCCCGTCGACCTCCGCCTGGGCGTTGCCGGCCACACCCCCGGCCGCCTCGCAGGCGGCAGCGTCGTAGGAGTCGCGCCAGTCGCGGAAGAACGCGTCGTCGAAGACGCCCGATCGAAGTCGGACGACGCTGACGACCGCCACATCGTCCTCGTCCGACGCTCCGGGCCCGATGGCGAAGGCCACGGCGATCGCCGCGGCATTCGCGGCCACATCCGGATCGCTCGCGATGTTGCCGGCGGTGTCCGGGTCATCGACGAGGGGGATCCCGCCCACCTCGGCCGGCAGGTGGTCGAGCAGCGAGGGGTCCACGACGACGTCGCTCGACGCCACCGCCGTCGGCACCGGGCTGTGGCTGCCGCTCGGACCGGGAGTCGCCGCGAGGGTCGGGGATGACGTCGGGGTCGGGGCGGTCGAGCCGCACGCGGCGACGGCCAGGAGCGTGACCACCCCCACGGCGAGCGCGCGGATCCCGATGGGCAGCTGGCCGGTGTTTCGGTGACGGAACGCGCGTGGGCGGGCCGGCGGTCGGCTCACCCGAGTTCCCGACGCATGACCGGGAAACGGGGGTCGTCGACCGCTCGAACGAACCCGGCTCGCTCCCAGAACGCCGGCACGGCTCCGCTCGTCGCATCGAGCCGCGGGCCCACCTCGGGATAGGCCTCGACCGCGGCGAACCCGCGAGCCGCCAGATCCGAGCAGACCTCGTCCACGAGCCCGAGTCCGAGCCCGAGCCGGCGGGCCGTCGGCAGGGTCGCGATGCAGGTGATGACCGCCGGCAGGGGCGACTCCGGGAGCTGCGGGTAGAGGTCGCGCGTCCGCTGGGCACGCGGATAGGCCGTGAGTGGCCCGAACTGGCAGTAGGCCAGCGTCTCGTCACCACGGACGAGGACCTTCGCATAGCTGCCGACGATGCCCACCCCACGCGTCAGGAGCCGGAGCTTGCGAGGCGCGGTCGGCGGTACGGCGGGACCGGCCTTCGGAGGCGGCGCGAACGGATTCTCGAGCGCCGCGTCGTCGTCCAGGAACGGGTTGGCCAGGCCGGCGGGCGCGGTCCGGGCAAAGGGGTTCGCGGGTGGACCCGACGATCCGAGATCCGCGAGGAATGGATTGGCGGGCGTCGCGGGCGTCCGGCCCTGGGCCGCCGAGGCCGCCGGGGTGGGCGTCAGCCAGTCGAGACGCGCGGCCTTCGACCCGCGGGCGTCGTCTTCCCAGTAGTCGCATGACCGGTGGTCGAAGCCGGGATCCGCGCACGGCGGCAGGCGCCCGAAGGTCGCCTCATCCGTGACGTCTAGCGTGCGCAGGTCATCCATCCGTACCTGAGTCTACGGCGACAGCCGTTTGCTAGAGTGCGTCGAAGCGACCCGACCCGGGTCGTGCGTCGGTCGGCGGATCGGCAGGCAGCGACCGATCCGGAGGTCATTCGGGGAGATGGTGGTCACGAGTACGAGCGACCCGTATGCGATCCTCGGCGTGGACCGTTCAGCCAGCGACGACGTGATCGCTGCGGCGCACAAGAAGCTGGCCCGGACCTACCACCCCGACGTCGCGGGCGACGGCGCGACCGTGGACATGATGCGGATCAACGCCGCCTTCGACCGTATCCGGGACCGGCGTCGACGGGCCGCGTACGCCCAGCAGGAGGCCGACGAGCGGTACGACGAGACCGTCGCGCAGCGCGGATCGCCGACCACGCCCGGCGATACCCGGACCTACGCCGCGAACCACGGCCTCGATTGGGCTCCGGAGCGTGATGGCACCGGAGGGGCCGGCAAGCCGCCCGGGCGCCCATCCGGCTCCGTCCTCCAGTTCGGCCGACACATCGGGTGGTCGATCGGCGAGATCGCGCGCGTGGATCCCGGCTACCTCGTCTGGCTGGAGGATCGCCGGGACGGCCGCCCGTACCTCGACGAGATCGACAAGACGCTACGCCAGGTCGGCTACCGCAAGCCCGAGGATCCAGGTCCGGTCAGGACCAACCGCTTCGGCCGATAGCCTCGGCCCTCGTCGCCGGCCCGCCGCGACGCCTCAGCGGGTCAGGTCCACGAGGACCCCGTCGTGGACGATGTCCGTCGCGGCAACGAAGTCGGGTCCCGGTTCCCGATCCGCATCCAGGTGCGCCACGCGCCCGCGGATCCGCTCGAGCGCCTCGGCGACGCCGGTCCCCGGCACGGCACCGGGCACGAGCTCCAGCCGCAGGTCAAGCGCCTGGGCGGCGAGGAGCAACTCGATCGCCACGATCCGCTCCACGCCCTGGAGCACGGCCCGGGCGTGTCGCGCGGCGATGGATCCCATCGACACGTGGTCTTCCTGGTTGGCGCTCGTCGGGATCGAATCGACCGAGGCCGGGTGCGCCAGCACCTTGTGCTCCGATGCGAGGGCCGCGGCCGTGTACTGGTAGATCATCATCCCCGAGTCGATCCCGGATGAGGCGGCGAGGAACGGCGGCAGCCCGCCGTTCAGGCGCGGATCCACGAGGAGCGCGGACCGCCGCTCGCTGATCGACCCGAGCTCGGCGAGGGCCAGCTTGGCGAAGTCGAGCGCGAGCGCGATGGGCTCGCCATGGAAGTTGCCGCCGCTGATGACCCGACCGCCGCCCGTGGCGAGCGTGTCGGCGGACGCCACCCCACCACCGGCGAAGACGAGCGGGTTGTCGGTCGCCGAGTTGAGCTCGATGTCGAGCACGCGCCGAAGGTGATCAAGGGCATCGCGTACGGCCCCATGGACCTGTGGGACGCAGCGCAGCGAGTACGGGTCCTGGACCTTGTGGGCGGACGCGTGATGGCCGGTCTGCAGGGTGCTGTCGCGCAGCAGATGCCGCAGCTCCGCGGCGACCGCGACCTGGCCGGGATGCGGGCGGGCCAGCTGGTACGCGGCGGCGAAGGCGACGTCCGTCCCCAGCAGCGCCTCGACCGACATCGCGGCGGCCACGTTGGCCGTGTGCACGAGCCGGTCCGCGTCGGCGACGAGGAGTGCCCCGATCGCGCTCATCATCTGGGTCCCGTTGAGGAGCGCGAGGCCCTCCTTCGCCTCCAGGATCAGTGGGGCCAGGCCGGCGCCGTGCAGCGCGACCGCCGCCGGCACCACCCGTCCGCCCACCTCGACCTCGCCACGACCGATGAGCGGCAGCGCGAGGTGGGCGAGCGGGGCGAGATCCCCGGATGCCCCGACACTCCCCTGCTCGGGCACGACCGGGTGGATGTCGTGGTCGAGCAGGGCCAGGATCGCGTCCACCACCGCCGGCCGGCAGCCACTGTGGCCGAGGGCGAGCGTATTGGCCCGGAGCAACAGCATCGCCCGGACCACCTCGCGCGGGAACGCCGGCCCGACCCCGGCCGCGTGACTCATGAGCAGGTTCTGCTGGAGCTGCCCGGCCTGGTCCGGCGGGATGAACGTCGTCGCGAGGTCCCCGAATCCGGTCGTGACGCCGTAGACGACCGCGCCGTCGGCGACGAGGGACTCGATGACGTCGCGCGCCTCCTGCATGCGCGCCCGGGCATGGACGTCCAGCGCGACGGGGGCCCCACGACGGGCGACGGCCTCGACATCGGCGACGCTGAGGTCCGCCCCGGTCAGGACGACCAGGGCTTCCGGCTCGCGTGGGCCGCCACGGTCCGGGTAGAAGTGCGGGACGTTCGGGTCGGTCACGGTTCCGAGGATAGTCGGCTATGCTCCCGGCCGTGTTCGACTTCCTGAACGGCCCGGTGCGCGACCTGGTCACCCAGATCTACGACGCCGTCGGGTATGTCGGGGTCGCGCTCTGGGTGGCGCTGGAGAGCGTCATCATCCCGATCCCCTCCGAGCTCGTGCTGCCGTTCGCGGGATTCCTCGTCGGCGAGGGCACGGCGCTGGAGCCCATCACCGGTCAACCGTGGAACTTCTGGCTGACCGTGCTGGCGGGCACGCTCGGCGCGACCGCCGGGGCGCTGGTCGCGTACGGCATCGGCGCGTGGGGCGGCCGCCCGCTCCTCGAGCGCTGGGGCCGCTACATCGGCGTCACGCCGGCGGACCTGGACAAGGCGGACGACTTCTTCGCCCGGCACGGCGAGGCCGCCAGCTTCTTCGGGCGGATGATCCCGGTCATCCGCTCCCTGGTGTCCTTCGCGGCGGGCATCGCCCACATGTCGCTCGGCAAGTTCACGGTCTTCACCTTCCTCGGCTCGCTGCCATGGACGGCCCTGCTCGTGTTCGCGGGCGTCCAGCTGGGGGCCAACTGGGAGTCCGTCGGCGCGTGGCTCAAGCGGTTCGAGTACGCGATCATCGGCGTCCTCGTCGTCATCGTCCTCGCCTGGATCTGGTTCCGGATCATCAAGCCGCGTCGCGCCGCCCGGGCCAACGGCTAGCGGCCCGGCGGACGGTTCCGGCGCGCGATCACGGCCGCCGCTCCTCGGGTGGGCGAACCGTCCGGAAATCGCGGTAGAGCAGCAGGTCGTACAGGATCTTGAGGCCGCCGGCGAGGAAGAACGGCAGCGCGGCGTAGCCGGCACTGGCCATCATCACGCTCGAGAGCGACGGCGAGATCGCGGCGCCGGTCGTCCGGGCGACCCCGGTCACGCCGGCCGCGGCGGAGCGCTCATCGGGTTCCACGACAGCCATCACGTACGACTGGCGGGTCGGCACGTCCATCTGGCTGAGGCTGTAGCGCAGCAGCAGCACGAGGATCGCCAACGGCAGGGTCGGCATGAGCGGGACGAGGATCAGGAGGACGTTGGACGGCAGGTGCGTGAACACCATCGTGTCGATGAGGCCGAACCGAGCCGCGAGCCGTGCCGCGGACAGGGACGACACCGCCGCCAGCAGGTTCGCGCCGAAGAAGATCGCCCCGAGGACGGCGGGCTCGACGCCGAACTGGACGGTGAACCAGTAGGCGATCAGGCTTTGCGGGATGAAGCCACCCCCGAAGGCATCGAGCGAGAACAGGACCGACAACCGAAGGACGACCCGCTTCGACCGATGCAGGCCGAGGCGACGCCGGATGCCGTCATCGACGATCGCGTTCGTGGGCGCCTCGACGGCCGGGCTCACCGCCCAGAACCCTGCGACCATCACGAGCCCGATCACTGCGTACCCGACGACGATCGCGCGGTAGGCGTCCAGCGGGGCCATGCCACCATCGAGGAGGGCCTGACTCAGGAAGCCCGCGATGAGTGCGCCGGTCGCCGTCGCGATGTAGCCGACGAGGTTGTACCAGGCGAACGTCGCCGTGCGACGAGCGTCGTGGACCGTCTGGGACAGGGCCGCCTGCTCGACGGCCAGGAATGGACCGACCTCGTTGCCGGTCGGCGAGATGACGCCGATGGCACCGGCCAGGATGAGCAGGGGCAGCCAGCTGGTGGACGCGAAGACGATGCCGGCCAGGACCATGAGGGCCGCGCCGGCGACCAGCACGCGCCGGCGTCCGAACCGGTCGGCGTGGGTGGTCAGCCACAGGGAGATGATCGTGTCGCCGATCAACGTCAGCGTGAGCACGATCCCAACCGCAAGCGGGTCGAGGCCGACGGCATCGAGGTAGAGGACGAGGACGACGGCGAGGAACCCGTAGGCGAACATCCGGGCGACGCGCATGGCGAACAGCAGGCGTCCGTCCCGGTCGAGTCCGCGGAGGCTGGCGACCAGGCCGGCGTCGATCGGTGCCGTGGTCATGCACCCGAGTCTAGTCGGGCCGAACCCCACGACGACGGGACGGTCTGCGAGAATGCCGTCGGAGGTTCGAGACCGACCGATGAGCACCGACCCACACGCCGCCGACGTCCCCGGGCATGTCGATGCGGCCGCCCACCACGCGACCGACGATCACGGCGACGACCACGGGCACGACGATCACGCCCACGGCGAGGAGCCGCTCGGGCCGATCGATGTCCGAGCCTGGGGCGCCGCGATCCTTGGGGTCGCGCTCGGCGCCGTCACGGCCGCCTGCTTCGTGGTGGCGACGACCCAAGGCTGAGGCCGGCGTCACGGGGCCAGCCTCGGCCGGGGAACCAGCGCCAGCCGCGTTCCGTCCGAGCGACACGCTCGGAGTGACCTGGATGCCTCGAAGACTCGCTCGCCCGGCCGCGGCCCTCGTGGCCACGTTCCTCGCCGTCGGGTTCCTGCTCGCCACCGCCATCCCCGCGATGGCCTGTTCCTGTGTCGGGCCGCAACCGATGGCGGCCTATGCCGGCGACCCGGCCCAGGTGATCTTCACCGGCGTCGTCCAGCCGCCCGATGGACGTGGTGTGCCCGTGAAGGTGTCCCGCTGGTTCCAGGGCACGGACCCGGCGCAGGTCGTCTGGCTGGATCGCGCGAGCTTCGGTCTGGACGGTGTCGTGAGCTCCTGCGGGACGGCGCTGCCGCCGGCCGGGGCCGAGTGGATCTTCGTGGCGTGGAAGTCCGAGGGGAGCGAACTCAGCGTGAACCTGTGCACGCCTCATGCCGCGGCCTCGGATCCGGCCGGTCAGGCGATGTTCAAGGACGCCATCGCCACGTTCGGAGAGGGCATCGTCCCGGGCATGGACGAGTCCGCCTCCAGTGCGCCGACCGACGACTCCGGCGTCCCGGTCGTGTGGCTCGCCGGTGGCGCGATCGCGCTCGTCATGGCCGTCGGCGCCGCCTTCGTCCGGCTCCGGAGCGGTCGAGGCGAACCGGACGCCTAGAACAGCCCGACGATGTTCCCGTCGGCGTCGAGATCGATCTTCTCGCCACCCGGACGGGACGGCAGGCCAGGCATCGTCCGCATCTCGCCGCAGATCGGCGTGATGAACCCGGCGCCCGCGGACAAGCGGATCTCGCGGATGGGGACCGTGAAGCCGGTCGGGCGGTTCTTGAGGGCCGCATCGTGGCTGAGCGAGTACTGGGTCTTGGCCATGCAGATGGGCAGGTGGCCGTAGCCGAGATCCTCGTACTGCTTGAGCGACTTGCGCGCGGCCGGCAGGTACTCCACGCCGGCGCCGCCGTAGATCTTCGTGACGATCGTGTGGATCTTGTCGGCCAGTGGCATCTCATCCGGATAGAGGAGCTGGAAGTTCGCGGATCCATCGTGGGTCGCCTCCCAGACCGCCTCGGCCAGGTCCGTGGCGCCCTTGCCGCCGTCGGGGAAGTGCGTGGCCACCACGGCGGCGCGGGCCCCGGCCGCGAGGGCGACCTCGCGGATCGCCTCGACCTCGGCCGGCGTGTCGTCGGGGAACGAGTTGATCGCCACGACCGCCGGGACACCGAAGATCGTCACGTTCTCGATCTGCTTCGCCAGGTTCTGGGCGCCGAGCCGGACCGCCTCGACGTTCTCCTCCAGCAACGCCGGATCGAGCGGCTTCCCGGCGACGATCTTGCCGACGCCGCCGTGCATCTTGAGCGCCCGGACCGTGGCGACCACGACGGCCGCGTCGGGCGACAGGCCGGAGGCCCGGCACTTGATGTCGAAGAACTTCTCGGCGCCCATGTCGGCCCCGAAGCCCGCCTCCGTGCAGACGATGTCGTTCGTGACGAGGGCCAGGCGGTCCGCGATGATCGAGTTGTTGCCGTGCGCGATGTTGGCGAACGGCCCGGCGTGGACGAAGGCGGGGCCGCCTTCGAGGGTCTGCAGCAGGTTCGGCTTCAGGGCGTCCTTCAGCAGGACGGCCATGGACCCGGCCACACCCACGTCCTCCGCCGTGACCGGCTTGCCGTCGGTCGTGGTCGCGAGGACGATCCGCCCCAGGCGGGCCCGCAGGTCCTGCAGGTCCGTCGCCAGCGCGAGAACGGCCATGACCTCCGAGCCGACCGTGATGACGAACTCGGTCTCGCGAGGGACGCCGTCCGCGCGGCCACCGAGGCCGATGATCACGTGCCGGAGCGCCCGGTCGCTGATGTCGAGGACGCGCGGCCAGAGGATCCCCTGGGGATCGATCCCCAGCGGGTTCTTGTGGTAGAGGCTGTTGTCGAGGAAGGCGCCGGCCAGGTTGTGGGCCGCGCCGATGGCATGGACGTCGCCGGTCAGGTGGAGATTGAAGTCCTCCATCGGGATGACCTGGCTGTAGCCGCCGCCGGCCGCGCCCCCCTTGATCCCGAACACCGGCCCCAGCGAGGGCTGCCGGATGCAGACCGCGGCCTTGCGCCCGATCGCGTTCAGGCCCTGGGCCAGGCCGACCGTCGTGGTCGACTTGCCCTCGCCGAGCGGGGTCGGCGAGATCGCGGTGACGACCACGTACTTGCCGCGCGGTCGCTCGGATTCCAGGCGCCGGATGGCCTCGAGGGTGACCTTGGCCTTCGTCGGGCCATACAGCTCGATCTCATCGTCGGCGAGGCCGAGGTCGCGGGCGACATCCGCGATCGGACGCGGCTTGACGGAACGGGCGATCTCCAGATCGGACGGGAACGGCATCAGACTCCTCGGCTGGACACGGGCTGGTCGTCGGCCTGTCGTTGGGCGGCACGGACGAGATGGCTCAGGAGTAGCGCATTGGTGAGCGGCCCGACGCCGCCCGGGACCGGCGTGATGGCTGACGCGACCTCCACGGCGGACGCGAAGTCCACGTCCCCCACGATGGCGCCGTCGACCAGGTTGATCCCGACGTCCACGACGACCGCTCCGGGCTTCAGCATCGCACCATGGACGAGACCGGGTCGCCCCGCCGCGACGACGACGATGTCGGCTCGTGCGACATGCGCGGCCAGGTCGCGCGTCCTCGAGTGGCAGACCGTCACGGTCGCGTCCTCGCGAACGAGCAGGAAGGCGGCCGGCATCCCCACGACGGGAGAGCGGCCGATGACCACGGCATCCCGGCCGGCCATGGGGATCTCCGACCGACGCAGGATCTCGACCGCGGCGTGGGCCGTCGCCGGGAGGAATCCCTCGTAGCCCAGGCGGAGCAGTCCGGCATTGAGCGGATGGATCCCGTCGATGTCCTTCACCGGGTCGATGGCGTCCACGACGGCTCGCAGGCGGATCCCGGGCGGGAGCGGCATCTGGACGATCACCCCGTCGACGGTGGGATCGACGTTCAGTCCATGGATGGTGGCGCTGACCGTCGCCTCGGTGGCCTCGCCCTCGAGCTCGACGAAGCCGGCGTCGATGCCGACCATGGCGCATCCGCGCAGGATCCGCTCCAGATAGACCATCGATGGCGCGTCCCGGCCGGCGATGACGACCCGCAGCCCGGGCGGACGTCCCTCGGATCGGGCGAACGCGGCCACGTCCGCGGCCACGCCCTCACGGATCTCGGAGGCGATGGGACCGCCTTCCAGCAGCCGGGCGGTCAACTCTCGGCCGGCGGGTCGAGGGGGTCGCGCGGGTCCCCGTCGCCAACGACCTGTCGCGTCGAGGCGGCCAGGCGCTGGATCTCGTCGAGGAGATCGGTCACCCGGACGATCACCGACCCCTCCCAATCCGGGTCGCCCACGGAGGGCAGGTTGATGAAGACGTTGGCGGCGGCGCCGCGAGCGGCGGCCTCACCGAGGAGCGAAGCGACGGCCAGATCGCTCGACGCATTGGCATTGCTTCGGCCGGCCAGGGCTTCGGCGGCCCCGACCAGCCCGACGCACGCTTCGACGCAGGCCAGCGGGACCTCCGTGGCGGCACGAGCCGCGGCCTGCAGCGCGGTCCTGCGCGCCGCCTGCTCATCGGCCGTCTCCTTCGGCAGCTTGAGGGCGGCGGAGAAGCCCGCGTAGGCCAGGGCATCTTCGTCGGCGAGCGTCAGGAACCGATCCGCCAGCGCCTGGCACGACTGCCGAGCCCAGGCGAGCAGGTGGGCGTGCTGGGCGTACTTCGGTCGACCCTCGGACAGAGAGGCCACCATCGCCACGAGGCTGGCCCCCAGGCTGGCGGCGACGGCGGAGGCGCTGCCACCGCCCGGGACCGGGGCCGCGGACGCGAGCTGGGCCACGAAGCCGTCGAGGGTCAGATCACGGAACCGGGTCGTCGGGGTGTCACTCACACGAGCGATTGTAGGTCCGCGTGCGGCGCGGCGGGCTGCCGCGCGTCAGGCGTCGGCACGGGGCGAGCGCGGTACCGGCGCGCTCGCCCCGCCCACCGACGAGGGTGCCGGCGCCGCCGGGAGGGAACCGGACGCCGGCGGGGTGGTTCTGGTGTCAGGCGGCCTTGGGGGCCTCGTCGTCGAGGCCCGTCACGGTCCAGCGCCGCGATCGGTGCTGATAGGTGAGCGACAGCCGAGCTCGCGACGTCTCGACCTCGAACAACGTGCGGGGGCCAGTGATGACGGGATAGGCGGCGGCCTCCTCGCGGACGGCGACGAGGCGCGTGACGGTCAGTCGCTCGTCACCCCAGGTGACTTCGCGGGGACGACCGTCGAACCAGTCGGTCCGGACATGGACCGCGACCGGCTCGACTCGGATGAATGCCATCGGGATGGCTCCTTTCCGGGGGCTGGAACGCCAGGTCTTGTCGTCCGGGGCACTCGTCCGACAGAACGTCTGTTCGATTACGACGTCACCGTAGACCGAACAGGTGTTCGATGTCAAGCGTCGTCTGGGGGAATGTCGTCGAGGTCCGTGTCACCTAGGCTGTCACGACCCTTCTGGCCTTCCGACGCGTCCGGATCGGCCTCGAATGGGACCCCGCGGGCCCGTCGATCGAGGGGATTGCGAGGGTCCCGTTCGAACGGCGCCGGCAACTTCGCATCCAGCAGTCGGGCCCGGGTCATCGCCCCATCACCGTATCGGCGACGGACCGCATCGGCGGCCTCGATCGCCCGCCGTCGGCGCGGATCGTCCGGATCGAACAGCGACAGCTGCTCTCGCTCGCCCAGGTGCGAGGCGGTCACGCCGAGCAGCCGGACCTTGCCGCCACGGGCCCGGATCGCGGCCACCTCGGGCCGGGCCAGCTGGAGTGCGACCTCGAAGATGCGCTCGGTCATGTCGGTCGGCTCGGGCAGCGTCTTCTGACGACTGAGCGTCTCGAACGAGTCGTCGCGCATCCGGATCGCGATCGTCCCAGCCCGGATCCCGGCGGATCGGAGCCGGCCGCCGACCCCGTCGGCCATCGCCAGCAGCGTCCGTTCGATGACCTCTCGATCGGTCGTATCCACGTCGAACGTGTGCTCGTGGCCGACCGACTTGGCCGCCTCGCCATCGTGGACCGGATCCGTGTCGATCCCGCGCGCCCGCTCGGCCAGCGACGACCCGTGCTTGCCGAACCGGGCCTCGACGACCTCGGCCGGCAGCGCCGCCAGGTCGCCGATCGTCCGAACCCGGTAGTCCGCCAGGACGGCCGCGGTCTTCGCGCCGACCCCCCACAGGCGACCGATCGGCAACGGCGCCAGGAACGCCGCCTCCTCCCCCGGCGGGACCACGACCAGGCCATCCGGCTTGCGCAGGTCGGACGCGACCTTGGCGACCAGCTTGTTCGTCGCGACCCCGACCGACGCCGTGAGCCCGACCTCGTCGCGGACCCCCGCCTTGATCCGGGCCGCGATCGTCGGCCCGTCGCCGAACAGGGCCGCGGATCCGGTGACATCGAGGAACGCCTCGTCGATGGAGATGGGCTCCATCTGCGGCGTGAAGCGGCGCAGGATCGCCATGACGTCCCGGCTCGCCTGCTGGTAGCGCCGTCCAGCGACCGGCAGGAAGACCCCATGCGGGCAGCGGCGGCCGGCCTCCGACAGGGACATCGCCGAGTGGACCCCGAACGCGCGGGCCTCGTAGCTGGCGGCCGACACGACCCCCCGGCCACCTGGCTCGCCACCCACGATGACCGGCCTGCCGCGCAGTTCCGGCCGGTCGCGCTGCTCCACGGACGCGAAGAACGCGTCGAGGTCGACGTGCAGGATCGTCCGGTGAGCCATCGTCGGTATCATCGTCCCGCTGTGGAACCCCCTGCGCGGACGGTCGGCCTTCTCGCCGCTCTGGTCGTCGCCGCGCTGGTCGCGTGGCTCGTCCCGGCGACCGCCGTGATCCTCGTGTGGCCGATCCTGTTCATCGTTCCGGGCTGGGTCGTGGTGCGCCGCGTCGCCCCCGACCTCCCGACACCGGGCGCCGTCGGTGCAGCCGTCGTCACCAGCGTGTACGCCTCGGCCCACCTCGTCGATCTCGTCGCACGGGCGATCGGCTTCGGGCGTGCGACCGTCCTCATCAGCGCCGTCGCGCTGGCGGTGGCGACCGTCCTCGTCGCCCGGATCCGCCATCGCTGGCTCGCGCCGATCGGGCCACCGAGCGTGGCCGGGGTCAAGGCGGCCTGGCGTGCGGACCGGCCGGCCTGGGTCATCGCCGGGGTCACGGGACTCGTCGTCCTCGTGGTCCTGTTCGGCAACGGCTGGTCGCTCGGGCCGGACGGCTGGGTCTCGGGTGGCTGGAACTGGAGCGACCTGCTGGTCCACGTCGCGATCGGATCCAGCATCGCGGCAGGCAACTTCCCCCCGGAGGTCCCCTACTTCGCGGGCGAGCCGCTGACGTACCACTGGTTCGCCGACTTCCACGGCGCGATCGCCGCGACCGCGGCCGGAACGGACCTCATCCCCACCTACTTCCTGAGCAGCGCGCTGATGGCCTCCGTCCTGGCCCTGGTCGTCTGGGCGCTGGCGTGCCGGCTCACCGGGGAGCGGCGGGTCGCCACGATCGCCACGATCCTCGTCTGCTTCGGTGGCGGGCTCGGATGGATCCGACTGGTCGGGGACGTCGCAGCCGGGGGCAGCCCGCTCGACCTCCTCGGCAGCACCCCATACGACAACACCTGGACCGACAGCTGGCCGTACTTCCGGATCGCCTCGATCTTCGGGACCGGACTCCTGCCCCATCGGGCGACGACGTTCGGACTGCCCGGCCTCGTCACGGTCGTCCTGCTGGCGGTGGCGTGCCTGGGTCGCCGGCCGCCGGGCATCCTGCTCGCCGGCGTCCTGGCCGCGCTCCTGGCCCCGTTCCACTTCTTCGCGTTCCCGGCCACGTACCTGATCGTGGCCCTGTACGTCCTGACGACGGGGGCGTGGCGGGCGCCGACGGTCTTGCGCGACGCGGGCCTGTTCGTCGCCCCGATCCTGCTGGCCATCCCGTTCATCGCCGATGCCGTCTCCCGCCAGGGCGACTCCGGCGCATTCCGGTTCGTCCTCGGCTGGAGCGAGGCCCGGTTCCGCGACGGCCCGCTGGCCGCGGCCTTCTTCTACCTGACGAACCTTGGCATCCCGTTCGTCCTGGCCATCGTCGCCGGGCTGACCGCTCGACGGCTGCCGGGTCGCTGGTTCCTCGTCGCCTGGGCGATGGCGCTGTTCCTCGTGCCGAACCTCGTCGTGGCCAGCGCGGTCGAGTTCGACATGAACAAGTACTTCCAGATGATGTGGATCCCGGTCGCGATGCTTGCCGCCTGGCTCATCCGGGCCTGGCCGCGAACGATCATCGCGGTGATCCTCATCGCCTCGGCGCTGTCACCGGCTCTCGTGGCCGTGTGGCACCTGCGGTCGGGCGTCGTGACGGTGACCGCACCCCAGGAGCGCGCGGCCCGCTGGATCGCGGCGAACACACCGGATCGGGCCGTGTTCGTCACGGACGCGTTCATCAACAACCCGATCGACCTCGCCGGTCGGCTTCGGATCTCGACCTTCGGTCCCTACGTCTCGAACCTGGGCTACGACCCGGCGCCGCGCGAGGCGGACATCAAGGCGATCTACTGCGAGGGTCCGGACAGCGCGATCCAGCGGATGGCCACCTATGGCGCGACCTACGTCCTCTCGAGCGGCGGTGTGCCGTGCGATCCGGGCGTGGCCGGGACGGACTTCTCCCTGGATCCGCGCTTCGAGACGGTCTACGACGAGACGGGCGTCACCGTCTGGCGGCTGCGCGACCGGTAGGTCGGGCGGGCGGGCTCGATCAGCCCTTGGGCTCCACGACGATGGTGACCTCGGGGGTCATCCCCGAGAAGACCTTGATCGCGACCTTGTAGGTGCCGAGCGACTTGAGTGGCTCCTCGAGGTCGATCTTGTGTCGGTCGACCTCGATGCCGCGACGGGCCAGCGCGTCGGCGATGTCCTTGGACGTGATCGAGCCGTACAGCTTGCCGCCGTCGCCGACCTTCACGCCCATGGTCAGGGTCGTGCTGGCGATGCGGGTCGCGGCGATCTCCGCCTCGGCGCGCTCGCGGATCCGCTTGTCCTCGCGGCTGGCGATGTCGTGCTGCCAGGCGCGGTAGGCGCCACCAGCGGCCGGGACGGCGAGCGACTGCGGGATCAGGAAGTTGGTCGCATAGCCGTCGCTGACCTGCTTCATCTCCCCGCTCTTGCCCAGCTTGGGCACGTCCTTCGTCAGGATGACCTTCACGCGATCGATTCCTCCTTGTTGATCCAGGCCCGGATGCGAGGGCCGAGACCGAGTCGTTCCGCAGCCAGCCGGGCATCGGCCGCGAGGGCTGGGATCCGGCGGATGGTCCGCCGGACGGGGCCCGGCGTCAAGCGCCGGATCTGGGCCATGTCCTGTTCGAAGGACGCCCGGTCGATCCCCAACTCGTCCAGTTTCTCATGGAGGAGCGGTTCGGGGACACCGTCGAAGAAGAACTCGACAGCGAGGACGAGGACGATCAGGTCATCCAGCCCGCCGATGATCGGGACGTCGTCCGGGATGAGATCGCGACCGAGGGCGATGTAGGCGGCGGCAGCCGGCAGCAGGGCCTTGCGCGCGGTGGGCATCCGGTCGTCGAAGGCGAGTGCGGCGGCGAGCCTGGCGTACAGCGGCGCCCGGCTGGCGATGGGCAGGAACGCCATCATCGTGAGCGATCGTCCGACCGCCGCTCGACCGGTGGATCTCCTGGTTCGCGTCGTGCGCGCCATGCGCGTGCTGCCTCCTCGTCCGGGGATGCCGGAGTCTACCAGCCATCGCCGCTTCCTTGACATCGAACGTCCGTTCGGTATGATGTCCGCAGCCGAAGGAGGCGCGAGTGACCAAGCACGACGCCGAACGCAAACTGAAGATCCTCGACTACATCGCTTCGACCCTGCGCGCGCGGGGCTATCCGCCATCCGTCCGCGAGATCGCGCGTGCCGTCGGGCTCGCGTCCACCTCTGCCGTCCATCATCACCTGCAGATCCTCGTGCGCGACGGCTATCTCCAGCGGGACGAGGCCGTGGGCGGGGACCTCGGGCCCGGCGCGAAGCAAGGGTCGCTGTCACGGGCGATCCGGCTCACACCGTCGGCCGCCCTTCGCCTCGGGCTGACCACGGAACTCGTCCCGCAGGCGGTCGCCGCGGACTCGCGCATCCTGCCGATCATCGGCGAGATCGCGGCCGGCGGTCCCATCGAGGCCTACCAGGATGCGTCGGAGACGATGGCGGTCCCGGACATCCTGGCCCCGGGCGGCGACGCCTACGTGCTGAAGGTCCGAGGCGACTCGATGATCGAGGCCCACATCGCGGATGGAGACTTCGTGCTCATCCGGCCCCAGGAGACGGCCCGCAACGGCGACATCGTGGTGGCCCAGGTCGAGGAGAACGCGGTCACGCTCAAGCGCTTCTTCAAGGAGAAGGACAAGATCCGGCTCCAGCCGGCCAACCCGGCCTACCCTGCGCAGTTCTACGACGACGTCAGGATCCAGGGCAAGTTGATCGGCGTGATCCGGAGACTCGACTGACGGCAGGCGGCATGGACGGACGATGCCGGCGTTGTCGGCTCCGCGGCGCCGCTCACGCACATCGGGTGCGCTCGCGTCACCTGCTCGCCTCCGCCTTGGCCTCGACCGCCTCTGCCGTCTGATTCTCTCACTCCCCAGACCGGGGATATCCACAGACGGTCATCCACCGTCAATCCACAACGACTCCCATTCCGTGGATGGTCCGGTCGCTCGTCGACGCTTCTGGTGAGCGTTCCGAACCTGTCCGGACGGACAATCGGGCCCCCAGCCAACCGCCGGAGTCTTGCCACGCCGTGATCGACCGTTTGCCGCCGCAGAGTCTTGAAGCCGAGCAGTCGGTGCTTGGCGCGATCCTGATCGACCGCGATGCGGTCGTCGAGGTAGCTGAGTTCCTGCGCCCGCAGGACTTCTACCGCCAGGCGAATGCGCGCATCTATGCCGCCATCCTGGAGCTGTTCGACCGACGCGAGCCGATCGACATCGTCACGGTCGCCGAGGCGCTGGAACGCAAGGACGAGCTGGAGGCGGTCGGCGGTCGCGCCTACCTCTCGAGCCTGTCGAACGAGACGCCGACCGCGGTCCACGCCGCGCAGTACGCGCGGATCGTCGAGCGCAAGGCCGTGCTGCGTGGGCTGATCGGGGCGGCCGGTCGGATCGCCGGCATCGGCTACGAGGACCCGGCCGAGATCCAGGAGGCGATCGATCGTGCCGAGGCGGAGCTGTTCGCCGTCAGCCAGAAGCGGATCGATGCCGGCTTCAGCCCGCTCAAGGCGCTACTTCACGACGCGTACGACCGGCTGGACTATCTCCACGCGCACCGCGGCGAGATCAGCGGCGTCCGGACGGGCTTCACGGACCTGGACACACTCACCACCGGCCTCCAGAAGAGCGACCTGATCGTCCTGGCCGCACGGCCGTCGGTCGGCAAGACGAGCTTCGCGCTCAACATCGCGGAACATGCGGCCGTCAAGGAGCGCAAGAGCGTCGGGGTGTTCAGCCTCGAGATGAGCAAGGAGCAACTCGTCCTGCGTCTGCTCTCGAGCGTCGCCAACATCGACTCGCAGCGGCTTCGCTCCGGCTTCCTCGAGGAGATGGACTTCGCCCGGATCGCGCCGGCGATGAACGCCCTATCGGAAGCCCCGATGTACATCGACGACACACCGAACATCTCGGCGATGGAACTGCGGACGAAGGCCCGCCGGCTGCAGGCCGAGAGCGGCCTCGACATGATCATCGTGGACTACCTCCAGTTGATGCAGGCCACCAGCACCAACCGCGATGCCAACCGCGTCCAGGAAGTCTCGGAGATCTCGCGCGGCCTCAAGGCGCTCGCCCGTGAACTGTCGGTCCCCGTCATCGCGCTCTCGCAACTCTCGCGACAACCGGAGATGCGCGAGTCGAAGGAGCCTCGACTGTCGGACCTGCGCGAGTCAGGCGCCATCGAGCAGGACGCGGATCTCGTGATGTTCCTGTGGCGAGAGAAGGAACGCGGCGCTGACGATCAGGAGACCGACGGCGAAGTCATCAAGCTCAAGCTGGCCAAGCACCGGAACGGGCCTACCGGCGAGATCGGCCTGTGGTTCAAGAAGAAGCAGACCCGGTTCGTCGGCTACGCCGGCGAGCGATACGCCGAAGCTGGCTGAGCCGCCCCGACCTACTCCGTCTCGTCGGGCAGCAACGGCCGCGCGGAGAACGAGTACAGCTTCCCGTCGCCCGGCCCGTTGATGATCGCCCCCTGGAACCCGCCTTCGGGACCATCGACCGCGACCGCCTCCACCTGGGCCGGCGTCAGCGTTCGGGTCGCGAGCCAGAAGGCGTTCGGGTCCGCCGGGCCCTCGAAGTCGGACGGCTTGAGGTCCTCCCAGGGCCAGGCGACCACATCGGGGACGACCATCCCGGTGCCGTCCATGAGGATGCCGCGGTAGGCCGTGGGCTCATAGACATCGGTCGCGATCGAGCCGCCCTGGTCGAAGTTCCCGAGGCGCTCGGCGAGTGCACCGAAGGCCTTGCGGGCCGCCTGGTCGGGGACACCCTCCACATCGAACCCGAGCCCGTAGATGCTGACGGTCTTCTTGATGCCGCCCCCGTCGATCTCGAACGTGGTCGTCCCGACGTCCGCGACCATCGGGTTGTCGTACTGGGCACGAGCGACGCCGAGACCGCCTTCCCCGAGGGCCAGGACCAGCAACTCCTGGATCTGGTCTTCGCTGAGCCGGGCCGTGCGCAGCGGGTTGGTCCGCATGACCGACCCCTGCATCTCGGGCATCTCCTGCGACTGATCGCGGAAGACGACGGTCCCATCGCCGTAGAGCGTGAAGATCGGCACCTGCGAGGCGGCCCACCCGGCCATCATCATCCCGCCGCCGACGTCGTAGCGAAGGAGGATGTCCGTCGCTCCTGTCGCGTGCTCGAGCGCCCCGAAGTCCGGCGGTTGATCGGTCGGCGAACCAGCCGGAGACCCGGCCGGACTGCCTTCGGGCGCGATCGTGGGGGAGGCTCCTCCGCTCGAACCGCTGCACGCGGCGACGAGGACGATGAGGGCGAGACCGAGTGTGGGGCGCATGATGTTCGGCATGGGCCATCCGACGCTTCGGCGTCGCGCTGGGTTCCACGCTCGCCGGATCGACGCCACGCGGGCCGCGACAGACCCCCAAAAGGCTTGACGCGGCTTGTATGTTCTGCGCAATGAGTTCCGGGCTATGCCCGGGAGTACCGGGCGCGCAGCACGATCGTCCCCAGCGTCCCAGCGTCCCCAGCGACTCCTCGCGTCCCGGATCCCGAGTTCGGACCCGCCACTCGCCATCGTCGTGCCCATGACGTGGAGGGTCTTGAGAGGGTGTACCAGGACCGGACGCTGACCTGCCGTGATTGCACGGAGGCCTTCATCTTCTCTGCCGGCGAGCAGACCTTCTATGCGACGAAGGGTCTGACCAACGACCCGCAGCGCTGCCCCAGCTGTCGAGCCGCGGCCAAGCGTGCCCGATCCACCGAGGGCCCTCGCGAGTTCCATGCGGCCATCTGCGGCGCCTGTGGCGGGCAGGCCGTCGTCCCCTTCGCTCCTCGGAACGATCGACCCGTCTATTGCAGCTCCTGTTTCGACAAGGTGCGCGCCGGTACCATCACCGCAGAGGCACCGGCCACCGCCTAGCCAGACCGATCGGAGGAGCGACCCGTGGGCGTCATCATCATCCGGGAGATGGTCGGGACGAGCCCGCGGTCGTGGAGTGATGCCGCGCGCCAGGCCGTTGCGACCGCATCGCGGACCGTGCGCAACATCCAGACCGTCGAGGTCGTGAAGTCCACCGCGGTCGTGCGCGACGGTGAGATCGTCGAATACCGCGTCGAGGTCAAGATCGGCTTCGAATACGAGGACTGACCCGCCGAGCCTCGGTCGCAGCTAATCGGCAGATGAGCGGCGAGCGGCACCATGCCGCGCATGGCTCCGTCAGACCCGGCCGTCCAGCTGCCGCGCGAGCAGCACACCCACGAACGCGCCGACCCATTCCCCACCCGCGACATCGGCCGCCGTGTGCCGATCGCCGTCGGACCGGGTCGGCCCGTCGCGTACGTCTCGCCGCTGCCAGCCGGTGACGGGCCGCCTGCGGCGATGACGAGCTTTCCGATCCAGTACGCGAAGGTCCAGCCCCCGCCGCTGCGCGACGAGACACTGGCCCGCGACCGACTGCTCGACTGGCTGCACGTCAAGATCCACAGCCGCGTCGTGCTGATCCTCGCCGATGCCGGCTACGGCAAGACCACGCTCCTCGCGGACTTCGCTCGACGGACGCGCTTGCGCACGCTCTGGTACCGGCTCGATGACGACGATGTCGACTGGACCGCGATCCTGCACCACCTCGTCGCGGCAGGTCGAGAGCACGATCCGACCTTCGCGCCAGCGACGGTCTCGATGCTCGCGGAGACCGGCATCAATGGCCCGTCTCGCGAGTCGGTCCTGGACGTCTTCATCCGGGAGCTGCCGACGATCGCCCCGACCGGCGCGTTGCTGATCTTCGACGACTTCCACCTTGTCGATGAGGCGCAGGACATGCGATTCATCGCCCGCGAGCTCGTCGCGCGTGCGCCCGAGCGTCTGTCACTCGTCTTCGCGAGCCGACGTGCGCCCACGATCCCGCTCGCCCGCCTTCGGGCCAACGGCGAGCTCGCCGAACTCGCCACGGACGATCTCCGGTTCGACGCGAGTGAGACAGCTCGCCTGTTCAGCGAGGCCTACGGTCGAACGCTGGACCCGGACGTCCTGGAGGATGTGGCGCGCCGGACCGAGGGCTGGGCGGCGTCGCTCCAGCTGGTGCAGGCCGCGCTGCGCGATCGGAGCCCGGCCGAGATCCGCCGGTTCGTGCGTGGGCTCACCGGTGCCGACCAGGAGCTGTACGACTACCTCGCGGAGGAGGTGGTCGGCGACCTGGCCAGCGACCTTCAGCAGTTCCTCATGCAGACCTCGATCCTCCAGGTGGTGACCCAGGAGCTCGCGGCCGTGGTCACGAATATGGATGCCGACGACGTCGCCAGACTCACCTCCGCCGCCGAGCGGCTCACGCTGCTCGGCCGACGCGCCGGCGGACCGCGAACGCAGTTGCGCTACCACCCGCTCGTCCGTGAGTTCCTCGAGTCGCGACTGGATCGAGAGATCGGGCGAGTCTCGGTCCGGGCCCTGCATGAACAGGTCGGGCGCTACGCGGAACGATCGGACTGGCGGACGGCCGTTCACCACTACTCGATGGCCGGGGAACGGTCGCGCGCCTACGAGGTCATCGACGGCGCAGCCCAGGACATCGTGGCCAAGGGCGAGTACTCGTTGACCGAGCCCTACCTACCGGACGCGGGCGAGGGCATCGAGCGGGCCAGCTTCGAGGTCCTTCGTTCACGCCGCGAGTTCAAACAGGGCGACGTTGCGGGCGCCCTCAGGCATGCCCGCCGCGCCGTGGACCTGGATCCGACGTCGTCGATCGCGCTCATGAACCTCGCATCGCTCGCCTACAACGTCGGCGAATTCGACCTATCGATGGACCTGTCCCGCCGCCTGGCCATGACCACGACCGACCCAAGCATCCGAGCCATCGCCGAGGCCCTTTCGGCCATCCTAGACAGCTCAATCGACGGTGACGTCGCCGCCGTCCTCGACCGACTTCGCGCTCTGGCGCGCGTGCAGGCTGCCTCCGGTGAGACGCACTTCGAGGGAATCAGTCGACTGAACATCGCGATTGGGTTGCGCGCCGTTGGGGACATGGAGGGCATGCTCGAGGCAGCCACGGCATCAATCGACTTGCTTGAGTCCAGCTCAGCGGGCTCGGAGCTGGCCTCCGCACACGTAGCCCGTGCGTGGGCGTTGACTCACCTCTACGGAATCCAGGCAGCCCAGGGCGAGATCGCGATGGCGCTAGCCGAAACGAACCCGATCGTGAGGACGGACACGCTCGGAGAGTTGACGGACCTGGAACTCTGGTTTGGGAGCGCCGACCGAGCTGGGGACTACCTCGCTGAGTTGGAAGCAATGGGCGACAGCGCCAATTGGGCCACGGTTCAGACTGATGCGAGTCGTGCATCTCTGAGTCTGCGCTTGAATCGTCCAGAGGAAGCAAGGGGGCTCCTCAACGGAATCCCGCTCACTCAGCCATCGACATCCACCGCGCACAAGGCACGGCTCCTTGCGACCCGCGCGCACCTAGAAGTCGCACTAGAGTCACGAGCACGGTCGCGTGCACTTGCCGACGCAGTCGCCCAGGCACGTCGCCAGTCCGCTCACGCTTGGACTACCTACTGTCGAAGCCTTGAAGCGCTTTCCGGACCCGACGACGACTTACGTCGCTTCGTTCGCAGATGCGATCGGTTTGGCCTTGCCACGCTGAGCATGCTGGCTGACCTGGTGGTGCCACGGCTTGACCGACTGACATCGGTCGAAACCGCACTGATCAGCGGCGAAGCTGCATTGCGGCCCGAGAGGTGGCGCGACCCGCTGCGCACCGCGGTCGATAGTGCCACTGGCTTCAGCCCCGAAGCGGCGAGACTTCTGGAGGAGATTGGGACCCTAGAAGACGTCGCAAGGTTGCGACGTGCAGCGAAGTCGAGACGCGGCAAGACGGCGCCGAACCTCGGGCGCGGTCTGGCACGACGAATCGCCCCTCGAGTATTCGTCGAGGATCAAGGCAAGGTGGCCGTCGCTGTAGGAGTTCGATCCATCGAGGGATCCGCAATCCGTCGGAAGGTGCTTGGACTGCTGTGTTTTCTCGTCTCGCGGCCTCGATCAGCGGCGGCACGAGACGAGGTGCTCGACGCCCTCTGGCCCGACTTTGATCCCGCCGACGCACTGAACTCTCTGAACCAGACCGTCTACTTCCTCCGTCGAGTCTTCGAACCCGGCTTCAGCGAGGATCTCTCTCCAGGCTATGTAAACCACGAAGGTGACGTTGTCTGGCTCGACCAGGACCTTGTGACTTCTCGAAGCCAGCGCTGTTGGAGTCTGATTCGCGCGCTCCCGCTCGATCCGGCCCCATCCGCTGTTGCGGAGCTGTCGGATGCATATAGGGGTCCGTTTGTGCTGGACTTCGCTTACGAGGAGTGGGCGACCGCCTACCGATCAAGTCTCCAATCGGCCTATCTCCAGGTCATTGAAAGGTCAGTTCGGTCGGACACAGAGAGTGGTCACTTTGAGCGTGGTATCCAGCTGGCCCGGCGTGCGCTCGAGGTTTGCCCAGATGCCGACAGCATGGAGTTGTCTCTTCTACGCCTCTACAAGCTGAGCGGCTCACATGCAGCCGCGGCCGAGCAATATGCGCACTACTCAACATGGGTTCGTGAGGCTCTCGGTGTCGAGCCGCCCACGCTTGAATCCTTGTAGGGATAGGTAAGGTGCCGTATTGACCGTTGCAGTCCGGCGTCCCTATAGTCCGCCCACTTCCTGGTACTCCCGTACTGGGAAGCA
>CAZOHT010000023.1:0-63498 GCA_964579825.1 uncultured Anaerolineaceae bacterium
CGACCGCGGCGGTGAGCGGCGCGACGTCGGCCGCGACCACCTCGGCAGCGACCGGGGTGACGAGGTCTGCTGCCCGGGCGCGCTCGCGCTCGTAGGCATCCAGTTCGGCATCGAGGCTTTGGCCTGGGCGGAATCGGTTGAGGAGCTCGGCCGTCTGCGCCGCGGCGGCAGCCGCGACCGCGTCGTGCGTGGCCGGCGCCGGCGCCGCGGGCGGGCTCGGTGTCGGAGGATCGGCCACGAAGGCGACCTCGGCCGGAGCCTCCGGCGGCTCCGGCGCAGCCGCACCGGCGATCGCGCTGGACGCCTCCGGCTCAGGTCCACCCGCGGCGACCGCCTCGACCGAGGCATCCTCGGCGAGGTCGATCGGTGCCGAGATCCGGGCATCGTCGTCGGCGTCGACGAGCGCTTGGGCTTCGGGTGTGGGCCCTGGTTCGATCGGGTCGGGCGTCTGGACCTGGCTCGAGCCGATCGCCGTGAGCGCGGCCATCCGTGCCACCGCGTCGATCTCGTCGCCCGCGTCCAGGTCCGTCGCGACCTCCGCGGTCGGCGCCTCCTCGACGAGGTCGTGGCTGGGCCACGCATCGCTCGTCGGCCAGGCGCCGGCGTCGTAGGCCGGGGCGGCGTGGCCATTGCCGTTGATGCCGGCCGTCGAGGCGCCGTTGCCGGTCGCGACATCGACCGCCCCCAGGGCGATGGTCGTCCCGAGTGGATCGAGGTCCGGGAATGGGGCCGGCATGATCTCGTGGCCGAGATGGGGCGAGCAGGTGAGGCACGCGCCCGCGGCCTCGTTCCAGCAGTTCGCGCACGTGTACTGGCGACACGTCATGCAGAAGTTGAACGTCTTGTGGAACGCGTCCAGCTGCTGGGAGGTGACCTCACGCTCCGTATCGCTTCGCGCGGCGGCCATCGCCTCGTCCAGCGACGAATCGTCGGACAGGACGAAGTTCTTCAGCCCGCGCGAGAGGACCTTCACGCCCGTGAGGCGCTTGACGCGCGGCTTCGCCGATTCGAACGTGTAGCGAGTGCCACATCGTTCGCAGAAGGATTCGGTCAGGACTTCGGCCATCGGGCCCCCGGGGTATGCGCTGGACAGCCCGAACGGACGGATCCGGCGGACAGGGGCGAGAGTATACCCCAGCGATTCCAGTGCCCCTGCGACGTGGGTACGGGGAGGTGGGTGCGGATGGTCCGGGGTGGTCGGGGGTGGTCGCCGGGCGCAGCGCGGACCCTCTGGTAAGCTCCGCGACCGACCATGCCAGTGCTGGCCGCCATCGAGCGGTTCTTCGAACGCCTCCTCGAGCGACCGTCCGCTCGCCTGTTTCGAACTCGCGTGCAGCCCGTCCAACTGCAACGGCGGATCGAACGCGCGATGGAGGCCGAGCGCCTCGCCGCGACCGATCGCACGCTCGTTCCGAACCGGTTCACCGTCCGCCTGAACCCGGACGACCTGGACGGCTTCGGGGACATGCAGGTCTCGCTCGCATCCGAGCTGGCGGATGGCGCCCTGACCTTCGCCCGGGCGCACCACTACACGCTGGTCGACCGTCCCCAGGTCATGCTGCTGGCCGATCCGCGCGTGGAGCGCACCGACATCGCCGTGGATGCGCGCTTCGCCGACCCCATCGCCGGACGGGTCACCACGGCCGACGATCCGCTCGATCCGGACCCCACGAGTACGCGAGTGTTCACGGTGCCGAAGCCGGTCGCACCGGCCGCCCGACTCATCGTCAACGGCCCGGGCAGCCCGGATCGGGTCGTGCCCGTCCCGGGTGGCCTGCTTCGCATCGGACGCGCGCCGGACAACGACCTGATCCTCGGCGACGGCCGTGTGAGTCGGCACCATGGCCGGATCGTGGGACGGCAGGGAGCCCTCGTGTTCACGGACCTGGGCAGCACCAACGGGTCGCGCGTGAACGGGGAACCGGTCATCGAGGTCGTCCTCGGCGCGGGCGACCGCATCCTGGTCGGCGACACGACCCTGGAGGTCCGGCTGGACGAGCCGGGACGCTGAGGTGGATCCGGTCCTGTTGATCCTGTGGGTCGTCCGGCTGGCCTTCCTCTTCCTGCTCTACGTCTTCCTCTTTCGCGTCGTCCGCACGCTGCTGCGCGACCTGCGGGCGGCCGCACGGGAGCCGACGACGACGATGGGTCGCCTCGTCGTGCTGGCATCGCCCGGTGCGGAGCCACCGGCCGGGCACGTCTTCGCGCTCGACGCCATCACGACCGTCGGACGCGACGTCAACAACTCGATCGTCGTCGACGATCCGTTCGCGTCCGCCGAACACGCCGTCCTCACCTTCCGGGGGAGTGCCTGGTACGTGGAGGACCTTGGGAGCACGAACGGTTCCCTCGTGAACGGCCATCCGGTGAGCGGGGTCGCCACGATCGCATTCGGCGATGAGCTCCAGGTCGGCCAGGTTCGATTCCGCCTCGAGCGCCCACGCGCGTGACCGCCGGCATCGCGCCCGTCCAGCCCACGGCCGCGCGCCGCGTGCCACGCCGCCTCGGCCCGATCCGCCCGCGACCGCGCTGGGCCGAAGCGCGGCTGCTGCTCATCGTGGCGCTCGCACTGATCGTCGGCAGCATCTCGTTGAGTGGCGGGCTGACCGGCACGCTCGCGCTCTACGATCCGGCGACGCTGGTCATCTACCTGGTCGCCCTGGGAATCGCCCACGTGGCGTTCGTGCTGGCCGGTCGTCGGATGGACCAGATCCTGTTCCCGGTCATGGGGATGCTGGGTGGGATCTCGCTCCTGCTCATGCAGCGACTGCCGCAGGACTTCGTGACCCAGCGCTGGTTCGGAGCCGAGGTCGGTCTGGCCGGGGTCCAGCTCACGTGGCTCGTGCTCGGGGTGACGATCACAGCGACCGTCGGAATCGTCGTCCGGTCGGACAGCTGGCTGCGTCGGTACAAGTACACCTGGGCCGCGGCCGGCGTCGGGCTCCTCCTGCTCACGTTCGTGTTCGGCACGGAGGTCAACGGCCAGCGCCTGACGCTCCAGCTCGGCCCGTTCAGCGGTCAGCCCTCCGAGTTCCTGAAAGTCATCCTGGTCGTGTTCCTGGCCGGCTACCTGTCGGAGAACCGGTCACTGCTGATGGAGCAGGACACGCGCGTCGGGCCACTCCGTCTGCCGCCCCTCCCGTACCTCGCTCCGATGGTCGTCATGTGGGCCATCGCCCTCGGCATCGTCGTCATCCAGCGCGACCTCGGCGCGGCCCTCCTGTTCTTCGGCGTGTTCCTGGCGATGGTCTACGTCGCGACGTCACGGATCAGCCTGGTCGTCATCGGCCTCGTCCTGTTCCTGCTGGGCAGCCTGCTCATGGCGAACCTGTTCGAGCACGTCAACCAGCGCATCTCGATCTGGCTCGATCCGTTCGCCGATCCACTCGGGGCGGGCTACCAGGTCGTCCAGGGGCTGCACGCGTTCGCGCGCGGCGGCCTGTTCGGCGTGGGCCTCGGGTCCGGCCTGCCGCCCATCGGCGGGCAAATCCCGATCCCGGAGGTCCACACGGACTTCCCCCTGGCCGCACTCGGCGAGGAACTCGGCCTGGTCGGCATCCTGGCGATCCTGGGCCTGTACCTGGTGCTGGTGGAGCGCGGGCTCCGCATCGGCGCCTCGGCCGCCGACGACTTCAGGGCCCTGCTCGCGGTGGGCCTGGCCCTGGTCATCGGGATCCAGGCGTTCATCATCGCGGCCGGCAATCTCAAGGTCCTGCCGCTGACCGGCGTGACGCTGCCGTTCATCAGCTACGGCGGGTCGTCCATCCTCGCCAACTCGGTCGTCGTTGGGTTGCTGCTCGCCCTGTCGGACAAGGGCGTCGAGCCGCCGCCGATCCCGACCGACCTGGGCCGCTGGGCGCGGCTGCGTCGGCGAGGCACGGCATGATCTCCGGTCTGGCGGCCGCCCGCCGCCCCCTGGGTGGGCCGATCTGGCGCGTGGCGCTGGCCCTGTCGCTCGCCTTTGCGACCCTCGCCCTGGCCGTCGGGTACTGGGGCGTCGTCAGGGCGCCGGACCTGACGCGTTCGCCGTATGACGCGGCGGTCATCGCCGCGTCGAGGACCGTACCTCGCGGACGGATCCTGGACCGCAACGGCGGCGTGCTGGCGACCAATCGACGGGACGCGAACGGGGAGTTCTACCGGATCTACTCCGGGCCGATCATCAGCCCGGTCGTCGGGTACGCGTCGCCGCGCTACGGGCGCGCCGGCCTGGAACGGGTGTACGACGCCGAACTCTCCGGTCTGACCGGCGATCCGCTGCGCGACCCATTCCGCAAGTTCCGGTCCGACCCGTACGACCCCAAGGACCTGACCCTGTCGCTGGACTACGCCCTGCAACGCGCGGCCGCCCGGGCGCTCGGCGACCAGAAGGGCGCGGTGGTCATGCTGGATCCGCGGACGGGCGAGGTCCTGGCGATGGTCTCGAACCCGTACTACGACGCGAACCTCATCACGAACCCGGACACGGCGGAGGCGGCGTTCAAGGCGCTCCAGGCGGACCCGAACGAGCCACTGCTGCCGCGCGCCACCCTCGGTCGGTACGTGCCGGGTTCCGTGTTCAAGATCGTCACGGCCATCGCCGGCCTGGGCTCCGGGGCGGCCACACCCGAGACGACGTACGCGGAACAGCCGCCCGCCGAGGAGGACGGCCTGGTCGTCGACGGGTTCACGATCCGCGACGGGCACCACCCGGAGACCGGCTCGCGCGCGCTGGACCTCATCGGCGCGACCGAGGTGTCCTGCAACATCTGGTACGCGCTCACCGGCCTGGCCACCGGCGGCGAGGCGTTGACCGACTATGCCAGGCGGATGGGCTTCGATGCGCCGCTGCCGTTCGACCTGCCGACGGCGGTATCGCAGGTGACCGGCGGCGACGGCAACGCACCCGGCGGGTTCCAGGACGACGTCGAACTCGCCAACGCGGCGTATGGCCAGGGCGAGACGTTCGTCACGCCGCTCCAGATGGCCCTGGTCGCGTCGACGATCGCCAACCGGGGCGTGCTCATGCAGCCGCACCTGGTGACGGCCATCACCGGCGATGGCGGCACGCGGACCATCGAGCCGAAGACGATGTCCACGGTCATCTCGGCGCCCGATGCCGAGGCGATCGCGCTGGCCATGCGTGAAGCCGTCGAAGGCGATCTGGGTCGCCAGTTCACGACCGGCGCCAAGGTCCCGGGGGTCCCGACCGCCGGCAAGTCGGGTACCGCGGAACTCGGTGGGAAGGGCGAGCCGCATTCGTGGTTCATCGGGTTCGCCCCGGCCGACGCGCCGACGGTCGCGATCGCGGTGCTGGTCGAGCAGGGCGGGCGCGGTGCCGAGGCCGCGGCGCCGATCGCGGGTGACATGATGACCTTCTACCTGCGAGGGACACCATGAGCGACGACCCGACCGAGGCCGAGCAGTCGGCGGCACTCGAGCGACCCGACGGCCCCGCGACCGATACCAGGGCCGAGCCGGAGCGCGAGGGTCGCCCGCTGATCGAGCGCATCGGCCTGGCCGCCATCGCCCTCGGCATCGGCGTCATGTTCGGTGGCGTCGGGTACGCCGCCTGGCTCGGTGGTGAACTGTTCCTCGCGGTCATCGGCGGCATCAGTTGCGTCATGACCCTGTGGGTGGGTGGCCTGACCTTGATCCGCGGCTGATCACGGCTGATCAGTCGCCGCCGAGGTCGCGCCAGGCGCGCAGGACCTCCGCGACGCCCCACGCCTGGAACGGGCAGCCTCGGGGTTCGAAGGGCGGGTCCGGCTCCAGGATCTCCGAGATGGACCCGAGTCCGCCCTCGGACAGGTGCCGCTCGAACGGGCGCAGGATCGCCAGTCCCGCCTCCGGATCCCCGGTCACGCGGGCGGTCGCCTCGGCGTAGGCACCCACCAGCCATGTCCAGACCGTGCCCTGGTGATAGCCGGCATCCCGGAACCGCCGATCGCCCTGGTAGTGGGGCCGGTAGGCCGGATCCGACGGCGCGAGCGATCGAAGCCCGAGCGGCACGGCCAGCTGGTCGCGGACGGTGGCCACGACCCGCCGCGCCGCCTGGCCGTCGATGAGCGGGTGGGGGAGTGAGATCGCGAGCAGCTGGTTCGGCCGAAGCGATGGGTCGTCGCCGTCCGGGCCGTCCACGACATCCAGCAGGTGGCCGCGACCTTGGTCCCAGAAGCGGGCACGGAACGACGTCTCGGCACGATCCGCGATGGCCAGGTAGCGAACTCCGGCCGCGCGGTCTGCATCGGCGCCGCCCTGCGCCACGAGCCGACCGCCGACGATCCGGAGGGCGTTCACCCACAACGCCTGGATCTCGACCGGCTTGCCCCGTCGCGGGGTCACCACCCAGCCGTCCACGCGGGCGTCCATCCAGGTGAGCTGGACGCCCTCCGCGCCGCCACGCAGGAGGCCGTCGGCCGGGTCCATGCCGATCCCGAACCGCGTCCCGGCGATGTGCGCGTCGAGGATGGTCCGGAGCGTCGGCAGCAGTTCGTCGAGGAGCGCATCGCTGCCCGTCGCGACCGCGTGGGCACGGATCGCGATCGGATACCAGAGCGAGGCGTCGATCGTGTGGTAGGCCGGGACGTCCTCCGCCCGGTCCGGAAAGTCGTTCGGGAGCAGGCCATCTCGGACGAACCTCGCGAACGACCGCAGGATCGTCGCGGCCTCCTCGTGCCGACCGGTCGCCAGGCACAGGCCGGGCAGGGCGATCATCGTGTCGCGGCCCCAGTCGTTGAACCACGGGTAGCCGGCGATGATCGACAGACCGCGTTCGACGCCGCCCGGGGCCGGGATGTCGCGCGTGACGATGAACTGGTCCGCGGCGAGGACGAGCCGCTGGACGAACGGGCTGGCACGCTCCGCGTCCGCGGTCAGGATCAGCGAGGCCTCGCGATCCGCGGCGGCGGCCAGGGCGACGTCCGGGTCCACCGGCTCCCCGGGCTCGGCCGTCAGGATCAGGGTGAATGGGCGGTCCGCCATCACCGTCGCCCGGATCGACATCGGCGCCCACAGGTCCGAGACGTCGGCCTGCCCACGGGCGGTCTCCTCACGATGCCGTCGATCCCGGACCCATCGACCCGCGCGGCTCGCCTCGCCGCCAGGTGCGAGGACCCGCAGTGGACCGGCCGGGATGCCGTCGGACGCGCGGGCCATCGAGTGGTGGTCCCGGACCGTCGTGAGCGGTGCCAGCTCCAACTCGACCGGCGCACCACCCGCTTGGAGCGAGTAGCGGATGAACGTCGTGTTGGCGCCGTAGGCCATCCAGATGCGCTTCTCGAGGACGACGCCACCGAGGTCGTACCGGAGGACGGGTCGCTGTCCCTCGAGCGCCATCGACACCAGCCGACCGTGCCGGTCGCCCTCGATCCGCCCATCGGCGGTCTCGCTCGCGTGCAGGGCGACGCGACCCGTCGTCGGCGCGGTGGCCCACTCCTCGAGCCCGCCGACGAGGACGGTCCGGCCGACCGGCGGGGTCAGCGACGCCACCAGCAGCCCGTGGTAGCTGCGCGTGGCGACCCCCGCCAGGGTCCCGAACGCGTACCCGCCGATCCCGTTCGTGACGAGCCACTCGCGTCCCAGCGCGAGCGTCCGGTCCGAGCCGATGTCGGTCCCGACCTCGAAGACCGAACGTTCTGGCTGTGACATGCCTCTAATGATGTGGGAACCACTCGAATGCCACCGACGTACTATCCTCCGACGACACACGCGTTCCCCAGGGCGCGTCCGAAGCCCGAGTCGCCTTGAGGGGCAGGTCCGTCCGGACCGGTCCGGGGCCCATGCGAGAGAGGCCGATGACCAAGATCCAGGAAACCGGCGACCGCGTCATCTCCAACGTCGAGCGTGTCATCGTCGGCAAGCACCACGAAGTCCGCCTGTCCCTGGTGGCGCTGCTGTGCCGCGGACACCTGTTGATCGAGGACGTGCCGGGGACCGGCAAGACGGTCCTCGCCAAGGCGATCGCCCGCAGCCTGGGCTGTTCGTTCCGGCGGATCCAGTTCACCCCGGACCTGCTGCCGTCGGACGTCTCGGGCCTGTCGATCTTCAACCAGAAGACGCGCGAATTCGAGTTCCGGCCCGGCCCGATCATGAGCCAGGTGGTGCTCGCCGACGAGATCAACCGCGCGACGCCGAAGACCCAGTCCGCGCTCCTGGAGTGCATGGATGAGCGCCAGGCCACGATCGATGGCGTGACCTACCCGATGCCCGACCCCTTCCTGGTCATCGCGACCCAGAACCCGATCGAGTACGAGGGCACGTTCGCGTTGCCCGAGGCGCAGCTCGACCGGTTCATGATCCGCCTCCGGCTGGGCTATCCCCAGCCGATCGAGGAGATCGTCATCCTCGACGAGCAGAAGCGCATCCACCCACTGGAGGACCTCGAGGAAGTCCTGTCGGTGGACGAGCTGCGCGAGATGCAGGCGTCCGTCCGCGACATCTACGTCGACCCGACCGTGTCCGACTACATCGTCCGGCTCGTCGACGCGACGCGGCACCACCCGGATGTGTACCTCGGCGCCTCGCCGCGTGGGTCGATCGCCCTGTACCGCTCCGGCCAGGCGCTGGCCGGCCTGCTCGGTCGCGACTACGTCATCCCGGACGACATCAAGGCGCTCGCCGAGCCGACCCTCGCCCACCGCCTGATCATCAAGACCAGCTCGTCCATCCACGACGTCCAGTCCGGACAGGTCGTGCGCGAGATCGTGGCCGCGACCGCCATCGATGGCATCCACCCGACCGGCACCGGCGGACCCACGGAACTGCGTCGATCCGAAGTCGGCGGCGCCTCGACCAAGGGCGCGTAAGGCGCGGCGGCCGATCGAGGGAGCCGAACCGATGGATGAGCGCGCATGATCCGACGCCTCCAGGTCATCGTGATCGGTGCCGTCCTGTTCGTCGCGGCGTTCTCGACGGGTGAGGCGTTCCTGTTCTACCTGCTCTATCTCGCCGTCCTCGTCCTCGGCGGCTCGTACGTCGCGGTGCGACTCGGGCTCACGGATCTCGAGGCGGGGTACGCCGTCAGTCAGTTGAGTGGCCACGTCGGCGAACAGCTGCGGGTCACGTACACGTTGCGCAACGGCAGCCGGCTGCCCAAGCCGTGGCTGGAGGTCCACAACCCGACCACGCTGCCGGGATCGCTGCCCGGCCGGGCGATCAGCCTCGGCGGCCGCCGTGAGCGGTCGTGGCTCGTGCGCGTCCCGCTCGTGCGGCGCGGCCACTTCCGCATCGAGCCGCTCCACATCCGGACGGGTGACCCGTTCGGATTCTTCGAGGCGTCCGCGACGGTCGGCCAGGGCGTATCGGTCATCGTCTATCCGAAGCTGGAGCCACTGCCGGCCTGGCGCCTGCCCACGGCCAGCCTGGAGGGCAGCCACGCCTCTCCCGAACGGACGCTCCAGACGACGCCGCTCGCGACGACCGTCCGGCCGTATGCACCGGGCGACAGCATGAACCGGATCCACTGGCGCACGACGGCGCGCCTCGGGGAGATCCAGGTCAAGGAGTTCGAGCTCGAGCAGACCGCCGATGCCTGGATCATCCTCGACCTCCAGCGGAGCATCCAGACCGGCCGCGGTGAGGCGTCCACCACGGAGGTCGCGATCCAGGCAGCGGCATCGATCGCGCACAAGGCGATCGGGGAGAACCGGGCCGTGGGGATGACCGTCAACGCGTCCCGGACCGCCCACCTGCCCGCCGACCGTGGGGGTCGCCAGCATCTCAAGATCATGCAGTTGCTCGCGGCCGTGGAGGCGGACGGGAACTCGCCGCTCATCGAGACCCTCGTCGTCACCATGGGGCGCCTGCGTCGCGGCATGACCGCGGTCGTCATCACCGCGTCGCTCGACCCGGCCTGGGTCCGCGCCCTCGGGGCGCTGCGCGCTCGGGGTGTGGCGTGCGCGGTCGTCGTGCTCGACCCAGGCGCCTTCGACCCGTCCGGGGACGCCGCCGCCGACGGATCCGCCGCCAAGAAGTTCCGAGCCATCCGACACGCCCTGGCCGAGTACGAGCTGCCGGCGTACCCGGTGACGCCCGGCCGCCCGCTCGGGGAGATCCTGGCCCGATGACCCGCCGGCTGATCCGCGGACCCGCCGAGGGCTGGCTGACCCTGGGCCTCGTCCTGCTGATGTGCGTCGTCCTGGCGTGGGCCATCGACGACGTGGCGCCGGTCATGGGCGACACGGGCATCACCGACTTCCTGACCTGGGCGGCCATCGGCGGCGTCCTGGCCGGGTTCATCGGTCCGCAGGTCGGCTGGGGGCGGTGGCGCACCTACCTCATCGGTGCCATCTTCGCCGCCCTGCTGATCCCGATCCTGGTGGGTGGTTCGCTGGTCCAGGATGCGTCCATCGGCGCCAGGTTCGTCGCGACCGCGAGCGCCGGGGTGCAGGCCGTGTTCGACCTGGTCATCGATGGCGCGTCGTCCACGCAGGAGTTCGGCCACCACCTGTGGGTCCTCGGACTGCTCGTGTGGGCGACATCGATGTTCGCCTCGTACGCCGTGTTCGGGCACCGCCATCCGCTCAACGCGGTCGTCATCGTGGGCGTCGCCCTCGTCATCAACATGTCGCTGACGGAGATCAACCAGCTCGGCTACCTGGTCCTGTACAGCGTGGCGGCCCTCTTCCTGCTCATCCGCTCGCACGCCCTCGAGGAGCAGGGTGAGTGGCTCCGCCGACGGATCGGCGACCCTGCCGCGATCTCCGGGATCTACCTCCGCGGCGGGACCGTGTTCATCGTCCTGGCGATCGCCGGTTCCTTCCTCCTGACCCAGACTGCCAAGTCGGATCCACTCGCGGGTGCGTGGGACGACGTGAGTGCCGGCGTCATCGACATGACCCGTTCCATCGGCAAGTTCCTGCCCGCGGGACCGAATGCCCGAAGCTTCGACGCGGAGTTCAGCCAGGACACCCAGATCCGCGGCTTCTGGGTGGGGGGCAACCAGGTCGACGTGACGATCAGCCTGCCGCCGACGGCCCCGAAGGGCCTGTACTGGCGAGCCGTCACGTTCGATCGATTCGACCTGGTCGGCTGGAAGAGCACGCAGGCGAGCGCCATCGTCCGGCTTCCCGGCGACGGCCTCCTCGCCGGATCGCAGGACGAGATCCCGACGAGCGTGGCGACGCAGACGATCTCGTTCACGGTCACGCCCGAGGCGTACGACGGCAGGTATGTCCTGTCGCCGCTGAATCCCTCGATCGCCGACCAGACGACGACCCTCGACGCGTCCGGCCCGGGACTGGCCTTCGCCGGGCTTCGGCGGCAGGGCTCGGATGGCGCGTACAGCGTGACGGCCGTCCTCCCCGTGGCCGACGAGGACGAGGAAGGCGGGCTGACCGCGAACCGGCTGCGCCAGGCAGGGACGACGTACCCGGACGAGATCGTCGCCCTGTACCTGCAGCAGAACCCGGCGGGTGCGGTCGGCCCGGCCGCGCAGGCGTTGCTGGCCCAGATGGTCTCGGCGATGCCGGCCGGCCCCGACTCCAACCCGTACGACATGGCCAAGACCCTGGAGCGGCAGTTCCGGCGCGGCGACCTGTTCGTCTACGACACGGACGTGCGCGACCTGCCGTGCGCCGCCGAGAAGCTGTCCACCTCCGAGTGCTTCGCCAAGTACAAGACCGGCTATTGCCAGTACTACGCGACGACGATGGCCGTGCTCCTGCGCGAGCTCGGGGTCCCGGTCCGGATCGTCGATGGGTACCTGCCCGGGATGCGCGACGAGCGCACCGGCGTCGAGACGATCCTGGCCCTCGGCCGGCATGAGTGGGTCGAGGTGTACTTCCCTGGCTTCGGTTGGGTCACGTTCGACCCGACCGGCGGCGACCAGGCGGCCGACCTGCCGCCGATCCCGGAGGGGCCGGTCCTCGCGAGCCCGACGCCCGGACCGTCCGCCAGCCGCGGGCCTCTGCCGTCCAGCCAGGCGACCCAGTTCGCCGAGCCGGACCGTGAATTCGTGCCCGGCGGCACCGGTCCGACCGGCCGTGGGCCGAGCGCGGGCCTGCTCGGGGCCGTCGCCGTCCTGCTCCTGGTCGTGGTCGGATCGATCTCGTTCATGGTCTGGCGGCGCGGCCCGCGCGGCGCGACGTCGCCGGATCGGGCGTATGGCTCCGTGACCCGCCTGGCCGCCCGACTCGGCTACGGTCCGCGACCGAACCAGACGGTCTACGAGTATGCCGGCGCACTCGGGGACGTCCTGCCGGACGCCCGACCCGCCCTGGAGACCGTGGCCCACGCGAAGGTCGAGTCGACTTACGGGCGAGCGATCCTCGGGTCCGACCGACTCCAGACGCTCAAGGACGCGGAACGACGGCTCCGGATCACCCTCCTGCGGCTGCTGTTCCGCCGAGGCAAGCGGCCCTTCTGACCTCTGAGCCGGTGACCTTCGGCCGTGGACACCGGATCCCGAGCGGCGCACGATGGTCGGACGCATCGCGAGGTGAGCCATGCCCTTCCCATTCGTTCCCATCGGCATCCTGACCGGCGCGGCCGTGCTCGGCGGGGCGTTCGCCCTGGTCTACGTCCTCGTGACGAAGCTCGACCGGGCCTTCAGCGAGGTCGGCGGAGCGGTCGTCGGGCGTCTCGTCTCCGGATTCGACGACTGGTCGCACGAACGGCCACCGACCTCGCCGGCATCGGAGGCCGACCGGCGGGACCGGCGCTCGGCGAGCGCGTCGGCGTTCGAGGCACCAGATCCGTCGGCGGTGTTCGAGGACGCGGCGTCGGTGCCCGTCGAACCGGCGCGCTCGAGCCGACGCTAGAGGGCGCCCTCCGCCCGGGTCGTGGCCGACGTGGTCGCGATCGGCGCCGCATCGAGAGCGGCCAGATGATCGGTCAGGTTGTGGGCTCGCAGGACCGGTCGACCGGCCCGGAACTCGACGATGCTGATCGCGCACAGGTCCATCGACCACATCCAGAACCGCTCGAGCGGCAGGTCGAACAGCGTCAGCAGCGCGATCTTGAACACGCCGTCGTGTCCGACGACGACCGACCAGGGGTGCGTCGGCGCTGACTCGCCGTACCCGGCGACCTGCGATCGGTCGAGCGTGCCGGCCGCCCGGCCGTGGGCCAACGTGGCCAGCGCGCTCGCCAGCGCCGGACGGACGCGCCGGGCGACGTCGGACAGGGTCTCGCCGCCGGGCGCCACGGTCTCCCAGGGTCGCCGTCGCCATGCGGCGAGGGTGTCGGCGTAGCGATCGGCGATCTCGGCGGCGGGCAGGCCCTCCCACTCGCCCTGGCCGATCTCGAGGAAGCCCCGATCGCCGCGCGACACCACGGCGGGGAGTGGCGGACCGGCGTCGTGGAGCGCGCTCCCGATCGCCTCGGCGGTCGACGCCGTCCGGGCCAACGTCGAGTGGATGATCTCCACCGGCGGCTCGGACGGGAGCGGCAGGCTGGGCGGCGCCCGTCGGGCGGCGATCCGACGCCCCACCGCGGCGGCCTGGGCCAGCCCCACGTCCGTCAATGGCGAGTCCATCTGGCCCTGGAAGCGGCCTTCCTCGATGAGGCGGGACTGGCCGTGGCGGACGAGGACCAGGGCGCCATCCAGCCCGTCCGGGATGGGTGTCGGCGAGGCGCTCAGCGGTTGCCCTCGAGGCGGATGGACCAGACGTCCAGGATCGCCTCATCGGAGCGGATCGCGTCCACCACGCCATCCGGCACATCGTCGTCGAGGGCCAGGATCATCAAGGCGCCCTCGCGCGGCCTGGAGCGGGCGAGTTGCATGGCGCTGATGTTCACGTCCGCCGCCCCGAGCAGCAGGCCGATCCGTCCCACGGTCCCCGGGCGATCCATGTGGCGCGTGATGAGCATCGCCTCGCTGGGCGCCATGTCGAGCCGGTAGTCGTCCAGCCGGGTCAGGCGCGCCTCACCACCGGCGACCGTCCCGGCGACCGCCGTCGTGCCGGTCGATGTCTCGGTCGACAGCGTGAGCTGGGCGGCGAACGCCCCGGCATCGGGTGTCCGTCGTTCGACGACGGCGATACCGCGCGCCTTGGCGAGCGCCATCGCATTGACGAGGTTGACCCGCTCCGTGGTGGACGTCTCCAGCAGGCCGCGCAGGACGGCGGCCGTGAGGGGCGCACCGTCGTACTCCGCGAGGTCCCCGGCGATCTCCAGGGTGAGCGTCCGGACGCCACCGCGCGAGAACTGGGCGAAGAACCGGCCGAGTGTCTCGGCCAGCGGCAGGTACGGCGCGATCGCCCTGGCCGTCTCGGGCGTGAGGAGCGGCGCGTTCACGGCGTACCGGGCGCTCCGGCCGTCGAGGACCTCGAGGATCTGGGCCGCGACCTCCTCGGACACGAGGACCTGCGCCTCGGCCGTGGAGGCGCCGAGGTGCGGGGTCAGGATCGTGTTCGGGGCATCCAGCAGCGGCGAGCCGACGGGCGGCTCGTTCTCGAAGACATCGATGCCGGCGCCGCCGAGCCGACCGGACACGAGGGCGTCCGCGACGGCCGCCTCGTCCAGCACGCCGCCGCGGGCGACGTTGAGCACGATGGCGCCGGGCTTCATCCGGGCGATCGTGTCGCGCCCGATCAGGCCGCGGGTCGTCCGGGTGAGGGGGACGTGGACGGTCACGACGTCGGCTCGCTCGAGCATCGCGTCGAACTCGACCAGCTCGACCCCGTGGTTCGCGGCCTGCTCGGCGGTCACGAACGGGTCCACGCCGACGACCGTCATCTCCATGGCCCGGGCGCGGAGCGCGATGGCGAGCCCGATCTTGCCGAGCCCCACGATCCCGAGGGTCCGTCCGCGCAGCTCCAGGCCGGTGAACTGGGCTCGCTTCCACTCGCCCCGGCGAACCGAGGCGTCTGCGGCGGCGATGCGGCGCGCGACGGCGTAGAGCAGCGCGAGGGTGTGCTCGGCGGCGGCGATCGTGTTGCCGGTGGGGGCATTGACGACCGTGATCCCGGCCCGGGTCGCCGCGTCCAGGTCCACGTTGTCCACGCCCACCCCGGCTCGACCGATCACGACGAGCCGCGTCCCGGCGGCGATCAGGGCGGCATCCGCCTGGACCTGGCTGCGCACGACCAGGGCGTCGTAGTCGCCGATGATGGCCAGCAGCTCGGCGGGGGTGAGGCCGTGCCGTTCGTCGACGTCGTGGTGGGCGCGGAGGAGCTCGACGCCTTCGGTGGCGACCGGTTCCGCGACGAGGATCCTCATCCGGCGGCCGCGGCCCCGGCTCGGGCGACCAGGCCGTAGGACTCGAGCGCCGCGACCTGCGCGGCGGCGACGGCGGATCCCGCTGCCACCGGCCGGCCGACGCCGATCGAGACCATCTCGAGCGTGCTCATCGCGCCGAGGACCTCCTCGAGCGTGACCGACCCGAGATGGCCCAGCCGGAAGATCTTGCCGGTCAACTTGCCCTGGCCACCGGCCAGGACGACGCCGCGCCGCTTGACCTCGCCGTTGAAGGCCTTCCAGTCGAGGTCGTCGGGGACGTTCGCGGCCGTGACCGTCTTCGAGGCCACGGCGGGGTCGGCGAATAGCTCGAACCCGAGCGCCGTCAGTCCGGCTCGCGCGGCGGCCGCGCACGCTTCGTGACGGGCGAAGACGCCCTCCTTGCCCTCGGTGGCCATGATCCGCAGACCCTCGTCCACCTGGTAGACGACGGCGATCGCCGGCGTCCACGGCGTCTGGCCGTTGGCGTGGCTGTCGCGGTGGGCGCGCAGGTCCAGGTAGAACCGCGGCATCGTCGAGGTCTCCATCGCAGCCCACGCCCGTGGCGACGCCGCGATCATGGCCAGTCCGGGCGCGGCCATCCAGGCCTTCTGCGAGCCGGTCACGACGAGATCCACGCCCCAGGCGTCCATCTCGAACGGGACCGCCCCGAGTCCGGACACGCTGTCCACCAGGATCAGCGCGTCGGGCGCCTCCTCGCGGATGGCGGCAGCGAGCGCGGCGACCGGGTTCATGACCCCGGTGGACGTCTCGTTGTGGGTCAGCAGGACGGCCTTCGTGCCTGGGTTCGCACGCAGGACCTCACGCACCTCATCGGCGGCCGCGGCGTAGCCCCACTCGGCTTCCACCTTGGTCACGTCGGCCCCGTAGGTCGTGGCGATCTTGGCGAATCGGTCGCCGAACGAGCCGATCGACACACCGACCACCCGGTCGCCCGGTGAGAGCGTGTTGACGACGGCCGCCTCCAGGCCGCCGGACCCGGCGCTGCTGATCATCGCGATGTCGTTGGTCGTCCCGAAGTAGGGCTTCATGCCGGTCAGGATCCGCTCGAGCATCGCGGCGAACTCGGGGCCGCGATGGTTGATCATCTGGCGGGCGCCGGCCTCGCGGACGCTGGCGGGCAGGGCGGTCGGTCCAGGGATGCGCAGGTTCGGTTCGAAGCGGTCCACGGGGCAGCCTCCGGGCAGTAGGGTCGGACGAGAGTCTCCCGATGGTGGCACGGATGGCGGAGCCGTGTCGGACGCCTCGGATGGGCCACGTGTGCGAGGCTACGACCCTGACCTGGGCCGCTCGGTCGTAACGCCGGCCGGCCCCGCGCCGTCTCCACCGCGTCACCCGGTGACGCCGATCGATCCGCCACCTCATCCGGAGCTCCCCAGCACGATGCCCGCCAGCTACTTCGAGTCCGCGCGCCGTCGCCGCCGCGCTCGCCTCCTGCGCGTGGTCGCGCTGGCGGTCGTGGCTGCGGCGCTGCTCGGCAGCCTCCTCGTGGCGACCGACACGTTCGGCGTCGGTGACCGGTTCGATCGGCTGCTCGTGAGGATCGACCGCATGATCAGCGGTCCGCCACCGGATCGCCCGGGTGTCGTGACCGTCCGGGTCACGGAGCCACCCACGGAGCCGCCACCGACCGCGACACCGACGGCGGAGCCGGTCGCGTCCACGTCGTTCGACCCGGCGGCCAGCCCGACCCCGGTGCCCACGCCGTCACCCACCCCGGCCCCGACGCCAAGGAAGGTCGCGATGGACGTCGACATCGCGACCGACCACGACGCGGTCTTCGCCCACGAGGTCAAGGACACGTGGTGCGCGCCCGCCGCGGTCCAGACCACCCTGGCGTTCCTGGGCCTGGCCGATACGTCCGAGCGGTTCCAGCGCGAGCTGAACGGGCGGGTCAAGGAGTGGGAGAGCTACGACGACAGCCACAACGGCCTATGGGGCCCCTCGGCGATGGCGCTCGCCCTCGAGGCGTATGGCGCGCCCGGCTACGAAGTCCGTGCCTACGATTCCCGGTTCGCGGCGCTGCGCGATGCCGCGATCGCGATCCAGGAGACCGGTTCGCCGGTGATCCTTCTGGCGTGGCGCGGGGCGCATGCCTGGGTGATGACGGGCTATCGGGCGGACTCGGATCCGGCGATCTTCCCGTACTCGAAGATCTCGGGCGCCTACATCCTGGATCCCTGGTACCCATGGAACTCGAGCATCTGGGGCCAGTCGGATCCGCCGGGGACGTTCCAGGACCTGCCGGAGATGATCCGCAACTACCTCCCGTGGAAGCGGCCCGAGGGCCACTACCCGGATCGCGACGGCCTGTACATCGCGGTGGTGCCGACCCTCAAGGCGCCGGCGGACTGACTGGCGTCGTCCCGAGGCCCCGGCCGATCCGTCGCATGCGTGCCGTCAGGAAGATGGCCAGCAGGACGTCCTTCGCCAGCATCCCGGCCGCATAGCCGAACGGGATCGCGAGGATCCCCGCCGCCGGCACGAGGAGCTGGCTCGCGACGATGACCACCCCGAGGCCGGCGAACGAGGCGATGACCTGGCGGAGCGTGTCGTGCGTGGCATACAGGCCGCGCGAGAGGGGGTAGGCGAGCGCGTCGAACGGGATGGACAGGGCGAACGCGGCCACGACGAGGGACGTCGTCGCCACGTCCTCGGCGGTGAACTTGCCGCCGCCCAGCAGGACGTGGACGAGCGTGCCGGACAGGACGTACAGCGCGATCGCGGCGAGGGTCGTCAGGATGCCGATGGTGACGACATTCCGGACGAGGACGGCACGGAACGTCCGCCCGTCGCCGTCCGCGAACGCCGCCGACAGCACCGGGAAGACCGCCAGCGAGAACGACACCCCGATGAGGCTGACCGGCAGGACCTGGTAGTCGAGGCCGAAGTTGAGGGCCGAGATGGCCCCGACCCCGAGGCCCGCCGCCAGCCGGGTGAAGTAGGTGATCGTCAATGGTTCGACCGCGACCGAGAACATGCGGGGGATCATCAGGCGGATGAACTCGCGGAACGCCGCCGTCCGGATCGCGACGGCCGGTCGGATTCGGAACGTCGTCCGGGTCGTGCCGATCGCCCGGATCGCGAGATGCGCGGCCGCCCCGGCGACGGCCCCCCAGGCCGTCGCCACGATCCCGTACGTGCCGGCGAACAGGACCGTGAACACGATGATGCCGGACGTGTAGAAGATCGGGGCGAGCGCGTAGAACAGGAACCGGCGGTGCGCGACGAGGATCTCTCCGAGGGCGATGGACGCCGCGAAGCAGACCTGCGCGAGGCAGTTGATCCGAAGCAGCTGGACGTACAGGTCCTGCGTCGGCGGATCGAACCCCTGTCCGACGACCCCCGCCAGCCAAGGTGCGGCAAGGAAGATCGCGACGCTGGCGACGGTCATCGCCGCGACGGCACCGGTCAGGACCGTCCGTCCGAACTCGTTGGCGGACCGATCGTCACCCTCGTCGTGCCGGAGTCGGCTGTAGATGGGCACGAACGGGGCGGTCAGCCCGGCGGCGACCAGCACGTCCAGGGCGATCTCGGGGATCCGGAACGCGGCGTTGTAGGCGTCGAGCTCCGCGCCGGCGCCGTACGTGTTGGCGAAGACCCGGTTGCGGATGATCCCGGTCGCGAAGTAGGCGAGCGACAGGAACGACAGGAGGATCGCCCCGCGCGGGAACACGCGCTCGATCGCACGCCGGGTCGCCAGGGACAGCCGTCGGATCACGACCGCACGACGCCTGGGATCCCCAGCCTGTGTCGCTACCGGTCGAAGCGGACGGGCAGCTTGCGACCTCGGATCGTCGCGTCACGCAACGCCCGCACGATCTGGTCGGCCACGGCCGCGTTGACGTCCACGAGCGAGAACCCGTCGTCGATCCGGATGGCACCGATGACCGAGCCCGGCACGCCGGCTTCGTTCGTGATCGCCCCGACCAGGTCGCCGGGACGGAGCCCGATCTGGCGGCCCCCGCCGACGAACAGGCGGACCCACGGGCCGCCACTCCCCGGGCGATCGGCACTGGGACCGGGTCGGCCGCCCGGTCCGGACATCGGTCGGCCACCAGGGCCGCCGGGCGCGAAGCCGCCCTGGCCGGATCCCGGTCTCGGGCCGCGGCCGGGCAGAGGTCGGACGGGACGAGCCGGCGGTGGCATCCCGAGTGGGGGAGATGCCAGCTCGACCTCGTCGGATTCGGTCGCGGAAGCGCCTTCGATGAGGCTGATCGCTGCGAGGGCGATGTCGACCAGGTCGAATTCGTCCGCCAGCGGCTCGACCACGCCGCGGTATCGATCGAATCCGTCGGCGAGGAGGGCCTCGCGCAGGTTCGCCCGGAGGATCTCGGTCCGTCGCTCACGCAGGTCGGCGACCGTCGGGAGATGGGCGATCTGGAGCTTCGAGCGGGTCGCCTGTTCGATGTTCCGGAGCTGGCGGTGTTCGCGGGGCTCGACGAGGGTGATCGCGACCCCCTCGCGCCCGGCCCGGCCGGTCCGGCCGATCCGATGGACGTACTGGTCCGGGTCCGACGGGACGTCGTAGTTGACGACGTGCGAGACGTGGTCGATGTCCAGGCCGCGGGCCGCCACGTCCGTCGCGACGAGCACGTCAAGGGAGCCGTCGCGGAACCGGCCCATCATCCGGTCGCGACCTTCCTGGGCGAGGCCGCCGTGGAGGGCGCCGGCATCGTGGCCGCGCGCGCTGAGGGCCTCGGCCAGGTCGTCCACCTCGCCGCGGGTCCGGGCGAAGACGAGGGCCGAGGTCGGGTCCTCGACATCGAGGATCCGGCACAGGGCCGCCAGCTTGTCGGAGCGGCGGACCACATACGCCACCTGGCGGACGCGGGCGCTCTCCCCGGCGGCGACCTTCTCGGCGTGGACGGTGACCCGGACGGGCTCGCGCAGGTGGCGCTTGGCGATGCGGGTGATGGTCGGGGAGATGGTGGCCGAGAAGAGGGCCGTCTGGCGGTCCTCGGGGGTCGCGGAGAGGATCGTCTCGAGGTCCTCGGCGAAGCCCATGTCGAGCATCTCGTCCGCCTCGTCCAGGATGGCCATCCGGACATCGTCGAAGCGCAGGCTGCCGCGCTTCAGGTGGTCGACGGCTCGGCCCGGGGTCGCGACCACGATGTCGACGCCGGCGCGCAGGCCCCGGAGCTGCTGGCTGATCGGCTGGCCGCCGTACACGGGCAGGACCCGCGCCCCGAGCGCCCGGCCGTACTTGCTGAGGGCCTCGGCGACCTGCATCGCGAGTTCGCGGGTCGGCACGAGGATGAGCGCGGATGCCGACCCCGGGGCGGCCCGGCCGATCGGGATGCGCTGGAGCGTCGGCAACGCGAACGCGGCCGTCTTGCCGGTGCCCGTCGGGGCTTCGGCGAGCAGGTCACGACCGTCGAGAAGGGGCGGGATCGCCTCGCGCTGGATGGGCGTCGGCTCCTCGTACCCCAGTCCGGTGAGGGTCGCCAGGAACCGGTCGTCGAGACCGAGCGCCCCGAACGCATCGGCGGCCGGCGCGTCGATCGGCGGCTCGGGCTCGGCGCCGACCGGCGGCGTGGCGGGTCCGTCATGGTCCTGGAGCGCCGTCTTCCGGGACTTGCGCGCGGCCTTCGGCTTCACGGCGGCCTTCGACGTCGATCCGGGCCCGGGGTCCGTCCTCGCCGACGTCTTCGCCGGTGCCTTCTTGCTCGTCATCGGGGGGTCGTCTCCATCGCTCAGGCGCCGGCGTCGCGCTTCTCGGTGTCGGCGAGCTTCTTCCGGTTGGTCTCGCGAGTCTTCATCAGCGATTCGCCCGAGCGGGGCGTGATCTCCGGCGACGCCATCGTCGAGCGCTTCGCGCGTCCAGCGGCCTTCGCGGCGGCGCGGGCCTCGAGGCGAGCGGTCATCCGGGCGGCGAGCGTGGCCTCGTACCCCTGGTCGGTCGGCAGGTAGTAGCGCCGAGCGGCGAGTGCATCGGGGAGGTACTGCTGGTCCACGTCGGCGCCCTCGAAGTCGTGCGCGTAGCGGTAGCCGACGCCGATGCCGTGCTGCTTCATCCCGCGATGGGCGGCATTCCGGAGGTGGAGCGGGACGGGCAGGGCGCCGCTCGCCTCGACGTCGGATACGGCCGCCCAGTACGCCTGGCCGGAGCGGTTCGACTTCGGCGCGGTCGCGATGTAGGTCGTCGCCTGGGCGAGGGCGTACTGCGCCTCCGGCAGCCCGATCCAGTCGAGCGCCTGGCCGGCCGCGACCGCGACCTGGAGCGCGCGCGGATCGGCGTTCCCGACGTCCTCGGAGGCGCTGATGATGAGCCGGCGGGCGATGAACTTCGGATCCTCGCCCGCGGCGATCATCGCCGCCAGCCAGTAGAGCGCCGCGTCCGGGTCATTGCCGCGAAGGCTCTTGATGAAGGCACTGGCCGTGTCGTAGTGGCCGTCACCGGCCCGGTCGTAGGCGAGGACCCGTTGCTGGGCGGCCGCCTCGACATCCTGCAAGGTCGGGCTGACCTTGCCGTCGGCGTCCCGGATCCCTTCGGACTCGGCCAGGGCCGCGGCACCTTCGAGGACGTTGAGCGCGGAGCGGGCGTCGCCGCCGGCGAGCGACACGAGGTGGTCGAAGGCCTCGCTGGTGAGGGCGACGCCGCCGTCCGGACCGAGCGGGCCGGCCATCCCCCGATCCGGATCGTCGATCGCGCGCCGGACGACCGCCGCGACGTCCTCGTCGGTCAGGGCCTCCAGGCGCCAGACCCGCATCCGCGACAGGAGGGCGGCATTCACCTCGAAGTACGGATTCTCGGTCGTCGCCCCGATGAGCGTGACGGTCCCGTCCTCGACGTGCGGCAGGAGCGCGTCCTGCTGGGCCTTGTTGAACCGATGGATCTCGTCGAGGAACAGGATCGTCCGGGTCCCGTGCAGGGCGAGCCGTTCCTGCGCCTCCGCGATCGTCGCGCGGACCTCGACGACGCCGGACATGACCGCCGACAGGCTGACGAAGTGCGCCCCGATCTCGCCCGCGAGGAGGCGCGCGAGGCTGGTCTTGCCGGTCCCCGGCGGACCCCACAACAGCAATGACGCGAGATGACCGCGCGCGATGCTCCGACGGAGCGGGCCGCGTTCACCGACGAGATGCTCCTGGCCGACGAACTCCGCGAGGGAGCGTGGGCGCATGCGGGCGGCCAGCGGCTGCCGTTCGGGTGGTGGCTGGAACAGCGCTTGTGGCTTCGCACCGCCAGCCTTGGGGCCTGTCGTCGGCATGGGGCCAGTCTAGAGGTCATCCACGGTCCGGCGGACGGTCCCGTGGATGCGACCCGCGTTCGCGCCGCGAGCCGGCGCGGCGGGTCTAGGGACGGATCGGCGTGATGTTCTGGTTGAGGCGGAACACGTTGGCCGGGTCGTAGCGTCCCTTCAGCCGTCCGAGGCGACGGTACGTCGTGTCGCCGTAGGCGCTCTGGGCGATGCCCGTGTCGGCCTGCTCATTGACGTAGTTCGTGCTCATCGAGAGGTCGCCCAGTCGTCGGGCGGTCGCCCGACACCAGTCGATGGCCCGGTCGTCGTCAGCGGGGTCGTCCCAGGCGCCCTGGGCGATCCAGTAGAACGCCGCCGCTCGGCCGGCATAGGCCGTGGCGTCGTCGTCGACGTCGCCGACGGCGCCGCCGAGTTGCAGGCAGTAGACCTCGAGTTCGGGCAGGGGAGACCCCGCGACCGCGTCCACGATGACGTCGATGACCCTCTGGTCGAGCTCGGCGAGAAACCCGCCCTTGGAGTAATACCGACGACCCCACGGCAGCGCGTCGTCCGCGGCACGCTGCAACTCGACGAAGGACGCGGTCCCATCGGGCTCCGCGACCCCTCCCGGGAAGTCGAAGCGTGCGACTCCGGCCTCCGCCCCTTGCGTCGACCCGGTCCACACGGCTCGGACCTCGATGCCGTCCCGGGTCACGTCGAAGGCCGAGGTGAGCGTCCTGGGGGTCTCCGCGATCGCATCCAGATAGCGAGCGAGCACCTCCCGGGTCGCCGACGCCGGGTGGGTCCAGCGACCGATCAGGACCGGCCCCAGGTCGTGCATCCGGAATCGGAACCGGGTGACGATGCCGAAGTTGCCACCTCCGCCACGGAGCCCCCAGAACAGCTCGGGATCGACCATCGCATCCACCCGGCTGAGACGGCCGTCGGCCGTCACGAGATCGACCTCGATGAGGCTGTCGATGGTGAGCCCGAATCGTCGGCTGAGATAGCCCATCCCGCCCCCGAGGGTGAGACCACCGACACCGGTGTGCGACACCACGCCGGCGGGAGTCACGAGGCCGTACGGTTCCCCGGCCCGGTCGACGTCGCCCAGCAGCGCACCGCCGCCCACGTCGACCGTCCGGCGGACCGGATCGACGTCGACGCGACCCAGCCGGGAGAGGTCGCAGACGATGCCGTCGTCGCAGGTGCTCAGCCCGGCGAAGCTGTGCCCGCCGCATCGGACGGCCAGCGGCAGCCCGGTCTCGGCGGCGATCCGGACGACCGCCTGCACGTCGCTCGGGTCGGCGACCTGCACGATCGCGCCGGGTCGGCGTTCGATGACGGCGTTGTAGACGGCCCGACCCCGATCGTAGTCCGGGTGCGTCGGGTCGATGACGAGGCCCACCAGGCGGGCCTGGGTCAGTGCGTCTGCCAGGACGGTCACGGGCATCGGGCGTCTCGTCGGAGCCGGGGCTGGGAGCGGTCGATGGGCATGGGGCGGACCGCGCTCGAGTGAGTATGCCGGAGCCCTGTCACCGGATCCGGGGTCTCGACGCGCTGCGACCCGGCGCGATCGCTCGAGCTACTGGAAGATGCCGAGCCCGGTGAAGGTGACGAGGGCCCAGCCCGCGAACAGCAGGGCGATCAACGAGCCGCCGATCAGCACGACGCGACGGACGTCGCGCGCGACGTAGGCATATTCCTCGGTCGCGGCGACGGCGATGCTGCCGGTGGCGGGGCGGGGGCCGGGTGCCACCGCCCGGGTCCGTGCGGTCGTGCTGCCACCTTCCGCGGCCTTCTGCTCCGCGACGATCTGCGCCTCGAGCTCGGCGGCGCGGGCGATGTCGGCATCGGTCAGTGACTGCCCGCCATACGCGGCCAGGGCGGTCTCGTCGAGATCGATGTCGGGCGTGACCGGGCCGCTCTTGGAGCGCGGCGCGCTGCGCTGGATCGGCGCTCGCTGGCCGGGTCGTGAGGTGCTGCCTCGGGCGCGCTTGGCCATGGGACTGGCGGGGCCTCCGTCGATGGGTCGAGTCGACGGCGAAGGATAGCACCGGTCGTGGGTTCGGTCAGTCGGGCGGGTCCGTCCGCCGCGCCCGGCTGCTAGACTCGCCCTCGCCCTGAGGAGGACCCGGTCATCGATCTGAACGCGCTCCTGGAGTCGGATCTCGGCCCGCTCGTGGCCGTCCTGGCCATCCTGACTGTGCTCTTGCTCGTGATCGTCGTCGCGTTGCTCCGCCGGACGAGCCGCCTGAGCGCCCGACTCGACGGCATCACCCGGGGCGAGAGTGGCAAGAGCTTCGAGGGCGTGCTCGAAGCGCACATCGACAAGGTCTATGCCGTCGCGCGCGAGCTCGACGACGTGGCGGCCCGGACGAAGGCGCTCGAATCGGTCATGCCCACCGCCTTCCAGCGGGTGGGCCTCGTGCGCTACAACCCATTCGAGGACACCGGCGGCAACCAGAGCTTCGCGCTCGCGATGCTCGACGCGAAGGGCGACGGCTGGATCCTCTCCAGCCTGCACGCCAGGCAGGGCACGCGCTTCTACGCGAAGGCCGTCAAGGCCGGTCGATCCGAGACCAGCCTGTCCGACGAGGAGCAGGCCGCGATCAGGCAGGCGACGGCCTGACAGGCTAGCTGACACGGTGGTCGGCCACGGTGCCGTCATGGCCCCCACCACCTCGACGCTTCGCCCGACGCCTGCCGTGATCCCGGCTCGCCGACGATCCCGCCGCGAGCCCTCGCCCCTGGACCAACTGCCCGCCTGGCGCGAGTTCGTGCCGGTCATGGCACCGGTGCCGGATGGTCCGGCGCATGGCCTCGAGGCCCTGCTCGGGGGCCTGGATCCGGACCAGCTGCGAGCCGTGACTCACGGCGACGGTCCGATGCTCGTCGTCGCCGGTGCCGGCACCGGCAAGACGCAGGTCATCACGCGACGGATCGCCTGGCTCATCGCCACGCGCCGGGCGCGCCCGTCGGAGATCCTCGCCCTGACGTTCACGGACAAGGCGGCCGAGGAGATGGCCGTGCGAGTGGACCAGCTCGTGCCCTATGGCTACACGGACACCGCGATCGCCACCTTCCATGCTTTCGGGGACGGCCTGATCCGCGAGTACGCCCTGGAGCTGGGGCTGCCGACCGACGTTCGGGTGCTGTCCCGACCCGAGGTGGTCATCTTCCTGCGCGAGCACCTGTTCGAGTTCGACCTGGACGCCTACCGTCCGCTGGGCGATCCGACGCGGTTCCTGGCCGCGCTCGCGACCCTGTTCAGCCGGTGCAAGGACGAGGACATCCGCCCGGACGACTACCTGGCCCACGCCGATCGGCTGGCCGAGGAAGCGGCACTGGTCGACGTGGCGGCCGGTCGCGACGCCGCGGTCGAGGGGGCGGACCGTCAGTCGGAGTTGGCCCGAGCGTATGCGACCTACCAGCGCCTGATGGCCGAGAGCGGCTGCATCGATTTCGGCGACCAGGTCGCCCTCGCGCTCCGACTGGTCCGGACGTCGGCGGAGGCTCGGGCCGCGATCGCGGGGCGGTTCAGGTACATCCTGGTGGATGAGTTCCAGGACACGAACCGGGCCCAGGCGGAGCTGGTCTCGGTCCTGGCCGAGTCGCATCGGAACGTGACCGTCGTCGGGGACGACGACCAGGCCATCTACGCCTTCCGCGGCGCGGCCGTCGACAACATCCTCGCCTTCCAGGACCGGTACCTGGGCGCCCGGACCGTCGTCCTGCGGCGGAACTACCGCTCGCTCGCTCCCATCCTCGACGCGTCGTACCGGATGATCCGGTTCAACGACCCGGACCGCCTCGAGGTCCGTACCGGCGTGCTCAAGCGACTCCGTGCCGAGCGTCGCACGCCGAAGCCGAGCCCGCTCCGCCTCGAGGTGTTCGCCTCGGGGTCCGAGGAATCGGACTGGATCGCCGCCGAGATCGGTCGTCGGATCGCCGCGGGGGCCGCTCCGCGGGATCACGCGATCCTCGTGCGGGCGAACGGCCATGCGGATCCCATCCTGCGGGCCCTCAACCTGGCGGGCATCCCGTGGCGATTCTCCGGAACATCCGGGCTCTACAGCCGGCCCGAGGTCCGCCTCCTGCTGGCGTTCCTGCGGGTCGTCGCCGACCCGGAGTCCAGCGTGGCCGTCTACGCGCTGGCCGCCTCGGAGCTGTACGGACTGGGCGGTGAGGACCTGACCGGCATCGTCAACATGGCCCGACGCCGGAACCGGTCGATCTGGGCCATCCTGGTCGAACTCGTCGACCAGCCCGGGATCCTGCGGGTGAGCCCGGAGACGCGCGCGGTGGTGTCGAAGCTGGTCTCGGACCTGCAGGCCTACGCCGAGGCGGCGCATGAGCAGCCGGCCGGGGAGCTGCTGTACCGGTTCCTGCGCGGGAGCGGGATGCTGGCCCGCCTGGCCGGCACGGATTCGGTCGCGGCCGAGGAGGCGCTCGGGAACATCGCTCGGTTCTTCGAGATCGTCCGTGCGCAGTCCGCGATCCTCGCCGACGACCGGGCCATCTTCGTCGCCCGGCATCTCGACACCCTCATCGAGGCGGGCGACGATCCCGCCACGGCTGAGCTGGATCCCGATGCGGACGCCGTCGCCGTCCTGACCGTCCACAAGGCGAAGGGCCTGGAGTTTCCCGTGGTCTTCCTGCCCGGGATGGTCGCCGGACGGTTCCCGTCATCGGGTCGGGGAGAGACGCTGCCGCTCCCGGCCGGCCTGGGTCGCAGGACACCGCCCACGTCGGCGTCGGCCCTGGCCGAAGAACGCCGCCTCTGCTACGTGGCGATGACCCGCGCCCGCGACGAACTCATCCTGTCGCACGCCGCGGACTACGGTGGCGCCCGCGCTCGGCGCGTGTCGCCGTTCGTGCTCGAGGCGTTGGACCTGCCGGCTGCGGCCGGTGTCCCCGGCGCGGGGGCTGCGGCACCGACGGCTGCCGAGCGTCTCGCGGCGTTCGAGGCGCAGCCGGCCCCGGCCGCCATCGCCAAGGGTCCGATCGACGAACCGTTGTCGCTGAGCTTCTACCAGGTCGACGACTACCTCACGTGCCCGCTCAAGTACAAGTACGCCCACGTCCTGCGGGTCCCGCTCGCGCCCCATCACGCGATCGTCTATGGGGCCGCCCTGCACCGGGCGGTCCAGCTCTTCCACCAGCGGCACGCCAGGGGCCACGTCATGTCGGACGCGGAGTTGGGTGAGGCGTTCACGGCGGCCATGACCAACGAGGGGTTCGTGAGCCGCGAGCACGAGGAGGCGCGCCTGGACGCCGGCCGCGCCGCACTCCGCCGATTCCGAGCGGCCCAGCTCCAGCCGGACGCGGTCATCCCGACGTACGTGGAGCGAGAGTTCAGCTTCCAGCTGGGTGGCGATCGGGTCCGCGGTCGGTGGGACCGCGTCGACATCGTGGCCGCGGGCGACGCCGCGGACGGCCCGCACCGTTCGCCTGCCGCCCCGAGTGCGGACATCGTGTCGCCGACGCTCGAGATGCTCGGCCCGGAGCGGGTGACCATCACGGACTACAAGTCGTCCGATGTCCGCGATCCGGTCAAGGCGCGCCAGCGCGCGCGCGAGTCGCTCCAACTCCAGATCTACGCGATGGGGTACGAGGCGATGACAGGCCGCCTGCCCGATGCCGTCGCCCTGCACTTCCTGGAGTCCGGACTCGTGGCGGAGGTCCCCGTGGACCCGAAGCGGCTGGCCAAGGCGCGCGACAAGATCCAGGTCGCGGCGACCGGCATCCGGGCCCGGGACTACGACGCGAAGCCCGACTACCTCGCCTGCACGTACTGCGCCTTCCGGGATCTCTGTCCGTCCAGCGTCGCCCGGCGATAGGGCATTCGCCCGAGTCGACGTCTCCGGTCACGACGTCCATCCTCCGGACTCCCCGTCGCCATGTGCGACGTCGGATGGACCTGGAGGCCACATCGACCATGCCTGACGACCGGCCTGGCACGCCGGCGGCGAAACGCGCTTCGCCCGCGCCAGCGGGTCGGCTCGCGGCGCCCGTCACGCCGGGCACGGTCGTCGTCGTGGATGAGGACCGGCGGGAGGTCCAGCGCATCGCGCGGATCCTCGGCGAGGTCGGCCACCCGGTCATCTGGGCCACGGATGGGCGCGCGGCGCTTCGCGAGGTCTTCGGGTCGACCGTCGAACCCGTCCTGCTCGTCAGTGCGATCGAGATGGCGGCGATGTCCGGGATCGAACTTGCCGCCCGCCTGTCGCTCGCCCGGCCCGGCCTGCGCGTCCTGCTGATGTCAGCCGACCCGGATGCCGTGGATCGAGCCCGCTCCCACGAGGCCATGGTCCACGGCGTCCTGCTCCAGCCGTTCAGTCGAGACGACTTACGTCGTGGGGTCGAGGCGGCGCTGGCCGGGCTCGACGCCCCGGAGACGCCCCGATGAACGCGCGCATGGATGGTGTCGCCCGGCTCGTTCGACCGTGGGCGGTCGGCGACGGGGCCGAGCCCCTAGACTCGCTGGTCATGGAAGCCCGCGACCGGATGCTGAATCTGGGCGTCTTTGCGGCCGCCTTCGTCGTCTGGATCCTGGTCGGCCTGGTCGTGACGACGCAGGACCCGATCAAGGACCCGAGCGCGGGGTTCCTCGGCGCCGCCCTGATGGGCCTTGCAGTCGGCTTGACGATGGTCCCGCTGTTCTGGCTGACCGCGTTCGGCCGGCACAAGCGCATCGCGTTCCAGGGCGACTGGACCCGTGCCGCCCGACGCGGCGCATGGGTCGGTCTCGTGATCACGCTGCTCGTCGTCCTGCGGCTCCAGGGCGTGCTGGAGTTGCCGATCGCCGTGTTCATGATCGCCCTGGTCGTCGTCGCCGAAGCGACCCTGTCCGCGGAGCGCTGACCCGGTACGATCGTGGCGCCCATGCCACCGCCCGGATCCGGGCTTCCCAGGAGTCCTCGTGTCAGCGCTGACCAGCACGACCCCCGCCGAACCGAATGCCACGATGAAGGCTCGCCTGGCCGCGGCGGTCGAGTCCGCCCGCGACGAGATCCTCGACCTGTCGCATCGGATCCACGCCGACCCCGAGCCCGCCTACGAGGAAGTCCACGCGGCCGCGTGGGTCGGCGAGATCCTGGCTCGCCATGGGTTCGAGGTGGAGGCACCCGCCGGCAGCCTCTCGACGGCGGTCCGTGCCGTGAAGCGCGGCGAACGCGGCGGTGCGGGTCCTCGGGTCGGCATCCTCGCCGAGTACGACGCCCTGCCGGGGCTGGGGCACGGATGTGGCCACAACACGATGGCGGCGTCCGGCGTCGGGGCTGCCATCGCGCTGGCGTCCATCGCCGACGAGTTGCCGGGCGAGATCGTGTTCCTCGGTTGCCCGGCGGAGGAGCGGGGGAGCGGCAAGAAGCAGATGATCGAGGACGGCCTGTTCGATGGCCTGGACGCGGCGCTCCTGTACCACCCCTGCGACCGGAGCCATGTCTACAGCTGGCCGCTCGCGTCGGAAGACGTGGACGTCGTCTTCACCGGCCTCCAGGCCCATGCCTCGTCCGATCCGTGGAAGGGCAGGAACGCCCTCGACGCGATGGTCCTCTTGTTCAGCTCGGTCGGCCTGTGGCGCCAGCAGCTCCTGCCGTCTGCCCGCGTGCACGGGATCATCCAGGAGGGCGGGACCGCGGCCAACATCATCCCGGACCACACCCGGGCCTGGTTCATGCTCCGCAGCACGGAGCAGGACTATTACGAAGTGATGAAGGCCCAGTTCTCGGCCATGTGCGAGGCGGCGGCCATCGCGACCGGTACCACCGTCACGGTGACCTACTCCGGCGGGGCGACCACGATGAACAACAACCGGGTCCTGGGCGGCCTGTTCACGGCCAACATGACCCCCTACGGCATCGAGGAGATGGGTGACGACCTGAACGCTGGCAGCACGGACATGGGCAACGTCAGCTGGGTCTGCCCCACGATCCACCCGGACCTCGCGATCGCGCCGGAGGGCACCGCCGGGCACTCGACCGAGTTCCGCGATGCGGCCGTCACGCCCCGCGCCGACGAGGTGACCCTGCTCGCGGCCACGATCGTGGCGCAGACCGCGTACGACCTGTACGCCGACCCGGCGCTGGTGGACGCGGCCTGGCGGGAGTTCAACCGGGAGGCGTAACGCGAAACGGCCGGTGCTACCATCGAGCCGGCGCGCCCCGCTGGACGACGATCTCGAACCGGCGGCGCCCCCAGCGAGACGGACCCGACCATCCCGCGGCGGACCGATCCGCGGCCGTCTCCCGGAGGACCCCCGTGGCTGAGCGCCCGCACGATCCGTCCCTCGACAAGGACTTCGCGTCGCACAACGGCTGGGATGCCGAGTTCGAGTCGTTCGACGACTTCGACCTGCCGACCTACGTCGGCCCGTCCACGTTCATGAAGCTGCCCTGGATCACGGACCCGGCGGAACTGCGCCGTCGGGAGGTGGACGTCGCCATCGTCGGAGCCCCGTTCGACGATGCGGTCAGTCACCGACCGGGCGCGCGCTTCGGGCCGCGCGCGATCCGTGAGGCGCAATACACCAGCGGCTCCATCTACTCGCTCCAGCTCGACGTGGACCCGTTCGAGATCCTCACCGTCGTGGATGCCGGGGACGCGAACATCGTCCCGTCGTGGATCGAGCGCGGTCACGCGATGATCTACCGCAAGATCCGCGAGGTCGCGGGCACCGGCGCCATCCCGATCATCCTGGGCGGCGACCACTCGATCACCTGGCCGGCCGCGACGGCCGTCGCCGAAACGCGCCGACCGGGGAGCATCGGGATCGTCCACTTCGACGCCCACGCGGACACGGCCGCGGACGGCTGGGGCGTCCTCGCCAGCCACGGGACGCCGATGCGTCGGCTCATCGAGTCCGGCGCGGTCAAGGGCAGCAACTTCGTCCAGGTGGGCCTGCGCGGCTACTGGCCGCCCAAGGACACGTTCGAGTGGATGGAGGAACAGGGTCTCCGCTACCACTTCATGACCGAGATCGAGGAGCGCGGCGCGGAAGACGTGATCCGCGACGCCATCGCCGAGGCCCTGGACGGACCCGACTCGATCTACCTGTCCATCGATATCGACGTCATCGACCCGGGGATGGCGCCCGGCACCGGCACGCCGGAACCGGGTGGCATGCTGACCCGCGAGGTCCTGCGGGCGATCCGCCAGATCGTCGGGTCCGTGGACCTGGCCGGGATGGACATCGTGGAGGTGTCACCGCCATACGACCAGGCGGAGACGACGGCGATGGCCGCCAACCGCTGCGCGCTCGAGGCGATCAGCGCGCTGGCCGTGCGCCGCCAGGCCGGCGGCCGCGTCCGCTGGGAGGCCTAGGCCATCGACCCGGCGACGTCCGCGGCGCTTGCCCGCCTGTACGACCTCGACGTCGCCGAGGACCCGGGCGACCTGGACCTCTACCTGGCCCTCGCGGAGCGGACCGGCGGTCCGATCCTGGAGCTGGCGGCCGGGAGCGGCCGGGTCGCGGTGCCGCTGGCGCTCGCGGGCAACCGGGTCACGGCCGTCGACCTGGATCCGGCCATGCTGGACCGCGGCCGGGCCTATGCGGCCCGCGAGGGGTTGGGTGACGACCGGCTGACGTTCGTGGAGGCGGATCTGCTCGGGCTGCGACTGCCGGATGCCGGCCGCTACGGCCTCGCCTTCATCGCCCTCAACTCGCTCATGGTCCTGGCGTCACGCCACGCCCAGCGCGCGGCATTCCGGACGCTCGCGGACCACCTGGCCCCGGGCGGCGTGGCGACCGTGGACGTCTGGCTGCCGGACGCCGAGGACCTGGCCCGGTACGACGGCCGGATCGTGCTCGAATGGCCGCGCACGGATCCCGAGACCGGCCGCCTCGTCACGAAGGCCGGCTCCGCGACCCATGACGCCGCCACGGGCACGATCTCGCTGACGACCATCTTCGAGGAAGGGGAGCAGGGCCAGCCACCCCACCGGTGGGTCCGGAGCGACCGGCTCAGGCTCGTCTCGGCGGACGACCTGGTGGCCTTCGCGGAGGAGGCCGGACTCGTCGTCGAGGTCCTCGCGGGCGGGTACGGGCTGGAGGCCTTCGGACCTGGAAGCGAGCGCGCCGTCCTCGTGGCCGTCAAGCCCTGACCGGTCGCCTCCCGACCGGGACCTCCGGGGGAGTCAACCGACGGACGGCTGCGTGGTATCGTCGGCCGGATGGCACCGAACGAAGGCACACGGCTGCTCGTCGTCGAGGACGTCCCGCAGGTCGCGCAATACATCCGGGGGCTGCTGAACGCACAGGCCCACGTGAAGCTCGTGGATGTCATCTCCGATGGCGCGAAGGCGCTCGGCTTCATCGCGGAGCTCCGACCGGACGTGGTCATCGTCGACGCCCTGCTGCAGGGCCGGGTCAAGGGCCCCAAGCTCGCCGAGATGATCAACGAGTCCAAGCTCGGCGTGCCGGTCATCATGCTCACCGTCCCGCAGAACCCGGTCGAGGTCGATGTCCCGGGTGGCATCCACGGCGTCCTGTCGATGCCGTTCTCCGGGTTCGACCTGATGACCCGGATCGCCCAGGTCAAGAAGGACTATGCCCTCGACCAGGCGACGATGGGGACCCGGATCATGTCCGTGTTCGCCCCGAAGGGCGGGGTCGGCAAGACGACGATCGCGTTCAACCTCGCGGTCGCCATCGGCCAGCTCGGCCAGCGCACGGTCCTGATCGATGGCAGCCTCCAGTTCGGCGACCTGCGTTCGCTCCTCAAGGTCCCCTCGGATGCTCCGTCGATCCTGGATCTCCCGACCGACCGGATCGCCGAGTCCGATCTCGGCGATGTCCTGTGGCGCGACCCGTCCGGCATCGACATCCTGCTCGCGCCGCCGCGCATCGAGATGGCCGAGATGATCACGCCGCGTGACCTCGACAAGATCCTGTCGCTCCTGCGCCGCGTCTACAACGTCATCGTCATCGACATGAGCAGCCACCTCAACGACGTGAACCTGGCGTTCCTGGACACGAGCGACACGATCGTCGAGATCGTGACGTACGACTCCACGACGATCCACAACACGGTCGCGATGGCGGACACGTTCCGGGCGATCGGCTATCCCGCGAGCAAGGTCCACTACCTCGTCAACCGGGCGGACTCGCCGGGCGGAATCGACCCCGGCGACCTGGAGCGGGCGCTCGGGCGAGTCCCGGAGCATCGGGTCATGTCCGACGGGATGCTCGTCGTCCAGTCGAACAACGAGGGTGTCCCGTTCGTCCTGGCCAACCCCGCCGCGATCGTCAGTCAGGACATCCTGCGCACGGCCGAGGAACTCCTGGGGTCCGCGCGCGTCGCGGCCAGCGTCGCCCGCCAGTAGGCCATGTCCGACCCCCGTCCGCTCGGTGTCTTCGACTCGGGAGTGGGCGGCCTGACGGTCCTGCGCGAGATCGTCCGCCGATCGCCCCGGGAATCCACGATCTACCTGGGCGACAACGCCCGTACCCCGTACGGGATCCGGACCGACGACGAGGTCCTGGCCTACTCGACGCAGTCCCTCGATGCGCTCGTCGAGCGCGATGTGAAGGCCATCGTCGTGGCCTGCAACACGTCGACCGCCGTCGGATTGGCGTCGTACCGGCGCCGCTACGCCCTGCCGGTCCTGGGCGTCATCCGGGCGGGGGCGTCCGCAGCGGCGCTCGCGACCCGCAACCGCCGTGTCGGCGTCATCGCCACCCCCGCCACGATCCGTTCGCACGCCTACTTCGAGGCGATCAAGGACGAGAACCCCGCGGTCGAGGTGTACGAGCACGCCACGCCCGCCCTCGTGCCGCTCGTCGAAGCCGGGGTCCTGAGCGGCCCGATCGCCGAGGCGGCCATCGCGGACGCGCTGGCGCCCCTCCTGGGCGGGCCGGACTCCTCGGGCGAATCGATCTTCCCCCGTCCGCCCGGGGCGACCGTGGACACGCTCCTCCTGGGGTGCACCCATTACCCGCTGCTCCGATCCCTTATCGCGGCGGCCGTGGGGGATCGCGTGGCCATCGTGGACTCCGCGACGGCCACGGCCTCGGCCCTGGCCGAGCTCCTGATCGTCAATGGGCTGGAAGCCCCCGGAACGACCCGCGGCACGGCGGCCGAGGCCGGTCGCGCGGGTCACGACGCACCCGACGAGCGGATCGGGGAGGCGTCCCATCGGCAACTCACCACCGGCGATCCCGCGGCGTTCCACGACCTGGCCGGTCGGCTGTTCGGTTCGGCGTTCCCGGACGTGGAACGCGTGGACCTGGGGGTCCCGGCGGGATGACCGACGGCGTCGGGGGACGTGGGTCCGGCCGGGACGACCGCATCTGGCAGGCCGGCTTCCTGATCGGGTCGGCGCTGGGCGTCGCCGCGACCGTCGCCGGACGCCGGGCGGAACGAGCCGCGCGCCAGGGGCTGGTGGACTGGCCGGCCGTGGAGCGGGTGGCGATCGCGCGCCTGGAGCGCGCTCCCGGATCGCTCAGCGCGGACGAGTTGCGCGCCAGCGAGCCGTCCTACGCGGCGGCGATGGCCCGGATCGTGCCGGCCCTCGGCGAGTATCTCGGGGCGGATCTGCCAGGCGTCGTGGACCGATCCGGCGTCGTGGACCGCGCTGGCTGGGTCCGTGCCAACACGGGCTCGTTCGCGTCGCTCATCGGCAAGCTGGAGGCGGATCTGCTCGACCAGGTCATCCCGCCCGGCGGCGGCCTCGCGAAGGCCTCGATGGCGCTCGCCAACCGATGGGTCACCACGCGCCAGCTCGGGTTCCTGCTCGGGTTCATGGGCCAGCGGGTCCTCGGGCAATACGACCTGGCGCTGCTGTCCACCGAGGCGGCGCCCGGGCGACTCCTGTTCGTCGAGGAGAACATCCGCGCGACGGCGAAGACGCTCGGCGTCCCACTCGACCCGTTCCGGACCTGGATCGCGCTCCACGAGACCACCCACGCGTTCGAGTTCGAGGCGCATCCGTGGCTCCGCCCGTACCTGGCGTCGCGGCTGGAGCGCCAGCTCAGCCTGTTCGGCAAGGATGTCAAGGGCGTGGGTCGCGAGGCCGTCAAGGGCGTCCGACGGACGCTTCGCGGCGAGTCGGACGGGGGTCACTGGATGGAACGCCTGATGAGCCAGGAGCAGCGGGCCCTCTTTCGCGAGACGCAGGCGGTCATGAGCCTCCTGGAGGGCTTCTGCGACTACGTCATGGACGAGGTCGGCAAGGACCTCGTGCCCGGCGTCGATCGGATCAGCGCGCGCTTCCACGAGCGTCGGACCCGCCGGACCCCGTTCGAGCGGGCGATCCTGCGGATCACCGGGATGGACCTGAAGATGGAGCAGTACCGCAAGGGCGAGGCGTTCGTGCGGGCCATCGCCGGCGCCCGCGGGCCCAAGGCGCTGGACCGGCTGTGGGATGGCCCCGAGACGCTTCCGCGAGACGGGGAGATCGACGATCCGGGGGCGTGGATGGCCCGCGTCCTCGACCGGCAGGTCGCGGCGTGAGCGCCGCCAAGGGAGCCTCCGGACCGGGCGAGCCGGCCGGCCTGCGGCGGACGGCCGGCCCTGGAAGCGGCCCGGGCGGTGCCCCGGCCGCCATCGCGCTGAGCCCCATCCTGTCCGCCCGCTACCGCTCGCGCGACCTGGAGCGGATCCGCGCCGCCGCCCCAGGTGCCCGGCTCGTCACCGTGTCCATCGAGGGCCTGGCGGACGGCCCGCTGGACGACGTGGAGGTCATGCTGCGTGGCTGGCTGACATCGGACGCGTTCGATCGCCTGCTCGTGCGCGCCCCGCACCTGTCATGGGTCCACTCCGCGACCTCGGGTGTGGACCGGGCGCTGACCCCGGCCTCGCGCGAACGCGGCCTCGTGGTGACCAACGCCCGTGGCGTGTTCAGCCGGCCGATCGCCGAGTACGTCCTGATGATGATCCTCGCCGTGAGCCGCCGGCTGCCGCAGCTGCTCGAGCTCCAGCGCGAGCGGACGTGGCAGCCACTCGAGGGCGCGGAACTGCGCGACGTGACCGTCGGGATCGTCGGCCTCGGCTCCATCGGGCGGGCCGTCGGTGCGCTGTCCACCGCGTTCGGGTGCCGTGTCGTCGCGGTCCGGCGCCGGGCGGAGGCGGGAACGGACTCCGCGACCGGTGAGGGCGCGGGTGACGAACGTGCGTTCGGCGAGCTGATGCTGGATCGTGTCGGCGGCCCGGACAGCCTGCCGGAGCTCCTCGCGGAGTCGGACTTCATCGTGCTCGCCGCTCCGCTGACCCCCGAGACCCGGGAGATGATCAACGACCGGACGCTCGCGCTGGTCAAGCCTGGTGCGTGGCTCATCAACGTCGCCCGCGGTCGGCTCATCGATGAGCGAGCGCTGCTCCGCGCCCTGCACGACGGACCCCTGGGCGGCGCGGTCCTGGACACGTTCCACGACGAACCACTGCCGCCCGACTCGCCGTTCTACGCCATGGACAACGTGATCGTGACGCCGCACACGTCGTGGTCGAGCGGGCGGGTCCTGGATCGCAGCGTCGACCTGTTCTGCGACAACCTGCGTCGGTTCGCGACGGGAGACCCCCTGCTCAACGTGGTGGACCCGAGCGCGGGGTACTGATCCCGGCGACAATGCGCCGATGCAGATCGCCATCGTCGGGCTTGCCGGAGCGGGCAAGACGACCGTCTTCAACACGCTCACCCGCGGCCACGCCGAGACCGGCGGCTATGGCGGCGTCACGCTGAACGTCGGCGTCGTCAAGGTCCCGGATGCCCGGCTCGAGACACTCGCCGGCATCTTCAAGCCGAAGAAGATCGTCCAGGCGGACGTGACCTACGTCGACCTGCCGGCCGTGCCCGCGTCGTCGGAGGGCCACGTCGGCACGGAGGAGTTGCCGGCCGACCACCTCGCCCGTCTGCGCGATTCCGATGCGCTGCTGCACGTCGTGCGGGCGTTCGAGGATCCGGCCTTCCCGCATCCCGACGGCAGCGTGGACCCGGACCGGGACCTGGAGCGCCTCGACCTGGAGTTCGTGCTGGCGGATCTCGCGATGACGGACCGCCGCCTGGATCGGCTGGCCGGCAGCGGACGGCACGGCACGCAGGCCGAGCGCGAGGCGAACGAGCGCGAGGAGGTCGTCCTGCGGCGGCTCAAGACGGGGCTTGAGGCCGGACGCCCGATCCGCGACCTGGCGCTGGACGCCGACGAGGAGAAGGCGATCCGCGGCTTCCGGTTCCTCACCCAGAAGCCCGTGATGGTGCTGCTCAACGTCGGCGAGGCAGACCTCGGACGTGCCCCGGACCGGGTCGCCGCCCTGACCGCGGCCTATGCCCACGACCACGCCGTCGTGGACGCCCTGTCGGCGCGGATCGAGATGGAGCTCGGCGAACTCGAACCGGACGAGGCGGCCGTGTTCATGGAGGAACTCGGGATCCACGGGTCGGGCCTGGACCGGATCATCGCGCTGTCGTATCGCCTGCTCGGGCTCATCTCGTTCCTGACGGCCGGACCGGACGAGTGCCGCGCCTGGCCGATCCCGGATGGCTCCACCGCCGTCGACGCGGCCGGCGCCATCCACACGGACCTGGCCAAGGGGTTCATCCGGGCCGAGACGGTGTCGTACGAGGATCTGGTGACGCTCGGGTCCATGGCCGAGGCGCGCAAGCACGGCCGCCTGCGTTCGGAAGGCAAGACCTACAAGGTTCGAGACGGCGACGTGCTGGAGATCCTGTTCAGCAAGTAGCGCTAGTTCGGGAGCGCGTCCGGGTCGATATCGAGGTCGGCATAGATGGTCCGGAAGCCGTCCTTGACGTTGCCCGATTCGTCGATGTCGTCGTCATCGTCGTCGTCATCCGCGTCCTCGTCCCGATCGGCGTGTTCGACCTCGAGCTCGGCGAGGAAGTTGTCCTCTTCGACGGTCGAGACGTTGACGGCGGCCATCAGGCTGTCGTCGCTGATGAAGACGAAGCCGTGGTCACGCTCGAGTTCCACGGCGATGGCCTCCACGAGGGTATCTTGGTGGAACTGGTCCTGGATGCGGCGTCGGATCTTCTGGACGAGCTCGAAGAACTCCTCCGGCTCCCACTCGGAATCGCTCGCGACCAGCACGTCCGAGTAGATCTCGTTGTCACCTTCATGAAGTTCGTAGAAGAACACGTCGGCTCCGTCGTGCGGCGGGACTGGGCCGGCAGTATACGAGCCGACGCCGCCGCAGCGGAGTGCACCTGATGGCGAAGCGCCGCCTGGAGATCCTCCATATCGGCTCGGCGGCACGAGACATCGCGCCCCATGACCCGCGTGGTTGGCGGCTGGGTGGCGGCGTGACCTACGCGGCCTTCACGACGGCCCGGCTCGGGCTGCGGACGGCAGCGGTCATCGGGGTGGACGCCGAGGCGGCAAGGAGCGCCGAGCTCGAGGCACTCCGGGCGGCCGGCGTTGACGTCCTGACCGTGCCCCTGGCCGAAGGGCCGGTCTTCCACAATATCGAGACACCGGACGGACGGGTCCAGACGTGCCTGGCACCCGGTCTGCCGCTCCCGGTCGTGGACTTGCCCGAGGCGTGGCGCGATGCGCGTGCGTGGTCGTTCACGCCGGTCGCGGGAGAGGTCCTCGACGACTGGGCCGCCGTCGTCCCGCCCACGGCGTACGTCGTCGTCGCGTGGCAGGGGTTCCTGCGCGTGCTCGAGGCGGGCCACCAGGTCAGGCGGGCCCCGCCGGGGCCGTCAGCGCTCCTGCGCCGGGCGGATCTGGTGGGCGTCAGCCACAACGACGTGGACCCGGACACGACCCTGGCGCAGCTGTGCTCGCTGCTCAAGCCGGGCTCGGACCTGCTGGTCACTCGTGGGAGCGACGGCGGCCTGCTGGTCCGGGTCGGTGAGGACGGCCCGTCGACCGCCGTGCGCTACGCCCCGACGCGCGCCGCCGAAGTGGATCCGACCGGGGCCGGGGACACCTTCCTGGCCGCACTCGCCGCGAGCGCGCTGCGTCCAGCCATCGCCGGGCGCCGCCGATCGCGGCGGCCACTCGATCTGCGGTTCGCGGCGGCGGCGGGCGCGCTCGCGGTCGAGGCGGTCGGTCTGGACGGGGTCCCGGACCGGGCGGCCGTCAACCTCCGGCGCGCCGACGAGACGATCCGACGGGCCGTGGTCCCGACCCTCGAGCCGCAGGTGGGCCATCACCCGCTCGAGGCGGCTCCCGAGGGCTGACCCCGCCGCACGAGCTTGCGTGTCGGGGCGGCCCGTGTCAGCCGGCTCATCCGGCGCCGCAGGCGATCGACCCGCCGGCGCAGGTCGCGCTCGAGGGCGGGCTCCGGATGGCCCATCCGGCGACGCCAGTCGGCTCGGCCGAGCCCGGTCGTGGCGACCTCGAGCGCACCCGCCAGGTCGTCGAACTGGTGCTCGTGGAGTTTCGCGAGCTCGATGGCGGCCACGATGGCGGCCCGACCCGGTTCGTCCATCAGGTGGCGCCACGACCGCGCGGCCGCGATGGGATCACCCGCCCGGCGCTGCAGCCGGGCGCGTTCGATCGCGATCCGCACCGACGTCCACGGGCCGCCGGGGTCCGTCCGCGGCGGGCGCTCCCGGTCCAGGACGCGTGCCCCGAAGTCCGGTCGGCTGCCCGGAGACCACCAGGTGGATCCGCTCGACGGCTGCGGAGCCGGGCGCGGGGGCGGCGGCGGCAACTCGGTCGCGATGTCGAGGCATTCGAGCGCGTCGACCATGCGACCCTCCCGAGCGTAGGACCGTGCGAGGCCGGCGAGGTCGCCCGGATGACTTCGGGGCCAGGTGCGCCGATCGGCGAGCCCCGTGCCAAGGTGCCCGAGCAGGCGGGCCAGTGATCGAACGTCCTGATCGTTGTGGCGCACGACGTCCGCAAGCGGAGCTGCCGATCCACCGCGCAGGAATCCCAGGTACAGGCTCGCGATCTCCCCACCATCGACATCGCCGTGGCGGCGGATCCCGAGGAGTTCCTCCTCGGCCGTCCGGAGCCGGGCGTCGGCCATCCGGTGCCGGAACAGTCGGCGAACGATGGGCAGGAGATCCAGGTGGCCCGCGTGGTCCGGGGCGGGGGACCGGTGGAGCCGATAGCGGGCGACCAGCAGCGGCCAGTCGAACCCCCGACCGTTGTACGTGACCAACCAGCTGTCGGCCGGGATCAGGTCGTCGAGCGCCGCCAGCATCGCCGGCTCATCCGCGTGATCCGGGACGAGCAACTGGACCTGGTGGAACGCCTCACCGACCCACCAGCCGAGACCCACGAGCCAGGCGACCGTCCCAGCCGCGGTCGCGAGGCCCGTCGTCTCGGTATCGAGACAGAGGAGGGGCGTCGTCGGATCCGGATGTCCGGGCAGATCCGCCAGCCGCATGCGATCGATCGGGATCGATCGAGGTGGCGACGTGTACCACACCACGGACCCGCCCGGCCCCGTCCGAACCTCGCCGCCGACCGCGGCCGCCATCCGTTCGGCTCGCGTGGGACTCCCGGGCGTCGGCGGGGCGAGGGCCGGGTCGGTCGCCGGCCGCTCGATCGTCTCCCGGTACCGGGCCAGGCGACGGGCGAGCAGCGCCTGCTGGTCGATCACCGACCGACGCTCGTGGGTCGTCCTGCGCCCAGCTCGTCGAGGAGGCGCAGGCTGAGGGCTCGCGCGTCGACGTCGGGTTCGAGGCGCGGTCCGGTGCAGGCCGGGCAGCCCGCGTCGCACCCGCACGACCGGATGAGGTCCGCGGCTCCGACGATGAGATCGCGGTGTCGGTCCCACAGTCGCTCGGACAGCCCGATCCCGCCGGGAACGGCCTCGTACAGGTAGATCGTCGGCGCCTCGGAGTGGGGCGAGCGGACCTGGGTGACGAGGCCGAGGTCGCGTGGATCGACCATGAGGAGGACCGATGCGACCGTCTGGATGGCCCGCCCCGCCCCCATGAGCGCCACATCGAGGTCGTCGCGTCGCCAGCGCTCGCGCGGTGCTTCCGCCGTCAGCCAGTACGCCGTCGTCTGGAGTTCGAGCTCGGGAAGGTCGATCGGGCCCCAGCCGACGTTCTCGTCGGTGAGGAACTTCAGCTTCTTGAAGAGGGTCACGAGGCTGGCGACCATGACCTCGCCGTGGATCCGTCGCCCGTTCGTCGCCGGGGCTTCGGCGAACACCTCGAGTGGCTTGAGCGTGACCGCTCGATTCGCGTACGTGTAATGGTCCACGTCGACCCGGTGGACGTACGCCTTCCGCTCGTGCCATTCGAGGCGGTCCACGTAGTACTGGACCGACTCGTGGATGTAGATCGCCCGCTCGTGGACGAGCACCTGGGCGCTGAACAGGTCCACCTCGCCGAGGACCTTCGGGCGAGCCGGGGTCGTGTCGATGATGACGACATTCTCCGGCGCGGCCGAACGCAGGGAGATCTCGGAGGCCGGGAAGTTCTCGGACGACCAGTACCAGCGCCCGTCGTCCGCCTGGCGAACCTGCCGTTCCTCGGCGAGGAAGGCGAGCAGGTCATCGGCCGCGCCCGGTCCGAACACCTCACCCGAGTCGAACGGCAGCTCGAACGTGGCCGCCCGGAGGTGGGCCAGGAGGACATGCAGGTTGTCCGGATCGAGGCGGGCTTCCTCGGGCGCACTCTCCAGCAGGAACTCCGGGTGGTGGATGACGTACTGGTCCACCGGTCGCCCCGACGCGACGAGGACGGCGACGCTGGTGCCGAGGCGTCGACCGGCCCGACCGATCTGCTGCCAGGTCGCAGCGACCGAGCCCGGGTAGCCCGCCAGGATGGCCACGTCGAGTCGTCCGATGTCCACGCCGAGCTCCAGCGCATTCGTGGCGACGACACCCAGGATCTCGCCGTCGCGCAGGCCCCGCTCGATGGCTCGCCGTTCCGTGGGCAGGTACCCGCCGCGATACCCGCGAACGCGTGAGCGCGGACCGTAGCTCTCGCGCAGCGACTCGCGCAGGCCGGTCAGGAGGATCTCGACCGCCACGCGCGAGCGCCCGAACAGGATCGTCTGCCGACCCGCGCGGAGGAATGGGAGCGCCCATCGCTGGGCGAGCGTCTCGGCCGAGGCGCGAGCGCCACTCGCCGGCTCCATGACCGGTGGGTCCACGAGGAGGACGTGCCGCTCGCCGGCCGGGGCCCCGTTGCGGTCGATGAGGCGGGTCGGACGCCCGGTGAGCATCGTCGCCAGTTCGCCAGGGTTCCCGATCGTCGCGGAGCAGCACACGATGAGCGGGTGGCTCCCGTAGTGCGCGCAGATCCGGAGCAGGCGACGCAGGACGTTGGCGACATGCCCGCCGAAGATCCCGCGGTAGGTGTGCAGCTCGTCGATCACGATGACCTTGAGCTGTTCGAACAGCTGGAACCACTTCGTGTGGTGCGGCAGGATCGCGCTGTGGAGCATGTCGGGGTTGGTGACCACGACCTGGCCGGCCGCCCGGATGGCGGACCGGATGGGGGCGGGGGTGTCGCCGTCGTAGGTCGAGGTGATGATCGGCAACCCGGCCGCCGCCGCGAACTCACCGAATTCGGTGACCTGGTCCTGGCCGAGGGCCTTGGTCGGGAACAGCATGAGCGCCCGTGATGCCGGGTCGTCGACGATGGCCTGGAGGATCGGCAGCATGTAGCAGAGGCTCTTGCCCGATGCCGTCGGGGTCACCACCACGATGTCCTCGCCGGCATGGACGCCGGCCAGGGCCTCCGCCTGGTGGAGGTACGGCCGCGTGATCCCGCGTGAGGCCAGGCCCTCGACGATCCGCGGATCGAGCCAGTCCGGGAAGTCGCCGTAGGCGGCCTCGCGAGCCGGGATGGTCGCGTGGTGCACGACGCCGCGCGCGATGGACGGCTCGGCCAACAGGTCGGCGAGGACGGTGGGCGTGTCGGCGGGGGCATACAGGCGCACGGTGGTCCCTCGGAGCAGATAGAACGCACGTTCGGTTCTGTGGATGATAGACCCACCGTGCCCTCGAGGTGTGACAGCTCCGTTGTCACACCCGCGCGGGTTGACACGCTCCGGACGCGTAGCTACGCTCCCCCGGATGACCCGCCCGAACGCCGCGCCGCCGCTCGACGACGACGCCCCCGAGGTCGATCCCGACGCCGCGCCGACGTCGGCTTCGCGCCTGGTCGCACCGGACCTGGCGACCCTGCCGATCGCCGGCATCACGGGCCGCCGCGTGGCCATCGCCCTCGGCCTCCTGCTGTCGGCCTGGATCGTCCTGATGTTCGCCCGCCAGGTCGGCGACGCGGCGGCCGCGTCCACCCGCGCCGATGCCCTGGTCGTCTCGAACGCCGAGCAGGCCTCTCGCGTCGCCGCGCTGAGTCGCGAGCTCCAGCAGATCCAGCGCCAGCGGTACATCGACCAGGAGGCGCGGGCGTACGGTCTTGGCCGACCGCGTGAGATCGCGTTCACGCTGGATCCGAACGCCCCCTCCCTGCCGCCCGATGCGCCGGGGTCGGCGTCGGTCCGTCTCGGCTCGACGATCGACGACGGCAGCCCGCTGGATCACTGGCTGACGCTCCTGTTCGGCGCTGGCGACTGACCTCGCGGCGATCCGACGGATCGCTCTCGCCGTCTCGCCGCGCGACCGCTATCCTGTCCCTCCCGGGCCCCGGCGGCCCTTCCTGGAGGCGACGGCTCACTCGATGATCGACGTCCCGGTCGAGAACTTCGTCTTCATCGTCTGCACCCTGGTGGGCGGCGGCCTGCTCCTCCTGACCGTCCTGGTGGACGACCTCCTCGGCGCCGTCTTCGACTTCGACATCGCCGGCACCTCGCTGATGCCGCTGCTGTTGTCGTTCATCGCGATGTTCGGGGTCGGCGGTCTGTTCGCGACCGAGATCCTCGACGTCCACGGGGGCCAGGCGGCGCTCGTGGGGACCGTGTTCGGCCTGTTCGGGATGGCCATCGCCTACACGCTGTTCACGCTGCTCCGACGCGCCCAGGCCGACGAGCCGTTCTCCACCAGCGACCTCGTCGGTGACGACGCCTATGTGGCCGTGGGCATCCCGGCCGGGCGCTACGGGAGCGTGCTCGTGAAGAAGGAGGGCCAGACCCACGAGTACAGCGCGACGGCCACGACCGACATCCCCTCCGGCACGACGGCTCGCGTCACCGGGACGGCCGGCGCGGGACTGATCGTCGAGCCGGCGACACCGGCGCCCCAGGCGACGTCGTCGCCACCAAGCCCATCATCGACCCCGACCACACCCGCAACCGGTGCGGCGGACGAGGCATCACTCCAGGAGGGGGCGGATCGTGTCGCAGATCTTTGACTTCATCGGCAGCGGCGTGCTGCCGATCTTCTTCGTCATCATCATCATCGTCCTGATCGTGTCGTACATCGGCAGCCGCTACAAGGTGGCGGGCGCCAACGAGGCCCTGGTCGTCTCGGGCCAACGCGACAAGAGCCCGGATGGCCGGCGCAACCTGAAGGTCGTCCGCGGCGGTGGCGTCATCGTCATGCCGCTCATCCACAAGGTCGGCCGGCTCAAGCTGACTGCCCGCCAGATCAACGTCAACCTCGCCGACGCCGTGTCCCGCCAGGGCATCAAGGTGGCCGTACAGGGCGTCGCGACCTTCAAGATCGGCGCCGACGACGAGGCCATCCGCAACGCCGCCGAGCGCTTCCTCGAGGCCGACGAGAGCTCGGTCGACTCGATCGTGAAGAACGTCCTCGAGGGGTCCCTGCGCTCCATCGTGGGCACCCTGACCATCGAGGAGCTGAACCTCGACCGCCAGAAGTTCCAGCAGGCCGTGCAGGACGCCGCCAAGGGCGACCTCGCGACGTCCGGCCTCCAGATCGACTCGTTCACGATCCAGGCGATCCGCGACGAGTCCGGCTACATGGAGCTGATCGGCCAGCAGGAGACGGCCCGCCGCGAGCGCGACGCCCGGATGGCCAAGGCGTCGGCCGACCAGGAGGCCGCGGTCCGGGAGGCCGAGGCCGAGCAGGTCAAGATCAACGCCCAGCGCGATGTCGCCCTGCGTCGCGCCGAGACCGAGACGCAGACGACCGCGGCCCAGGCACGGGCCGCCCAGGCCGGTCCGCTGGCCGAGGCCGAGGCGACCCAGGAGGTGACGCGCAAGCAGACCGAACTGGCCGAACTCGAAGCCGCCCGCAAGCAGATGGAGCTGCTGACCAGCACCGTCCGGCCGGCCGAGGCCGAGGCCGAGGCGCAGGTCCGCCGGGCCGAAGGCGACAAGTCGGCCCGGATCGCCCAGGCCCAGGCCGAGGCGGAGCGGGTCAAGCTGGCCGGCTCGGCCGAGGCGGCCGTCACGGTCACCAAGGGCGAGGCACAGGCCCGGGTCGTGGCGGTCAACGCCGAGGCCGAGGCCAAGCGAACCACCCTGGAGGGCAACGCCGAAGCGGGCATCACGTTCACCAAGGGCGAGGCCGAAGCCAAGGCTCTGGCCCTCCGGGCCGACGCCTACCGGCAGTTCAACGAGGCGGCCATCATCCAGACTGTCCTCTCGATGTTGCCGGAGATCGTGCGGGCCGCTGCCGAGCCGATGGGCAACATCCAGCAGCTGACCGTGCTGTCCAACGACGGCGCCTCCGACCTGGTCAAGAACGTGACCCGGACCGTCACCGAGGCCAACTCGACCGTGTACGGTCTCACCGGTATCGACATCCCCGGGATGCTCAATGACGCCCTCGGCGGGTCGGGTGGCGGGAGCGACGACGAGCCGCCCAAGCCGAAGCGCGGCGGCGGCGGTCCGGGCTCCGGCGGCTCGAGTGGCTCCGGCGGCAGCGGCGGGGTGACTGGATCCGGCGGCGGTGCTCGGGGGAGCGGTGGCACATCCGCCGCGTCCGCGTCCGCGTCCGCGTCGACGTCGACCGGCGATCCGTCCGCCACCTCGAGCGCGTCCGCGGCCCCGCCACCGCCTCGGTTCGAGACCAGCGAGGCCGTCGACGCGGCGATGCAGGATGCGGAACGGGCGGTCCGTGGGGCGACCGCGGCCACGCGGGGTGCCACGACCGCCCCGGCGGCCCGGACCGACACCGCGGCAGGCCCGGCCACGCCGGCACCGTCGGCCACTCGGCGTCCGCAGGTCGCGGAGGTCACCAGCGAGACCACGGTCGCCGAAGCCGCCACTCGACTTGCCAACGACCTCCGAGCCGTGCCGGGCATCGAGCGCTTCGGCACCCTGCGCCTGGACACCCTCGATACCTCCGGACCGCGGCCGCTGCGCACGATGTGGCGCGTCGCTCGCGAGGAGCTCGGCGCGACCTACGGGCAGATGACCATCGGTGAGGTCATCGACCGGTACGGCAGCGGGTCGAGCCCGAACGCTTGACGGACGACCCTGAGGATCGCCCGCTCCAGGGCGATCGGTCCGCGGAGTACGCCCGCGTCCTCCGGGAGAACGAGCGCTACACGGACGCCTTCGACCGGTCGCGCCTGACCGCGTCGCCGCTGAGCGGCCTCGCCATCGTCGCGTGCATGGACGGCCGCCTCGACATCGAGGAGACCCTGGGCCTGCGGACGGGCGACGCGCACCTCATCCGAAATGCCGGCGGGATCGTCACCGACGATGTCATCCGGTCGCTCATCGTGAGCCAGCACGTCCTGGCGACCGACGAGGTCATCGTCATCATGCACACCCGGTGTGGCCTGCTCGACCTTGACGAGGACGCCGTGCGCGATCGACTGGCCGCCAGAAGCGGCGTTCGACGGGATATCGCCTTCGGCTCGTTCCTCGACCTGGAAGCGACCGTCCGCGCCTCGCTCGAGCGCTTGCGCGCCGACCCCTGGCTGCGTGGCCAGGTGCATGGCCTGATCTTCGACGTCTCGACCGGCCGCCTCCACGAAGTCGCGGATGGCTGAAGTCCGATAGGCTGACGGGCCTCGCCGACGCGGCGCCGGAGACGCAAGGAGCAGCCCGATGAAGTGGAAACGGGGCCAGGGCTACGACCAGATTGAGGATCGACGCGGACAGGGTGGCGGCAGCGGCGCGGACCTCGGCGGTCTGGGGGCGGTCGTGCTCGGTGGCGCGCTGGGCAAGAAGACCGCGGGCGGCGCCGGTGGCCTGATCATCGTCGTGGTCATCGGCCTGCTGCTGATCAGCGGCGTCCTGGGCGGTGGCGGCGGGCTGTCCGGGCTGTCCGGCCTCGGCGCCGGCGTGGCCGAGCCGGGTGGCACGCTCGATCCCCAGGGTGAGACCGACGAGTTCGTCGCCTACATCGTGTCGGACGTCCAGGACTTCTGGGCCTCGACGTTCAGCCAGGCCGGCCGTGACTACCCCGAGACCAAGCTGGTCCTGTTCGATGGCTCCACGTCGTCCGGGTGTGGTCCGGCATCGGCGGCCACCGGTCCGTTCTACTGCCCGGCCGATCAGAAGGTCTACCTGGATCTCGGCTTCTTCGATGAGCTCAAGTCCCGCTTCGGTGCACCGGGTGACTTCGCGATGGCCTACGTCATCGCCCACGAGTTCGGCCATCACATCCAGACCGTCACCGGTGTGTCCGGGTTCGTCCAGGACGAGGTCGCGAAGGACGACTCGCGCCGGAACGAGCTGTCGGTCAAGCAGGAGCTGCAGGCGGACTGCCTCGCGGGCGTCTGGGCGCACTCCGCGATCTCGGAGCTGGAGCCGGGCGACATCGACGAGGCGCTCGGCGCCGCCGCCGCCGTCGGCGACGACCGCATCCAGCAGTCCACGACCGGTCGCATCGAACCGGAGGGATGGACCCACGGCTCGTCCGAGCAGCGGCAGGCGTGGTTCACGGCGGGCTACCGAAGCGGCAACGTCGCGGACTGCGACACCTTCCGATAGCACGACGATCGGTGGCCGGCCGTCGCGGGCGGTCGTCCGGGTCGGATCGACGACCGGCCTGACGTGATCGTCCGGCCAGCCGGGCACCAGCTGCGTCGACTATGCTCTCGCCGCGACGGCGCGTTCTCCGTCCGGTCCGGTGCCTGGATCGCGCGTCCGTCAGGTAGGCCCCCTCGCATCGCCGGCGCCTGACACCGCCGGACGGCGAGGGCGTATGACAGGAGTCCCGATGACAGCGCCGCACGGCTTCGACCGCCCCGAGACCGGTCGCCGAACCCGATGAGTCCGACGAGTCTGTTCTCGACCCAGCTGCGCATCCTGTGGGAGTGGCGGGGCGGTCCCAAGGCGCTTGCCAAGCGACTGATCATCACCCTCGTCGTCTCCGCCGTCGCGTTCTGGCTCACCGCGTGGCTGCTGCCGAACATCACGATCGATCGATTCCTCGACGGTGTCCTCGTCGTGGTCCTGATGGCGATCTTCAACGCCATCATCCGCCCGTTCGTGCTGGCGCTCGTCGCGCCGCGTTCGCTCGTCCTGACCGCGATCGCGGTCCTGGTGCTCCAGGTGCTGATCTTCGTGGTCGCGGCCAACCTCGTCCCAGGCGTCCACGTCGGCGGGCTCGTGCCGGCCCTGTTCGGCTCGTTCGTCTACGCGATCTTCGGCACGGCCCTGACGGCCATCCTGGGCATCGACAGCGGCGACTCGTTCTACGGCCTGCTCATCCAGAGCATGCTCCAGAAGGGCGCCGCCGCCCGGAGCGAGCGGCCCGGTCTGGTCATCATCCAGATCGATGGCCTGGCCCATCCGATCCTTGCGGCGCGGATGCGAGCGGGCTCGGTCAACACGATGGCGGGTTGGGTCCGCGACGGCAGTCACCGGCTGTCCCGCTGGGAGGCGATCCTGCCGTCGATGACGTCGGCCAGCCAGGCCGGGATCCTGCATGGCAACAACGACGGCATCCCGGCATTCCGCTGGTACGAGCGCGACCGCCAACACCTGATGGTCTCGAGCAATCCGGTGGACGCCGGCGAGATCGTGCGCCGCGTCTCGAACGGGGAAGGCCTCCTGTCGAACAACGGTGCCAGCATCTGCAACCTGGTCACCGGTGACGCCACCCGCGCCTATCTGACGACGGCCGCGATCAAGGACGAGTCGCAGGGGATCGGCGACAGCAAGGCCTTCCTCGGGTTCTTCCTGAGCCCCAGCGGGTACCTGCGCTCGTTCTCCATGTTCCTGGGCGAGTTCGTCAAGGAACTGGTCCAGGCCCGACGGACCCGCCGATCCGGGATCCGGCCCCAGATGCATCGCGGGCTGAAGTACGCGGGGATGCGCGCGGCGAGCAACGTGCTGCTCCGCGACGTCAACACGTCCCTGATCATCGAGGAGATGTACCGCGGGACGAATGTCATCTATGCCGACTTCACCGACTATGACGAACTCGCCCACCACTGCGGGCCCGAGCGGGTCGAGTCGTTCGAAGCCCTCGATGGGGTGGATCGGGCGATCGCCACGCTCGAGAAGGCGGCGAAGGACGCGCCCCGTCCGTATCGGTTCGTGGTCCTCTCGGATCACGGGCAGAGCCTGGGCGCCACCTTCAAGCAGCGCTACGGCAAGAGCCTGGGCGAAGTGGTCCGCGACCTCATGGGCGGTCGGGCGACCCTGGTCCAGTCGAGGACCGCCGCCGAGGGTTCGACCTTCGTCAACTCGTTCCTGTCGGAGATCACTCGAAGCAAGGGTGTCGGACCGAGCATCGCGCGGGCGGCCCTGGCCGACAGCACGACGAACGGTGTCGTGGACCTGGACCAGGCCGACATCCCCCCGCCCGCCGACGAGTCCGCGATCGTCGTGGTCGGCTCGGGCAATCTCGGGCTCGTCTGGTTCACCGGCCACGATCATCGGCTGACCGTCGAGGAGATGGAGGAGCGGGACCCGGGTCTGCTGACGGCCCTCGTGGATCACCCGGGCGTCGGCCTGATGCTCGTGCGCTCCAGCCGGGATGGCGCCATGGCCATCGGGCGAGACGGCGTTCGCTTCCTCGACCAGGACCGGGTGGAGGGCGAAGACCCGACGGCCCTGTTCGGTCCGCACACGATCCTCAGCCTCAAGCGGGAGGACGCCATGACCCACGCCCCGGACATCCTCCTCCTGAGCCAGTACGACGTGGAACTCGGCGAGGTCGCCGCCTTCGAGGAGCTGATCGGGTCGCATGGCGGCCTGGGCGGTCCGCAGACCGAACCGTTCATCCTGCATCCGGTCGAGTGGGAACTCGACGAGCCGGTGCCACTGGGCGCCCCGGCCGTCTACCGCAACCTGCGAGCGTGGCTCGACGCCATCGGGATCCCGCTCGGCCGGGCGGACGGCCCGAGTGGATCCGCGGCCCCCGCGCACGACTGAGCTAGAATAGGCAGCCGACACCCGTGGCGGAGTAGCTCAGTGGTAGAGCAGGGGACTCATAAGCCCTTGGTCGGTGGTTCAAATCCGCCCTCCGCTACCATCCTCGACCCGATCCGACACGACCCTCCCGACGAACGGAGGGTCGTGTCGTTTTCTTCATCCCTCGACGCATCACCATCCGGGTGGGTTCGGCGTCCGTAGGGACAGGTGGGGGACAGGACCACCGTCATGGGGTCGTCACGGACCCCGGCGCTATACTCGCGGGACGGCGACGCACGGTCGGCGCCCGACTTGACCCCGGAGGCTCCCTCTTGAATCCGAAGTTCTTCCGGAACGGCATCGTGATGCTGTTCCTCGTCGTGGGCACGGCGGCACTGCTGTTCACCTGGATCAACAGCACGACGCCGGCCAAGGACGTGGGCTACCAGGCCTTCCTCAACGATGTCGCGGCCGGCAACGTGACGGAGGCGATCCAGACCGGCGATACGCTCGCGGTCAAGTCCAAGGGCGAACCGTCGACGTACAGCGTGGTCGTGCCGAGCATCCTGACCCAGGTCCTGCCGGACATGCTCGCGGCGGCCGAGCGGGGCGGGAACCCGTTGCCCGAGAACACGTTCCGGGCGGAACCGGTCCCGGATACCTCGTGGATCAGCCTCATCGCGACCTTCGTGCTGCCGCTGCTGATCATCGGCGGGTTCATCTTCTTCATGATGCGCCAGGCCCAGGGCACGAATAACCAGGCGATGTCCTTCGGCAAGAGCCGGGCCCGGATGTTCCTCGGCAACAAGACCGTCGTCACGTTCAACGACGTGGCCGGCGTCGACGAAGCCAAGATGGAGCTCCAGGAGGTCGTCGAGTTCCTGAAGTTCCCCGAGAAGTTCAACTCGCTCGGGGCGCGCATCCCGCGCGGCGTCCTGCTCGTCGGCCCTCCCGGCACCGGCAAGACGCTCATGGCCCGGGCCGTGGCCGGCGAGGCCGGCGTGCCGTTCTTCAGCATCTCCGGCTCCGAGTTCGTCGAGATGTTCGTCGGCGTCGGCGCCAGCCGCGTCCGCGACCTGTTCGACCAGGCCAAGCGCAACTCGCCGTGCATCGTCTTCGTCGACGAGATCGACGCGGTCGGCCGCCAGCGCGGCGCCGGCCTCGGCGGCAGCCATGACGAGCGCGAGCAGACGCTCAACCAGATCCTCGTCGAGATGGACGGCTTCGATACGAACACCGCCGTCATCGTCGTCGCCGCCACCAACCGACCGGACGTCCTGGACCCGGCGCTGCTGCGTCCGGGCCGGTTCGACCGCCAGGTCATCCTGGACCGCCCGGACATGAAGGGGCGGACCGAGATCCTCAAGGTCCACATCAAGGGCAAGCCGCTCGACAAGGGCGTCGAGGTCGAAGGCGTCGCCCGCCAGTCCCCGGGGTTCTCCGGCGCGGATCTGGCCAACCTGGTCAACGAGGCCGCCATCCTGGCCGCCCGCCGCAACAAGAAGACCATCGGGATGTCCGAGTTCCAGGAAGCCCTGGAGCGGATCGTCGCCGGTCCGGAGCGCAAGTCCCGGATCATCTCGGACGCCGAGAAGGTGATCATCGCCTACCACGAGGGTGGTCACGCGGTCGTGCAGCGCGTCCTGCCGAAGTGCGATCCGGTCGCCAAGGTCACCATCATCAGCCGCGGCATGGCCCTCGGCTACACGATGGCCCTCCCGACCGAGGACCGCTACCTGCAGTCCAAGACCGAGTTCGAGGACAAGATCGCCGGCCTGCTCGGCGGCAACGTCGCCGAGCGCCTCATCTTCGGCGACACGACCACGGGTGCCAGCAACGACATCGAGAAGGCGACCGACCTGGCCCGCCGGATGGTCACCGAGTTCGGGATGAGCGACAAGCTCGGCCCGCTGTCCTTCGGGAAGCGCGACGAGATGGTCTTCCTGGGCCGGTCCATGGGCGAGCAGCGCGACTACAGCGAGGAAGTCGCCCAGACCATCGACGAAGAGGTCCGCGCGATCATCGACCGAGCGTACGAGCGAGCCACCGAGGTCCTCACGACCCACAAGGACAAGCTCGTCATGCTGGCCGAGAAGCTGGTCGCCGAGGAGACCGTCGACGCCGAGGGCTTCGAGTCGCTGTTCAGCGACTTCCCGCCGAAGCTCGACATCAACGGCAACGCGCTCGTCCACGGGGACAAGCCGGCGGTCGTGGCTCCGGACCCGCAGCCGGCCTGATCCTCGCCCACATCCTGACACCGCACGCGAGCGGGCCGGCGACGGCCCGCTCGTCGCATGTCGGACCCTCCACTCTGGCATCCTCCACCGACATGACCGAGGAGTACCGATGACCGACACCAGCGCGACGATGGCCGACATCGAGGCCTATCTCGACGAGACCAGGGACGCCCGGCTCGAGTCCTACAAGGCCTTCCTGCGCATCCCGAGCATCTCGGCCATCCCCGCGCACGCCCCGGACTGTCGCGCCGCCGCCGAGTGGCTCGCGGACGCCCTGACGACCGCCGGGCTGGAGCACGTCGAGGTCAGCGAGACCGGCGGGCACCCCGTCGTCTACGCCGACTGGCTGCACGCCGAGGGGGCGCCCACGGCCATCGTCTACGGCCACTACGACGTCCAGCCGGTGGATCCGCTCGACCTGTGGACCTCGCCGCCGTTCGAGCCGGTCGTCGTCGGGGGCCGGATGCTCGCGCGCGGCTCGGCCGACGACAAGGGCCAGATCCACCTCCACCTGATGGCCGCCGCGGCCCAGCTGGCGACCCGTGGCGGGTTCCCGATCAACCTCAGGTACATCTTCGAAGGCGAGGAGGAATCCTCGTCGATCCACCTCGACCGATGGTTGGAGGCCAATCGCGACCGCCTGTCGGCCGACGTCGCGATCATCAGCGACTCCGGCTTCTTCGAGGGTAATCGGCCGGCGATCACGATCGGTCTACGCGGCCTCATGTACGCCCAGATCGATGTCGTCGGCACGGAGGTGGACCTGCACTCCGGCGGGTTCGGCGGGGCGGTCCAGAACCCGGCCAACGCCCTGGCCCACATCATCGCGGGTCTCAAGGGCGCGGATGGCCGGATCCGGATCCCCGGGTTCTACGACGACGTCGTGGCGCTCACCGACGACGAGCGGGCCCAGCTCGCGGCGCTGCCGTTCGACGAGGCCGCCTACCAGGCTGAGCTCGGCGTCCCGGCCCTGGTCGGGGAGGCCGGGTTCACGACGCTCGAGCGACGCGGCGCGCGGCCGACCCTGGACGTCAACGGGATCTGGGGCGGCTTCGCGGGGATCGGTGCCAAGACCATCATCCCGGCGCACGCGCACGCCAAGGTGAGCTGTCGCCTGGTGACCGCGCAGCATCCGGGCCGGATCTTCGAGGCGTTCCAGGCGTATGTCCACGAGATCGCCCCGCCCGGCGTGACCGTGACGATCCAGGACCTCGGTGGCGGCCGGCCCAGCCTCACGCCCGCCGATCATCCCGCGACGCAGGCGTGCGCGCGCGCCATCGAGGCGACCTTCGGTCGGGAGCCGCTGTATATCCGCGAAGGTGGATCCATCCCCGTTACGGCCAGCTTCGAGTCGATCCTCGGCCTGCCGGTCGTGCTGATGGGGTTCGTGCCGCCGGACGATCACGCCCACGCCCCGAACGAGTCCATGGACATGGACAACTACGAGACGGCCATCCGGACGGTCGTCCGGGCGTGGGAGGAGCTCGCGACGGCGGAGCTCTGATCCGGGGCCTTGCGCGCCCCCGGACGCGGCGGTCGCCGACGCCGGTCCTTGTGGGGTTTTGGTAGGTGCGGGTGGGTGATTCGGGGCATCCTGAGTGCTAAGGTAGGGTCATAGCCACTCCCCCCGGAGGAACCGACCGCGTGAGCACCGACGCCGCCGATACGACTGCTGCGAAGCATGTGACCTGGCGACTCGATACCGACAACGGCAGCATGCAGCCGCGATCCGCGCTGGATGTCCTGGTGGACCTGAACGAGAAGGTCACGACCGGCAACGTCGGCGAGTACCAGCCGGTCCCGCTCGGCTTCACGCCGCTGGACAAGACCATCGGGACCGGCCTGCGGGCCGGGGAGCTGCTCCTCATCGGTGGTGCCCAGGGCACCGGCAAGACGACGATGGCCCTCCAGATGGCGCGCAATATCGCGTCGGGCGGTCAGGCCAACGTCCTGTACATCTGCTTCGAGCACGACGAGCTGTACCTGCTCAACCGGCTCATCGCCATGGAGTCGGCGCTCGCGCACCTCCCCCACAAGACCGGCGCGATCAAGATCCAGGACGTCCGCAAGGAGATCATGGGCACCTGGACGGCCGAGGGTGGGAACGCCGCCCAGCTGGCGAACAACCCGCGCCTGCGCCCGTCGCTCGACCGGATCGCTCGCTACGGCCAGAACCTGTTCCTGATGCGCGGGTCGCAGACGGCCAGCACCGTCGACAACATCCGCAAGCTCGTCCAGCAGCATCGAGCGCTGTCGGGCGACCGTCGGCTCGTCGTCTTCGTGGACTACATGCAGAAGGTCCCGCAGATCCCGGAGCCCGAGAACGAGACCGAGAAGGTCACGTACATCGTCAACGGCCTCAAGGACATCGCCCTGGCCGAGGACGTGCCGATGATCAGCATCGTGGCCGCGGACAAGGAGGGCCTGAAGGCGTCGCGCCTGCGCAACTTCCACCTGCGCGGCTCGTCGGCCATCAACTACGAAGCGGACATCATCCTGATCCTCAACGAGAAGTACCACATCGTCGCCAAGGTCAACATCGAGTTCAACCCGTACCAGGCGCAGCGCTTCCGTGACTGGGTGATCATCTCGGTCGAGAAGAACCGCGGCGGCCAGGACAACGTGGACCTCGAGTTCGAGAAGCACTTCGAGTTCAGCTGCTTCGACCCGAACGGCCGCACGGTGCAGGAAAAGCTCATCGAGGAACGCCTCTACAACGACTGACCGAGGCATCGCGACTCGGCTCGGGCACGGCGCGTCTAGACTTCGGGCATGAAGAGCCCAGCGCCGTTTCCCGATGTCGTCGAGATCGTGGTCGAGATCCCGCGAGGCAGCCGCAACAAGTACGAGTTCGACGAGGAGGTCGGCGTCTACCGGCTGGACCGCGTCCTGTCGTCGGCTGTCTTCTACAACTTCGACTACGGCTTCATCGAGGGGACGCGCGCCGGCGACGGCGACCACACCGATGCGCTCCTGATCATCGACGAGCCGACGTTCACCGGCTGTCACGTCTGGGCACGCCCGATCGGCGGTCTCGAGATGCGCGACGAGAAGGGCTTCGACTTCAAGGTGCTGTGCGTGGCCCTGGGTGACGCCCACCAGCAGCACATCACGAAGCTCAAGCAGGTCCGACCCCACCGCCTGGTCGAGATCGAGCACTTCTTCCAGACCTACAAGGCGCTCGAGGACAAGACGGTCGAGATGATCGGCTGGCGCGAGCGCGAGCGCGCGCTCGAGGTCCTGACCGCCGATCGGATCACCTGGGAGACCGAGGTCGGCGAGCCCGCCTCGTGACCGCCGGCTCCGCCTCGCGGCGGCCGCCCCGGTACCCCGGGGAGTTCGAGCCAGGTCGGCGCCTCTTCGTCGCCGTCCCGTTGCCGCCCGAAGCGAACGACGCCATCGGAGCACTCGTGGACCGGGTCCGCGTGCGCGGCGTGCCGGGCGGTGGCCGCGACGTGCGCTGGGTCCGCATGGACGGCCTGCACATCACGCTCCGCTACCTCGGGCCGACGCTGGAGCCCAGGGTGGAGCCCGCCCGCGCGGCCACGATCGAGGCCGGGCACGGCGTCGCCCCGTTCGACCTGGTCCTCGGCACCGCGGGCTACTTCCCGGAAGACGGCCGGCCGCGGGCGCTGTGGGTGGACATCCTGGACGGCGTCGGACCGCTGACCGACCTGGCGGCCCGACTGGAGGCGTCGCTGGTCGCGGCCGGCTGGCCGTCGGAGACCCGCCCGCTCCGGGCGCACCTGACGCTCGCCCGCTCCGACGGCGTCCCCGCCGGCCGGGCGATCGCCGGGATCCTGATGGAGGAGGCCGCGGACCTGCGGATCTCCGCCCAGGTGGACCGGATGGGTCTGTTCGAGAGCCTGACCGGCGGAGGCCCGGCACGCTACGAGCCCGTGGAGATCGTCCCGTTCGCCTGATGCGCGGCCCGCGCCGCAGGTCGTGGTTGCACGGCGGGTCTGCCGGGCGGTAGGCTGCCCTCCCGGCGACCGTCACACCCCGACGGCACCGCGCGCAGCAGGAGATCGCCATGGCGCCGTCGGATCCTCGACAGACCAAGTTCATCCTGGATGAGTCGCGGATCCCGCGGGCCTGGTACAACATCGCCGCCGACCTGCCGGCGGGGGTGGCGCCGTCACCGCCCCTGCACCCGGGCACGATGCAGCCCATCGGTCCGGACGATCTGGCGCCGCTGTTCCCGATGGCCCTCATCGGCCAGGAGGTCTCGGGCGAACGGGAGATCGAGATCCCGGAGCCGGTCCGCGACGCCTATCGCCTGTACCGCCCGAGCCCGCTCTATCGCGCCCACCGGCTCGAGAAGGCGCTCGATACGCCGGCCCACATCTACTACAAGTACGAGGGCGTCAGCCCCGCCGGCAGCCACAAGCCGAACACGGCGCTGCCGCAGGCGTTCTACAACAAGGAAGCCGGGGTCAAGCGCATCGCGACCGAGACCGGTGCCGGGCAGTGGGGGAGCGCGATGGCGTTCGCCGGCGCCATGTTCGGCCTCGAGGTCAAGGTCTACATGGTCCGCGCCAGCTACGACCAGAAGCCGTACCGCCGGATCCTGATGGAGACCTACGGCTCGGAGGTCGTGGCGAGCCCATCGTTGACGACGAATTACGGCCGCGCGGTGCTGGCCCAGACGCCGGACAGCCCGGGCTCGCTCGGGATGGCCATCAGCGAGGCCGTCGAGGATGCGGCCACGCGAGACGACACGAAGTACGCGCTCGGGTCCGTGTTGAACCACGTCCTGCTGCACCAGACGGTCATCGGCCAGGAAGCCATCGAGCAGATGGGCATGGCCGGCGAGTCGCCGGACGTCGTCATCGGGTGCACGGGCGGCGGGTCGAACTTCGCCGGTCTCACCTTCCCGTTCCTGGGGCGCAACTTCCGCGACGGGGCGAACCACCGGATCATCGCCTGCGAGCCCGAGGCCGCCCCGAGCCTGACGCGTGGGGTCTACGCCTACGACTTCGGCGACACCGGCAAGATGGCGCCCATCGTGAAGATGCACACGCTCGGTTCGGACTTCATCCCGGAGCCGATCCATGCCGGCGGGTTGCGCTACCACGGCATGGCGCCCCTGGTCAGCCTGCTCAAGGAGCACGACCTCATCGAGGCTCGCAGCGTCCACCAGCGCGCCAGCTTCGCGGCCGGCGTCCAGTTCGCCCGCGCCGAGGGCATCCTGCCGGCGCCAGAGCCCACCCACGCCATCAAGGTCGCCATCGACGAGGCCCTCGCGGCCAAGGAAGCCGGCGAACCGAAGGTCATCCTGTTCAACCTGTGCGGCCACGGTCACTTCGACCTGGCGTCGTACGAGCGCTACCTCGATGGGTCCCTCGAGGACTACGAGTACCCGCTCGAGGCCGTCAACGCCGCCCTCGCCGGTCTGCCGACCGTCTGAGCCCCGCCGCCCCTCCGCATCGAAGGTCCCGCATGCCCAAGCTCGCCTGCCGCTCGTGCGGCCGCCAGATCTACACGGTCTCACCCCTCGAGTCGCTCTTCGCCGAGGAGCGCCGCTGCCCGCGTTGCGGCGCGAACCTGGACACCGAGCGGCGTGATGCTGAGCGGCGCTCGCAGCAGCGACGCCAGAATCCGCCGGACGACCCGGGCCCGCCGGACGGCGTGGAGCGACGGGTCGAGGATCGGCGGGGGCGTCGTCGCCGAGGCGGTCCCCGGACGTAGGCGGTCGCGGCCCGAAGGCCCGGTGAGGCTGCGATACTCGGGCGATGCTGGTCGCCTTCCTCGGCTTCGGACTCATCGGCGGATCCGTCGCGCGTGCCTTGCGCGAGTCGGCGTCGTCGCCCGACCTCCGGCTCGTCGCCTGGACGCCGAGCGGCCACGGGCCTCAAGCGGCCGTCGTGGACGGGATCCTGGAGGCAGCCGCGGGGTCGCCGGTCGACGCGATCGCCGGAGCCGACCTCATCGTCCTGGCCGCTCCGCCGCTCGACTGTCTGGCCCTCCTCGACGGTCTTGGCGGGCCGTGGCGGGCAGACGTGGCACCCGGGGCCACGATCACGGACGTCGCGAGCACCAAGGCCGCGATCGTCGACCGAGCCGATGCCCTGGCCCTCCGCTTCGTGGGCGGCCACCCGATGGCCGGTCTCGAAGTGACCGGCTATGCGGCCGGCACGGCAGCGCTCTTCCACGATCGACCCTGGGTGGTCGTCCCCGGTGCGACGGCCGGCGAGGAGGACGTCGCGCGGGTCGAGTGGCTGGCGACGGCCTGTGGCGCGGTCCCGACGCGGATGACCGCCGACGCCCATGACGCCGCGGTCGCGGGCACGAGCCACCTGCCACTCATCCTGTCTGCCGCCCTGGTCGAAGCGGTGACGGCCGGCGGGCTCGAGCCCGACCTGACCGCCGGGGGCTGGCGCGACATGACCCGGCTGGCCCGCGGCGATGCGACGATGGGTGCGGGGATCGCGGCGACCAACGCGCCGGCCCTGGCATCCCGGATCCGCGATCTCCGCGCCGTCCTGGACGCGTGGCTGGCTGACCTGGACGCGTCGGACGGGCCGGACGTGGCGTCGATCCAGCACCGATTGCGAAGGGCCGCGGCCCAGCTCGAGGCGCTCGACTGATGGGCGTCGACGAACAGGTCCTCGTCGTGCCACGCGACGTCCTGCCCGAGGGTGCCGGGTGGTACGGCCTGCGGACCGAGGGCCTCTACGGATTCGAAGCACTCGTCGCGCGGGAGGGACGGTTCGAGCCGCGCCCGGCGATGGAGGTCGATCCACGCTTCAAGCAGGTCATCCCGTACCTCGTGCTCCGCGACGGTCCACGCTACTTCCTGATGCGCCGGACGCGGGCGGGCGGCGACGTCCGGTTGCACGACCGCTACTCGATCGGGGTCGGTGGGCACCTGAACCCGGGTGACACGGGCCTGGCCGGCGGCCTGCGCCGGGAGTGGGGCGAGGAGCTGGTCGCCGACTTCGTGCCCGACTTCCGCCTGGTCGCGCTCCTCAACGACGACACGACCGACGTGGGTGCCGTCCACCTGGGTGCGGTGTATGTCGCCGACGCGGCCGGCCGGACCGTCGCGATCCGAGAGACCGACAAGCTGGCCGGTGCCTTCGCGGACGAGGCCGAGGTCGCCGCCGTCGCACCACACCTCGAGACGTGGAGCGGGCTGGTCTTCGCCTGGCTGTCGGCCGCCCACGCCACCGTCGAAGCCACCCCGGCCGGAGGCCCGCGGTGATCCGCCGGGCACTCGCCGCCACCGCCACCGTCGCGGCATCCGCGCTGGCGCTGCGAGCCGTCGGCGACCGCGCCGCCGGCCGCCTGCTCGATGCGCCCCGCGTCGGGCCGGACGAGGGGGCGCTCGGCCCGGCCATCGATGCCCTCGGTGGCGAGGTCGTCCGGATCCGATCGAGGGACGGCCTCCGCCTGTCGGCGCGCTGGCTGCCGTCGGAGTCCGACGACTCGGCCTGGGCGCGCGACCCGCACGAGGCCATCCTGCTGCTGCACGGGTACACCGGCTCCGTGGCGCCGGACCTCGTCGAGTACGGGCCCTTCCTGCGCCGCACCGCCGGCGTCCTCGGGCTGGACTTCCGCGGTCATGGCGAGTCGGACGCCGCCCCGACCACGTTCGGGCTCCGCGAGGTCGAGGACGTCGCCGGCGCCCTGGCCTGGCTCGGGTCTCGCGGCGTCACGACGGTCGCGCTGGTCGGGACGTCGATGGGCGGGATCACGGCGATCGCCTCGGTGGCCGTGCTGGGTGATGGGACCCTGCGTTCGGCCGACGCCGATCCGACGCCCGCCAGCGGGACCTCGCCGGCCATCCGGCCCAGGATCGCCGCGATCGTCGCCGACTCGGTCGCGTCCGGCGTCGCCGTGCCCGTCGCGAGCCGGCTGCCCGGTCCCGCGCCGACGTTCCTCGCCGAGCGCCTGTTCGATGGCGCCACCCGCACGCTCGGCGGCGACCCGCGGGCGACTGACCCGATCAAGGTCATCGGCCTGGTGGATCCCGTGCCGGTGCTGTTGATCCACGGCCTGGCCGACACGACGGTGCCGATCGCGGATGGACGTCGACTGGCGGCTGCCGCAGGCCCCGCGACGACCCACTGGGAGGTTCCGGATGCCGAGCACAGCCGGAGCCATGCGACGGATCCCGAGGCGTACGAGCGGCGGGTGACATCCTTCCTGCGAGCAGGATTCGCCGGGCTGCGAACGGGGGTGCCTATAATCGGCGGGTCGGGGCCGGCCACGGATCCCGTCGATCCGGCGACACCGGTGGAGGACTGATGGGCAAGATCCTCATCGTCGATGACGACCCGAACGTCCAGCGGCTCCTGCAGTACACGCTGAAGCAGGAAGGCTATGACGTCTTCGTCGCCGCGGACGGCGCGGAGGGATTCCGCCTGTGGGGCACCGAAGCCCCGGACCTGATCCTGCTCGACGTCATGCTGCCGAAGCTCGACGGCTACCAGGTCGCGGCCAAGATCCGGGCGGAGGAGGGGACCACCTCGCACGTCCCGATCATCATGCTGACCGCCGAGCGCGAGGTGGAGCAAAAGGTCCGCGGCCTGCGCGCCGGGGCCGACGACTACCTCATCAAGCCGTTCCACCCGGCCGAGCTGCTCGCCCGCATCAAGAGCCTGTTGGCCCGATTCGCCCCCAAGGACGTCCTGCTCGCCCGGCCGCCGCTCGGACGCGTGCTCGCGTTCTATGGCGCCAAGGGCGGCGTCGGCACGACGACCATCGCGATCAACGCCGCGATCGCCCTGCATCGCGAGCTCGGCCGGAAGGTCTGTCTCGTCGACGGCAACCTCCAGTTCGGGGACCATCGGGTCTTCCTCGACCTTGGCCTGGACCGCAAGAGCATCGTGGACATCGTCACGGCGCCGTCGATGGACCAGGACCTCGTCCGGCAGATCCTGGTCAAGCACGACTCGGGCGTGGACCTGCTGCTGGCGCCGCCGTCGCCGGAGACCGCCGAGCTGGTCACGCCGGAGCACATGCCGATCATCCTCGAGCACCTGCGGGCGATGTACGACTACGTGCTCATCGACATCGACAAGCGGATGGACGACGTCAACCTGGGCGTCATCGAGGCCGCCGATACCGTCTTCGTGGTCATGACCGCCGACCTGTCGTGCCTGAAGAACGTGCGGCTCGTGCTCGAGACGATCAGCCACCTCGGCTACGAGTCGAAGAAGGTCCAGCTGGTCCTCAATCGCTCGAACGCGTTCACCGGCATCAACGTCCGGAATGCGGAGGGCGCCCTCAAGCGCACGATCGACCACCAGGTCCTCAACGAGTATCGGGGCGCGATCAGCGCGCTGAACTCCGGGGCGCCATTCATGTTCACCAAGGCCGATTCGGCGCTCGGGGGATCGTTGCTGCAATTCGCGCGGTCCGTCGACAAGCCGGCCACGCCCGCGACGCAGGCCGCGACGGCCCGCTGAGGCCGCCGGCCCGCCGACCCGGCGAGGTCAGCTCGCGGCGGACGACAGGTCCTCGAGGAACGAGCGTGCCCGCTCGGTCGTCGGGAAGGAGCGTTGGGTGCCCGGTCGACGCACGCTGTCCGAGGCGCACCTGACCCCGAGCCTGACCGCGGCCCGTTCGTCCAGCCCCGACGCGAGCCCATAGGCGAACGCCCCGACGAACGCGTCGCCGGCCCCGGTCGTATCGACGGCCTGCACGGGCGGTGCCGGGATCCGATGGACCTCCCCGTCCGTGCCGAGGAGCGCCGCGCCGCGCGATCCCAGCGTGACCACGACCCGGGCCCCGGTCGCGCCGGCGAACGACGCGATCTGCGCGTCCGTGGCGTCGGCCGAGGCGCCGGCCAGGCCGGCGAATTCGATCTCGTTCGGGATGACCCAGTCCGAGACGGCGAGGAGGGCCGGGTCCATGGCCGCGGCCGGAGCCGGATTCAGGATGGTCACGACGCCGAGCGAACGGGCCGCGGCGAAGGCCGCTGCCGTGACCGCCTGCGGTATCTCGAACTCGCCCACTACCGCGTCGAGCGGAGCGAGTGCCCGGATGGCGGCCGCGGCGTCTTCGGCGACCATCGCGTCGTTCGCTCCGGCCACGCAGATGATCCGGTTCGTCCCGTCGGGTTCCACCCAGATGGGCGCCACGCCGCTCGAGCCCGGCACACGCGCGAGGTGCGTCGTATCGATGCCGAGCGCCTCGAAGTTGCCGACCGTCATGTCGCCGAACACGTCGTCGCCGAGCGAGTTGACCATCGCGACCTCGGCACCCAGGAGCCGGGCCATGACCGCCTGGTTGGCGCCCTTCCCGCCGAAGCCGAGCTGGAAGTCGTCGCCCTGGATCGTCTCGCCGGCGCCCGGCACGCGCGAGGTATAGGCGATGAGGTCGATCATCGTGCTGCCCACGACGGCGATCCGTGGTCGGTCGGTCATGGCTTCAACGATACTGTCCCGGTCCGTTGACGACTGTGCGGGCAGCACCACGACCGTGAGGAGCCACCGAGTGAAGATCTACCTGGCGGGGCCCCTGTTCACGACGCCGGAACGGGACTGGAACGTGGCCCTGGCCGCTCGCTTGCGGGCCGGCGGGCACGAGGTCTTCGTGCCCCAGGACCACCCAGCCGCGGAGCGGACCGGCCGGGCGATCTTCCTGAAGGATCTCGAGGGCCTCGATTGGGCGGATACGGTCGTCGCGATCATGGACGGTGCGGATCCCGACTCGGGGACGTGCTGGGAGTGCGGCTACTCGTACGCGCGGGGCAAGACCGTGGTGCTGTTCCGGAGCGACTTCCGCGGGTCCGGGGACGAGCGCGACATCCCGTACAACGCGATGCTCATCGGGGCCGCGGACGCGCACATCGAGCTGGAGCGGGCGACCGTCGATGAGGCCGCGGCGGCCATCCTCGCCA